>NZ_JBMPPM010000002.1:0-730535 GCF_049339885.1 Undibacterium sp. TJN25 | reverse complement strand
GCGACGGCTTCTTCTACCGCGGCAAGGAAGTCGCCGTAGTCGGCGGCGGCAACACCGCCGTCGAAGAAGCGCTGTACCTGTCCAATATTGCCAGCAAGGTCACAGTCATCCACCGCCGCGACAAATTTCGCGCCGAAGCCATCCTCATCGACCGCCTGATGGCAAAGGTCGCCGAAGGCAAGATCGAGGTCAAATGGAACCACACCCTGGATGAAGTCATCGGCGACGAAACCGGCGTCACCGGCATCAGGATCAAGTCCGCCGACAATGCCGTCACCGACGTCACGCTGCACGGCCTGTTCATTGCCATAGGCCACAAGCCCAACACCAGCATCTTTGACGGCCAGCTCGACATGCACAACGGCTACATCAAGACCAAAACCGGCCTCGAAGGCATGGCCACCGCCACCAGCATCCCCGGCGTGTTTGCCGCCGGCGACGTGCAGGACCATATCTACCGCCAGGCGATTACCAGTGCGGGTACCGGGTGTATGGCGGCATTGGATGCACAGCGTTTCCTGGAAGAGTGATCTGACGCATTCCTGATCCATCATGTCTTCATTGAAGAGCCTCGCTGACCTGAAGCAGTTGGGCCAGCAGCTCAAGCAGCAGGAAGAGGCGCGGCTGTTGGAGCAGGCTGAGCAAGCCAGGCGCGACAAGCAGGCAAAGCTGGAAGCCGACATTTTCAGGCAAAGCATAGGCCAGGTCGAACCGCTGAAAACGGCGCACAAGCATGTTGCGGATATCCCTCGTCCCCAGCCTATCGCCTATCAGCATCTGGCCGACGAGCGCGCTGCCTTGAAGGAATCCCTGTCGGATGAATTCGATGCGGATTCCCTGCTGGATACCGACGGCAATCTGAGCTACACGCGCCCCGGCGTGGGCGCAGATGTCGTGCGCAAATTGCGCAAGGGAAGCTGGGTCATCCAGGCCCAGCTGGATTTACACGGCTTGCGCCGCGATGAAGCCAGGGAAAGCCTGGGAGAGTTCCTGCGCAAATGCAATCGTAACGGCGTGCGCTGCGTACGTATCATTCACGGCAAAGGCCTGGGCTCGGTCAACAAGGAACCGGTGCTGAAGCAAAAAGTCAAAAACTGGCTGATACAAAAAGACGAAGTGCTGGCCTTCAGCCAGGCTACCGCTGCAGACGGCGGTTCAGGTGCGCTGATCGTCCTGCTGAAAAGCAGCCTGGCCTGACTCGCCCCCTCATTTTTACGGGCTCAGTTGCGGAACTTCGCATCCTTCGAGATCATCGTCATGTCCACGTATTTCGACCCATTGTGATTGGTGGGCGAAAAACTGACATCAAAACCGCCCACATCGTAATTGGATGGGTTGATCGATTCCAATGAAGAAATCAGCCGCTCGCGTGTCAGGTTGCGGC
This sequence comes from Undibacterium sp. TJN25, assembly GCF_049339885.1. Lineage (NCBI taxonomy): Bacteria > Pseudomonadati > Pseudomonadota > Betaproteobacteria > Burkholderiales > Oxalobacteraceae > Undibacterium > Undibacterium sp. TJN25. The sequence goes on along the minus strand of NZ_JBMPPM010000002.1, from coordinate 729,151 downwards.
CAGAGCGTTTCAGGCCTTCCGTAAATATTTTTGCTGCGATAAAGCCTTCCAGGCTGGAAAAATTCAGGTCCTGAATGCCCGCTTTTTGCATGACCTTGGTGTATTCACTGACAACCGGGACAGCGCCATGCCATGGAAACGGCACTACTTGTGAAATGACGATACCCGGACCATCTTTGCCCAGCGTATCCGCCAACGCCTGACTGCCGACGAAAGACACATTGTAAAATTGGCCGTTGTAGCCGGCCTTGCGCATTTCCTTGATATACGCCGCACAAGAGGCGTAGGCGCTGATCTGTATGATGGCATCCGGGCGTTTCGGCAACAGCTTGTCCACGGCCTTGGCAACATCGGTGCTATTCCTCTCGACAGTGGCAGTATCCACCATCTGCACATTCATTTTTTTCAGGGCACGCTCCACGCCTTCCAGACCTGCTTTGCCGTAGGCGTCATTCTGGTAGAACACGGCGATGTTTTTCATGCCGGTACGCACCAGGCGCTCTACCAGGTGTTCGGTCTCGTCAAAATAGCTGCCGCGGATATTGAAAATCTGGCGGTTGAACGGTTCGCGCAGCGATTGCGCGCCGGTGAATGGCGCAAAGAAAGGCACTTTTGCTTTGGTAAAGATAGGCAGCGCCGCGTTACTGGTCGGCGTACCGACATAGCCGAACAGCGCAAACACATCATCGCCCTCCACCAGCTTTTTAGTGTTGGCCGCTGCCAGGTCTGCTTCGTATTTGTCGTCCAGCTTCACAATTTCTATCTTGCGGCCGAACACCCCGCCCTGCGCATTGACCTGGTCAAAGTAAGCCTTGGCGCCGGCGTTGAGTTGTATCCCCAATTGCGCGGCCGGCCCGGTAAAGGCAGCCGACTGGCCCAATGTGATCTTCTGGTCGGTAATGCCGGATTCAGCCCAGACGGAAGACATTGAAGCCGCATAAATGCATGCAGCCAGTAGGGAAGAGAGAGACAATCGACGATTCCACATGGGCTTACCTGAAATTGGATGACGGGATAGAGTTGAAATACACTTCAAATTTGCAATAGGCTCGCGGCAAATTTGAGCCGGCAAATACGGTCAGTATGCCGGCTCGGGAAATCGCGAAGACCTGTTTGAAAAAAGACCGCTGAATCAGACCGCGTCTTCGCCGGTCTCCCCGGTGCGGATACGTATAACCTGTTCGACGTTCTGTACAAAGATTTTGCCGTCGCCGATTTTCCCGGTGTGAGCAGCTTTGATAATCGCGTCTACCACATGCTCGCTGATATTGTCGGCAACGACCACCTCGACTTTAATCTTGGGCAGGAAGTCCACCACGTACTCGGCGCCGCGATACAGCTCGGTATGGCCCTTCTGACGGCCAAAACCTTTCACTTCCGTAACGGTAAGTCCGGTCACACCGACATCCGCCAATGCTTCGCGTACTTCATCCAGCTTGAATGGTTTGATAACAGCAGTAATTTGCTTCATGGTAACTCCCTTTTTAATATTTTAACGCCCATTGCCATTTTATTCTGATAAAAATAGGTTTTATTGATATTTTTTTAATGTTAATACGGGGAAATACTTATGCATCAGTAGTTTTGCCGCTGGTTTAGCTTTTAGTCGGGAATATTGTCGAGATCCTTGATCCAGACAATGGATTCAGAGTCGCTGGGCGCGCGCCAGTCGCCACGGGGTGACAGGGAACCGCCTGTTCCGACTTTGGGCGAGTTTGGCACGCATGAACGCTTGAATTGGCTATTTCCAAAAAACCGTTTAAGAAAAATACTTAAATTACGCTTGATGGCGGGCAGCGCATACTGGTTGCGCGATGCGTGCGACGCGTCAGGCCACTGACCGGCATCCTTGTCTCTCCAGGCGGCGTGCGCGAGGAAGGCGACCTTTGAAGGAGCAAAACCGTAGCGCAGCACGTAATACAGATTGAAGTCCTGCAATTCATACGGGCCGATCACGTCTTCCGTTTTTTGCTCGGGCTTGCCATTGGCTTTTCCAGGAACCAGCTCGGGACTGATGTCGGTGTCCAGAATATTCAACAGCACATTGGAGCCGTTGTCCGAATCCTTGCCTGCAACGATTCCCGATTCGGCAACCCACCGGACCAGATGGGAAATCAGGGTTTTCGGGACGCTGGCATTCACGTTGTAATGCGACATGTGGTCGCCGACGCCGTAGGTGCACCAGCCCAGCGCCAGTTCGCTCAAGTCGCCGGTGCCGATCACGATCGCGTGATTGAAGTTTGCCAGCCGGAATAAATGGCTGGTGCGTTCGCCTGCCTGCACGTTTTCAAACGTGATATCGAACTTTTCCTCGCCGTCGGCATACGGATGGCCCAGGTCTTTCAGCATTTGCAGGCAACTGGGGCGAATATCTATTTCTCCAGCAGTGCAACCAACCAAGTCCATCAACTGCCTAGCCTGGGCCAGCGTACGTTCGCTGGTAGCAAATCCCGGCATGGTGTAGGCGAGGATATTGGTGCGCGGCAGCCCCAGCCTGTCCATCGCTTTGACGCACACCAACAAGGCATGTGTAGAGTCCAGGCCACCAGAGATGCCGATGACCAGCTTTGATATTGCACTGGCGGACATGCGTTGCACCAGTGCCTGGACCTGGATGTTATAGACTTCAGTGCAGCGTTCATCGCGACGCTTGACGTCGGATGGTACATACGGAAAGCGCGCGACTGACCTGGCCAGTGGCAGGGGCTGGTCCAGCGGCAGCGCAAGCTCAAAGCGTAGCGTTTTGAATGCGGCGACTTCGCCGGCATGGCGGCGCACGGATTGGCCAAATGTCGTCTGACGCATCCTTTCCCGCGACAGCCGTTCCAGGTCCACATCCGCATAGATGATGTGGGAGTCGTCAAGGAAGCGCTCGGACTCTGCCAGCAGCTCGCCGTTTTCATAAATCAGGCCCTGCCCGTCCCATGCCATATCGGTGGAGGATTCACCTCTGCCGGCGGAGGTATATAGATAGGCGGAAAGGCAGCGTGCGGATTGCTGGCTGACCAATTGGTGCCGGTAGCCGGCTTTGCCGACAACGACATTGGATGCGGAAAGATTGACCAGCACGCTGGCGCCCGCGAGTGCAGCGAAAGAAGATGGCGGGATGGGGACCCAGACATCTTCGCAAATTTCGACATGAAAGCGCATCAGGGGCATATCAGCCACCTCGAACAGCAGCGCAGTTCCAAACGGCACTGTCTGGCCAAGTAGCCGAATTTCTTGCACAGCGGTGCAGTCGCCAGCACTGAACTGGCGGGCCTCATAGAATTCGCCGTAGTTCGGCAGATAGCTTTTGGGGACTACGCCCTGAATACGGCCGCCAGCGATCACCGCTGCACAATTGAACAGTTGATGCTCCACTCGCAGCGGCAAGCCGACTACCATTGCAATTGACAGTTGCGCCGAGGCAGTGACGATTGATTGCAAGGCGGCTTCGCAAGCATCCAGCAAAGCCTGCTGATGAAACAGATCATCGCAGGTATAGGCGGACAATCCAAGCTCTGGGAACGCCACCAGGGCCGCGCCCTGCTGCTCAGCCTGCCTGGCGAGTACGATGGTTTCCGCTGCGTTGAATTCCGGATCAGCGATGCGGCATCGAGGTATCGCCACGGCGACACGCGCGAAATCGTGCGTATAAAGGTTATTAAATAAATTCTTCATCAATCTCTTTCGTACTTTTTTTACTCTTTTATACTTTACACAGGGCCTACGCCGGTAAATATCGAAAATGCTTTAGCTGCAAAATGCATCGGCTTTCCCACTCGATGAATTGCCCCTTTGCCGAAAACCGCCGCTTTGCCGTCCTCATGCCGATTTTTGCGTAGAATGGACAAGTATTGAAAAGCGAAAACGGCAAGAGCCGGTCAGCGCGCCTCCGTCAATCGGGCGCGCGGCGCAATTCCAATGGCATTTCACGCAAATTATAATGAATCTTACTTCGAATTCTACGGTGACCGATAACTCTGACACACTTCATTATCGCATGCGCATCCTGTCCTCCATGTCCGACATAGGTCAAAAACAATGGGACGGACTGCTCGCAACCCAGCAGGAAGCCAATCCTTTTTTGTCTTATGCGTTTCTGGATGCCTTGCATGAATCCGGCTCGGCAAGTAAAAAAACAGGCTGGCGGCCGGTCTTCCTTACGCTATGGGATCAGGATCGCCTCGCGGCGGCAATGCCTCTCTATGAAAAATCACATTCCTACGGCGAGTATGTTTTCGACTGGGCCTGGGCCGATGCCTATCAGCGCCACGGTTTGAATTATTATCCCAAACTGCTTTCAGCCATTCCGTTTACCCCCGTCAGCGGCGTGCGTTTGCTGGCGAGCGACCAGAGCGCCAGGGATATTCTGCTGCAGACCCTGTGCAAGTTGCAGGAGTCCAGCGGCATTTCATCGACGCATATCCTGTTCCCTACCGATATAGAGGCCAGGCAGCTGGGTGAGGCCGGCTTCCTGCTGCGCACCGGCGTGCAATTCCATTGGCTGAACCAGGGTTACCAGGATTTCGAACATTTCCTGTCCACGCTGGAACAGAAGAAGCGTAAAAATATCCGAGCCGAGCGGCGCAAGGTATTCGATGCCGAGGTCAGTTTCCGACATGTCGCGGGCGCGGACATGACTGAAGACGACTGGCATTTTTTTAAACGCTGCTACGACCATACGTATTCCGACCATCACTCCACGCCCTATCTGAACCTGGATTTTTTTCTGCGCATAGGCCAGTCGATGCCGCAAAACATCCACCTGATTTTTGCGCAAAAAAATGGCAAGCCGATTGCGTCGTCGCTGCTGATCCATACGCAAAAAACGGTGTACGGCAGATACTGGGGTGCCCTTGAATACGTCCCCTGCCTGCATTTTGAAACTGCGTATTACCAGCCGTTGGAATTTTGCATCGCGGAAGGTATGCAGGTATTTGAAGGCGGTGCGCAGGGCGAACACAAAATGGCACGCGGCTTCCTGCCGCAGAAAACTTTTTCTGCGCACTGGCTGGCGCAACCGGAGTTTTCGGATGCCGTGGCGGTTTTTCTGCAGCGCGAAGCGGGCGGAATGGAAGACTATATCAGCGAGCTCAACGAAAGAGCCCCTTACCGGAATAAGCAATAAATAGTTTATTGCCTGAGCGCGGGCTTGCAGGCAAGCCCGACATATCTGCTTACATTTGTTATAGATAGGCCCTGCCCTGATACACGGAAAAACTTGAAATTATCATCAAGGCAAGGCATCCTGTCACGATATGCTAAATACCACCCCGCCTAACCCGTCTACTTCTCCCGGATTGTCCAAACGCCGGGTCGGCAGGTTCTACCTGACAAGCGAGCTTGGCAAAGGATCAAACGGCGCCGTATTCCTGGGACATGATCCGGTCATCGACCGCGATGTCGCCATCAAAACCCTGGCTACCACGCCGGGACTGGCAGATAAAAAGCAAAGGGAGCAGCAATTCATCAACGAGGCACGTGCTGCCGGGCGGCTGTCGCATCCGAACATTGTGACCATCTACGATGCGTCCAGCGAAGGCGGCACAACCTTTATTGCCATGGAGTTCCTGCAAGGACAGGATTTGCGTGAAGCCCTTGCTGCCGGCAAACGGTTTGACAGTATAGAAACCGCCAATATTATTATCAAGGTGGCGTCTGCCCTGGCATACGCGCATGAGAACGGCGTTATCCACCGGGATATCAAGCCGGCCAATATCTTCATCCTGCCCAGCAACCAGCCCAAGGTAGTGGATTTCGGCATCGCGCGCGCGCCCAACCGTATCCTGTCGGACCAGGCCAATCCTGAGCACACGCTGTTTAATAATAATATTCTCGGTACCCCCAACTACATGTCGCCGGAACAGGCGATGGGCCAGCAAGTCGATGCGACAACGGATGTGTATTCGCTGGGTGCCGTGATGTACGAGATGCTGACGCAGCAAAAGCCGTTTCAGGGGCAGAATATCGATAAGCTACTGCAACAGATCGCGCACAAGACGCCCAAGCCGCCTGCGGAAGTGATATCCACCATTCCTGCCACGTTATCCAATATCGTGATGAAAGCCATGCAGAAAAATCCGGCAGACCGCTATGGCAGTGCCGCGGAAATGGAACAGGCATTGGAAAAATTCCTGGAACGGGACAAGCGCCTGAAAAGGAAGCGTGGTGGTGCAACGGCTAGTGCGCGCGGCCCGCAAGAGCAAGTCCCCGAAAGAAGCACCCTGTTCTGGCTGAGTTGCGCTGCCGTGGCAGCTGCACTGCTGGCGGTAGCCGCCAATTTCTGGTTGAAGGTGATACCGCATTAAAACGCGGTCCAGATAAAAAAAAAGGCACAATTTCTTGTGCCTTTTTTTAATTCCAGCCGCTTTTATGCCAGCGATGTTTTGTAAGCTTCTACGCCTGCCAATATTTCTGCTTTCGCGTCCTCAGGCCCGCCCCAGCCTTCTATCTTGACCCACTTGCCTTTTTCCAGATCTTTGTAATGTTCAAAGAAATGCTGGATCTGCCTCAGGCGCAGTTCATTCATGTCTTCAGGCTTTTGCCAGTGAGTATAGATAGGCAATATCTTGTCGACCGGCACTGCCAGCACTTTGGCATCATTGCCTGCTTCATCTGTCATCTTCAGCACGCCGATAGGACGGCAGCGCACCACCACGCCAGGAATCAGCGGGAAAGGTGTAATCACCAGCACGTCAACAGGGTCGCCATCGCCGGCGATAGTTTGCGGCACGTAGCCGTAGTTGCATGGGTAATGCATGGCAGTGCCCATGAAACGGTCAACAAAAATCGCGCCTGTTTCCTTGTCAACTTCGTATTTGATCGGATCGGCATTCATAGGGATTTCAATGATGACATTGAAATCAACAGGCAGGTCGCGGCCGGCAGGAACGTTATTCAAGCTCATGTTGCTCTTTCAAAAGGGAAATCAGGATTTCAGTGGGCTAAATTATAGCCGTTTTCAAGCGGCTATTGTGCGTTGCGGAAGGAGGTGGTTTGCTTATTTCACCGGTTTTGCCATGGGCTCCGGTGAAACAAGTTTTATAGCGTAGTGGCAATTGCGCACTGGCGGTAATGGAAGGCGGCTTCCTCTGCCTGACCCAATGCTTCATGCATCTGGGCCAGTTTCAGGTTGGCTTCACGCACGGTACGGGGCTCCATGGCATCCGACAGCGCCTGTTCCATGTGCCGCTGCGCTTTGCCCCACAGCTTTTGCCGGAAGCACAGCACGCCCAGGGTCAGGGCCAATTCTGGATCAGTTGGCCTGTTCTGCGCCCATTGTTCGCAATTTTCTATTTGCGCCAGCAAGGCAGCTGAACCTTCAGGGGCAGCCGCGTCGCGGTAGGCGCGCAGCAGCCTGGTATCCCATTCTTCCGACAACGCTTTTTCTGCCACGCTGCGGGCGTCATCATGCAGGCCGCGGCTATTGAAAGCTGAGGCGGCGCAATAGGCAACAAAAGGAATCTTACGGTCGGCAGCCGGGATTTCATACCAGACTCGGCGTATGGATTCCGCATCGTGCCCATGCTCTTTCAGCAGGTCTTCGTAAGCCAGCTCACGCAAACGGTTCGACAAAGCCGGATGCAGCGCGCGGTGCTTGTCCAGCGTGCGCACCAGCTTCAATACTTCCGGCCATCTTTTTGCCTGCTGGTTGGCTTTCAGCGCCCAGCGCAGTACCTGGATATGGCGGGTGCCGCTGGCGTTCAATTCCTTGACCGCCTCCAGCGCCTGATCCGACTTGTGCTCGTCAACCAGCAATTCGGTCATGCTGACCAGGCGCGCGGTCTTGTGCTGCGGATCATGCTCTATGCTGGAGAACCAGGAATCGCGGCGCTCAAACTGGCTCATGTGATGTGCGGCGCGGGCGCCTATCAACGACGCTATACCCGCATTGTCAGGGAGCTCGGAGGCGCGCAATGCCGCCTTTTCCGCATGGCCGAAACGGCCTTCAAAAAGAGATTTCAATGCTTCGCGCAATGCCTTGTTGCCATCGCGCTCGCGCTTGTTCTGTCTATACTCCGCTACCTTGCGCGGCATGCTCTGCGTGGTAGCGATCGCCCTGATGAACAGGTAAGCCAGCACGAACAGCAGCAGCGCCAGGAACAGGAAAAAATTCAGCGACAGGTCCAGCCTGTAAGGCGGATAAAACAGCACGACATTGCCCGGATTATAGCGGGCGCCCATTGCCAGGCCCACCGCCAGCGCAAATATGATCAGAAGCCGGATAAATACACGCATACTTATGGCTTCACTTTATAGTTGCGGACCGCGTTCAGGCTGTCGGACAGCGTCGGCATCTCTATCGACAGGTTGCTGCTCTGTACCTGCCTCAGCAAGGCCTGCACCGTCTGCGTCTGCTTGGCCCGCGTGTCGAAATATTTGCTGATGGCATCCTGCGCTGCAATCATGTCGCTGCGGAAGGTGCTTTCATTGCGTGACAGCAGCGCCAGGCGGGCATTCAGCAGGCGCAATTTCAGGTTCTCACGCGCAAAATAGCCCTGGCTCGGCGTCAGCAGCAGCGCATCCGGTGTTTCTACATTGCGCACGCGCACCAGTTGCCGCACTTCGCCCCACATTTCGCTGGAAAAACTTTGCCATGCATCTTGCACACGCATCGACCAGGTATTTTCAGGAATTTCGTCGGGCTCTGCTTTTTTCGCGTTCTTGGCGTTCAGGTTGGATCTTGGCAAAACGCGCAAAGGTGCCTTGGGCGGCGTCGCGCTGATGATGGCTTTTTCATCGGACCACAGCGGTATATGGTCTACCTGTGCGATCACACTGTCCAGGCGCAGCGCAATGCCGATCAGGTCCAGTGCCGGCAGTGCTTTCAGGCGCTCAATATCCTTGGCGATCGCACGGCGGATTGTGATGAATTGCGGCTTATCCGATTTCGCCAGGCGGCTATCGGCGTTTTGCAAGGCAATCAGCGCACCCTGCACATTGCCGGCCAGTTGGAGTTGCTGGCTGGCGGTGGACAGTACCTGTTCAATTTCCGCCAGCGCCCAGTCGTCACGGTTGCGCGACAACTCCTGGTACAGCTGCTCCAGCGCCAGTTGCTGGCTGGACGCTTCCTGCTGCTTGCTTTCCAGCAGGATCACCTTGGCCTGGATTTCTTTGGAAGTTTCCTGCACCGTCTTGGCGAGAATCTTGGTTTCGCTGCTATTGGTGTCAGCGCTCTGCAGGCGGCGAGCCACCTCTTCCCGCAAGCCGCTGATCTGCGTATGCGAATACCACCAGTTCGCGGCCAGCAGCACAGCGAGCAAGCCCGATATTACATACGCTGGCTGCACCAGACGCGCGCGCCGGGGCGGTTCAGAATACAGGGGAGGAATTGCCTGATTGACAGGGGTTTCTGTTGAAACTGCCGTCGGTACGGCGCCGGGGGATGATTGCTGTTCATTCATAGGCAAGATTGTAACGCGACAAGCAGGTGTTCGTCGCCGGAACCTGTCAATGTAATCGATTGAAAACCCAATAATGTAGCGGTTTCCGCAATGCGGACATGAGGTACGATCAAATGTTGCTGTTGCATTTCTGCCACGGCATCAGCGCTGCCGGGTGCAGTGCCGTCGCCATCCCCCAGTTGCCCCGCCCAGTTCAGCAAGGTACGCAAGGCTTCCGAACTGGTCACTATCCAGTCGTTTCCCTGTTTGAGCATGGCGCAGAATTGCTGCCGGCGGGCAGCGGTGAATTCCGGTGCCCGCCGGCGGTAGGCTGCGACCTGGGTAACTGCAATGCCTTCAGCCCTTAATGCGTCCGCCAGCAATTCCCGCCCGGTTTCCCCACGCACGATCAGCACTTTGCCTGTTTTTAATGCATTCAAGTCCAATACCGCGAGCAGGGTCTCGGAATCGGTTTTCCTGGCATCCACAGGACTCAGTATCGTCGCATTGGCTTCTGTTACGCCGTGAGCCGCCAGCGCCGCGCGGCTCCCCTCGCCCATCACGCCTATGCTGATGCCGGCAGGCCATTCGGCCAGATACGCAAAGGCGGCGTCAATAGCGTTGGGGCTGACGAAAGCCACCAGCGAATAGGTAGTTAAGTCTGCCAGCACAGCTTGCAATTCCGTGGCATCGTCCAATGCGAGAATTTCCAGCAGCGGAAAGACAAGGGGCTTGCGGCCGATAGCGGCTACTCTCGTTGCCAGTCCCTGCGCCTGGGCCGCCGGACGCGTAATAACTACCGCGCCTTTTATTCCACCGGTATTGCCAGCCGGCGCAGAGTGATTAGTTGCTGCGTTTGTCATTCACCGGCGTCGGCAACGTCTGCCTTGCATGCTTCCAGAATCGATTCTGCACCTTGCGCCGACAACGCAGCTGCAACGCGCGCGCCCAGTTCCCGGGGGGCGCCTGCTGCGCCTTGCACTTCAGCCCGGGCGATTCGTGTACCGTCTGGCGTGGCAACCATCGCGCGCAAATGCATGTGGCCGTTTTCAATAGTTGCAAAAGCCGCGAGCGGAATCTGGCAGCTGCCGCCAAAAGCCTTGGAGACCGTGCGCTCCGCAGTGACTGCATTGGCAGTCTCCACGTGATTCAACGGCGCCAGCCAGTCCAGCAATTCCGGGCGGCCGGATGGAATTTCGATAGCCATTGCACCCTGCCCTGCGGCCGGCATGCTGTCTTCCGGGTCGAGACAGGCGCGTATCCGTTCAGGAAGACCCAGGCGCTTCAGGCCGGCTGCAGCGAGGATAATGGCAGCATAATCGCCCTGGTCCAGCTTCCTGAGCCGTGTGTCCAGGTTGCCGCGCAAAGGCCGCACCACCAGCTTAGGGTAGCGCGCGGCAATCAGCGCCTGCCTGCGCAGGCTGCTGGTTCCTACCACGGCGCCATCCGGCAACTGGTCCAGGCTGGCGTAGTCATTAGACACAAAAGCATCGCGCGGATCTTCGCGCTCCAGCACCGCCGCCAATTCAAATCCTTCGGGCAGATCCATGGGAACGTCTTTGAGGGAGTGCACCGCGAGGTCGGCGCGCCCTTCCGCCATGGCTATTTCCAGCTCCTTGACGAACAGGCCCTTGCCCCCAACCTTGGACAAGGCCTTGTCCAGTATCTGGTCGCCACGGGTGGTCATCCCCAGGATTTCTATCGTGCAATCAGGATAAAGCGCCGCGAGCTTGTCGCGGACATGTTCAGCCTGCCACATGGCCAGGCGGCTTTCACGGGAGGCGATGATGAGTTTGCTTGGAGCGGATACTTTCAAAACTTTCTCTCTACTATATTAGTATAAAGACCCGCTAAAACAGCATAGGTCCGATAAATGATGATTTTATCATGCGTACCAGCCTGCTAGGATGGAGGGGATTGACAAGCCCGAGGGGAAGGCTGATCTCAAACGGGCATTCAACTTGACAACGGAGCAAGCAAAAAGGCATGATGACGGCATGAATTCCGCGACCAGAGGCAAGATTTCCAGCTTTGCCTTGACTTATTGGCGCCCGGGATAGGCCGGAGCGGCAAGCGAATCTCGATTTCTCCAGATTTCACTCCATATTCAATGCCGCTCCCAGCGGCATTTTTTATGTGCAAATACAGGCCATTGGCAGGCTACTACTGAATATTGAACACCGCAGCATCAGCAGCACTATAGGAAAAGACATGAGTGAGCACACCACGCAAGCAGGCGCTGAAACCAATCGCGCCTCCATTACCGTTCCCAGCGACAAAAACCACCTGATCCTGACCGGCGACCGGCCTACAGGCCCACTGCACTTGGGCCATTATGTCGGCAGCCTGCGCAATCGCGTCAAGTATCAAAGCCAGTACAAGCAGTTCATCATGCTGGCCGATGCGCAGGCGCTGACAGACAATATGGACGATCCTGCCAAGGTACACAATAATGTACTGGAAGTCGCATTGGATTACCTGGCGGTGGGTATCGACCCGGCCCAGTCCACCATTTTCATCCAGTCGCAAATCCCGGAGCTGACCGAGCTGACCTTCTATTACCTGAACCTGGTGACGGTAGCACGCCTGGAGCGCAACCCCACCATCAAACAGGAGATCCTGCTGCGCAATTTTGAGCGCGATATCCCGGCCGGGTTCCTGACCTATCCGGTCAGCCAGGCTGCCGACATCACCGCCTTCAAGGCCAGCCTGGTGCCGGTGGGTGAAGACCAAATCCCGATGATAGAACAGACCAACGAGATCGTACGCCGGTTCAACCGTCTGGCAAAGCGGGACATCCTGGTGGAAGCGCAGGCGCTGGTGCCTGAAATTGGCCGCCTGGTGGGCATAGATGGCAAGGCCAAGATGAGCAAGTCGTTGGGCAACACCATTAACCTGGGCGCCACTTCGGCCGAAATCAAGGCGGCAGTGAAGATGATTTATACCGACCCGCTGCATTTGCGCGTGGAAGACCCAGGTCACCTGGAAGGCAACGTGGCGTTCATCTATCTTGATGCCTTCGATGCCGACAAAGACGGCTTGCAGGAAATGAAGGACCATTATGTGCGCGGCGGACTGGGTGACGGCACTGTCAAGAAGCGCCTGGAAGGCATCTTGCAGGATATGCTGGCGCCGATACGCGAGCGCCGCCAGGAATACGAAAAAGACCGCGGCCAGGTATTGCAGATGCTGAAGCAAGGCACGGAACGAGCGCGCGAAATCGCCGCCAAAACCACCGATGAAGTAAAAGCAGCGATAGGCTTGAAGCACTTTTAAGCCGGATCGCAACGGAGCGGCTGCATGGCCTCAGTGCCGTGCAGCCCTCCTCCTGACTGGAAAAATACCTATGCGGACATTTCCGTTCGTACTTCCCGTATTGCAAACGGCGCGACTGGAACTGCGCGCCATCGTCCCTGAGGACCTGGAGGCACTGTTTGCGATTTTCAGTGACGCGCAGACGATGCGCTACTGGTCGCGCGGCCCCTATTCTTCCCTGGAGGAGTTGCAATCGTATTTTGATAAAACCCAGCAGGCGTTCGAAGACCGTTCGCAACTGCGCTGGGGGCTTGTACGCCGCGAAGACGGCACACTGATCGGCGTGTGCAGCATGTACGCCATTGATTCCAGTAATCTGCGCGCCGATATCGGTTATATATTGAACCGCGGTGCCTGGGGTCAGGGATACATGCAGGAAGCGTTGACCGCGGTGCTGGACTACGGTTTCGAAGTGCTGAGCCTGCGCCGTGTTGAAGCAGACATCGATCCGCGTAATACCGCTTCCGTTGCTTCGCTGGGCAAGCTGGGCTTCCAGCGGGAAGGCTTGCTGAAAGAGCGCTGGCTCGTCAACGGGGAAGTGTCGGATTCACTGATCATGGGTCTGCTGCGCTCGTCCTGGCCGGTTCGCCCGTCGTAGGTTGCAACAACAGGGTAATACGCTGCCCTGTCCTATGCAAAGAACTGTCCCGTGTATGATGTAAAAAATCATTCTTAATTTGCCTCGTATGACACAGCTGTCCCTCCTCTCTGCCCGCGCCCTCCATCTTGCAGCGCAGGGTTTGTTGAATCCTCCACGCGGCAAAGCCGCCAAAGAACATGTACTCGCCAGCATACGAAATATGTCGGCGCTGCAGATAGACACCATCAACGTCGTCGCGCGCAGCCCCTACCTGGTACTGTGGAGCCGCCTGGGGCCTTACCCGCAGGAATGGCTGGACGAGCTGCTAGAGGAAGGCAAGCTCTTTGAGTACTGGTCGCATGAAGCCTGTTTCCTTCCCATTGAAGATTACGGACTGTACCGGCACCAGATGATTTCTCCGCAGGGCCTGGGCTGGAAATACAATCACAAATGGCTGGCCGGAAATGCTGATTCGGTAGACCAGATACGCCGGCACATCAAGCAGAACGGCCCGGCACGGTCTGCCGACTTTGAACGCAAGGATGGCAAAGGAGGCGGCTGGTGGGAATGGAAACCGGAAAAGCGTTCGCTGGAGGTGCTATTTACCACTGGCGAACTGATGGTGGCCCGCCGCCATCAGTTCCAGCGGGTCTATGATCTGCGCGAACGTGTCCACACTGCCTGGAAAGACAAGCGCGACCTGCGACCCCAGCTGGATGGGCAGCGCGAGCAGGTGCTGAAAGCGGTGCGCGCACTAGGCATTGCCAAGGCCGGCTGGGTAGCGGATTATTTCCGCATGGGCAAACTGCCTGCGGCGATCCACCCCGCGGCACTGGCAGAGCAAGGTTTACTGCTAAAGACAGGCGTCAATGGCTGGGAGCACCCGGCCTATGTGCACCCGGATCACGCGGCCCTGCTGGAACAAGCCCAACAAGGCCGCCTGAAAGCGACGGCAACCCGGATACTTTCCCCTTTCGACCCCGTGGTCTGGGACAGAAAGCGGGCCATAGAATTATTTGGTTTTGACTATAAGCTGGAATGTTACACACCCGAGGCAAAGCGACGTTACGGTTACTTCACCCTGCCCATCCTGCGTCGAGGCGCGCTGGTTGGTCGCCTGGATGCGAAGGCCCATCGCAAGGATGGGCTGTTTGAAGTCAAAAACCTGCACCTGGAACCGGACGTCCGTGTCAGCCAGGCACTGGCTGACGATATTGCCGGCGCACTGCGCAGCTTTGCCGCATGGCATGGCACCCCGCAGATACTGCTGAATCGCAGCTCGTCCACTGAACTCAAAAAAATGATGGCTTTAGGATGACTGAGCGCTTGTCCAATACAGCCAATGCCGATGGCGCTCCTTATATATTGCTGGTGGAAGATGAAGCTGCGATTGCCGATACCGTTATTTATGCGTTGTCCAGCGAGGGTTTTTTCGCCCGCCATTGCAGTCTTGGGCGTGATGCGCTGGCCTCTCTACAGCAAAAAATCCCGGATTTGATCCTGCTCGATATGGGGCTACCCGACACCAACGGCTTTGATTTATATCGGCAACTACGTGAGTATACGGATGCGCCGATTATTTTTCTAACTGCGCGCAACCATGAGATAGACAGGGTCGCAGGCCTGGAAATGGGCGCCGATGATTACATCGTCAAACCATTTTCTCCTCGCGAACTGACTGCGCGAGTGCGTGTGGTGCTGCGTCGCACCGTACGGCAGGGAAACGCCGAAGCTAATCTAGCTGAGATGAGCTCGGTTGCCTTTGCAGGGAATAAACGGGGGGTATTCGAACTGGACATATCCAGAATGCGCATAAGCTGCGCGGGCAAAACATTGGATCTGACCCGCTATGAATACTTGCTGCTGAAGGCAATGCTGGAACGACCGCAAGCGATCCTGTCACGGACGCAACTGATGGAAAAAGTCTGGCAGGATGCACTGGACAGCTCTGACCGCACCGTCGATACCCACATCAAGACTTTAAGAGCCAAACTGCGCGAGGCTGCGCCAGAGCTCGACCCTATCCGCACGCATCGCGGACTTGGTTACTCCATCACACCATGAGTCCGGCATGAAACTCGGCCTGCGTGTCTTTCTCGGATATTTCCTGATCGTGGGTCTTGCGACACTGGTAGTACAACAAGTATTCCTGAAAGAAGTCAAGCCAGCCGTCAGACAGGCAATGGAGGCAACGCTGGTTGACACCGCTAATATCCTGGCAGAACTGGCGGCAAACGATATGAAAAATGGGCATATCGCCGATGGCGAATTTGCTGCGCATATCCGGGAATATAGTCAGCGCAGCATCAATGCCAGGATTTGGGGTTTGAATAAAAGCCAGCTTGACTATCGTGTCTATGTTACGGACAAAAAAGGAATTGTGGTTTTCGACTCTACCGGCGCTGCTGTGGGTAAGGACTATTCCCGTTGGAACAATGTATACGAGACCTTAAGAGGAAAATATGGCGCCCGTTCCACGCGGGAAAATGCTGCGGACGAATCCAGTTCGGTAATGCATGTTGCTGCGGCTATCATGGATGGAAAGCACCTGTTGGGTGTGTTGACGGTGGCCAAGCCAAACAACAGCCTGCAACCGGCATTGAGCAAAAGCGCAGGCATCATCCTGAGCTGGAGCACCGGACTGATTATTGTTTCCCTTCTGATAGGTGGATTGATGACATGGTGGGTTAGCAATACCCTTAGCCGCCTCCAAAGTTACGCGCGTGCCGTGACTGCCGGTGAACGCGCTGAGCCTCCTACGAGGGGACCGCAAGAAATCATAGAACTGGGGCGCCGGTTGGAAGGCATGCGGCAGCAGTTGGAAGGCAAGCAGTATGTGGAAAATACCATGCACGCGCTCACCCATGAATTGAAGAGCCCACTTGCCGCCATCCGCGGCGCAGCCGAACTTCTGACGGACGAACGAAAAGACAGTGTGCCGTTCGAAATGCAGCAACGCTTTCTGAGTAATATCCGGGAGCAGACACAGCGCCTGTCTCAACTGGTGGAGAAGATGCTGGCCCTCGCTGCGTTGGAAAATCGCCGGGCGCTGGAAAATCCGGAGGCAATCGATATGCAGGTCTTGGTACAGGAAGTGATGCTTCTGATGGAGGCAACTGCCCAAGATGCTCACGTAGAGCTGAATCTGATAGAGGGTGAAGCACGACTATTTATTCGTGGGGACAGACTGCTGTTGAAACAGGCTTGCGTCAACCTGGTTGACAATGCCATCTCATTTTCTGCCGCCGGGAGCCGTATCAGCATGGCGTTGAACACCTCACGTCAACGACTGAATATCTGCGTTCGCGATCAGGGCGCCGGCATCCCGGAATATGCATTGCCGAGAATATTCGAACGTTTCTACTCCCTGCCCCGCCCCAATGGAAAAGCTAAAAGCACAGGCCTGGGTCTTTGTTTTGTGCGCGAGATTGCCCATCTGCACAAAGGGCAGATCAGTTTGAACAATGCGGAAGGTGGCGGCGTAACTGCCATCCTGGAACTACCGCTACTCCCTTCGTAAGCGTTGCTTCACATTCACTTCACACAACCTGTCCGCGCCTTCATCTTATTAACACCGTAGCAATCTACAGTGCATTCTTCAAGTCAAATGGAGAAAGCCATGAGTCGTGCATTTTGGGGAAAAATAGTATTAGTGAGCCTGATGACATTTGCGATCTTGTTTCCGCTGGAAATGATACGCGGTGTCATCAGTGAACGAGTCACTCACCGGCAGGAAGCGATTGCCAACATCGCAGGCAGCTACGCGGGAGAACAATCGATTACTGGACCGGTACTGATCATTCCCTACGTAGATGTTGAGCAGGTCAAAGAGGTTGATCCTTTGACCAGCAAAGAAATCGTGCGTAGCAGCAGCACCAGAGGTACAACGTATCTGTTTCCCAAAGAGTTGCAGATAGACGGAAAACTGGAGCCCCAGACGCGCTATCGCGGCTTGCATGAAGTAAGGGTCTATGAGTGGCAAGGAAACATCAACGCCCGTTTTGACGATACCTTGCCGGCCAAGCAAGGCCGTACGTATGGCGCGCCTTTGCTGGGAGTGGAAATCAAGGATGTCCGCGGTATTGTCGGCTCACCCCGCCTTTCGCTGGACAAGCAGCCACTGGAAGTCAAAAACGGTTCCGGCTTGGTCGGTTCAGATGGCATTCATGCGGTGCTCGGGCTGGTACCCACCGATAATAGGTGGAGCGGCCAGATCAGCCTGCAACTTAATCTGGCTGGAACCGAAAGTTTTTCACTGGTCCCGATAGGAGATAACAATAAGTTCACAATGAATTCCCACTGGCCGCACCCACAGTTTGCCGGCGCATTCTTGCCTCGCAGTCGGAACGTCACCGCCAAGGGATTTGACGCAAGCTGGGAAATATCTGCACTAGCAGCCAATACGCAGCGCCAGTATTTAGCAGGCAATAACACACCCACACCAGGCGTAATAGACACCAATTTGCATCACGGTAACGTGGATGTCCTCAGTGTCAATCTCGTGGAGCCGATTAATATCTACAGCCAGACAGATCGTGCCAGCAAATACGGCCTGCTGTTCGTATTACTGACTTTCGTCGGTTTTTTTATGTTCGAGCTGATCAAACAACTGGCGATCCATCCAGTGCAGTACATGCTGGTAGGTTTGGGGCTGACAATTTTCTTCCTGCTCCTACTCAGCCTGTCGGAGCACATTCCTTTTTTATATGCTTATCTGGTTGCCAGTGCCGCCTGTATCGGGCTGCTGGCGTTTTATCTCAGCCATGTCCTGCGCAGTAAAAGGCGGGGCGTAGGATTTGGAGCCATGCTAACGGCCTTATATGCTGCCTTGTATGGTCTGCTGGCATCAGAGGACAACGCACTGGTGCTCGGCTCTTTACTGCTATTTGCCATTCTGGCTGCAATCATGGTAGTTACACGCAAAATCGATTGGTACCAAGTTAGCAGTGGGCGCGGCGGACTGCCTACTAAACCGGCACCGGGTCTAGGAAGCTAAATGTAGTTAGCCGGTCGCTGAGTAATACAGCGACCCGGCATTGCTGGCAAAAGCAACGTCAAAGACTTACCGCTCCAGCTTCGCCAGCACGGGCGCATCAGCTTTCCATCCACCGCCCAGCGAACGGGCGACGGCAGCCGCTGCCAGCAAGCGTTGTGTATGGATTTGCACTGCCGCGCGGTCTGCCGCCAGTGAACTTCTTTGCGCGTCGGTGACTTCCAGGAAATTGGACAAGCCGCGCTCATAACGGAAACGGGCAACCGTATAGGCGCGAGCGGCGGCCAGCTGTGCCTGCTGTTGCACCTGTTCCTGCTGCTGCCTTTCGGCCGTATCCGACAAGGCATCTTCTACTTCACGCAGCGCCGTCAGCAGTTTGCCTTCGTGGTTTGCCAGCGCTTCATCGTAGCGTGCGCGGGCCAGGTCAAGCCCGGACCGGTTGCGGTCGCCATCGAAGATCGGTAGCGACAAGGCCAATGGCCCGATGCTGAACTGACGCGAGCCTGATTCACCCAGATGCCGCAGGCTTTCCGACGCATAGCCCAAATCGCTGGTCAAGTGTATCGAAGGATAGAACGCGGCTTCCGCCACGCCGATCTGCGCGTTGGCGGAACGCAGCAAGGCGACACTTTGCTGCAAGTCCGGGCGCTGGGCCAGCAGGCTGGCCGGCAGGCCGGCTTGCACGGCCGGTGCATCCGGCAATCCTGCCGAAGCGTTCAACGGCAAGCCGTCTTCCGGTGGCCTGCCGGTCAGCACGGCCAGGCTGTGTTCCAGCAGATTGGACTGGCGCTGGGTTTCATGCAGGTCGGCTTCGGCATTTGCCGTTTCCACTTTGGCGCGGGCAACGTCAAGTTCATTGGTAAAGCCGTTGTCGAATCGCGCCTGTACCAGTTGCTGGGTTTCGCGGCGGCTGGCCAGCGCATCCTGCAGGATATGCAGCTCGCCCTGCAAGCCGCGCCATTGCCAATAGGTCGTAGCAACCTGTGAGCTCAGCAGCAGCAATACGCCGTCCCTGTCATATACAGCGGCCAGTGCCTGTGCATCGGTGGATTCGACGGCGCGGTGCAGTTTCCCCCAAAGGTCAAGCTCATAGGACAAACCAAGGCCCACCTGATACTGGTTGCCGCTGATGGACTGGCCACCGAAGGCAAGACCTTGCGAGGTTTGCGCAGACGTATGCGAATTGGAAATGCCCGCGCTGGCATTCAATTGCGGCGCCCGGTTGGCGCGCACGCTGCCCAATTGCGCTTCGGCCTGCAGCAGCCGTGCCGCTGCCGCTTTGACATTGCTATTGTCACGCAGCGCTGCATCTTCCAGCATATTCAGTCCCGGATCTCGGTAGATTTTCCACCAGCGCTGCGGCAAATGCGCCTGCTCCCGCAATGATTGCTGTCCTGCAGGGTCTGGCTGCACGCGTTTGAAAGCGGCTGGCAGCGATGCCTGCGGTGCGTGAAAATCTGGCCCTACTGCGGCGCATCCGGCGGTCACCGCCGCAATGGCAGATAACATGCCGGTGATGGCGATGCGTTTTAACATGGCGGTTACCTCAATAAAAATTCTGCTAAAAAAAGGCCTGGCGGCCAGCGCAAGTGCGATCAGATCAAACATCAATGCCCTCCTCCGGCGCCTGTCTGTGTGATCACGCGGTCAAACATCCACACCAGCGGCACGCAGGCTATCAGCAGGATGCCCATGATCCAGAAGCAGTCGTTGAATGCCATGACTGTGGCGTCTCTCGTGATGAGGTTGTTGATCATCTGCGTTGCCTGCTGCCCGGCAGTGGATGGCTCTATACCGCTGGCAATGAAATTTTGCGTCAACTGGTCCAGCCTGACCTGGGTTGCCAGCGAATAGGCCGATGCCGACTCGCCTATGCGTTGCCAGTGGAACTGGGTACGCTGCGTCAGCATCGTAGCCAGCATGGCAATGCCGATGGAGCCGCCCAGGTTGCGCGACATATTGAACAGGCCGGAGGCGGAGCCGACATCGCGTGGCGCGACACCCTGCATGACGAAGTTCTGCAAGGTCAGCATCAGGAAAGGCTGGCCCAGTGCACGCACCACCTGCGGAAGGATCAATTGGTCGTAGCCCACCGTGGAGTCCATGTAAGCGTTAATCAGGCAGGAAATGCCGAACAGGCTGAGTCCGAAAGAGGCCAGGATACGGTTGTCGACCTTGCTCGTCAGCCTGGCGGCGACAGGAGTTACCAGCAGCTGAGGCAGGCCCATCAGCATGATGACTTCGCCTATCTGCATGGGGCTGTAACCGGCAATTTGCGCGAGGTACAGCGGCAGCACGAAGGTGGAGCCGTACAGGCCCATGCCGGTAACCAGCGCCATCACAGTGGCGATGCGGAAACTGCCTTTCCCGTACAAGCGCAAATTGACAAAGGAATTTTGCCGCAGCAGGCTGGAAACGACCCAGCCCACCAGGCCGACGATGGCCGCGCCGGCGCTGATCAGGATATAGCTGGAATCAAACCAGTCCTTGGAATTGCCCTCTTCCAGCATCACGGTCAGTGCACCCAGGCCAACCGCCATGCAGGCGATACCTATCCAGTCTGCATCACGGAACAGGTGCAACTGCTTGCCCTCGTCACTGAGACCATAGGCAATGCCGGACAGCATCAGCATGCCGGGCACCAGGTTGACGTAAAAAATCGATGGCCAGCCGTAGATTTCGCTTAAATAGCCGCCCACCGTAGGCCCCAGCGATGGGGCCAGCGTTGCCGTCAGGCCGAACAGCGCCATGCCGATCGTGCGCTTGGACTGCGGCAGCCGCGTCAGCACCAGTGTCATTGCCATGGGAATGAGCGCACCGCCGCTGAAGCCTTGCACCATGCGGAAAGCGATCATGCTGTTCAGGTTCCAGGCGTTGCCGCACATGGCGGATGCGGCCAGGAAGATTGCCGTGGTGCCTAGCAGGTAAGTACGCATGCCGAAGGCGCGGCTCAGCAAGCCGGTTAGCGGGATGACGATGATCTCGGCAATCAGGTAGGCTGTGGAAATCCAGGAGCCCTCTTCCTGAGTCGCGGACAGGCTGCCCAGAATATCTTTCAGGGACGAGTTGGTGATCTGGATATCGAGGATGGCCATAAAGGCGCCCAGCATGCCGGCGCATAAGGCAATCCAGCTGCGCGTATTCATTTCGGTAGGCGCGGCTGGAAACACGGGCTGCGCCGGCTGGGCAGGCACGGTCGGTAGCGATACGGCGACGGAGTTGGCGCTCATGTCGGTTCCTAGCGTGCTGCTACGGCTGCTTCAGGTTTGCCTGCCGCAGTTTTTTGCGGCACACCGGCCTGGTCCAGTTCCACTTCTACAACCACTGACATGCCAGGCGCCAGGCGATCATGAAAGGAGCGCAAATCTTCGTCGGCCAGCAGGATTTTTACGGGGATGCGCTGTACTATCTTGGTGAAATTGCCGGTGGCGTTGTCGGCCGGTAGCAGCGCAAATTGCGCGCCGGATGCTGGCGCAATACTATCCACACGGCCATGGAATACATGATCCGGCAGCGCATCCACGCGGATGTCGGCGCGCTGGCCCGTTTGCAAGCCATGCAATTGCGTTTCCTTGAAGTTGGCGGTAACCCAGACCTGATCTTCCACGAGTGCCAGCAACTGCTGGCCGGCCTGAACCCGCGCACCGACTTCCAGGGAGCGCTTTCCTACGCGGCCGGAAACCGGCGCCAGGATGCGGTTGTAGGCCATTTGCTGTTGTGCGTCTTTTAATTGAGATTCCAGCACCTTGACCTGTGCGCGCGCAACCTCGCGCGCTGTTGCCACTGCGCTGGCCTGCGCGTTCGCCGCGCCGACCGAGCTGCGTTTGGCCGCTACATCGGCCTGGGCGCCGGTTAGTCCGGCATTCACAGCGTCCACCTCTGCCTTGGAGACTGCTTTCATCTGCGTGTTGTAAAGCTGAGAATAGCGCTCTGCATCCTGGCGCGCTTTCAGCGCCTGCGCGTCGGCCTGGGCCAGTTGCGCAACGGCAGTGCTGGCCTGCGCCTTGGCCTGTGCAATCTGCGCCTCGGACTGGAGTACCTGCTGCTGTACCGAGACAATCTGCGCCTGTATCTGCTCTATGCGCAGCCGCTGGTCGGTCGGGTCCAGCTCCGCCAGCACATCGCCCGCATGCACGGCCTGGTTGTCGTCGACCAGCACCTTGGTGACAACCCCCGCCACCCGTGCCGATACCGGATGCACATGGCCCGTGAGATAGGCATTGTCCGTTTCGACCAGGTGGTTGCTGCGCCACCAGATGCGCCCGCCGGCGCCCAAGGCCAGCAGCACGACCAGGCCGGCGATGATCAGCACGCGGCGCTTGGGCGCCGGTTTGGCCGCCTGCGGGATCGGTGCGGGATTGAGAGGAGTAACCGGCGCGATGGCAGCCTGGTCATGCGTGTTGGGTGGAGTGGCCATGGTGTGATCCTGGGAAATCAAGCGATAAATGAAACGAAGCATGTTCATTATTGGCGTTAACTTTTCCAAAGTCAAGAAATGAAACGATTTCATTTCATTAAATTGAGATATACTGCGTCAAAATGGCATCATGCAGGAGTTCTTGATGGATGAATCGACAATGAAATCCGGTGGCGCGGCCAAAGATAGCGCCAATCCGAAAAAAGCAGCAAAAACGAAGGCTCATGGCGTGGGACGCCCGCGCCAGGATGACGTCGAAGACCGCCTGGAGAATCTGATGAATACGGCGCTCAAGCTGTTCCTGGAGCACGGCTACGGCAATGTCAGCCTGGAAACTATCGCCAAGGCAGCCCATGTGGCAGTGCGCACCATCTATGTGAAATTCGGCGGCAAAATCGGCTTGCTGAGTGCCGCCATCACCATGAACCGTGAGCAGGCTTTTGCCGGCCTGCTGAACATGGAGGACGACGACCGCCCTCTGCCGGAAGTGCTGCTAGATTTTGGCAAGCGCTTTCTGGGCATAGTCATGACTGAACGCGCTGGCCACCTGCAAAGGATAGTGTTTGCGGAGGCCAAGCGCAGCCCCGACATGGCAACTGCATTTTATAATGCAGGTCCCATCCAGACCAGGCAGATGCTGACCCGCTACTTTGCGCGCGAAGACGTACGCGCGCAGCTGAGGGAGGATTTGTCTGTCGATACCTTGACGGGCCATTTCCTCGGTTGCCTTTCAGGAGACATATTTGTGCGCCTGGTGATGGTCGTCAGGGACATGAGCAACCAGGAAATCCGCGAGCGCGCGGAGCTTGCCGTATCACTGTTTTTATCGGGGGCACGCCGGCAGTGAGCTGGTCTCAAGCAGGGGTGCGGCTCAGTTCAAGCAATTTCTGAAAATAAGGCAATACCGTGTCGTTCGAAAGCCCAAGCAATCCATCTCCGACATAGAGTTCGGTAAAGCTCCAGCCTGGGACCTCGGCAGCCCGAACCGCGCCGACTACCCAGCACCTGTCTTCCTCGGCAATGCGGTCCCGTGCCGCCATCACGCGATCTTCATGGGCGTCAAAATAGAGATGCATCATGTTTGCTTGCGGCATGCGCGGATTGACCCGCACCCCGGGCAAGGCATTCAGCCCCTCCGCCAGCACGACTGCCCGTTCCAGGCAATCATCCATCTGGGTCAGACGCTGGTCGAATCGCATTGCCGCAGACGCCACCATCGGGCTCTGGTGCACCAGCGTGCCGCCCATGCGCCGCTGCCAGATACGGGCGGTGGCAACCAGTTCTTCATCGCCGAGCAAGACAGCACCCGCAATCCCGCCTATGCCCTTGTACATGGACACGTAGACGGAATCAAAGCCCTCGACGATCTCTGCATGGGTCTTTCCATAAAAGGCCCGGCTTTCCCATAGCCGCGCGCCATCCATGTGCAAGGGAATACCGCGTTCCTTCGCTTTCTCTTTCAGTGCCTGCAATTCATCCCACGCAGGAAGCTGGCCTCCGGCGCAACGGATGGGCAATTCCACCAGCAGGCAGGCAAGCCTTTGTTTGACGGCATCCAGGTCGGACGCCAGCATTGGCCGCAGGCGGTCGCCCACCGGCGCACCATGCAGCTTCAGCAGGGCTTCGTACGCCTGCTCTTCATGGCCTATCAGGTGGGAAGTTGGGTGCAGGCCGAAGCGCGGCAAACCGCTGCGTTCCGCCCAAATTTGCACAGCGATCAGCTGCGCCATCACGCCGCTGGGCATGAACACCGCGGCAGGTTTGCCTAGCAACTGGGCTATTTTCTGCTCAAATTTGCTCAGCAACTCACCTTCCCCATAGACATCGTGTTCGACGTTATTGGCTTCGCACCAGTCTGCAAGGGCCCGGAATTCCTCGGCCGGGCTGAGGCTCCGAAAGCCGGGAAACACGAGTGTGCATTGATTGCGGAGCTGCTGGCGTTGTGCGCTGGTGTTGTTCATTGAATTGGAGAGTTTGGATAGGATGGGGCGGCGCTGGACAATGTCAGCGCACAAGTGATTTGATGACCGGCCACTGGCGGCGGGAAACAGGCAGCCGCTCATCCGTATCACGCAGGATGACTTGCCACGACTCGCTGATTTTTTCAAGAACACCATCAGCGCCCATCGACTGCGGGGCATTTTTGTCACTACCCTGATGCGCCAGATGGCTGACCCGTTCAACGCCCCGGATGGCATTGCGCGCGATCAGCGCGTTCCGGTGCACGCGCACCAGCACGTCGGCCATTTCTTCCTCTATCGACACCAGCGCTTCTTCCAGCAAGTAGCTGCGCTCGCGGGTGTGCAGTGTGACGTATTTTTGCTCTGCCTTCAGGAACAGCACGTCTGCCACCGGCACCAGCAATACCCTGCCCCGCTCCAGTACTGAAAAATTCCGGCGCCGTTCCGGTGCCGTGGCAATAGCGGCATCCGCTTGCCGGGAGCCTGCGCGGATGCGGCTGGCACGCAGGATGGCCTCTTCCAGCCGCGCGGCGCGCACCGGCTTCAACAAATAGTCCAGCGCGTGGACGTCAAAGGCTTTCACAGCGTACTCGTCATAGGCTGTAATAAATATGATGGCCGGGGCCGCTGCATCCATATTGTCGGTCAGATGCCGCGCCAGCTCCAGCCCCGTCATGCCGGGCATCTGCACATCCAGCAACACGATATCCGGCCTGGACGACATGATGGCATCCAGTGCTTCCTGGGCATTGCCGGCCTCGCCTGCCAGTTCGCAGGAACAAGTGTCCTGAATGTCAGACAGCAGCGTTGCCAGCCTTTGCCTGGCAGGAGCCTCGTCGTCGACAATGAAAATTCTATGCTTGTGCATCTGCTTATTTTTTGTAAGGAAAATACAGTTTCACTTCAAACCTGTCGCCGACAACCCCATGGCTCAGGCCAGCCTCCATATCGTAAAGCAGGCGCAGCCGTTCGCGGATATTATTCAAGGCCATGTGATTGCTTCCCGGCATAGCAACGGCGCCATGGTAAGGGTTGACGATGCGTATATCAATTTTATCCAGTTTGCGCTGTATGTCCACCTCGATACACGCGGGCTGGGTCGATGGCTCCACACCATAGTGCACCGCATTTTCCAGCAAGGGTTGCAGCAATAAGGTGGCGATACGGCTATTTTGCAGTTCAGACTCAGTGAGGTTGGCAACGCTCCACTCCACCGCCAGCCGTTCGCCAAGGCGGATTTTTTCGATTGAAAGGTACTGCTTGCACAGATGAATCTCCTCTTTCAGTGTGCTCATATCGCGGGTATCGCGCATCAATATCCTGAACAGGTCTGCGAGGTCTTCCAGTGTCGTCTCAGCACGGCGCGGCTCCGTACGTATCATCGATAGCACTGCATTGAGGCTGTTGAACAGAAAATGCGGGCGTATCCTGGCCTGCAATGCCTGCAATTGGGCTTCGCCGAGCGCAGGCGAAAATGCCTTGGTGCGCAGTTCAAAATAGTGTTGCAGCGCGAGGCCGACGACAAAACAGATCAGCGTCGCATAACCCAGGTGCAGATGCGGGTAACTGTTGCCGAACCAGTCGAATCTCGAAAAATAGATGAGCAGCAAGCCGCAAATAGCCGCGGGAATGGCGCCGCACGCCACACGCTGCAGCCAGCCGGGAAAGGAATACAGTAGCGACAGTCTCCTTGCTCCGCAGAGCAATAGCAAAGAAAACAGGCTGATGGTTTCGACCAGCATCGCCATTTCAATAAAATCCTGCAACGCATCCGAGTTGCCCTGTCCGCGCGACATCAGCGCCAGCAGCACCATGACGTTGGCGGCGATCAATATTCGAAAAACAATGCCAATATTGCAGCAGTCCGGAATCAGGGACGTATTACGGCCCGCCGTTATCGGACTTTTTTCTTCAGATCGCATGATAAGAACGACCTGTTCCAGCCGGCCATGCATGGCCTTCGTTTCCAAATTGACGATGACAGTTCACTAGTGCCTTATAATTAAGGGATAACACTGGAAACCACTATGACATCACAATTCTCTAAAAAAAGCGAGGCATGGTCTGCCCGTTTCTCCGAACCCGTCTCCGATCTGGTCAAACGCTACACCGCCTCGGTATTTTTTGATAACCGCATGGCTGCCTTTGATATCGAGGGCTCGCTGGCCCACGCCGAAATGCTGGCTGCTCAAAATATCATCAATGCACAGGACTATGCCGATATCCAGCGCGGCATGGCGCAGATTAAGGCCGAAATCGATGCCGGCAAATTTGAGTGGCTGCTGGATCTGGAAGATGTGCACCTGAACATAGAAAAACGCCTGACCGAACTGGTCGGCGATGCCGGCAAGCGCCTGCATACCGGCCGCTCGCGCAACGACCAGGTGGCGACTGACATTCGCCTGTATGTGCGTTCTTCCATCGACATCATCGTCGGCCTGTTGGGCGACCTGCGCCTGGCCCTGCTGAACCTTGCGGAACAGCATGCTGAAACCATTCTGCCTGGTTTTACGCACATGCAGGTTGCGCAGCCGATTACCTTCGGCCACCACATGCTGGCCTATGTGGAGATGTTCAGCCGCGATGCGGAACGCATGCTGGATTGCCGCAAGCGCGTCAACCGCCTGCCGCTGGGCGCCGCTGCGCTGGCCGGCACGACATTTCCTATCGACCGCGAACGGGTTGCCAGGACGCTGGGATTTGAGGATGTGTGCCACAACTCGCTGGATGCAGTGTCGGACCGCGATTTCGCAATTGAGTTCTGCGCTGCCGCGGCACTGGTCATGACCCATGTCTCCCGCATGTCGGAAGAGCTGGTGATCTGGATGAGCCCGAGGGTAGGTTTCATCGATATCGCCGACCGTTTCTGCACCGGCTCATCCATCATGCCGCAAAAGAAAAATCCCGACGTGCCGGAACTGGCACGCGGCAAGACCGGCCGCGTCAACGGGCACCTGATCGCGCTGCTGACTTTGATGAAGGGCCAGCCGCTGGCCTATAACAAGGACAACCAGGAAGACAAGGAACCATTGTTCGACACGGTAGACACTGTTGTCGATACGCTGCGTATTTTTGCGGACATGGCCACCGGCATCACCGTAAAGGCGGATGCAATGCGCGCCGCCGCGCTGCAGGGCTACGCTACTGCGACCGACCTGGCCGATTACCTGGTCAAAAAGGGCCTGCCTTTCCGCGATGCCCATGAGGCAGTGGCGCTCGCCGTGCGTACCTGTGTGGACAAAGGCTGCGACCTGAGCGACATGAGCCTGGCTGATTTGCAGAAATTTTCCACGCTGATCGGCGATGACGTCTTCGCCGTGCTGACGCTGGAAGGCTCTGTCGCCGCGCGCGACCATATCGGCGGCACAGCACCGAACCAGGTCAAGGCGGCAATCGCCCGCGCCCGCGCAAAGCTGGGCTGATATCGGCATGAGACGATATGCCGGGCCAGCCTCAGAGGCTGCCCCGGCTTTGCCATTTCCACCCTGCCCTTGGCTTCGTATTTTCACTTAAGTAGTTATGCTGCATTGCCGCATGATGTTTTATTGCCGCATTTTCTGACCAAACATACAATTTCCGGCGATAATAAATAAAGAAAAAGAGTGAACTTGATAAAAAGTTATTAATAAAAACTTTTTAATAAAACTTATAACAGGAGAGAAAACAATGTCATATCGGATGAAAGCTCTGGTTGCGAGCACCATGCTTGCCTGGTCAGCCGCCAGCGTTGCTGCAGATATCAAGATCGGTGTTGCCGAAGCGTTGACCGGCCCTGCCGCGAAATACGGCGTCGCCATCAAAAACGGTTTCACACTGGCTGCCGATGAACTGAACGCCAAAGGCGGCGTCAACGGCAATAAAATTGTGCTGGTCATAGAAGATGAACAGGGCAAAAAAGAAGAAGCCATCAACGTTTTCAAAAAACTGATTTTCCAGGATAAGGTGCTGATGGTATTCGGCCCTACCTTGTCCAACTCGGCCTTTGCCGCCGATCCTATTGCCAATGCATCCAAAACGGTCGTGTTCGGCACCAGCAACACGGCAGACGGCATCACCAATATGGGCCCGTTCACTTTCCGTAACTCCGTAATGGAAGCCGACGTTTTGCCGGTTACTACGCGTGCGGCGGTCAAGCAGTTCGGCATCAAGAAAGTCGCCGTCCTGTACGGTAACGACGATGCATTCACGAAGAGCGGCTACGACGTCTTCAAGGCGGCGCTGGAAGCGCAAAAAATAGCCGTTACCGATACCGAAACCTATGCCAAGGGCGATGTGGATTTCAAGGCGCAGCTGACCAAGATCAAGGCCACCAATCCGGATGCCATCATCTGTTCCTGCCTGGCGGAAGAAGCCGCCAATATCATCCTGCAGACCCGCTCCCTGGGCATGAAGCAGCCATTTGTCGGCGGCAACGGCTTCAACTCGCCCAAGCTGTTTGAGATCGCCAAGGATGGCGCCGACAATACGCTGATGGGCAGCCCCTGGTCGGCAGAAAATCCGGCCTCCGCCAACAAGAAGTTCATGATGGACTACAAAGCCAAGTTCGGCGGCGACCCTGACCAGTTTGCTGCACAGGCCTTCGATGCGATGCAGATCGTGGCCGAAGCGCTGGCAAAAGTGAAATTGAGCGGCAACCTGGAAAAAGACCGCCTGGCATTGCGCGATGCACTGCCTGCGGTGAAATATGACGGAGCAACCGGCAAATTTGCCTTCCGCCGCGCAGCTGCGCAAGGTGGCAAGGAAGTCGGTTACGACGCCCAGCAAGATGCTATCGTGAACATCGCCAAGGGCGGCAAGTTCATTTTGTTGAAGTAAAAAACAAGTGCGCCGCTGTCCTCCGGGGATGGCGGCAGCCTTCACGTCCTGGTAGCAAACTTAGGGGGTGAGCCATTCCCTCCCATCAGATGGATACAGCGCACCGCCATTGCTCATAGCAAAGTCTTCGCATTTTTTTCTTCAGCAGGTGCCATGTTAGAACAACAACTGATCAATGCCCTTTCGCTAGGCAGCGTGTACGCGCTGTTTGCGCTCGGTTTTACGCTGGTGTTCGGCGTGCTGGGGGTTATCAACCTGTCGCACGGCGCGATTTTCATGCTGGGCAGCTATATTGCGCTACTGCTTGTCAACAAGTTCGCGATGTCTTTATGGCTGGCCATGCTGCTGGCGATGCTGGTTACCGGCCTGATAGGCCTGATTGTCGATTTCCTTGTATTGCGGCCACTGCGCAAGCGCAATGCGCCCCACCTGATACCGATGATTGCGACAATAGGCGTGGCCATCATGATCACCAATATCGCGCAGGGCGTATTCGGCGCAGAAAACAAGCGTTTCCCGTTTGGCACCATTCCTGAAGACAGCTTCACCGTGGGCAACCTGCACCTGACTGCGGTTCAGCTGGCGATTGTGCTTATTTCATTCGTGCTGATGATCATCCTGCTGGCCATAATGCGGCGTACCCAGCTGGGCCGCGCCTTGCGCGCGATTGCCGAGTCGCCCAAAGCTGCCTACCTGTTGGGCATCAACGTGGAGGGCCTATTCTTCCTGACTTCATTTGCCGCCGCAGCGCTGGGCGGGGCAGCCGGCGTACTGGTGGGATTGTCCTTCAATGCGATTTCACCCTTCATGGGCCAGCCCATGCTGCATAAAGGCATTGCAGTGATCATCCTGGGGGGCATGGGCGATATCCGCGGCGCCATGATAGGCGGGCTGTTCCTCGGTTTTGCCGAAGTGCTGAGCGTGGCTTACCTGTCCAGCGATTTCCGCGATGCGGTTGCTTTCGGTTTGCTGTTTTTGATCTTGTTAGTCCGTCCTTCCGGCATGTTTGGCAAGATTTTGGAAAGAAAGGCTTAAGATCATGCTCGAATGGTGGGACGGATTCTGGGCTATCTATAGCACGGTCATTTTCAGCCTGGGCATCAATGCGATGCTGGCGCTGTCAATTTACTTAACGCTGTCCTGTGGCCTGCTGTCGCTGGCCAATGCGGCGTTCATGGGCATAGGCGCCTATGCGGCGTCAATGATCAGCATGCAAACCTCGCTGCCCTTCCCGCTTGCCTTGCTGGCAGCGGCTGCACTACCGGCGCTGGTGGCGCTGATTATCGGCATTCCCACGCTGCGGCTGTCGGGCGTGTACCTCGCCATGGCCACATTAGGTTTCGGCGAAGTCGTCAGGGTGGTTGTGCTGAACCTGGACATTACCGGCGGCCCGATGGGCTTGAACGGCATTCCGCTGAAGACAGAATGGTGGCATATCGTGCTGCTGCTTGCTGTCACACTGTACGCATTGGCCAGGCTGCGCCGCTCCAAGGTGGGCCGCGCGTTTGAAGCGATCAAGCAGGATGAGACCGCGGCGCGGCTGATGGGTGTCAATGTGTCGGCGTACAAACTGCTGGCTTTTGTACTGGGCGCAGTCATTGCAGGCGTGGCCGGAGGCCTGAATGCACATTACACCTTCACGATAGGCCCCGGCAATTATGCATTTGAGAATGCGGTGGACATACTGACCATGGCCGTTTTCGGCGGCACCGGCAACCTCATCGGACCGGTCATTGGCAGCACGGCCTTGACGTTGCTGCCGGAGTTGATGCGCTATCTGAAAGACTTCCGCCTTGCGGCCAATGGCCTGATCCTGATCCTGGTGGTGCTGTACCTGCCCAAGGGCATCTGGGATCCGCTGCGCATACGTGCTTTCTGGGAACGCCGCGCACAAAAGAAAAACATGGCGAGTAAAACTGGAAAGGCCGGCTAATGCTGCAACTTAATGCCATCAGTAAGAATTTCGGCGGCCTGCACGTGCTGCAGGACGTGAATTTCAGCGTCGCGCAAGGCAGCATTTTTGGGCTGATCGGCCCCAACGGCGCCGGCAAGACCACGATCATCAACCTGATCACCGGCCTGCTGCGCCCCTCCAGCGGCGGTATCAGTTTCAACGGCCAGGATCTGACGACAGTACAGCCGCATCGCATTACCAAACTCGGCATCGCCCGCACCTTCCAGAACATCCGCATTTTCAAGGAAATGACACTGCTGGAAAACGTCGTGGTCGGCATGCATGATCATCTTGATTACGGTGTGGCCGGCATCCTGTTCAATCTCGGCGGCTTCCGGGCCGCAGAAAGCAAGGCGCGCGAGCGCGCCATGGAACTGTTGTCCTGGGTACGGCTGGACCATAAGGCGCAGATGCTGGCGGATAACTTGTCCTATGGCGAGCAGAGGAAGCTGGAATTCGCCCGCGCGCTGGCGACCGAGCCTAAACTATTGTTGCTGGATGAGCCGGTGGCCGGCATGAACCCGGCAGAGAAAACGGAATTGATGACAGAGATCGTCAACATCAAGCAAAGAGGCTTTACCATCTTCATGATCGAGCACGACATGCGATTCGTGATGGAACTCTGCGAAAAAATCGCGGTGCTCAACTTCGGCAAGATCATTGCCGAGGGCGCACCGGCGGAAATCCGCAGCAATCCTGCCGTCATCGAAGCCTACCTGGGCAAGGAGGATGAAGCATGGGCATAATCCTCCAGATAAAAGACCTTGCCGTTTCCTACGGCCACATCGAGGCCGTCAAAGGCATCAGCCTGGAATTGCATGAAGGCGAGATCACTGCGCTGGTTGGCGCCAACGGCGCGGGAAAAAGTACCTCGCTGCTGGCGGTTTCAGGTTTGCTGAAACCCGATAGCGGCCACGTCATGCTGGATGGTAAAGATCTGACCAAACTGCCGCCACACCGCATTGTCCGGAACGGTGTCGTGCAAGTGGCCGAGGGCCGTGCCATCCTGACCACGCTGACCGTGCGTGAAAACCTGGAGCTAGGCGCCTATACCCGTAAGGACAGGCTGCAGGTGCTGAAAGACCTGGCCTGGGTGTTTGCGCTGTTCCCTGTACTGAAAACCCGCGAAGCCGGCCTGGCAGGAAATTTGTCCGGTGGCGAGCAGCAGATGCTGGCGATTGCCCGCGCGCTGATGGCCAAGCCCCGAGTGCTGCTGCTGGATGAGCCGTCCATGGGGCTGGCGCCGCTGATGGTGCAGGAAATTTTCCGCGTACTGAAAGAAATCAACCAGACCGGCCTGACCATCCTACTGGTGGAGCAGAACGTACGCCAGGCACTGAAGATCGCGCAACGCGGCTACGTGCTGGAAAACGGCAAGATCGTGCTGGCTGACAGTGGGCAGAACCTGCTGCACAACCCACGTGTCATAGAGGCGTATCTGGGAGCCTGACCAAGTTCTTCCCCTTTGCGCCTCCAGCCATTTGCAGGAAGGCCGTCTTCAGCGGATTATCGTCATCGGCCAGATGGGCCAGCATCAGCGTCGTTTTGGATGCCGCCCCGGCCATAGGGCGGTAGCTGACGCCGCTCAGCTGTATGTTCTTATAGGATTCCGGCAGGATGGAAACGCCGAATCCGGCCGCCACCAGGCCTATGATCGTAGAAGCTTCCTGCGCCTCCTGCACGATCTTCGGCTCAAATCCTGCTTCCCTGCACAGGTGCTCGACCTGACGCGACAACCCCGTGCCCGCGCGGTGCGGGTACATGATGAAGGATTCCTCGGCCAGCTCCCTGAACGGAATCGACTTCAGCTTCGACAGCCGGTGCCCCGCAGGCATGACGAGCAGCAGCGGGTCTACGCTAAGCACCGTCAGTGCGATATTTTTTGCAATCTCCATCTCCGTGGGACGGATGAAGCCCAAATCCAGTTGGCGCTCCGCCACGGCCTCCAGTTGGCGCATGGTCGGCATTTCACGCAAACTGAGAGTCACCTGCGGAAATTGTTTCCTGAATAAATTGATCACGGTAGGGAAAATTTCGGTGAAAGGCGTGGACGGCGTAAACCCTATCCGCAGCTCCCCTATTTCCCCCTTGTCCATGCGGCGCGCGGTTTGTCCGGCTTGCTCGGACAGCGCCAATATTTTCCTGGCGTCGTCCAGGAAAGACTTGCCGGCCGGCGTCAGCCTCACCCAGCGCTTGCTGCGCTCCAGCAGGCGTACCCCTATTTCTTCTTCCAGCGCCTGGATTTGCTGGCTCAGCGGAGGCTGGCCGATGTGCAGCCGCTCCGCTGCCCTGGTAAAGTGCAGTTCTTCGGCGACCGTGACAAAATAGCGGAGATGGCGCAGTTCCATGGCCTGTTATCTGTTTAAAGTATTAAAAAATGCATAAATATATATTTGACTGTATTAAAGCACGAAACTAACATGCTATCCATGGTGGACTGGCCTGGATTTTGTCTCCTGACCATTGTCCGCCTGAATACCGAGAGTTTGATATGCATACCCCAGCCTTACCCGGCTTTTCCGACGCGCAGGAAACCGCGCCGGCACAGATACAGATAGGCACGCCCGAATTCCAGCGAGTCAAGCGCGCGCTGTTCTTCGGCGGATTTTCCACATTTGCGCTGCTGTATTGCGTCCAGCCGCTGATGCCGCTGTTTTCGCATGAGTTCCACCTGAGCCCATCGGAAAGCAGCTGGTCGCTTTCCATATCGACCGCGGCGCTGGCGATCTGTCTGCTGTTTGCCAGCGCGGTATCCGACGCGCTGGGACGCAAGCCCTTGATGTGCTTCGCCTTGTTTGCCTCCGCTGCCATGACGGTATGCTGCGCGTTTGCGCAGAATTATGCGCAACTGCTGGTCTGCCGTGCGCTGCTGGGCATCGTGCTGGCCGGACTGCCTGCAGTGGCCATGGCTTACCTGAGTGAGGAAATAGAACCGAAGTCGCTCGGTTATGCGATGGGTTTGTATATAGGCGGCAGCGCTTTTGGCGGCATGATGGGCCGCGTCGTCTCTTCGGTCCTCAGCGATCACCTGAGCTGGCGCATTGCGCTGCTGATCGTTGGCGTAGCTGGACTGGCAGCGGCTGCCGAATTTCTACGCAGCCTGCCGGCCTCCAGAAATTTCAGCAAGCGCCCCCTAAGTTTTGCTGCGATGCCGGCCTCCGTCATCAAGCATTTCAGCGATGAGGGCTTGCCATGGTTTTTCCTGATCGGATTCTTGCTGATGGGGTGCTTTGTCAGCTTGTACAACTACATCAGCTATCGCTTGCTGGGGCCGGAATTCGGCCTGAGCCAGAGCGCGGTCGGCGCGATCTCGTCACTGTACCTGCTCGGCATTTTCAGTTCGGTATGGTCCGGCAAGATGGCGGATAAATTCGGCCGCCGACGCGTATTGTGGATGTTGATTGTGGCCATGCTGTCGGGCTTGCTGCTGACGCTGGCGCATGGCCTGGCGCTGATTGTCGGTGGCATTGCCTTGTTCACCTTCGGTTTCTTCGGCGGGCATTCAATCACCAGCAGCTGGGTAGGCCGTCGCGCCCGGCCTCCGCAGGCGCTGGCTTCGGCCCTGTATCTGTTCGCCTATTATCTGGGATCCAGCCTGATCGGCTCCTGCTCTGGCCTGGTGTGGAAATTCGACGACTGGAACGGCGTAGTCATGGTGCTCGCCACCCTGCTGATTGCCGCCGTCGCAATATCCCTGCGCCTTTCCAGGCTGGCGCAACTGCAACCGCTGCCTGCCTGAAAAAAATCCCCGCTTGCATATAACGGGGATTTTGTTTAAGTCCGGCTGGTCCGGATCAGCTTCCGGCGATGGTCATGCTCTCAAGCAGGATGGAGCCGGTTTCCTTGGTGCCCCGTATCAGAGAATCGGCGCCGATGGCGGCTATCTGCTGAAACATTTCCTTCATGTTGCCGGCGATAGTGATCTCTTCCACCGGGTACTGAATTTCGCCTCTTTCCACCCAATAGCCGGATGCACCGCGCGAGTAATCGCCGGTAACGTAGTTCACGCCCTGCCCCATCAGTTCCGTTACCAGCAGGCCGGTATCCAGTTTTTTCAGCATGGCCTTGAAGTTGTCCGTGCGTTTGGTCAGTGATGACGTCATTGCCAGGTTATGCGAACCGCCGGCATTGCCGGTGGTTTGCATACCCAGTTTGCGCGCGGAATAGCAGGACAGGAAATACCCCTGCAGCACGCCGTTGTCCACGACATTGCGGCGATGGGTCTTGACACCTTCGTCATCGAAAGGAGAAGATCCAACCGCGCCGACTACATGCGGGTCTTCCGTGACCTGCACATGCGACGGGAAGATGCGGCTGCCCAGTGTATCCAGCAGGAAAGTCGATTTGCGGTACAGCGCGCCGCCGGATACTGCCTGCACGAAGGCGCCCAGCAGGCCTGCCGCCAGCGGCGCCTCAAACAGTACCGGGCACTTACGTGTATCCAGCTTGCGCGCGTTCAGGCGTGCAAGCGCCCTTTGCGCCGCATAGATGCCGATCTCTTCTGGTTTTGCCAGGTTTTTTGCGTTGCGCACTGAAGAATACCAGTCGTCGCGCTGCATGCGCGAGCCCTTGCCGGCGATAGGCGCTACCGATATCGTGTGGCGCGAAAACGGATAGCCGCCGATAAAACCGCGCGAATTGGCTGACACAAAATGCGATTGCTGCACATGGACACCGGCTCCCTCGCTGTTGGTAATGCGTTTATCCACGGAAAATGCAGCCGCTTCGGTGCGGGTAGCGAGTTCTATCGCTTCTTCCGCAGAAATCAGCCACGGATAGCATAATTTCAAGTCTTTAGGATGCATTTCAAGCAACTCTGCCTCCGGCAGACCTGCGCAGTCGTCTTCCGCCGTAAAACGGGCGATGTTGTAGGCGGCTTCTACCGTAGCCTGCAGTGAGGCCTGCGAAAAATCGGATGTACTGGCGTTGCCGCGCTTTTGTCCGATATAAACGGTGACGCCTATGCCCTTGTCCTTGTTTTGTTCTATGGTCTCGACTTTACCCTTGCGTACGCTCACGGACAAACCTCCGCCTTCGCTGACTTCCACAGCGGCGTCAGAAGCGCCTTTTTCGCGCGCAAATCGCAGCATATCCTGCGCAATTTGCTTCAATTGGTCCTGGGTATGGGTAAAAACGGGTTGGCTCATGGGCTGTGTAATTTGGGGTGTACGGATAAAGAGGGTATCATAGCAGTCGTTTCAATAAGTTTATAGAATAAAGGCGCCAGAAATATGCCAAATCCGAATAGAGGCTCAGTCGGCTTCCAATCCAACGAGTTCGAGCAAGAATACGATCGCCCTTCCAAATCGCAGTTAAAACGCGAAATGACCGCCCTGCAAAAATTGGGGCAGGAACTGGTGGAGCAGCCCCGCGACCGTGTCAAACGGGTACCCATGCCGGAAGACGTCCGCGAGGCTATCCTCATCTGCCAGCAGATCAAGGACCATGAAGGCCGTCGCCGCCAGATGCAGTATGTGGGCAAAAAAATGCGCACACTGGACGAGGACGAAATCGCAGCCATCCAGAAGACCCTGGATAGCTGGAAAGGTCTGTCCAAGTCCGATACGGCAGCCATGCACGCGCTGGAGCGTCGCCGCGAGAAATTGCTGACCGATGGCGAGGCATTGACCGAGTTGCTGGCAGAAAATCCTGAACTGGATGTGCAGCACCTGCGCACGCTGATCCGTAACGCGCGCAAGGAACAGGCAGAGAACAAGCCGCCGAAAGCCTACCGCGAGATCTTCCAGATACTGAAGCAGATTGCCGCCGCCAGGAATGGAGGCAATGCAGACGCGGATGAAGAAGAGGACGACGAACAAGATGACGAGTGAGCCTGTCAGCAGCACCTTAGCTCCGGATACCTTGAAGATAGGACTGGTATCCATCTCCGACCGCGCCTCCAGCGGGGTCTACCAGGACCAGGGTCTGCCGGCATTGCAGGAGTGGTTCGGCCAGGCGCTCAGCAGCGCCTGGACCATGGAAACCCGACTGATTCCTGACGAGCGCCCGGCGATAGAACAGGCACTGAAGGACCTGGTCGACGTCAGCCGCTGCGACCTGGTCATCACGACCGGGGGCACCGGCCCTTCGCGGCGGGATGTTACGCCCGAAGCGACACTGGCGGTGGCCACCAAGGAAATGCCGGGTTTCGGTGAACAGATGCGACAAATCAGCCTGCAATTCGTTCCCACGGCCATCCTGTCGCGGCAGGTTGCGGTGATACGTGAAACGGCGGAACATGCCGCGCTGATTCTGAACCTGCCCGGCCAGCCGAAATCCATCAAGGAAACGCTGGAAGGTTTAAAAGATCCCGACGGTAAGCAGCTTGTGTCCGGTATCTTCGCTGCAGTCCCTTATTGCATAGACCTGATAGGCGGGCCTTACATCGAGACCCACGACGCTGTATGCAAGGCTTTCCGGCCGAAATCTGCGATCCGTGGCGCGGCAGCAAAATAAGAGACGCCTGTTGTTCAGGGCGCTCGCGGCTGCCTGCGCATCTTGTGCAATGCCTGCATGTAGAAAACAGCCATCAACAGTCATCAACTGAACTACCCAGACAAACCATGACCAAACTACTCGACACCATAGAACTGGAAAGCGGCCCCAACCCTTCCGCGGCGATTATCTGGATGCACGGCCTGGGCGCCGACGCCAACGACTTCGTCCCCATTGCCAAGGAGCTGGACCTGAGCGGCTGCCCAGACATCCGCTTCGTGTTCCCGAATGCGCCGACGATGCCGGTCACCATCAATAATGGTTACGTCATGCGCTCCTGGTACGACATTCTGGGAACGGATCTTGCCAGGCGCGAAGATGAAGCCGGTTTGCGCGCGTCGCAGGCATCCGTGGAGCAACTGGTCGCGCGCGAAATATCCCGCGGCATTCCCACGGAACGCATCATCCTCGCCGGCTTTTCGCAAGGCTGTGCGATGACCTTGCAGACCGGCCTGCGCTATCCGCAGAAACTGGGCGGCCTGCTGTGCCTGTCCGGCTACCTGCCGCTGCGAGACCTGGTTGCTGCGGAACGCAGCGCGGCCAACCAGGATACGCCTATATTTCTGGCCCACGGCCGCGGCGACCAGATGATCCAGATCCAGCGCGCTGAACAGTCGCGCGACCTGCTGGCAGCGATGGGCTACAAAGTCGAGTGGCATGAATACATGATGCAGCACTCAGTCTGCCAGGAAGAAATCGACGACATCGGCCCCTGGCTGCGCCGCGTCTTGGCTGCATAATTTTTGCTGACGGCATGCGCGCCCCCCTGCCGGGTTATGCATGCAAAGCGCCGTTCGACGCGCCTGCCGGCGCCAAAAAACCGGGCCGAGTATTAAGAAAAGGATAAAAGATGCACGTCCTCTACGTACACGGCATGGGGCGTTCGCCCATCTCGGGATTTCCCATCCGCAAGCGGATGCGGAAGAATGGCCATGTCTTCGAAGGTTTCCATTATTCGGTGTCGATGGAGAGCTTTGACCAGATCGTCGTTCGCCTGAGCGGCAAGCTGCAGGAACTTGCAGCGCGGGGCGATTATGTGGTGCTGGGCCATTCACTGGGAGGCGTATTGCTGCGGGCTGTCATCTCCGCGCTGCCGCCGGGCACGCGCATGCCGCGTCGGCTGTTCCTGCTGGGTTCCCCCACCAGCTCCTCCCGCATCGCCAGAAAATTACGCAACTTCTTTGTCTACAAGCTGCTTACCGGCGATTGCGGCCAATTGCTGGCGTCGTATGAGCGCATGCAGGCAATCCCGGCAGTGACAGTGCCGACCACGGCCATGATAGGCAACAGAGGCATCAACGGCCGCTTCACGCCCTTTGGCGATGAAGGCAATGACAGCATCGTCTCTTTTTCTGAAGTAAAAGCGGACTGGGCGGAAGAGACCGTGCACGTGCCGGTCATTCATGCATGGCAGCCATCCAGCTGGCAGGTCGCTGACCTGCTGCTGGAGCGCATCCAGGCAATGCGTTAGTAAAGCCCCGGCAAATCCGGACAGCGGAATGTCTGGCCGCCTAGGCTTCTGCCTTGAAGGTTTCCAGGTCTACCTGCACCGAAGTTTCTCCTGCCGTCAGCCAGATCTGCCCGTCCTGTATCGTGCATTGCAGCTGCATATTACGCTGCGCCAGCTTGGTCAGCGCTTCGCTGGTTGCCGCGGGCACGTTCATGACCTTCAGATTTTTTGCACGGTCCAGGCGGCTGTTCATTTGCTTCCACCAGATATCGCTGGTGCTGGAATAGCTGTAGACCACCACTTTTTCCGATCTGCCGCAGGCTTTCAGCAAACGCCTGTCATCGGGCTGGCCGGCTTCCACCCACAGCTGTATCGCTTCGGTATAGTCTTTTTGCCACAGATCCGGCTCTTCAACGTCCGACAGACCTTTGGCGAAGCTGAGGCTTTCGCTGGCGTGGATGGCAAATGCCAGCACGCGCACCATCATGCGCTCGTCGGTCTCAGACGGGTGGCGGGCAATGGTCAGGCTGTGTTCTGCGTAATAGCCGCGATCCATGTCGGCAATGCTCAGGTCTGCTTTGTAAATGATCGATTTTAATGCCATGTTCTTAATGCTCTGCCCGGCCGCAAGGGCCGGAAAATAGGTAACTGAATGGATTGTTGCGGACGTCGTCCGCTTATTTAAACACCACGGTCTTGTGGCCGTTCAGCAGTATCCTGTGTTCGACAAACCACTTCACCGCGCGCGCCAGTACCACGCATTCGACGTCGCGGCCGATTGCCGTCAAGGTATCCGGCCCCATCGAATGGTCCACGCGCTCCACGTCTTGCTCAATGATCGGTCCCTCGTCCAGGTCGCCGGTCACAAAATGGGCAGTTGCCCCGATCAGCTTGACGCCGCGTTCATGCGCCTGGTAGTAAGGCTTGGCGCCTTTGAAGCTGGGCAGGAAGGAGTGGTGGATGTTGATGGCCTTGCCTGTCAGCGCGGCGCACATGTCGGGCGACAGTATCTGCATGTAACGCGCCAGCACGACGAGCTCAATGTCATTGTCGGCGACTATTTCCAGCACCTTGCGTTCCTGCACCTGCTTTGCTTCGGCCGTTGCGCCGGCAGCCAGCGGCAGATGGTGGAAAGGGATATTGTAGCTGGCAGCCAGCTGGTAAAAGTCAGTATGGTTGGAGACGATGGCGCGGATTTCCACCGGCAGCAGGCCGCTCTTGTAGCGGAACAGCAGGTCGTTCAAACAATGACCTATCTTGGACACCATCAGCATGACCCGCGGCTTGTGGTGCGCGTCGTGCAGTTGCCACTGCATGCGCATATCCGCGCCCAAGGCCGTAAATTCCGCACGCAGCGCCTGATCGCCGATCTGCGCGTCTTCGGCAGAAAAATGCACGCGCATGAAAAACAGCTGTGACTGCGCATCCCCAAACTGGGCTGAGTCAATGATGTTGCAGCCGTGCTGCGCCAAAAAGCCGGAAACCTTGTGGACGATGCCGCGCTGGTCGGGGCACGAAAGAGTAAGTATGTATTCTGGATGCATAATGGTGTTCTATACACAAATCATTGGCTGATTTGTTTCTGAAAGCGAATATTATTTTGCGGAATGAAGAAAATACTTAACTTCCAATTATCTCATGTCGGAAGCGCTTATCCTAGTCCGCAGGCAGTGCATCGACACTGAGAGCAAAAATATAAGTTCAATTAAAAAGCACGACCGTTCTTAATAATGTATAGTTGCGCACATAGAGTCCGTTGCGGGCGTATTGCCTACCCGCTGTAAATGAAACGCTGCACATTAAAACCACTCAGGAGACACCATGACAAGCGCCCTCATCAACAAGCAATTCCGCCTCGCAGCCCGTCCTGTAGGCCTGCCCAAACCTAGCGACTGGTCGGTCACGACCGAACCCGTGCGCGAAATCACCGATGGCGAGATCGCCGTTGAAAGCATCTACCTGTCGCTGGACCCGGCAATGCGCGGCTGGATGAATGAAGGCAAATCGTATATCCGCCCAGTCGCCATCGGCGAAGTAATGCGCGCGGGTGGCATAGGCAAGGTGATTGCATCCAAGTCCTCCAAATTTGCAGTAGGCGACTATGTCTCCGGCGCCACCGGCGTGCAAAATTACTGGGTAGGCGCTGCCGACGACAAGACTGCGGCCTTCTATAAGGTTGATCCCAAGCTGGCGCCGTTGCCGAAGTACATGAACGCGTTGGGCATGCCCGGCATGACCGCCTACTTCGGCTTGCTGGACGTGGGCATGCCGAAGGCTGGTGAAACCGTTGTTGTCTCCGGTGCGGCAGGCGCGGTAGGCCAGACAGTGGGCCAGGTTGCCAAGCAAAAAGGCTGTCGCGTGGTCGGTATCGCGGGTGGCAAGGAAAAATGCGATTTCGTCGTCAATGAACTCGGTTTCGATGCCTGCATCGACTACAAGACAGGTTCCGTCAAGGACGGCCTGAAAGAGCATTGCCCTAGCGGCGTGGATATCTACTTCGACAATGTCGGCGGCGAGATCCTGGATACGGTACTGACGCGCATCAACATGAAGGCGCGCATCATTATCTGCGGCGCCATTTCCCAGTACAACAACACTACCCCTGTCAAAGGCCCGGCGAACTACCTGTCACTGCTGGTCAACCGCGCCCGCATGGAAGGTATTGTCGTATTTGACAATACTGCGCGCTTCCCTGAAGCTGCAGCCGAGATGGGCGCCTGGATGGCGCAAGGTAAATTCCATACCCGCGAAGATATCGTTCAGGGTCTGGACACGTTTCCCGATGCGCTGCTGATGCTGTTTGAGGGTAAAAACTTCGGCAAGCTGATCTTGCAGGTCGGCCAGGAATAAACCGCCGTGAAATGAAAGAAAAGCCGCGCTGGATATACTCTGGCGCGGCTTTTTTGTTGGGTCGGCGTACTGAACAGTGTCTATTTTTGTACGCGCGCCGCGT
The DNA here is from genome assembly GCF_049339885.1 of Undibacterium sp. TJN25. Lineage (NCBI taxonomy): Bacteria > Pseudomonadati > Pseudomonadota > Betaproteobacteria > Burkholderiales > Oxalobacteraceae > Undibacterium > Undibacterium sp. TJN25. Next base: position 686,850 of record NZ_JBMPPM010000002.1, on the reverse strand, counting down.
ACTTTTGTGCCATCACTGCGCACACCATCAGTTGCAACTGATGGAACAGCATCAGCGGCAGCAGCACCATGCCGACCGACTGGCTGGCGAACAGCACCTTGGCCATCGGTACACCGCTGGCAAGACTTTTCTTGGAGCCGCAGAATACCACGGTGATTTCATCTTCCTTGCTGAAGCCGAAACGATGGCTGGTGAATGTGGCCAGCCCCATGATAATGGCAAGCATCACGGCGCTGATGACTATCAGGCTGACCAGCATGTATAGCGGCAACTGCTTCCACAAGCCCTGCCCTACTGCTTCACTGAAAGCGACATAGACCACGAGCAGGATGGAACTCTGGTCCACCATCTTCAGCACGTCCTTATGCCTTTCTATCCACGGGGCTATCCACGGGCGCACGATCTGGCCGGCGACAAACGGCACCAGCAACTGGTAGACGATTTTCAGGATGGAATCCAGCGAAGAATGATTGGCCCCATGCGCCGCCACGATCATGCCGACCAATACCGGCGTCAGGAAAATACCCAGCAGATTGGACGCCGATGCGCTGCAGATTGCCGCAGGCACGTTGCCGCGAGCGACAGCGGTGAACGCGATTGACGATTGCACGGTGGACGGCAGCACGCACAGGAACAGGATGCCGAGATACAGATCCGGCGTGATGATCAGCAGCAGCGCCGGCTTCAGTATCAGCCCAAGCAAAGGAAAGACGGCAAAGGTAAAGGCCAGCACCGTCAGGTGCAGCCGCCAGTGCGAGGCGCCGGCAATGACAGCTTCGCGTGACAGTTTGGCACCATGCATAAAAAACAGCAGGCCTATCATCAGGGTTGTCAGCCAGTCAAAAACGATGGCGACCTGGCCGGTACAAGGAAAAATACTGGCGATGGCGATGACACTCAGCAGCATCAGCGTCAGGTTATCTGGCAAAAAGCGAGGGCGGGTCATGATGGGGCCATGAGTGTAGATGTAGCGGTAATTGGTACGGGAGTCGGCAAGTTCCCGAAATCGAAATGGATGCCTGCTGCGTGTATCTGTCATTGTACCGCACCGCAGCAAACACCCCGATCAAAACACAATTCAGTTTTTGTACATACCCGCGAGTGCCGCTATCCAGCCTTGGCTACCGGATTCTCTATACACCAGCACTACGGATTGCCTGCAAAAATAAGGGCATCCGGAAATAGCCAGCACCTGCATGCCGAGGCGCTGGATCACATATTCCGGCAGGTAGGCCAGCGCCTTCCCTTCTGCCAGCAGCTGGCTGATCAGCAGCAGATCGTCGCTGCGGTAGCATATCGTCCTCTGGAACACGTCGTCGCGCCAGCCATCGGTGGCGGCGTGGCGTTCCAGCGACACGAACGGCGGCGTCAGCAAGGCGGCGAAATCGTGCTTCAGCACTTCCTGCACGGCCACCTGTGTCCTGCCTGCCAGCGCCAGCGGATGCTGCGCACCGATGGCTACCTTGAATTCCGTTTCCCCAAGCGAAGCCGACGCCAGCCGCGAGTCCAGGCTAGCGGTAACGGAAGTAGTCACCACGGCCACGTCGCACTCTCCTGACAGCACCGCCGCCAGTGCCGCATGCTCGGTCTTTTGCTCGAAGTTGAACTGCGCCCGCGGATAGCCTGCCATGGTGCGCGTTGCAATTTCCTGCCCCCATCGCAACTGAAGCAGCGCCGGCGCAGCAATACGGCATTTGAAGGCTTGCTTATCTCCGGCGAATTCCGACTGCAGCTGCTCTGCCGCCTCCAGCAAGGCGGCGGCCCGGGATTTTAATTTTTCCCCTTCCAGGTTCAGCTTCAGCGAACGTCCGTCCCGGTCGAACAGCCGGACTTGCAATTCATCCTCCAGTCGTTTCAGGGATTTGGATAAGGCGCCTGGCGTAAGATGAAGCTGTTCGGATGCCGCCGCCAGATTCTGGTGGCGGGCAATCAGCAGAAAATGCTTGAGTGTGGCCAAATCAATCATAAAATTCAGATAAGTGAATTTAAAGACATAATTATTGAATTTTTATCGAACAAAAGTATATAAATATCGCAGATACTCAACAATATCCGCAATACTCATCCAACAGGAGGCAGGCATGCAAACCAGGATTTTCCAGAACAAGCAGTGGTTTTACGCTAAACGGCCCGAAGCCCGCGTCAGTGCGGAACACTACGAACTGCGCGAAAGCGTTATCGATGACGTGCTTGCAAACAATGAGGTGCTGGTGCAGGCACGCTATATCAGCGTGGATCCTTATATGCGCATCCAGCAGCATGAACGGCGCACTTACGACGTACCGCATCCGCTGGGCATCGTGCAGCGGGCCGGTGTCGTAGCCCAGGTGATGGCTTCCGCCAGCGAGCGCTTTCAGCCCGGCGACTGGGTCCTCGGCTACAACGGCTGGCAGTTGTTCGACAAATGCCATGCAAACGACCTGCAAAAGCTGGATGCGGAAGCTGCACCGGTTTCAACGGCGCTGGGTGTGCTTGGCATGCCAGGCAGGACAGCATGGTTCGGGCTGATGGATGCAGGCCGCCCGCGCCCGGGCGAAACGCTGGTGGTATCCGGCGCAGCAGGCGCGGTGGGCTCGCTGGTGGCACAGTTCGGCAAGCGCGCAGGCTGCCGCGTGGTGGGTATTGCCGGCGGGGCGGAGAAATGCGCTTACCTCGTCAATACACTAGGGCTGGATGCCGCAGTTGACTACAAGGCGTTTGCCGATACGGCTTCGCTGGCGGCAGAAATCCAGAAGCAGACCGGCGGCGTCGACATCTATTTCGACAATGTCGGCGGCATGGTCACCGATGCGGTAATACCGCTGATCAAGCTGCGGGCGCGCATCATCATCTGCGGCACGATCAGCCAGTACGACGGCGGGCTGGATCACCCCGACCTGGCGCCGCGCATATTGCAGCACATGCTGTTCCAGCGCGCGACGATACAGGGCATCCTGGCCAGGGATTTCGTCTACCGGATGGAAGAAATGCGCGCCATCGTTGCTCCCTGGGTCAAGAACAGGGAAATCGTTTTTGACGAAACCGTCGTGGATGGCTTCGAGCAGTTGCCGGAAGCCTTGAATATGCTGTTTGAAGGCAAGAACATAGGTAAGCTACTGGTGCGCGTATAGGTAGCAGGCGGTAGCAAGCGCGCGGGTCGTGCCCCGCGTATTTGAGGGGTGAGATTTACTACCTTGACTTTACCCTGTCAGGCAGTGCCGGATTTTCGCCACTGCCTGATGTGTCAACCGTATTGCCGAGGGATCGATCGCCGCCGCCTGCGACGACATCTTAGCGATCACGATGCGGTTCTTCTGGTCGACGAATAAATTTTGTCCGTAAATATCCATCGCAAACAAAGTCTTCGGCTCATCATCAATGACATACCAGCCGCTGCGATATCGCATATTTGTCCCGGAAAAAAGCGGCGCGAAATCGCCCTCGTTCCAAGCCTCGCAATCGCCATGGTCGGCCATGTCTTGAATCCAGGCGGACGGAAGCACTTCAGCAGCCCCGCAATATCCGTCTGCTGCGACCAGCCAGCCGATTCTTGCGAAATCGCGCGCGGTAGCACACAGGCCGCCGGTGCATCGGGCAGCGTTGCTGTCGTCCACCGTGATGTAGGCGCTGCTTTCCGCTCCCATGGGCTTCCACAGCAACTCGCTGGCCAGTTCAGCAAATTGCCTTCCTGTAGCGCGTTCCAGTACCCAACCAAGAAGATCGGTATTCGGCGATAGATAACGGAACGGGCCGCCATGGGAATGCGCGGAACCTGTCGTCTTTTCAAAAAAAGCATGAAGGCTCGCTTCTGCATCGTCGGCAATTGGCGAGTTCCAATTGCTTGCGGCATCGTAAGCGCGCAATTCCTGCTCGTTGAAGACAATGCTGGTCCGCATGTCCAAAAGCTGCCGGATGGTGGCGCCGGAATAGGCCGTTCTTGCAACTTCTGGCACAAAATCCGAAACCAGTGCGTCGACGTCAAGAACTCCGCGCGATTGAAGGATGCCTGCAATAAGGCCGACCACCGATTTGGTCGCCGACATCAGGATATGCGGCGTCCATTGCGTCATTCCATTATCGTAAAACTCATAGACGACGCGGTTATCGTGCAGGACGACAAAACCATCGGTGCAGGTTTTGCGCAAAAATTCATCGAGACCCCAAAATTGCCCGTCGCCTGCAGCAAGGCTGAACTGGTCGAAGGATAAAATCTCCGTCAACAGCGGCACGACGCGTATGGGGTCATTTTCTATATCAACAGACGGGATGATGTCACGCACGTTGTGGAAGGCCCATTGGCTAAAGGGCGAAGTGCGCCAATTCGCGCGCGTTGCGTGGCCATGTACGAATGAAACATCCTTCTGGTCAAATGACATCTCGGCATCCCTTCATCAAATGTGAGTAGGCAGGCCCGATACCTGCAGCCTCAGTTTACTCACGGCACTGTGGATGATCTATACTCAAAACTCTTATTTTTATTCGAGATCGTCTTAAAGTGGATCCGCTTACCCAAGCCATTACACTATTGCGCCCCAAAGCGCTCAATTGGAAGCACGCCGAAGCCAGCGGCAACTGGACAAAGCAGTTTCAAAAAACAGAAGGCGTCGCATTTTGCCTGATTGCCGAGGGAACTTGCCGGCTGCAGGTTTCGGGGCAAGTATCCAAGCCTTTGCAGCAGGGTGACTTTTTGCTTCTCAATGCACCGCCGGAATGGACGCTCGCCGAAGGCGCGGCATCCCCTGCTGACGAGAATGGATCTGTCACGCGGATATTTGGAGGACACTTCACATTCGATACCGCTAACGCAGCTCTCCTCAAGGGCCTATTGCCCGCGGAGGTGATAGTCCGATCCTCCGACCCCGCTGCTGCGCGGCTCTGTGGTCTGCTGGATTTGATAGGCGATGAGGCCCTGTCCGATCGTCCCGGCCGGACACTGATGCTGGAACGGCTGCTGGAGGCCATGCTGGTCGAAGCCATCCGATATGCGGCAAACCAGATCAACGAAGTGCGCAGCGGTCTATTGGCAGGCCTTGCCGACACCCAGATCGCTGCAAGCCTGCGAGCCCTGCATGCCGATATGCGGCATAGTTGGACAGTGGCGCAACTTGCTGCGGTCGCCGGTATGTCGCGCTCGGTATTTGCAGAGCGCTTCGGCCGCATTGTCGGGTTGCCGCCCATCGACTATCTTCTCCAATGGCGCATGGCACAAGCGAAAGAAGCATTGCGCGCCGGCCACAGCAGCCTCTCCCAGATTGCATTTGATTGCGGCTACCAGTCCGTAAGTGCGTTCAGCACAGCCTTCAGCCGGACAGCCGGTTGTCCGCCGGCCCGATATGCCAGCCTGCATGGATTACACCGGGATTAGGATTGGGCCATGCACCTGCCCGCTGCTCTACTGCGTTTGTTATTTATACGCGAATCCGGGAACGTCCATCTGCCATAAAAAGAAGGACCATACGTCCGCGGTTTCAGCAACAACTTGCTCCTTGCCGGAGCCCATGCCGTGCCCTGTGTTGTAGTCCACCCTTAACAGCACAGGCTTGCTACTGGCAGACGCCGCCTGCAGCCGCGCGGCAAACTTGGACGCCATCCACGACGCCACACGCGGATCGTTGGCGCCGGTAGTGACGATCACGGCCGGATACTGCGCCCCGTCGCGGACGTTATGGTAGGGGCTGTTGGCCAGCATGGCCTTGAACTGCTGGGGGTTCTTGACGCTGCCGAATTCGGCGATGTTCGGCGGCCCGTTGGGCGTCAGTTCAGCCCGCAGCAAATCCGACAAGCCTACGCCGCTATGTGCTGCCGCGAATAGCTCCGGCCTGCGGTTGATGGCGCCGCCTATCGTGATGCCGCCCGCGCTGCGGCCCTGGCCCGCCAGCCTGGTGCTGGAGGTATAGCCGTTCTTGATCAGGTATTCTGCGGCGGCGATAAAGTCCAGCGCCGTATTGGCCTTGTTCAGGATATGCGCGCCCTGGTGCCAGTCTTCTCCCAATTCACCGCCGCCGCGCACGTGAGCGATGGCAATAATGCCGCCCTTTTCCAGCCATGCCAGGCGCATGGGGTCGAAGCCAGGCGACATCGTGATGCCATAGGCGCCGTATCCGCTCAGTATCGTCGGGTTGCTGCTGTCCTGCTTCATACCCGTGCGGTATAGCAGCGATACCGGCACCTGCACGCCGTCGTGGCTCTTTATCATCACCAGCTTGCTGGCGATGTCGCTGAAATTGACCGGCGATGCGCGAGCTATCTCGGCATTGCTGAAACGGCCCTCCGGGCTGACCCTGAACACTGTCTTGGGGCTGGTCCAGCCCTCCAGCGCCAGCAGCGCCCCGTCATTGGCAGTGTCTGCCGCCAGCTGGCGTATGCTGCCGGTAAAAGGCAGGTCCAGCACTTCGGCTTTCAGGCTGACGTGCTCCAGCCGTATCAGCTTGCTGTTGCCGCCGGCCAGCGCATGCACATACACAGCGTCCTTGGCGGCAGCCATATTGCGCAGCACGTCGGCGCCCGGTTTAATAGCGACTTTAGCAGACGACAGGAAGGGCTTCTTCATGTCCAGCTGCAATAGCTTGCCGCGCGGCGCATTCTGGAAAGACAGCAGATACAGGCGATCGCCTTGCAGGCTGGCCGCATGTATCCTGTCCGTGGGGTCAGCCAGCTTTTGCCATGGCGTGGCGCCGCCCTTGACGTCGCTCAGCCTCGCAAAGTAGTAGCTGCGGTCCACGGCGTCGCCGTGCTCGATCTCGGCTATGACAAAGTCGGAACCCGCGTCGGTCAGCAGATGCGGCAGGTCGGCAATCGCAAACGGGCGCTGGCTGTTCAGGCCGAAGCCGATCAGCGCCTGGTCTTTGTCCACGCTCTGGCCAATTATGTGGCGCCACACGACGCTTTTGTTATAGCGTTCAGCCGCTCCTTTTGCATTCGGCTTGGGCAAGCGGTTATAAAAAAATCCGCTGCTGTCGGGCAGCCATGCCATTCCGTGATGATTCAGGCCCGCGCGATCTATCGATTCCGGCAGCAGGCTGCTGTCGCTGAATTTGACTATCCTCAGCACGCTGTTTTCAGAACCGCCTTGGGACAGCCCGACTGCGACCATTTCGCCGTTCGGAGAGGGATAAAAATAATCGATCGCATAGTGTTCGCCGGGCCGGGCCAGCGTATCCGGGTCCAGCACCAGTTTCTGCGCTCCGGTGGCGGCATTGCGTGCAAACAGGCGGCGGCTGTTGCGCCCCGGCTCTGCCAGCAGGTAGAACTGCTCTCCCTGGACCTCCACCACGGTACCAATGGTTTCGGATGCATTGCCAAGCTCGGTCAGCCTCTGCTGCAAGGCAGCGCGGCCCGATATATGCGACAAGACCTCGCTGGTAAAGTCCGCCTGCGCCTGCATCCAGCCTTTTACTTCCGGGTCCTGCATCTGCTCCAGGTAACGGTAAGGATCATTGACTTTGCTGCCGAAATAGCTGGTCACTATGTTGTGCACGGGCGTCGCTGGAGGCGTGCCCCACGCAGGCCGTGCCTGCGCAAACGCGGCCTGAAAGTGGGCAACGGCCATCAAGCCCGCTATCAAAGGGATGACCCGCAACGGGCCGGGGTTGGATCCAAACATGTTCTTCCCTGGAAAAATTGGCTTTCATTATAAGGAAAGCCATCAGAGGCCGGGATTTTGTCTGCATTCCAGACCTGCTTTTGCCGGGTTTATCCCGTGATTCAGGCATTTCATCGCATTGTGTTAGCGACAAGGGGAAGACTTCCCTACAGTGCTGACATCGGCACTACAATCACACCGGAGATGAACATGAAAGCCAGCCCTACCCTGCAGTCATCGTTTCAAGCCAGAACCTTCAATCTGGTGCTCGGCGCGCTGCTTGCTGCTGCCACGGTGGCATCGCTGGGATTGGCATCAACTGCTCGTAATTCTGCCTCAACACCTGCTATCATGACGGATGGCACTGTGCATACAGTTGTCATATCGGCAAAACGGCCTTCGCCTGAAGAGAAACAGGCCATGGCGGAGCAGGATGTCAATGTGCAGACGGTGATACTGGTGGCAAAGCGGCTTACGGCATCGGAAAAATCAGCGAGCCTGAAGCAGGAACAGTTGGCTAAACCGGCGGCAAATCACCTGCTGGCGCTGAATTCCGCAGTAAAAATCAAAGAAGCTGCGCAACTCGGCTAAGAATTCGCATATTATTACTATAAATAATGTAAAGACTGAATAATCATGTTAAAGAGATCCGCTTTATTGGGCATCCTGTTGTCCACCATGATGGTCAGCAGCGCATTTTGCGCCAACCTGATCGCACTGACCATGCCGGAAAAAACCATGCAGATGGATAGCCGCAAAGCGATGAGCGCTGCGTCGGCGTCTGCGTCCGCTGCCACTTCGCCTGCGCAGCCCGTCTACCTGGACCGCACCGGGGTTGACCGGGCTTCGATCCATTTGCAGATACTGCAGCAGACTTCCACGCACTTTGCCGAAATGTGCCCCGACAAGAAAAATGCTGCTGACGAACCAGGCAGCGGGCGCGTCACCAAGCCAAGCAGCCAATCCTGACAGGTTTCGCGCATCAACATCAAAACAGCCGGTTTGTGACCGGCTGTTTTTTTGTGCGACCTCACCGTAAGGCAACATTACAGGCTACCGCAGCGGCTACAACGCGCCCCGGTCTATGCGCTTGCTGAGGATGATGGAAGTCGAGGTCTGGCGCACGCCGTCCAGCGCGCCGATCTGATCCAACAGGCGATCCAGCACTTCGGTTGTAGCACAGCGCAGTGTCAGCATGTAATCGATGGCGCCGCTGACAGCGCATAGCGTCTCCACTTCTGGCAGTTGCTGTAAATATTTTATTAAACCAGCTCCGTAGCGAGCTTCCACCGACAGGCCGACATAGGCGCGCACCGCCGGCTGGAACATTTCCTGGTTCAGTTTCAAGCCATAGCCGGCGATGACTCCCCTCTTTTCCAATGCACTGATGCGCGCGATGACAGTCGTTCTCGCAATGTCCACCTGCTTGGCAATCGTCGTCACCGGCAGACGCGCATTATCCATCAGCAGCGCAAGAATTTTATTGTCTACATCGTCCAGGCTGGGTTTCATTTCGTCGTTTTATATTGAATATTAGTCAAATTGCTGTATTGATGAGCATATTGACGATATTTTACACTCTATTATCTGACAAAACTTACAAATACACTTATCCCAGCTGCACTTCCTACCAACTGCATTCTGGAGACCTTCATGACTACCAAACTCATCCTGCTCGGCGCCGGCAAAATCGGCGACGCCATCCTGAACCTGCTCTCCCATACCGGCGATTACCAGATCACCGTTGCCGACCGCGACCCGCAGCGCCTGAAATATGTGGAACAGGCAGCCTTCCCGAACGTGAAGACTATACAGGCTGACTTATCGGACAAGAATGCGGTCACCGAATTGATACGCGGCCACCAGGTTACGCTGTCGGCCTGTCCCTACTTCCTGACACCCATCATTGCCGGCGCCGCAAAGGCAGCCAATTCGCATTATTTCGACCTGACTGAAGACGTGGAAAGTACCCGTATCGTCAAGCAGCTAGCAGAAAACGCCGATTGCGCTTTCGTTCCTCAGTGCGGCCTGGCGCCGGGCTTTATCTCCATTGTCGCCAACGATGTTGCCAAACGCTTCGACCGCCTGCGCGATGTCAACATGCGCGTCGGCGCCCTGCCTACCTATCCCAGCAATGCCTTGAAGTACAACCTGACCTGGAGTACCGACGGGCTGATCAATGAATACTGCAACCCTTGCGAAGCGATTGTAGATGGCGGTCTGCGCGAAACTTCCGCACTGGAAGAAATTGAACATTTCTCGCTGGACGGCGTTGACTATGAAGCGTTCAACACGTCCGGCGGCCTGGGCACGCTGTGCGAAAGCCTGGCCGGCAAGGTGCAGAACCTGAACTACAAGACCGTGCGCTACCCCGGCCACCGCGATATCGTCAAGATGCTGATACGCGACCTGCAACTGGGTCAGCCTGACCGCCGCCATATCCTGAAAGAAGTGATGGAAGCGTCGATTCCCATGACCAAGCAGGACGTGGTCCTGGTGTTCGTCAGCGTTGCCGGCACCCGTGAAGGCCGGCTGGAACAGGAAACCTATGCGAAGAAAATATACAGCCAGATGGTCAACGGTCAACTGCTGTCGGCGATCCAGCTGACGACTGCTTCCGGAATTTGCGCTATGGTGGATCTGGTGGTTCAGGGTAAACTACCGAAGCACGGACTGGTGCGCCAGGAGCAAGCCAGTTTGTCCGACTTCCTGGCGAACCGCTTTGGACGTTATTACGCCGTGTAACGATGCGGTGATGCAGTTTCTCCGGCACGCCCGCATCACGGGCAAGCCGGTTGAAAAGACACACAAATGAGAAACAAGATTCAGATGGCCCTACCGGGCCATTTTCGGAGATAAACATGGAAACAAATCAAGCCGTCCTGGCAGCATTGCTGTCTGAAATGGGCGCCAAGCTGGCCGACTACGAAGGCAAGGACATTACCAGCACGTCGCCGATCAGCGGCCAGGTGCTGGCCGTTCTGCGTGCCGATAACGCAGACCAGGTAAAGGCCAAGATAGACCGCGCGCATGCCGCCTTCCTGCAATGGCGCAATGTGCCGGCGCCGCGCCGCGGCGAACTGGTTCGCCTGTTTGGAGAAGAACTGCGCACCCACAAGGAAGCACTGGGCAAGCTGGTGACGCTGGAAGCCGGCAAGATCCTGCAGGAAGGTCTGGGTGAGGTGCAGGAAATGATCGACATCTGCGATTTCGCCGTAGGCCTGTCGCGCCAATTGTATGGCCTGACCATTGCGTCTGAGCGCCTTGGCCACCGGATGATGGAAGTGTGGCACCCGCTCGGCGTGGTAGGCGTGATCTCTGCGTTCAACTTCCCGGTTGCGGTATGGGCCTGGAACGCCGCGCTGGCTTTCGTCTGCGGCAATAGCGTGACATGGAAACCGTCGGAAAAGACACCATTGACAGCGGTTGCCGTGCATGCCCTGTTCCAGAAAGCCGTCGCGCGTTTTGGCAGCGAAGCTCCGGCGGGATTGGCGGAACTGATCATCGGCGACCGCGAAGCCGGCGCGCAGATGGTCAATGACAAACGTGTTCCGCTGGTCAGCGCCACAGGCAGCACCCGCATGGGCCGCAAAGTGGCAGAAGACTGCGCAGCGCGCCTGGCGAAAACCATACTGGAATTGGGCGGCAACAATGCAATGATCGTCGCTCCGAGTGCCGACCTGGAAATGGCGGTACGTGCCATCACCTTCTCCGCCGTGGGTACTGCCGGCCAGCGCTGTACCACCCTGCGCCGCCTGTTTGTGCACGACAGCGTGTACGACACGCTGGTGCCGCGCCTGAAAAAAGTCTATGCGGGCCTGCCTATCGGCAATCCGCTGGAAAAAACGACACTGATCGGCCCGCTGATCGACCGTGCCGCTTTTGACGGCATGCAGACTGCGCTGGCAGCCGCTGGCGAAGAACAAGGCCAGGTGACCGGTGGCGAACGCGTGACGGTGGCAGCATGTGAGGATGGCTACTATGTGCGTCCGGCGCTGGTGGAAATGCCGTTGCAAGGCAATGTGATGCATCATGAAACATTTGCCCCTATCCTGTACATTGTCCGCTACACCGACTTGCAGCAGGCTATCGCGATGAACAATGCGGTGCCGCAAGGCCTGTCTTCCAGTATCTTCACAACCGATATCCGCGAAGCGGAGGCTTTCATGTCCGATAGCGGCAGCGACTGCGGCATTGCCAACGTCAATATCGGCCCCAGCGGTGCTGAAATCGGCGGCGCTTTCGGCGGCGAGAAAGAAACCGGCGGCGGACGTGAGTCGGGTTCGGATGCATGGAAGGCCTATATGCGCCGCTCCACCAATACCATCAACTACAGCCATTCATTGCCGCTGGCGCAAGGTATCAGCTTCGATATCTAACCGTAGTTGAGTCTGCATAAGCAGCAGGCAACCATGTAACGCGAATGTCAAAAAAGTCCGGTACCGTGCGAGCGGACCGGATTTTTTTGCGCACCAGCATTGCTGTTACATGCCAGATAAGTAAGGAAACTGAAAACCAAGTAGTATTCGCTTGCTTTATGACATCATTTCACGGATGCAGGCTTTCGCGAAATGGATGCCGTTTACCAGTGCGCCTGTCTGACAACAGTGCTGGCTAATGTAGCGAATGTACCTGACGTGCCTTATCATTTCGCACCACCTTACATAGAATGAAAAAATATTCGCTGCATAGCTTACTGTGCATGCTGCTGGCATTGCTGATCGTTTGCAGTCCCGTTTTGTCGTCCGCGGCTGAAACGGCAGTCGTGCGCTATCCTCAGCTATTCAACGAAGACGATCCGCAATCCGAATACATACTGGCCATATTGAACCTGGGCTTGCGCCTCAGCGGAAAAAAATACCAGTTGGCGGCAACAGACTTGAAAATGCAGCAAGCGCGCGTGATACAAGAAATGCTTTCCGAGCATGGCGAAGCCGATCTGCTATGGACCATGACCAGCGCCGAAAGGGAGGCGCAACTGCTGGCAATTAAAATTCCGATAGACAAGGGTCTGATAGGCTGGCGCATCTCGCTGGTGAAAGCGGAACGCAGCAGCATTTTTCATGGGGTCAGGACGGTTCGCGACCTGCAGGCCTTCAAGGCCGGACAGGAGCACGACTGGCCGGACACGCCTATCCTGCAAAGCAATGGCTTGCCGGTCGTCACGGCAACGGCATATGATGCGCTGTTCAATATGCTGACCGGCAAGCGCTTCGACTACTTTCCGCGCTCGGTAATGGAAATTGGCGATGAGCTGCGTGTTCATCCGGAGCATAACCTGGAGATCGAGCAGGAAATTGTGCTGCATTATCCGGCAGCGCTGTACTTTTTCGTCAGCCCCCGCAGGCCCGAACTGGCCAGGGATCTGCGTGTGGGGCTGGAAAAAGCGGTGGCCGACGGCAGCTTTGAAAAGCTGTTCAGGAAATACCAGTTACCGATGGTAAAAAGCGCCAACCTGGGCAAGCGCCGCGTGCTGGAATTGAAAAATCCGCTGCTGGGGCCGAATAGCCTGCCGGAAAAGCGCCCCGAACTCTGGTACCGCCCTTAGGGAATCTTAGGAAACGCGCATGCCGAAAACATCGAGAGAAAACGCCGTCAAGCTGGAAGACCTGCCGAATATAGGCAAGGCCTGCGCCGCCGATCTGCGGCTGATCGGCGTGGCGACGCCGCAGCAACTGGTAGGAAAAGACCCTATGCAACTATATGAAGCGCTGTGCGAAGCAAGCAATGCCAGGCATGATCCCTGTGTCATCGACACGTTCATGTCGGCGGTGCGCTTCATGGAAGGCGCTCCGCCGCTACCGTGGTGGGCCTACACGCCTGAGCGCAAGGCACTTCTCATCAATAATAAGACGAAGGTAAAAAAATGAAGCCGGAAAACTCGCCCGCATCGCTGCACGGCATGACGCTGGAAGCCATCCTGACTGATCTGGTTGCGTTTTATGGCTGGGATGAAATGGGAAAACGGATCAATATCCGCTGCTTCACCCATGACCCCAGCATACTGTCCAGCCTGAAATTTCTGCGCAAAACTCCCTGGGCGCGGGAAAAGGTAGAACAACTGTACCTGCAGTCCAGGCAAGCGGGCTGAGCCGCCCTCTTTCTATTTCAACCACCGGTTGAACAGCAACTGGTAAGCGCCGGTTTCCTTTTGGATATGCATCCACGCATCGATCCATGCCTTGAAGGCGACATCTCCACGCGGCAGCATGATGGCTTTCTCGGCAAACTGCAGGGGCTTGTCCGGATTGATCGCGCATAGTTCGGGATGCTGTTTGCTTTGCCACAGCGTTTCGCTGCTGTCCGTCACCATGATATCGGCCTTGCCCTGCACGATCTGCTCAAAGATGCTGACATTGTCTGGATGCAGGATCACCGTTGCCTGCTTGAAGCTGGCTCGCGCAAAACGCTCGTTGGTGCCTCCCGGATTGACGATGGCGCGAACACCCGGCCGATCCATCGCTGCCAGGCTCTGGAATTTGGAGGCGTCGGTACAGCGCGCAATCGGCGATTTGCCATCCAGCATGTGCGATTGCGCAAAGCCTGCTTTCTTCAGTCTCTCCAGTGTGATGGAAACGCCGCCCATCGCAATGTCACATTTTTCCAGGAAGTCATTCATCAGCCCGGTCCAGCTGGTTTTAACGAACTGAGCCTGCACGCCCATCGCCTTGGCCAGCGATAATGCGAGATCGACATCCATGCCTTCAAATGTGCCGTCGGGGCGCTGGTAGGTAAACGGACGGTAGTCCCCGGTCATGCAAACACGCAGTTTGCCAGACTGCAGAACCTCGTCCAGGCGTGACGTCTGCGCATGCGCCATCACGCAACTGAACGCCGTCAGTAAAATAAAAATCCGGATCAGGCGGTTTTTCATGTTGATTATTGTTATGTGCGAGACCATATATTGAAGCATGAAAAGCGCGCTTCACCATAGTGTAATCAGGGCTATTCCTGACAGAATCACTCAAGTTTGTTATACTTGATCAAATCGCTCAACATCTCAGGGCAAAAGTAATTATTTGCCAATAACAATGTTGATTAATAGTAAAGCCTAAAGCCTGGAGTACATGATTCATGCGTCTAACTACGAAAGGCCGTTTTGCAGTAACGGCCATGATAGACCTGGCATTGCGCCAGGACAAGGGTCCGGTGACGCTTGCAGGAATCAGCCAGCGGCAGGCCATTTCCTTGTCCTACCTGGAACAGCTGTTCGGCAAACTGCGCAGGCATGAGATTGTTGAGTCGGTACGAGGCCCGGGCGGCGGTTACAGCCTGGCACGGAAGGCACAGCAAGTCACGGTAGCGGACATTATCATTGCAGTGGACGAGCCCCTGGATGCGACGCAGTGCGGCGGCAAGGAAAACTGCCACGGCGCCGACCAGGCAACCGGGGCGCGCTGCATGACGCACGAGCTGTGGGCAACGCTGAATGCGAAAATGGTGGATTATCTGGATTCTGTATCCTTGCAGGATCTGGTCAACCAGCAAAAACAAAAGAATGCGGAAAAGAACGTGGTCGTCGTCCATCACAGCCACGTAACGCCTTAGTACATAAGTATCTTATATATTTTATTGGAGCACTACATGAACGCCCCTCTGGAAAAAAGCTTGATTGATGCCATCAAGGCTCCGCACTTTCCAATCTACATGGATTACTCGGCGACGACGCCGGTGGATCCCCGCGTTGCCGACAAGATGATTCCTTTCCTGCGCGCGCAATTCGGCAACCCCGCATCGCGCAGCCACATGTACGGCTGGGATGCGGAAGCCGCGGTAGAAGAGGCGCGCGGCCATGTGGCGGCGCTGGTCAATGCCGATCCGCGCGAAATCATCTGGACTTCCGGTGCAACCGAAGGCAATAACCTGGCCATCAAGGGCGCGGCGCAATTCTACAAATCCAAGGGCAAGCACATCATCACGGTAAAAACCGAGCACAAGGCTGTGCTGGATACCGTGCGTGAGCTGGAACGCCAGGGTTTTGAAGCGACTTACCTGCAGCCGCAGGACAACGGCCTGATCACTATCGAGCAACTGAAAGCAGCTATCCGTCCTGACACCATTCTGGTATCGGTGATGCTGGTCAATAACGAAATCGGCGTGATCCAGCCTATCGACGAAATTGGCGCGCTGTGCCGCGAAAAAGGCATCATCTTCCATTGCGACGCGGCACAAGCAACCGGCAAGGTCGTGATCGACCTGCAAAAAACCAAAGTCGACCTGATGACCTTTACTGCGCATAAAACCTACGGCCCCAAAGGCATAGGCGCGCTGTACATCTGCCGCAAGCCTCGTGTACGGATAGAAGCCCAGATGCACGGCGGCGGTCACGAACGCGGCCTGCGTTCCGGCACACTGCCGACGCACCAGATCGCCGGCATGGGCGAAGCCTTCCGCATCGCCAAGGTAGAAATGGATAGCGAACTGACACACATCAGGGCAATGCGCGACCGCCTGGCAAAAGGCCTGATGGAAATCGAGGAAACCTATGTCAATGGCGACATGGAGCACCGTGTGCCGCACAACCTGAACGTCAGCTTCAACTATGTGGAAGGCGAATCACTGATCATGGCAATCAAGGATATCGCGGTATCGTCCGGTTCCGCATGTACATCCGCCAGCCTGGAGCCTTCTTATGTATTGCGCGCGCTGGGCCGCAGCGACGAGCTGGCGCATAGCTCCATCCGTTTCACGATAGGCCGCTTCACCACCGAAGAGGATATCGATTTCACGATCAATTTACTTAAAGCCAAGGTGGGCAAGCTGCGCGAACTGTCGCCGCTGTGGGATATGTACAAGGATGGCGTCGATATCAGCTCCATCCAATGGGCAGCCCACTAATCAGGCCCGGTTTTAATCCTACTCAAATCATTTAGGCAAGGAGCATCAAAATGGCATACTCAGAAAAAGTGTTGGACCACTACGAAAATCCACGCAATGTCGGCGCTTTCGACAAGGGTGACGACACTATCGGTACCGGCATGGTCGGTGCGCCTGCCTGCGGCGACGTGATGAAGCTGCAGATCAAAGTCGGCGCCGACGGCCTGATCGAAGACGCAAAATTCAAGACTTACGGCTGCGGCTCTGCCATCGCCTCTTCGTCGCTGGTGACCGAATGGGTCAAGGGCAAGACACTGGACCAGGCATTGGCCATCAAGAATACCCAGATCGCGGAAGAACTGGCCTTGCCGCCTGTGAAGATCCATTGCTCGATCCTGGCTGAAGATGCGATCAAGGCTGCCGTGCTGGACTACAAAACCAAGCATGGCGTTACTACCGGCCAGGCAGCCTGATTTCGATCTCATTTACTTAGGCTTCTGAACATGGCAATTACCTTGACAGAAAAAGCAGCGAAGCACGTCACACGGTATATGGAGCGCCGGGGCAAAGGCATAGGCCTGCGTTTTGGCGTCCGCACCACCGGCTGCTCCGGCATGGCATACAAGCTGGAATACGTGGATGAAATGACAGGCGACGACAGCGTGTTTGAATCCCACGGCGTGAAAGTGTTTGTCGATCCGAAAAGCCTGCCTTACATTGACGGCACCGAACTTGATTTTGCTCGCGAAGGCTTGAACGAAGGCTTCAAGTTCTACAACCCCAACGTCAAGGACGAGTGCGGTTGCGGCGAAAGTTTCAGGATTTAACCTGGCCGCCGATAGCACGCCGATACTGCGCCAAAGCCGGCAGCCGCCAGGCTTGGTGCGGTAAGCGTGGGACTCATCTCCCCTCTCATTCTGCTTCTTAGCCATTTTCAGCCAAGTCTACGTTCCGATGCAAAACCACTTCGACCTGTTCCACTTGCCCCAGCGCTATACGCTGGATATGGCCCAGCTGGATGCTGCCTACAGGGAAGTCCAGGCAACTGTGCATCCGGACAAGTTCGTGCAGGCGGGCGACGCCGAAAAACGGGTGGCGATGCAGTGGGCGATCCGTGCCAATGAAGCCTACCAGACGCTGAAAAAACCGCTGAAGCGTGCCAGTTATCTATGCGAGCTGAACGGTGTGGATTTGCAGTCCGAATCCAATACTTCAATGCCGGCAGCCTTCCTGATGCAGCAGATGGAATGGCGTGAAGCCTTTGATGACGCCAGGCAGGCAGGCGACGACGCAGCGCTGGAGGCATTGGAAACACAGGTGCGCGCAGCACTGAAGGCCCAGCTGGAAGCAGCTGGCGTGGCGTTGGATGCTGGAAATTTCCCCCAGGCGGCCCAGATAGTGCGCACATGCATGTTCCTGGAAAAATTTATGGCGGACATAACCGCCTACGCGGATTAACATGCCGGCATTGCTGTCGCCGCGGGAAACAAAAGCCGTACGGCCTTATACTGCGCATAATATTCGCATCACTCAATATCAATAAAAAATAAAGATGGCACTTCTACAGATTTCAGAACCGGGCATGTCCACCGCGCCGCACCAGCACAGACTGGCTGTCGGCATAGACCTGGGTACGACCAATTCGTTGGTGGCTACTGTGCGCAACAGCGTTCCCGAAGTGCTGAACGATGAAGAAGGCCGCCCGCTGCTGCCATCCGTCGTGCGCTATCTGCCGAACGGCCATGCGCATATCGGCTACAAGGCACAGGCAGCACAGACAACCGATCCTAAAAATACGGTGGTATCCGCCAAGCGCTTCATGGGACGCGGACTGAAAGATATTGCCTACGCAGAAAACCTGCCTTACGACTTCCACGATGCGCCAGGCATGGTGCAGCTGAAAACGGTGGCCGGCCTGAAAAGCCCGGTAGAAATTTCCGCGCAGATACTGGCAACCTTGCGCCAGCAAGCCGAAGATGCCCTGGGCGACGATCTGGTCGGTGCAGTGATTACGGTGCCGGCCTACTTCGACGATGCACAGCGCCAGGCCACCAAGGATGCGGCCAAGCTGGCCGGCCTGAATGTGCTGCGCTTGCTGAACGAACCGACTGCGGCGGCGATTGCCTATGGCCTGGATAACGGATCGGAAGGCATCTACGCGGTCTACGACCTTGGCGGCGGCACTTTTGATGTCTCCATCCTCAAAATGAGCAAGGGCGTGTTTGAAGTCCAGGCAACAGGCGGCGACTCCGCATTGGGCGGCGATGATTTCGACCACCGGCTGTTTTGCTGGATCCTGCAGCAGGCACACCTGTCGCCGTTGTCCGATGAAGACACCAGCCTGCTGATGGTCAAGGCAAGAGAAGCCAAGGAGACCCTGTCCACCAAGGCATCCACCCACTTTGATGCGGTACTGGGTTCTGGCGAGGAAGTCCATCTGGTCATCGAGGCTTCGGTATTTGTTGAAATCACACAGCATCTGGTGGCCAAGACTATTGCGCCGTCCAAAAAAGCGTTGCGCGATGCCGGCTTGTCCATAGACGATGTGGACGGTGTAGTCCTGGTTGGCGGCGCCACCCGCATGCCGCACGTGCGTAAGGCAGTCGGTGATTTTTTCCAGACCGTACCGCTGGCAAACATCGACCCCGACAAAGTTGTGGCGCTGGGCGCCGCGATACAGGCCAACCTGCTGGCCGGCAATCGCGCACCGGGTGACGACTGGCTGCTATTGGATGTCATTCCCCTGTCGCTGGGCGTGGAAACCATGGGCGGCCTGGCAGAAAAAGTCATCCCCCGTAATTCAACGATCCCCTGCGCCCGCGCACAGGAATTCACAACCTTCAAAGACGGCCAGACCGCACTGGCAATCCACGTTGTGCAAGGCGAGCGCGAGCTCGTCAGCGATTGCCGCTCGCTGGCCAAGTTCGAATTGCGCGGCATTCCGCCAATGGCAGCCGGCGCAGCACGTATCCGCATTACCTATCAGGTGGATGCGGACGGTCTATTGTCTGTTTCCGCAAGGGAGTTGCGTTCCGGTGTGGAGGCGTCTATAGCCGTCAAACCTTCCTACGGCCTGGGTGATGACGAGGTAGCGCGCATGCTGCAGGACTCCTTCAAATCCGCCGACGTCGATATGCTGCAACGCGCGCTGAAAGAAGAGCAGGTGGAGGCTGAACGCATTTTACTGGCAACCCAGTCGGCGCTGGATGCAGATAGCGGCCTGCTGTCTGAACCCGAACGTACTGCCATTGCAGGATTGATGCAGCAGGTGAAAGCCTTGTCCGGCGATGCCGATCACCAGGCGCTGAAGCTGGCTATCGAGGCGCTGGCCGACGGCACTGAAGAATTCGCTGCACGTCGCATGGACCAGAGTGTGCGTACCGCGCTGGCGGGCAAGCGGCTGGACGACATCGCCTGAGAACGCCACTGCATGCGTGTAAGCCGCCGGCCATCCTGATATATCTGAATCGAGAAGAAAATGCCTCAAATTATTGTATTGCCCCACCCTATGCTGTGCCCGGAAGGCACGGTCATCGACGCCCCCAAGGGCAAATCCTTATGCGAAGCCTTGCTGGAAAGTGACGTTGAGCTTGAGCATGCCTGTGAAATGTCCTGCGCTTGCACTACCTGCCACGTGGTCATCAGGGAGGGTTTCAAATCCTTGAATGAATCCACCGATGATGAAGAGGATTTACTGGATGCGGCCTGGGGCCTGGAAGCGACGTCCCGGTTGTCCTGCCAGGTTGTGCTGGGAGACGAAGACATTACGATAGAAATTCCCAAGTACACGATCAACCACGCCCGCGAAAATCATTAAACAGATTCGTGCGAAGTGATTAACATGCAAAGGAATGGCGTCATGAAATGGACCGACACCATACAGATCGCTGAAGCCCTGTATGATCAATTTCCCGATATCGACCCGCTGACCATACGTTTCACCGATCTCCATCAGTGGGTATGCGAACTGCAAGGATTTGATGACGATCCGCAGCGCTCCGGTGAAAAAATTCTGGAAGCGATACAGATGGCCTGGATTGATGAGGCAAAATAAAGACTGAAACCCCACACCCGTCTCTTTCCAGACGGGTTTTGTCTTTTTAGACCATGCGCAACTTGCCGAAACGCAAAAAATCTTCTACTATTGCCAAGCTTGCCCGTGATGCAGAGAAGATAATACAAAAGGCCTATAGGTACAGACAAGATATCGCACTCAGTGCGTATTGCGGGGGCCATGCGGATCGCATGTGGCATTGCGTTTGGAGTAGTTTTCAGTTCGAGGGAATTACGCCGGGCTGACCTTCTAAATTCGCTCATCAGAAAGTGATGCACAAGGATCTTGCAATGCAGTTTCGACATCTCTTATCTGCCGTCCGCAGCCGAATCACTCTCAGGTCAGCCATTATCTCGGCGGTTTGCGTAGGATTGATTTTCCCTTCGGCCATCCTGATCCCTTTCCATCTTCGCACGATCGAAAACGCGGCCAAAATACGCATGGCCGAAGACCACAAGCGCCTGGCCGATATCCTCGCGGTTATCCTGAGCGAGCCCCTGTGGCAGATCACCCCCGAAATTGCCAATGTCTCCAGCGAAGTTGTCTATTCCGATGAGCGCGTTGCCAAGATTGAAGTGATCACGCTTCCGGACCACAAGAATTTCATTACCAACGACAAACGCATGGCCACGCAGACCGGCCCGTTCATGACCTTGTCGCATGAAATCAAGCACGGCGAGCAGGTCATTGGCGAAGTCAAACTGACAATGGCGGAAGACCTGCTGCTGGAAAGCCTGCGCTCCGACCGCAACCGCTACGCGATTACCGCCGCGCTGTCGCTGATCATGGCAATCGCCTTTATTCTGCTGGTGCTGCAATGGCGGCTGGTGCAACCTATCCGCGTACTGATGAGCGAGTCCGACCGCCTTGCCAACGGCGAGCTGACGGAACCGATCTCGCTGAACCGCGAAGATGAACTCGGCCACCTGGCGCTCAGCCTGGAAGCAACGCGGCAAGCACTGCAACGCTCCTTCTCCGACCTGGAAGTCAAGAACCAGCAGCTGCTGGAATATTCAGGCACGCTGGAATCAAAGGTCAAGCTGCGCACGCAGGAACTGGAAAACGCCAACCTCAACCTCGAATCGGCGCTGGCCAACGTCAACAGTGCGCAAAACGAACTGGCGCGCGTGGAACGCATGGCAGCGCTGGGTTCCATGGTGGCCGGCGTGGCGCACGAGCTGAATACGCCGCTGGGCAATTGCCTGCTGGTGGCCAGCACGCTGGAAGAAGAAACCAAGAATTTGCTGAACTTGCTGGAACAAGGCGCGATGCGCCGTTCCGACCTGAGCCGCTACGCCGCCACTGCCGCGGAATCGACCAAGCTGCTATTGCGCGGCCTGCAACAATCTGCCCGTCTGGTCGGCGACTTCAAACAGGTTGCGGTAGATCAGTCCAGCGCCCAGCGTCGGCAGTTTACCTTGCTGGTCATGCTACAGGAACTGGCTGCCCTGCTGCACTCCAGCCTGCGTAAAACGCCATTTACGCTGGAGCTGGATATTCCGGCCAATATCGAGCTGGATAGCTATCCCGGTCCCTTGGGCCAGGTATTTACCAACCTCGTCAATAATGCGGTGGCGCATGGGCTGGACGGCCGCAGCGAAGGCCACATGCGCTGCTTCGCTCAGCAACAGGGCGACCATGTACTGATCGTTTTTGAGGATAATGGCAAAGGCATTCCTGCCGAGATCATCAACCGTATATTTGAGCCCTTTTTCACGACTAAATTCGGCCAGGGCGGCAGCGGGCTAGGCCTCAGCATCACCTTCAATATCATCAGCAATGTGCTGGGCGGCGAAATCCGTGTTTCCAGCGTGATGGGCCAGGGATCGCGTTTTGAAATCAGCATCCCGCTGACTGCGCCCGGCAGCACAGAATCCAACAACCCCCTGTTGAACCACTAGATACCTGGGCCGGAAGCGGCCAGGTATGCACATCCGGCGGCAAGCCGCCGGATGCTGCTATACAGCCATAGGTGCGGTAAGGAGTGCGTGGTGTTCGTATTGCTCCAGGATGAAATCCGAAGGCTCGATTTTTTCCAGCCATTCCGGTTCGTATTTGCCTGTCACCGCATAGTCGGGAACCCGGTCGGCGATCTTCAGCACAGGCAAAGGCAGTGGTTCACGCTGAACCTGCTGTTTCAGCATATCCAGATGGTTTTCATAAATATGGGCATCGCCGATAAAATAGGTAAACCATTTCGGCGTATACCCGGTCAGGCGGCCTACCAGATGAAGCAGCGCAGCACCTTCGGCCATATTGAAAGGCGCGCCCAGGCCAATATCATTGCTGCGAATGTACAGGCAGAGCGACAGCTCTTTGGTTCCGGCATCGGGAATAAACTGGTATAGCAGATGGCAGGCAGGCAGCGCCACGGCATCCAGATCGGCGCAGTTCCAGCCGTGAAAAAGTATGCGGCGGCTTCCCGGGTTGTTGATGATGGCATCCAGGCACTCCCGGAGCTGGTCAACCGCCTTATACAGCAACACCTTATTCACGCCGGTGTCCTGGAGTTCGGACACCACGCGGAACCCATGCTCCTGGGCCGCACTGATCTGGTCCGCGCGTGCCACATCAATCAGCTTGTAGGCCGGCCATTCCCGCCATTGAACGCCATAGACAGGGCCAAGGTCATCCAAGCCTTCCCGGAACGGGTTGGCGAGCCACTCCTTGTTTTCATTGGCGTTCTGGTCCCAGACCTTGCAGCCCAGCGCGCGAAAGTCTGCGGCGCTGCGTGATGCGCGCAAAAAGCCGACCAGCTCCCCGACCACCGATTTGAATGCAAGTTTCTTGGTTGTGACTGCCGGAAATCCTTGCGACAGGTCAAAGCGCATCATGGCGCCGGGAATACGTATGGTCCTGGTGCCTGTGCGGTTTTCCTGCCAGCTGCCGGTTTCGATAATGGTATTTACTAGGTCGAGGTACTGTTTCATTTGTTTTGGATAGGTCAGCAAGGCGTGTTGCGCTGTCAATAAAGCAAGCATCTATGTAATGCTTAATACATCGCCAGCGGGCGTTAACGCTATTTTAACTGACTCGCGGAAGGCCTGATTATTTTCTGCGAATCGGCGCCCCCGGAAGTATTAGTGGAATCGGATGCCATTGAAATTGGTCAAAAATGAAAAAATGACTATAGTTTTTCCAAAGCAAGCCGTTACTACAAAGGTAACAAACATGGGCGCGATGGAACTTTTTCATGTGACCCGCCTCAGCGCGATCCGAAGCCCAATTCAGCCTTACAGGAATAGTCATGACAAGTGCGGCGTCATTTAATAATACCAGCGCAGCGGCACAGGCAAGCCAGCGCATCATCGCCAGCAATCCCGCAACGCTGAAAAAATCCCCTCTGCCAGCCTCCTACACCGGTGCATCTGTCAGTGCTTCGGCCAGTACCATCGTGACGATCAACAGCAAGAATGATCCTATGCCGCTGTTATATAAGTCGGCAATCAATGCAATCAACGAGGCCCTGAAGTCCGGTTCCGGTACGGATGCGCTGCAAAAAGCCGCAGGCGGCGACAATACGCCGGATGGAACGGCCGACCGCATCGTCTCCATGGCAACCGGCTTTTTTGGCGAATACCAGAAGCAACATCCGGATGAAGACTCGACGACAGCGCTGAGCAATTTCATGAACCAGATACGGAGCGGCTTTGAAAAAGGCTTTGCAGAAGCCGGCAACATACTGATGAGCCTGGGCACAATGTCCGACAAGATCTCCGCCAGCCTGCACAAAACGCATGATCTGGTGACAAAGGGCTTCGACGATTTTGAGTCAGCGCAAAAAGCGGCGATCGCCTCAGGCAAGGCGCCAGACTCGGCTGACGGATCCTCTCCAGCAAGTGCGGCGGGATCTGCCGGCTCCTCTACATCGGACCAGGCACCGCAAAAACAGCCGGATACCGTATCCACCTGAAACAGCCAAATCAGGGGTGTCTGGACAAGATCAAGTCAACGATCTTGGCTGGATGGCAAGCCGGGCTCGCGCAAGGCTTGTGTCTTTAAAGCGACATCCATCACAAATTTTCTTTGTCATCCAAGTTGCCAGTTAAGCATCAAAATCATCGAAATAGCCCGCTGGCCTCCGTATAAAGCCTGCTTAATTTGGACGCTGGCGAGCCTGCGTTCTGCCAACGGGCATGCAGGCCGCTATTCACCGAATAATCTTTTGCCGGTAACGATAGTATTGCCTATTTTACGCACCAAACTGGTCCTTCCCTGCCCGCCATACGGGTGCGGGATTGCAGATTGGCAAGCCCTGCCCTGTTATAATGGGGCACATGTCGGTGGCAATATCATTGATCAAATCGATGGGCATATCGGACGAGAATTGATGCAGGCGAAATCTTGGACGGGTGGCATTTGCCATCTATACTTCAGTTAACTGGAGCAACTCCAGGAATTTGCCGCCACACCCCTCATTCGCTATTTGCTGATCACGCGCAAGCCGGTTTCGATTTTTGAATACAAGTTTAAAGAATTAAAAATCACGGACTCTCAGTGCTGCACGCAGGCCATGGCACATTTTGCCGAAACTGCGGGTTGATTGTCGCTGTATTTGGTAGCCTGTCTCCATGTTGTAAAACTAGGCAAATCCACTGGTTGCAGTTTTCGCCAGGCGCTAGTATCCAGTCGTTAACAGTCATTACTATGTCATCACTCACTATTATTGTTGCAACGGATAGCAATATGGGTATCGGTATCAACAATACCCTGCCCTGGAAGCTGCCCGAAGATATGGCGCACTTCAAGAGCACCACGTCCGGTCACGCCGTGATCATGGGTAGAAAAACCTTTGATTCTATCGGCAGGGCCTTACCGAACAGGCGCAATATTGTCGTCTCCCGTAATCGCGAATGGCGCCACGAGGGCGTGGAATGCGTGCATACGCTGGATGAGGCGGTACGCCTTACCAACGGCGCCGACGCTTTCGTCATCGGCGGCACACAGATCTATGAACAGGCGCTACCGCTGGCGGACAAGCTGGTCGTCACCGAAATTCACCGCCGTTTCCAATGCGATGCTTTTTTTCCCGCTATTTCTTCGCAAGAATGGACGGAAACATCCAGGGAAGCACGGCGCTCCGAGCAAACCGATTTTACCTACGCGTTCGTAACGTATAACAAAAACAGAGGAATTCATGTCTGAATCAGGTTTCCACGTACACGGCCCGCACGACCATGAACTGGAACATGCGGCCCATGGCAATGATGATTTCGCCAGCAGGATCGCCGTCATGACAGCGATCATGGCGACAGTAGGCGCCCTATTCGGCTACCAGGGCGGTGCCACGCAAAACGATGCAGGCATGTTCAAGAACGATTCGGCAATCAGGAAAACTGAAGCGTCCGATCAGTGGAATTACTACCAGTCCAAGTCCAACAAGCAAAACCTGGCGGAACTGGCGCTGACGCTGCCTGGCGTCAATCCGGACAAGTACAAGGCGGACATAGAACGCTACAAGACTGAAAAAGAAGACATCAAGAAAAAGGCGGAAGCATTAGAAGCTGAAGCGACTGAATTCGAGCATAAATCGGAAGCAGCACTGCATCAGCACCATCGCTGGGCGCAGGCAATGACGGCCGTGCAGATCGCCATTTCCCTTGCTGCGATCACTTTGCTGACGAAGAAAAAATGGCTGCAATATGGTTCATACGGCGTAGCCGGCCTGGGAGTCGTACTGGCCGTACTGGCCTGGCTGCATATCTGACAGGATAGGCAAGAGGTATAAGAATGAAAAAAATACTCTGTTTTGCGCTGCTTTCCGCTGCCTTGTCCGGCGCGCTCCCCGCTTTTGCCCAGAGCGAGGAATTCGCACAGCTCACGCCGCCCGGCGCTGGCGGCAAGGATGTCAATTTTTCACTGGGAGCGGCCTTGCTGTCGCTGCCGCGCTATACGGGGTCCGACCAGCGCAGGCTGGCTGAATATCCGCTGTTTGATGCGCAGTGGAAGAACGGCGCCTTTGTCAGCCTGGTCTCCGGCCTGGGATACAACCTGTCCAAAGATCCCACCATCCAGTATGGTTTGCGCGTGACGGTCGAACCCTCGCGTGACGAATCGAGGTCCGGCCGCCTGCATGGGCTAGGCGATGTCGATGCGGCACTGGAGCCCGGCGTGTTCTTTAATTACGTGCCCACCGCGAACTACGCACTGGTTTCGTCGCTGCGCTACGGTTCGGGCGTGGACCGGAACGGCTTGCAGCTTAGCCTCGGTGGCCGCTATACCACGGCATTGAACAATAAGCACCGCCTGTCCGCGACGCTGGATGCCAACTGGGCCAACTCCAACTACCAGCAGTCGTATTTCGGCGTGACGGCTGCACAGGCCGCCGCCAGCGGCTACACGCAGTTCACGCCATCCTCCGGCATTACCGATATCCGCCTGGGCGCAAACTGGAACTGGAGCATAGATTCCAAGTGGTCCCTGATCACAGGCGCTTCGGTCAAGCATCTGGTGGGAGATTCCGCCAGGAGTCCGTTCGTAGACCAGAAAAACCCGGTTTCCGTGTTTTCGGCGGCCAGCTACAGCTTCTGAGCCTGCCCGGAGTGCCTGAAAGCGTCTGACTCCCTCCTGACAATGCACGGCAGGCCGTGCAATACGGCCGCTTAGTGTGACCGGACCATGAAATTTTCGCGCTGGGGCCGGATTTGGGATTTTTTTTCACATCTCCGCCCCCATATCTGAGAAAATTCGGTCTTTGAATTTTTCGGCGCGCAAGCGGTTGCTATAACCGGCCTTCTTATTGATCCCGGTTAACTTGCCCAGGCGTCTCCCTTTCATGTTTTTTGGAGACCTCCATGAAATTCCGCTTCCCTATCGTCATCATTGACGAAGACTTCCGTTCAGAAAATACTTCCGGCCTCGGTATCCGCGCACTTGCCGATGCGATGGAAAAAGAAGGCATGGAAGTCCTGGGCGTGACTAGCTACGGCGACCTGTCGCAGTTTGCGCAGCAGCAGTCGCGCGCTTCCGCATTCATCCTGTCCATCGACGATGAAGAGTTCGGCGGCGGCACTGACGAAGAGACCGATCACGCACTCAAATCGCTGCGCGCCTTCGTCGAAGAAATTCGCTACAAGAATTCCGATATCCCCATCTATCTGTACGGTGAAACCCGCACTTCGCGGCATATCCCCAACGATATCCTGCGCGAATTGCACGGCTTCATCCACATGTTTGAAGATACGCCGGAGTTCGTCGCGCGCCATATCATCCGCGAAGCCAAGTCCTACCTGGACGGCCTGGCGCCGCCGTTTTTCCGCGCGCTTGTCCACTACGCGAATGACGGCTCCTATTCGTGGCACTGCCCGGGCCACTCGGGCGGTGTCGCCTTCCTGAAGTCGCCTATAGGTCAGATGTTCCACCAGTTCTTCGGTGAGAACATGCTGCGTGCTGACGTCTGCAACGCCGTCGAAGAGCTGGGCCAGCTGCTGGACCATACCGGCCCGGTCGCCGCATCCGAACGCAATGCGGCGCGCATCTTCAATGCCGACCACTGCTATTTCGTCACCAACGGCACATCCACCTCCAACAAGATGGTGTGGCATTCCACGGTAGCGCCCGGCGACATCGTCGTTGTGGATCGCAATTGCCATAAATCCATCCTGCATTCCATCATCATGTGCGGCGCCATCCCGGTGTTCCTGATGCCTACCCGCAACCACCTCGGCATCATCGGCCCTATTCCGCTGGAAGAGTTCACGATGGAAAGCATACGCAAGAAGATTGAAGCCAATCCTTTTGCGCGCAACGCCAAGAACAAGAAGCCGCGCATCCTTACCATCACGCAGTCCACCTATGACGGCGTGGTGTACAACGTGGAAACATTGAAGGATATGCTGGACGGCGAGATCGATACACTGCATTTCGACGAAGCCTGGCTGCCGCATGCAACCTTCCACAACTTCTACAAGGACATGCATGCGATCGGCAAGGATAGGCCGCGCGCCAAGAAGTCGATGATTTTCTCGACGCAGTCCACGCATAAACTGCTGGCCGGCATTTCACAGGCTTCGCAGATCCTGGTCCGCGAATCCGAGACCGTGCAACTGGACAAGGACAGCTTCAACGAAGCCTACCTGATGCATACCTCCACATCGCCGCAATATGCGATCATCGCCTCCTGCGACATCGCAGCAGCAATGATGGAAGCGCCGGGCGGCACCGCTCTGGTGGAAGAGTCCATCCTGGAAGCACTGGATTTCCGCCGCGCCATGCGCAAGATCGACCAGGAATGGGGCAAAGACTGGTGGTTCCAGGTATGGGGACCGGATACCTTCGCTGAAGACGGCATAGGCTCGCGTGAAGACTGGGTTATCCGTGCCGAAGACGACTGGCACGGCTTTGGCAAGCTGGCGCCCAATTTCAACATGCTGGACCCGATCAAGGCGACCATCATCACGCCGGGCCTGTCGCTGGAAGGCCAGTTCGGCGAGACCGGCATACCTGCGTCCATCGTCACCAAGTACCTGGCGGAACACGGCGTTATCGTGGAAAAAGCAGGCCTGTATTCGTTCTTCATCATGTTTACCATCGGCATCACCAAGGGCCGCTGGAATACTTTGCTGACCGCACTGCAGCAGTTCAAGGACGATTACGACAAGAACCAGCCTATGTGGCGCATCCTGCCTGAGTTCGCCGCGGCCAACCCCCGTTACGAAGGCGTGGGCTTGAAAGACTTGTGCCAGGGCATCCACCAGGCCTACAAGGCCAATGACGTGGCACGCCTGACGACGGAGATGTACCTGTCCGACATGCAGCCGGCAATGAAGCCTTCGGATGCGTTTTCCAAGATGGCACACAAGGAGATCGATCGCGTATCGATCGATGAGCTGGAAGGCCGTGTCACATCCATCCTGCTGACGCCCTACCCTCCAGGCATTCCGCTGCTGATCCCCGGTGAACGCTTCAACAAAACAATCGTCGATTACCTGAAGTTCGTGCGCGATTTCAATGAAAAATTCCCCGGCTTTGAAACGGATTGCCACGGCCTGGTCAGAAAAGAAGTCGACGGCAAACGCGGCTATTACGTGGATTGCGTCAAGGTCGGCGCCGAAATATCGAGCTGATAGCGAACGACATCATCAACGCTGCCGGCCCCGCATGGACAGGGTAGATTGAGCAAAAAGGGCGCCTGAATACCCCAGGCGCCCTTTTTTATGTTCGCTAATAGCAACATCGTGCGTTTTTCATGCTTGCTCCGTGTCCTACAAGCATTGTTTCAATATATTATATTGCCCATATATATCGGTCCTGCAAGGCTTTCATGCCCCTCTGCGCCGGATACGGTAACGGGTTAAAAAATAAAATACTCAGGCTCTAGATGGAAGAATCCTCAGCATTAACGGCGCTCAAACCAACCGACATCAGCGTCGGCCAGCCGCTGCCCTGGCCGGTATACGACGTGCACGGCAATCTGATGTTCGAATCGGGCATGATCATAGAAACCCAGCACCAGCTGGAACGGCTGGTTGTCAGCGCATATTGCATGGATTCCCTTTGGAATACCGTTCCCGCGAAACCAGCTGCTGAAACGCCGCCGGCTCCTGAGCAAAAAGAAGAAGAAGCCCGGGACCAGATGATAGACCTGGACAGCGTGCGCTGGAACGTTGGCGAAAAGCTGTTCCTGCAGATGCAGGACAATGCTGCAACCAGGTTCACGGTCAAGATGATTGGCTTCCTGAAAGGCAAATCCATTATCGTATCGGCGCCGATGAGCGATGGCGGCGCTCCCCGCATCAGGGAGGGCCAAGTATTTATCGTGCGTGCTTTCACCGGCAAGACGGCTTATGCCTTTACTTGCGCTGCATTGAAATCGGTATTCTTCCCCTACCCCTACCTGCACCTGTCTTATCCTATCCAGGTCCGTAGCACCGTCATCCGCCAGGGCACGCGCGCCACGGTCAAGATCATTGCTTCGATCACGATAGGCGACCCGGAGCAGACCGCAGCGGCACTGCTGAACGACCTTAGCACCGGGGGTGCTTCCGGGGTCATCAAAAAAATCGTCGGCGAAAAAGGCGATACCGGCACCATCAAATTCAAGGTCAGAGCTGCCGGCAATGATGAGATTCTTACCCTCAACATCATCCTGCGTTCCATAGAGCAAATGGAAAACGGGGATGGCTACCGCTACGGCTTTCAGTTTGCCGACCTGGATACCCAGTCGCGCCTTATATTGTCCGCCTTCGTCCATCAAACCCTGGTAGAAGCGGATTAGCAAGCGAACAATACGGGATACGCCCTAAACGTATCCTTGTCCCTTCCGCACAACACTCCTGCCCGCCCGTCGTCTTGCCCCACCGCTGCCATCTCTTCCGTTTGCCGTCGTAACGCCGGCTAAATGCGGACTTCACATTACATTTGGTCAATCGAGTTACTGAAAGTAACACTTATTGCTTCGCTCAAGTAATTTAAGAATGTTACTTTGCGTTACTCATTCAACCCCACTTGGGCGGGAACAGATCATGTTGAAATTAGCTATGCGGGCAACGCTGGCGGCAGTATTCCTTTTAAGCCTTGCATCTTGCGGCGGCGGGGGCAGCAGCGGAAGTTCTACTGCCGGCGCCAATCCAGGCAGCCCCACCGGCACCACGCCTCCGTCAGGAGGCAGCAGCGATCCTGTCACCGTCCCCGCTCCCACTTCTGCGCAGGCGTCGCGCTTTCTGGAGCAGGCCAGCTTCGGCCCCACCAGCGCGGATATCGCTGCGGTCAGCACCGGCGGCTACTCGGCTTGGCTGGACGCGCAATTCATCAAGCCGCAAAAGCTGCATCGCAGTTATATGGATAGCATCAGCGCGACGCTGACCACGGGCCAGACACTGAGCCAGAACAATTTCTTTGAGTCTTTCTGGCAGCAGGCAGTCACGGGGGATGACCAGTTGCGCCAGCGGGTTGCGTTTGCGCTGTCGCAGGTTTTCGTGGTCTCCTTCCTGGACAGTACGGTGGCCAATTTTCCACGCGGCGTCGCTTCCTACTACGACATGCTGGGCACGAATGCCTTCGGCAATTTCCGCGACCTGCTGCAGGCCGTCACGCTGCATCCGATGATGGGCATTTACCTGACGTCCATGCGCAACCAGAAGGAATCCGGCGCGCGTATTCCGGACCAGAATTATGCCCGTGAAGTCATGCAGCTATGCACGATAGGCCTATACCAGCTGAACCAGGATGGCACTGTCAAAATGGCCAGCGGCAAGGCTATGGAAACCTATACCAATGACGACATCAGCGGCCTGTCCAAGGTGTTTACCGGCTGGAGCTGGGCCGGCCCGGACAAGAGCGACACGCGTTTTTTCGGCGGCAGCCCCGACGTGGATCGGGACTGGAAGCCGATGCAAAGCTATCCAAAATACCATTCCACGTCGGTCAAATCCTTTCTCGGCGCTACCGTGCCTGCACAAGGCTCGGCCGATCCTGAGGCCAGCCTGAAGGTGGCGATGGATACGCTTTTCAACCATCCGAATGTCGGCCCCTTCATTGGCAAGCAATTGATACAGCGCCTGGTGACCAGCAATCCCAGCCCGCAATACGTAAGCCGTGTGGCGGCAGTGTTCGCCAATAACGGCCAGGGCGTGCGCGGCGACATGAAGGCGGTCGTCAAGGCCATCCTGATGGATAGCGAAGCCAGGGACGATTCCACATTGTCCAACCCGAGTGCAGGCAAGCTGCGCGAGCCAGTCATCCGCCTGGCGAACTGGATGCGCGCCTTCAATGCCAAGTCCACGTCGGCGCGCTTCCTGATGGGCAGCCTGGATGATCCTCTGACTGCCCTCGGGCAAACACCGATGCGCTCTTCGTCGGTATTCAACTTCTACCGTCCCGGCTATGTGCCGCCCAATTCCGGCATTGCAGCGGCCGGGCTGGTCGCGCCCGAAATGCAGATCACCGGCGAAACCACCGTGGTCGGCTATCTGAACTTCATGCGCGATGTGATCCCCAACGGCACAGGCTCCGCGCGCGACATCAAGCCTGACTACACGGCCGAACTGGCGCTGGCGGCAACGCCGGACCAGTTGGTGGACAGGGTCAGCCTGCTGCTGACGGCGAGCCAGATGTCGGCCACGCTACGCAACCAGATCATCGCCGCGGTCAGTTCGGCCGCCGTCCCTGCCGGCACCGGAACCAATGTCGACACAGCCAAAAAGAACCGGGTCAGCCTTGCGGTATTCCTGACCATGGCGTCACCAGAATACCTTGCACAGAAATAAGCGGAGAACATCATGTCCAATAAACCGAATGCTTCACGCCGCGAATTTTTACGTATGGCGTCCGCGCTGTCTGTCGCCGGAACGGCCGCGCCCTTTGCGCTGAACCTGGCCGCCATGGGGTCTGCTGCCGCGCAGACAGCGCCGGGCGACTACAAGGCGATTGTCTGCCTGTTCCTGTTCGGCGCCAATGACCACGCCAATACGGTATTGGCCACAGACAGCAGTTCCTGGAGCCAGTACACAAGCGTACGGACGACGACCGATGCCGGCTCCATCGCACTGCCGGCGTTGGGTGCACAGGGCGGCGTCATTCCCATTGTGCCAAAGACCGCGCAGGCAGGCCGCAGCTTTGCACTGCACCCGAACATGACGGAAATGAAGGCGCTGTTTGACAAAGGCCGGGCTGCCGTCGTCAGCAACGTAGGTCCGCTGATCGTGCCGACGACACTGGCCCAGTACAAGGCTGCCAGTGTTCCCCTTCCGCCCAAGCTGTTTTCGCATAACGACCAGCAGTCGCTGTGGCAGGCCTACGCGCCGGAAGGTGCGGCCTATGGCTGGGGTGGGCGCATGGGCGACCTGATGGCGGCCAACAATACCAATACCATCTTCACCGCCATCTCCACGGCAGGCAATGCCGTGTTCCTCGCGGGGAAATCAGTCAACCAGTACCAGGTCAGCGCCTCAGGCGCAGTACCGATAGGCGGGCTCACGGGCACACTGTTCGGATCTGGCAGCGCTGCGGGCAGCTTCCGCTCCATCATCACTGGCGATACGTCCAACCTGTTCCAGAAAGAATATGCGGCCGTCACCAACCGCTCCATCAATGCGCAAAGCCTGCTGAGCCCGGCGATGGCACCGGCCGGTACCGGCGGCGTGCCCAATCCTACGCAATATACAAACCCGAACACCGGCGCGCTGGCCAACAACTCGCTGGCGACGCAGCTGCAAACGGTCGCCAGGATCATCGCCGGCCGCAGCGCACTGGGCGCGAAACGCCAGGTGTTCTTCGTCAGTCTCGGCGGCTTCGACACCCACGATTTCCAGAAGACGGCTCAGGCCGACCTGCTGGCACGCCTGTCGCATGCGGTCTCCTATTTTGACGGAATGATGAGCAATCTGCAGGGCGCGGATTTAAGCAGCCAGGTAACCCTGTTTACCGCTTCCGATTTTGGCCGCACCTTCACCAGTAATGGCGACGGCACGGACCACGGTTGGGGCTCGCATCATTTCGTCGTCGGCGGCGCCGTCAAAGGCGGCAACATCTATGGCGACTTTCCGGTTACTGGCCTGAAGCACAGCCTGGATGTGGGGTCTGGCAGCCTGCTGCCGCAATTTTCGGTCGACCAGTATGGCGCGACGATGGCGAACTGGTTCGGACTAAGCACGACCCAGATCAATGACGTCTTCCCGAATATCACCAACTTCACGACCCGCAATATCGGCTTCCTCGGATAATCACAAGGGCAAAAAAAAAGGCGGACCTCACAGTCCGCCGAACACTCTTGCTTGAAATGACAGAAATCAGACGCCCAGATTTTCTGCAGCAAAACCCCAGTTGATCAGCTTATCCAGCAGTGCATTGGTGTAGTCCGCGCGGCGGTTCTGGTAGTCAAGATAGTAGGCATGCTCCCAGACATCGATCGTCAGCAACGGCTTCATGCCCTTGGTCAGCGGCAGTTCCGCGTTGGGTGTGCGCACCACTTTCAGTTTATCGCCATCTTGCACCAGCCATGCCCAGCCGCTGCCGAACTGGCCCAGCGCTGCCGCCGCCAATTCCTTCTTGCAGGCATCCACGCTGCCAAAAGAAGCTTCAATTTTTTGCTTCAGCGCCGCTGGCGGTTCACCGCCGCCACTGGGGCGCATGCTGCGCCAGTAGAAAGTATGGTTCCACAATTGCGCCGAGTTATTGAAAATGGCAGTTTTGTCCGCCTGCCCGGCTGTCGCCAGAATGACTTTTTCCAGCGGCATGTCTGCATATTCTGTGCCGACGATCAGCTTGTTCAGCGTATCGACATAGCCCTTGTGGTGCTTGCCGTAATGAAAACCTATGGTATTGGCCGAAATCACCGGCGCCAGCGCATCTTCTGCATAAGGAAGGGACGGCAATACATGGGTAGTCGCAGCAACAGCAGATAATGGGAAACCTCCTGCCGCGACCGCCAGCCCCGTACCTAAAGCCGACATCAGGAAATGGCGGCGCTTTAATTCGGGGAATTGCTCATGCTTTTCTGTGCTGCTCATATTCTCTCCTTGATGGGCGAGGTAACCTGTCTGGGTGCATCCCTATGAATGCAGGCGTATCTTGCCATGCTATATAAATAACGGCAATGAGGTAATGGAAACAGTTTGTTAAGGGCAAATAAACCTTGTCGCGCCGCGAAATACCTTGAGCCGGATTGCGGCATGCCGGTATTGACCGCTCGGCCATGATGTTGATGGAAGAAGGTGGAGCGGAGCTGAAAAACCTAGAAAATCGAGCGCGAAGTCAGCGTCGTGAAGCGTTCCAGCGCATAGGTGCCTGCCAGCGAGTTGCCGGTATGATCCAGGCTGGGAGACCATACGGCGACTGCCAGTTCGCCCGGCACCAGTGCCAGTATGCCGCCGCCGACGCCGCTCTTTGCCGGCAGGCCGACGCGGTAGGCAAAATCCCCGGCCGCATCATAGGTGCCGCAAGTCAGCATCAGCGCATTCAGCCGCTTGGCAGAGCTGGCATCCAGTATCTGCGTGCCGCTCCAGGGGATGGTGCCGTGCTGCGCGAGGAAAGCGCCGGCCTTTGCCAGTTCGGCGCAAGTCATCGTGATCGAGCACTGGCGGCAGTAGCTGTCGATGACGGTCTTGACGTGGTTATGCAGATTGCCGAAATCCTTCATCAGATGGGCGATCGCATAATTGCGGTGCGCGGTCGAGCGTTCCGAACGTGCCACTGCAAGATCGAAGTCCACCGTATTTTCATCGGCGATCATGCGCGCAAACTGCAGCACGGCGATGTCCGACTGCACAAAGCGGGTCGACAGGATATCCGTCATCACCAGGGCGCCCGCATTGATGAAAGGATTGCGCGGCTTGCCCTTCTCATATTCCAGCTGCACCAGCGAGTTGAACGGGTTGCCGGATGGCTCCCTCCCTACCCTGTTCCAGATGCTGTCGCCTTCGCGCGAAAATGCCAGCGCCAGCGCAAACAGCTTGGTCACGCTTTGCAGCGAAAATTTTTGATGGGCGTCGCCGATGGAATAGGTTTGCCCATCCAGACAATACACTGCCATGCCGAAATGATCCGGAGATACCTTGGAAAGCTCGGGAATATAGGCAGCTACTTTACCTTGTGACAATAAGGGCTGCACTTCCGAGCAGATGGTCTCCAGTATCGCGGCGTAGTCGGGAGT
Organism: Undibacterium sp. TJN25; assembly: GCF_049339885.1. Classification (NCBI taxonomy): domain Bacteria; kingdom Pseudomonadati; phylum Pseudomonadota; class Betaproteobacteria; order Burkholderiales; family Oxalobacteraceae; genus Undibacterium; species Undibacterium sp. TJN25. The sequence goes on along the minus strand of NZ_JBMPPM010000002.1, from coordinate 650,829 downwards.
ATCCGGCAGTTCGGTAGTCGGCATGGGCAAGCGCATAGAAAGCGGGACCGCCAGCTTAGCCCAGATATGGCTTATTTGAAAGCGTCTGTAAATATACTTGCAGCCCCTCCACCCTTGTCCTTCAATAAGGGCTGGCCGGGGCGCACGAAAATAAGTGCCGCTGCATGCCGCCCGTGCCGCGCAATGCGATAATATGTCCGTCGTCCTTTAACTCATTTGCATGCCCGAATTATGTCTAACCTGATTGTCTATGGCGGCCGCCCCCTGAGCGGCGAGATCATCCCCTCCGCCAACAAGAATGCCGTGCTCCCCATCTTGTGCGCGACCCTGCTTACCGACCAGCCGCTGCGGCTGATCGGCGTGCCGGAGATTACCGACGTCAAGAAGATCCTCGATATTTTCCGTACGCTGGGCAGCGACGTGTCGGTGGATTTCTCCACCGGCATCCTCGACCTGCACCACCGCACTACCACGTTCGACCCCGTGACGCATCGCTTACCGGAAGAGATGCGCTCTTCCATCATGCTGGTGCCGCCGCTGCTGGCCCGTTTCGGCGTGGCGCGGTTGGAAAACGATGTCAAGGGCTGCACGCTGGGCGTGCGCGAGATTGACCCCCATGTGGAAGTATTCGAACGCTTCGGCGCCCATATCGAACGCACTCCCGGTTCGCTGATCGTACGCACCGAAGGCCAGATGGCCGCAAACCAGCACTGGCTGGATTATGCCTCCGTTACCACCACCGAAAATTTTGTGCTGTGTGCCGCCTCGGCCAACGGCACCTCGACGCTGGTGAACGCCGCTTCTGAGCCGCACGTACAGGAATTCTGCCGCTTCATGGAAATGCTGGGGGTGCCGATCAGGGGCATAGGCACGTCGCATGTGGTCGTGGAAGGTGGACACAAGCTGGGCGGCGGAGAATTCCGCTTCAGCGAAGATTTTCATGAAATTGCAACCTTTCTGGCGCTGGGCGCCATCACCGGCGGCAATATCGTGGTCAAGAACAGTGCGCCGGAACAATTTCCGCTGATAGACCGCACCTTTGCAAAATTCGGCGTGACAGTAGAGCATCGCGACGGCTGGTCGCGCACCGTGCTGGACGGACCGCTGAAGGTGCGTCAGCCGTTTACGCAAAATATCCTCACCAAGGTGGAAGCTGCGCCGTGGCCTTACCTGCCGGTCGACCTGCTGCCCATCTTTATTGCATTGGGCGTCAAGGCGGAAGGCAGCGTCATGTTCTGGAACAAGGTCTATGACGGCGCCCTGGGATGGTCGGGCGAGCTGTCCAAATTCGGCGCCCATGTGTTCCAGTCCGATCCGCACCGGCTGATCACTTTCGGCGGTCTGCGCCTGAGCCCCGCGACCGTGGAAAGCCCTTACATCATCCGTGTGGCGATTGCATTGCTGATGGTGGCGGCCAGTATAGAAGGACGCTCCGAAATCACGAATGCGCTGCCGATCCGGCGCGCGCATCCCCGTTTTGTTGAAAACCTGCGATCCGTCGGCGCCAACGTGGAATGGACAACCAGCGAATAGCCATTGCCCTTGTAGCAACAGACCTAGTATGGCTGGAGCCTGCCCCGCACTCCAGCCATAACTTTATGGCGGCTACGATATGCCAATTTTGCATGGGACATTTTTACTGCATTTGCGTACCATGATGCAATAAATCTCCTACCAGAAAACAAAAATGCATATCTGCGTACTCGGTGCAGGCGTGATCGGCGTCACCACTGCCCACCAACTATTGCGTGCCGGCCACGAGGTCACCCTGGTGGAGTCGCAGGCGGAGCCGGGCCGCATGACCAGCTACGGCAATGGCGCCCAGCTAAGCTACTCGTACGTTGCACCGCTGGCCGATCCTTCCGTATGGAGCAAATGGCCGCACTACCTGTTCAGCCCCGATTCGCCGCTGACGCTGAAGCCTAGGCTGGACCCTGCGCAATGGAGCTGGCTGATCAAGTTCCTGGCCGCCAGCAATACGCAACAGGTAAAACGCACGACCATCGACCTGCTGCAACTGGCATTTTTCAGCCGCGACAAGCTGGCGCAGATGCTGGCTGCCACGCCGCTCGATTTTGCCTACCGCACTGCCGGCAAGCTGGTGATGTTTACCGACGCGGCGGCATTGGAGTCAGCACGCTCCCAGGTGGATTTTCAGGCTGCTTACGGTTGCAGCCAGCAAGTGATCAGCGCAGCCCGCTGCCTGGAAATTGAACCTGCGTTGGCGGCATCGAGCAGGCAATGGGCCGGCGGCGTCTATACCGCCAGCGAAGAAGCCGGCGACTGCGCGCTGTTTTGTTCTCAACTGCTGGAAAGCATGACATCTTCAGCGCAATTCCACTTCCTGCCGAATACTTCCGTCAGCGGAGCCAGTATCAGCAATAACAGCTTGCGTGCAGTAAGCGCCGGCGGCCGGGAGATAGAGGCCGATAGTTTTGTGCTGGCGATGGGCGTGGACAGCGCGGCTTTTGCCCGCAAGCTGGGCTTTGCACTGCCGGTATATCCATTAAAAGGCTATAGCATTACCGTGCCGGTTGACGCTGACTCTGCTGGAGCCGCACCCCAGGTGTCAATTACAGATCTGTCGCGCAAGATCGTCTATGCACGGCTGGGCGACAGGCTGCGGGTTGCCGGACGTGTGGAGATCGTCGGCATGGATCGCAGTATTCCGCAGCGCGCGGTACAGGAACTGGTTAGCGGCACCAAGGAATTGTTCCCCGGTTGCGGCGACCTGTCCGACCATGCGTCCTTGTCGCCGTGGGCCGGCTTCCGCCCTGCCACGCCAACCGGCCTGCCCATCATCGGCAAATCTCCCGTCGGCGGCCTTTACCTGAACGTGGGACACGGCGCCTTGGGCTGGACGCTCGCCTGCGGCAGCGCAGCGCTGCTGGCCGAATTAATGGAAGGCCGCCCGGCTTCCATTTCGGCGCAGCCTTACGCGTACGCCTAAGCCTGTAGTCGCGGCGGTGCGCTGCGGCCTGTCTTGCCGATGGCCATCAGTCGTTGCACGAGACAGAAAATGAACAGCAGCATGCCGATGACGATCCTGGTCCACCAGGAGCTCAGCGTGCCGTCGAATGAGATCAGCGTCTGGATGACGCCGAGGATCAACACGCCAGAGAGCGCGCCGGCGACATAGCCATAGCCGCCGGTCAATAAGGTGCCGCCGATGACAACCGCGGCAATTGCGTCCAGCTCAGTGCCCTGCGCATGCAAGCCATAGCCGGACAGCATGTAGAATGAAAACAGCACTCCCGCCAATGCCGCGCAAAAGCCGCTGAATGCATAGACCAGCACCTTGGTGCGGCCAACCGGCAGGCCCATTAACAGCGCAGATTGCTCGTTTCCTCCAATTGCATATACCGCCCGGCCAAAACGGGTGTAGTGCGCAGCGAAAACGGCCAGCGCCAGCGTCAGCAAGGCAATCAAAACGCTGGGCGATATGAAGGCACCCAGGAATTCCAGCCGGGTCTGCGACATGGTCACATACAGCGGATCATCGATCGTGATGGAGTTGATGCTGATCAGGTAGCAAAGGCCGCGTGCCAGGAACATTCCCGACAGTGTCACGATAAAAGCCTGCAACTTGAAGTAATGGATCAGCGCGCCCATCGCTGCACCGAACAGGCTGCCCATCAGCAGTACCGAGGCAATCACCACCAGTGGCGGCCAGTGCCAGCGCTGCAGCAGCCAGGCCGATACCATGGTCGTCAGCGCCAGCACCGACCCCACGGACAAATCAATACCGCCCGACAGAATCACGAAGCTCATGCCGATTGCAATCACCAGCAAAAAAGCATTGTCGATCAGCAGGTTCAGCACGACCTGCAGGGAAAAGAAGCCGGCATAGCTTACCGAGCCCATGGCGAACATCAGCATCAGCAACAGCACCGTTACCAGCGAAGTGAAGTACGGCGATATCAACAGGGCAGACCAGGTTCTGGCGAGGCTTTTCATGATGGAATATGTGCTCACGACTGTGTTTTTTTCGAAAAGCCCCGCGACCACATGCGCTTGAACTCAGAGGATTGCGACAGGCATACCAGAAACACCACCACCGATTTAACGACCATGTTCACTTCGGGTGGCACGCCCAGTGAATAAATGACATACGTCAGCGTCTGGATGAAGAGTGCGCCGACAAGGCTGCCTGCCAGATTGAACTTGCCGCCTTCGAGAGACGTACCGCCTAGCGTTACCGCAAGGATGGCATCCAGCTCCAGCAGCAAGCCTGCATTATTGGCATCCGCGCTTTTGATATTGGCGCTGATCATCAAGCCCGCCAGACCGGCGCAGGCGCTGCAGAACAAATAGACAAAGAAGATAAGAGCGCCTGTTTTCACGCCTGCCAGCCGGGCTGCCACCGGATTGATGCCGGCCGCCTGGATAAACAGGCCCAGCGCAGTCTTGCGCAATACCAGCGCAATAGCCACGAATACCGCGGCCACCACGCACAATGAAAACGGCAGGCCGAACAGGTAGCCGCTCCCGAGGAAGAAAAACGGTTTGTAGTAGACAGTGATGATCTGCCCATCTGTCAGCAGCTGCGCCAGCCCGCGGCCGGCCACCATTAATATCAGCGTGGCGATAATCGGCTGCAGGCCCAGGGTAGCGACCAGCAGGCCGTTCCATGCCCCACATAACAACGCGGCCGCCATCGCCGCCAGCAGGGCCCACATCATGGGGATGCGGCTGACATATTCCGGCACGCCGTCATGCATGACCAGGTTGCCGCCGGTCAGCATCGCAGCCACGGTGCCGGAAATAGCCACCACTGCACCAACCGAGATATCGATACCGCGCGTGGCGACCACCAGCGTCATGCCCAGAGCGGTCAGCATCAGAGGAGCTGCACGGTTGACGATGTCAATCAGGCTGCCATACAGATGCCCGTCCCTGACGGTGAAATGGAAGAAGCCGGGAATCAGCAGAAAGCCGGCCAGCAACAGGACTGCCAGCGCAGCCAGCGGTCTGCCTAGCGGGTGCTGTACATACGCCCGTATGCCGGCCGCTTGCAAATGGGCCAGGAGGCGGGTGGCAAGCCTTGATGTATTGACTGTTTCCATATTGCTTTGGGCGCTCACAGACTTTCTCCCGCGATGACTTGCAGCACAGAAGTTTCATCGAGTTCCCCTCGACCATATTCGCCGCATGCCTTACGGTCGCGCATTACGACGATGCGGTCGCTGCAGCGCAGAACCTCCGACAATTCGGACGAGATGAATAAAATTGCCATCCCCTTCCGGCACAAGGCCGTGACATAGTCCATGATCTCCTGCTTGGCGCGCACGTCGATGCCACGGGTAGGCTCGTCGAGAATCAGCATGTCGGGCGCAGTTGCAAGCCAGCGCGCCAGCAGGACTTTTTGCTGGTTGCCTCCGGACAGCGAAGCGATGGGCGTGTCGATGTCCGGCGTTTTAATCCCCAGCCACTTGATATAGTCGTTCGCCAGCGCCTGCTGCCGCTTGCGTGAAATGGCATGCAGCAAGCCTGTCCTTGCCTGCAACGCCAGGATGATGTTTTCCCGTACGGACAACGCCAAAATCGCTCCTTCAAGCTTGCGGTCTTCCGAGCAGAAACCGATGCCGGCTGCGATCGCATCGCGCGGCGAGCTAAAGCTGCCCATGTGTCCTTTGCGCCCGGCAATGGCGATAGTGCCGCTGTCAGCCTTATCGGCGCCGAACAACAGCCGGGCTGCCTCAGTACGCCCGGAGCCCAGCAAGCCGCAGAGCCCCAGCAACTCGCCTTTATGAATATCAAGATCGAGCGGCGCCAGTGCACCCTGGCGGCCCAGGCTGCGGGCTTGCAGAAACATCTCGCCGCCGCCTGTTTTCCTGTCGGTGGCATTATCGGGGCCGTCCACTGGATCTGCTGCATCTGATGCATCCACTCCCGCTGTTTCAGTTGCATCTTCCGCCGAGGCGCCCACCATCTTGTTGACCAGCGCCAGCCGCGATAAGGCGCTGCATGCGTATTCGCCTTCCCTCACGCCGTTGCGCAGCACGGTAATGCGGTCTGAAATTGCGTAAGTCTGGTCCAGGAAGTGGGTAACGAACAAAATCGCCATGCCTTGCTCGCGCAAGCCGCTCAATACGCTGAACAGCAACTGCACTTCCGCATCATCGAGGCTGGAGGTAGGCTCATCAAGGATCAGTACCCGCGCAGAAATGTTCAGCGCGCGCGAAATCGCCACCATCTGCTGGACCGCCAGCGGATAGCAGGACAGTGGCAATGTCACGTCTATCTGGATCTGCAATCGCTGCAGCAAGGCCGTCGCCTGATGCTGCATCGCGCGCCAGTCGATGGCGCCGCGCCGTGCCGGATAGCGTCCGATGAAAATATTTTCGGCGACCGACAGATTGGGGCAAAGATTCACTTCCTGATAGACGGTACTGATGCCGAGATGTTGCGCATCCAGCGTCGAGCGTGGCTGCACCGGTTTTCCGTCGAGCAGGATCTGGCCGCTGTCGGGCGCATAGACGCCGGTCAGCACCTTGATCAGTGTCGATTTGCCGGCGCCGTTCTGCCCCATCAGCGTGTGCACTTCACCCGGATACAAGCGCAAGCCCACCTCACTGAGCGCTTTCACACCGGGAAATGCCTTGGAGATACTGCTCAGCTCCAGCACCGGGACGGCAGCTGTCGCCGCTGCATGCGCGTGTTTGATCATGAATTAAGTTGATGTGAGAAAGTGCGCCTGACAGATTCGCTGGGCTTGCAGGGTTCACTACTAGCCACTGAAGTGCCATGGCCGCTTTTCAGGCGGCCATGGAGAAACGCTGAATCCCGGTCAATATTTACGGTTCGGGAATTCTTTAGCGGCCACTTCTGCCGGGAACACGCCCTCCTCCGTCGTAATGCGTTTGGGCACAGGCTTGCCGGCGACAACATCACGTGCAATCTGCATCAGCTGGGGGCCGAGCAAAGGGCTGCATTCCACGGTGACATTGAGCTTACCGGCAATCATTGCCTCAAATGCACCTTTGACGCCGTCTATCGACACCACGATGATATCCGTGCCTGGCTTCAGTCCAGCCTCTTCTATCGCCTGGATTGCACCGATTGCCATATCGTCGTTATGCGCATACAGCACATTGATCTTTTTGCCTTCCGCTTTCAGGAAAGCTTCCATCACTTCCTTGCCCTTGGCGCGGGTGAAGTCACCGGTTTGCGAGCGTATGATCTTCAGCTTGGGATTGGAGGCAATTTCCTGTTCGAATCCGGCCTTGCGGTCTATCGCCGGCGCCGATCCCACCGTGCCCTGCAGCTCAACGATATTGAGCGTGGCGTCCGGCGTTTTCTTCGCGCGCTCCAGCAGCCAGCGTCCGGCGCGGTGCCCTTCTTCCACAAAATCGGAACCGATGAACGTGACGTACAACGATTTGTCCGTCACATTGACGGCGCGGTCAGTCAGAATCACCGGAATCTTGGCCGCTTTGGCTTCTTGCAGCACGGTGTCCCAGCCGGATTCGACTACGGGAGAAAAAGCGATGACATCCACCTTCTGCGCAATGAAGGAACGGATTGCCTTAACCTGGTTTTCCTGTTTTTGCTGGGCGTCAGCGAACTTCAGCGTAACGCCGTCTTTTTTTGCGGCATCCTTGATCGACGCCGTGTTGGCAGTGCGCCACTCGCTCTCGGCGCCGACTTGTGAAAACCCCATCACCAGCGGTTTTGCCGCAAATGCTGCGGAACTACCCGCCATGCTACAGACAGCAAATCCAAGCGCCAATGCACGGCCCAGCACGGTTCTACGTGTTAATTTCATGACTATCTCCGGTTTGTTTGACTGCCATTTTCAAATGTGCAGCGGCCCCAAGGCCATTGTATTGGCAGGTGCCGCAGCCCTGAAGCGTATGGCCCTTACCGATTTTTTAACGATGTTAGAAAGGTAAGCCATCACTGTCCAATCACATTTTGGGCACTTTTGATATCAATATGAATATGCTGGGGATAGAGAATTTATTCCGTTTTTGATATCGGTTTGCATAATTTATTCATTATTCTTCGCCGGAGCAGAATGGTAATCTCGGCGGGGTCAGTGGGCCGGTCGAGCTGGCAGGCCACCGCAGCCCGTCTCAAAAAAAAGGAATAAAAACACATGTTAGAGATAAACCGATTAGATTCCGACGATGCTGTAGCGGCGGGCACTGCGCTTGCCGTAGTTACGCTTGACTCGCCAGGCCAACGCTTAAGCTTGCTGCCTAGGCTGGGCTGGGAGCCAGCGTGTCCCGCTGGGAATGCCGGAATGGCGATGGATGGACGGACTTGTAAGCAGCCGCGCGAATGATGAAATTGAAGATGTGTGAGACATCAGGCCGGTGTTTGCCGCACCGGGCAGCCTAGCTAATCACCATATGGCTGCTGACCTCGCGCCTGTCCAGCAAGGGGATGATTGTTCCAAAACCTAGGCGCTGGAAGTGTTCCGAATTACGGTGGTCTGTCAGCCCGTCTGCATCGCTGTATTGTTCCAGGATGACAAAATGATCCGGATCGACGGGAGAGCGGAAGAATTCGTAATACAGGTTCTTGGGCTCGGTGCGGGTCGCCTGTGCAAGCTCAAGCAACAGGCTGGACACCTTGTCACCATTCCCCGGCAGGGCGAAATAATGGGCGATCACCTGCAGGTAGGAAGTGCTCATTCTGGGCTCCAATCGTTTCTAAATTTCAGGATTTCAATATTTCCGCATCCAGGCTCCATAGCCCCGGATCGCTGGTGGAGACCGCCACCGCACCATGCCTGAGCGCGCTGCGGATGTCTTCCTCGTTGCAGACAAAACCAGAACCCACGATAGGCGGCATGGCCTTGCGGTCTTGTTCGGACAGGTGCGACAGCATGGGCGCCGGCATCAGTTGCACCAGATTGGGGTCGCTTTGCTCCAGCGCCTTGACGCTGCGCGGCCAGGTAGAACGGTCCGTCACGAATACCTTCTGCATTGACACCAGGCCCGCCCGGTTGGCACGCTGTATGGTCGCTACCCGGGTCGATACCAGGCTGGTCACCCCGATATCGGCCAGGTATTCCACCCCGCCCTTGTCCTGCGACAAGCCCTCGCAACTGTCGATATTGACAATGACATACTTACCTGCCCTGGTCAGCTTGGCGATGACCGGCGACAGCTTGCGTAGTTCCACGTTGGCGACGATAGAAATTTCGGCGACGCTATCGACGAAAATATCTATCTGCTCGCTGCCGTAGAGCGTGGCGATAACAGGGTGCCGGGTCAGGCGTGCTCCAAGTGACTTATCCATGCAGTTTATTGACTCGCTTCGTGTGCTAATGCATCGCTCAACCCCAGCTTGCCGGGATTGAGAATATTTTTCGGGTCCAGCGTGCGCTTGACTGCTTCCAGCACAGGGAAGGCACTACCCAGCGACGCACTCATGTACGGTGCCCGCAGCAGGCCTACGCCGTGATGATGGCTTAATGCTGCATTGTATTTGATCAGCACCTCATTTGCAGCATCCCAGGCCTGGCGATACCATTTGGCACGGTTTTCGACTTCCACCTCGCCCCGTAGCGAAAAATACAGGCAGGCGCCGTCCACGTAGGCGTGCGACTGGTGGGCCGAACCCGCGAGTGTGCCCGGCACCGCCTTGAGTGCATCCACCACTTCGGTATAGATCGCCGGCAGATCGCTCCAGCGGCCGATCATTTCCAGCGTATCGGATACAAAGCCCGGGCTGCGTTTGAAACCTTCCGAGCTTTTCCCGGTCAGGTAGCGCGTATCCAGCCATTTTTCAAAAATAGTGCCTCCGTCCAGTTTCTCGCCCATTTCCCGGCATACCTGCTCGCTGATCGCCATGACCGCATCAACGATTCCGGCGGCTCCTTCATCTGCGACCAGCAAGACGTTCAGATCGGGCAGGCCGAATTGCACGCCGCTTTCGAGCTCATCGTACAGACGCAAGGCTGCGGGATTACCGCCGCGCTGCATGATTTCGCGGCAGGCATCCAGGCCGATGGCAAAGCTCTTGAAACCATAGGCAATGGCGCGGCCGTAGTCCGGCAGCCGGTGCAGCTTCAAACGCACCCGCACGATGACGCCCAGAGTGCCTTCCGAACCGATGAACAACTGCTGCAAATCCGACCCCAGCGCTGCGCGGGAATACCCACCGACACTGATCAGGCTGCCGTCCGCCAGCACCACATCCATGCCGAACACCATGTCTTCGATTTTCCCGTAGCGGGTGGACAGCTGGCCGGCACCGCGGCAGGCAACCCATCCGCCTACCGTGCTGATGCCGAATGAAGACGGCCAGTGGCCCATTGTCATGCCATGCTCGCCCTGGATGATCTGTTCGAACACGTCGCCAAACATGCCGGCTTCCACTTCAACGATCTGGCTCTCCTTATCAATACCCAGGAACCTGTTCAGCTTACAGACGTCCAGCACGATGCCACCGCGCAACGGCAAGGCCGCGCCGGTCACATTGCTACGGCCGGCGGACACTGTCACCGGGATAGCGGCTTCATTGGCCATGCGCATGACAGCCTGGATCTGCTCCACCGATGACACCTTGACGATGACGCCCTCGGTCGTTGCCGGTTTGCCGGCAGTTTCCGACACCATCGAAGCAGCCCACCAGTCGCGTGTCCATTCGACGACGCTGCCGGTATCGGTCAGCACCTCATCGGCCACGCCTTGCAAAGCGGCGATATGTGCGGCGCCGACGGCGACGGCTGCGCGCTGCATGCCGGCAGTGCCGGTGCTAACGATACTGCCGGAATTTTCTTTCAGGTTCGCGGCATAGGACGGTGGCGTATGCGCGCCGACGATATAGTTGCCACGGTTGTAACCACGTTTGATTGCTTCTTTGCTGATCATGCTATTTATCTCCCATAAGAACGGATTTTTCGTGTTCGACAGCAGCCAGGTAATCCTTTACCTGCTGCGCTACGACCGCCTCGGACAATCCGAGTTCGGCCTGTAAAATTTCTCCAACGCGCACTGCGGCGCGGGCCGAGGCGTCGCGCGCCATCAGCCGGGCGCGAATGCGGCGCGACAGTACATCGTCCACCGTGCCGGCCAGTTCGTGCCGCGCGGCATAGACGATTTCAGCCTCGGTATGCGGCAACCCCTCGACGACTGGCGCCAGCAAACGTGAATCTGCCTGCAGTATGTCGCTGACAAAGCGCGCTTCAGTGCCGTAACGCTCACCCAGATGCGCCGACAAGCCGCCGGAAGCAACAATCGCCTGCGCGTCATAGCCCGCGGCGCCCAGCAGGTAGGCCGACTTGGTCAGGCAGCCTTTACTTTTGCCGATGACTTTCTGGGCTGCGTCTATCGTCTGTTCTGCCATGTGCCGGGATGTCGTCAGTTTTCCGCCAACGATAGTGACCAGGCCGTCATTGGCGATCCTGATTTCATGATTGCGCTTGATCTCCAGCGTTTTGCCGCCTGGCGGTGCGACCAGCGGCCGGCAGCCGGCAATGCTGCCGACCACGTCTTCTGCCTGCAGGTCGGTCTTCAGTGCCGAGCGCGCGCCTTCCAGCAGGAAATCAAGCTCCTGCCGCGTGCAGCAGACGTTGTCCAGGTCGCCCTGGTAGTCTTCATCGGTGGTACCCAGGTAGGACACGTTGCCCCAGCGGGTGATCGTCGCGCGCCGGTTCCTTCCCGGCACGGGAATGGTCACCGTGCAGTCGTTGCGTATCTTCAGCCACGGCACCGCGATGTGCACGCCTTTGGCCGGCCTCACATGCAGTGTCTGTTGCTCGCCTTTCTTGCCGCCGGTCCAGTCCCGCAACCACACACCGGTGGCCATGACGACGACGCCCGCTCTGGCGCGTATTTCCCTGTCGCCCGCCTTGATGATGACACCGTCCACCTTGCCGTGGCTATTGCGGGTAATCTCTGTCACCTTGGCATGGTTGGCCACCGCCGCACCGTGGAATGCCGCGGTACGGGCAATATCCAGCGTCAGCCTGGCGTCATCCACGCGGGCGTCGTAATACATATAGCCGCCGGTCAGGTGTTCTTCATTGAAGGTGGGGCAATGCGACAGCACTTCCGCCTTGGTCAGTTTCTGGTGTAGTATCCCTTCGCGCCAGCCCCCGGCGATATCGTAGGTCCATAGCAGGCTGCCGAACGCCTTGGCCAGGCGCTTGTCGAAGACGCCGTCTTTTTCCATGACAGGAAACAGAAACGGCAGCCTTTGCACCAGGTGCCGCGCATTTCTCCGTAGACGCTGGCGCTCCAGCAGCGAGTGCCGTACCAGGCTCAGGTTGCCCTGTTCTATGTAGCGTAATCCGCCATGCACCATCTTCGATGACTTGGACGACGTGCCGGAAGCAAAGTCATCCTTCTCTATCAGCGCCACGCGGTAGCCGCGCAGGCTGGCATCCAGCGCCGCGTAAGCGCCGGTAACGCCGCCGCCCACGATGATGATGTCGAAATGCTCGCTGCCGAGGCGATCCAGCTGTTCCTCGCGAACCAGCCGCAAGGGCTCGGTATGCGTCATGTCGGCACGGTCCTTCCTGTGCTTTGTGAATGGTAAAACCATCATTGTTCAACAAGCTCCTGTTTTTATGTCGTAATCAATTGTTGCCGAATGTCTCTGCGTGCCTGAGTTCGGACTCCACCCTGGAATGCCATAGCGCGCGGCGCCGGGCGCGTTCGCCGGCATCGATTGCAGGCGTAAATATTCTGTCGATTGCAATGGACTCCCTGGCCTGCTGCAGCGAATCCCACAGCAAGCCGGAAGAGCCCGCCAGGAAGGCAATGCCGCGCAGGCTGGCACGATCGGTTTCACACATGCGCCGTATCGGTATGCCTGTCAGGTCGGCCTGGATCTGCAGCAGTGCATCGCTGCCGGAGAGCCCGCCGCCCACGACCAGTTCAGAAACCTGGACGCCAGACACTTCTTCGTTGGCTTCTATGCAGGAAACAACCGAATGCGCGATGCCTTCGAGAATTGCGTAAGCCACCTCGGCCTGCGTCGTTGCAATGCACACACCGGTCAGGGATGCACGCGCGTCGGACTGCATCTTCGGCACCCGCAACCCTGTCAGCGCCGGGATAAAAGTCACACCGCGGGCAGACTGCACGGTGGCAGCCAGCGTACTGATCTGTGCTGCGTTCTCGAACCAGCGCAGTTTTTCGCAGACCCAGTTCAGTGCCGACCCTGTGGTGGCTACAAAAGTCTCCACCGCGAGGTGCGACACGCCATGCTGGCGGCGCGCGGTCATCGTCAACGTGCCGTCGTACAGACCGGCGTTGGCCGGCTGCATGGGACCTATGATGGTGTCGACAAAACTGCCGGTGCCGTGCACGCACATGGTCTGGCCGCGGTCAAGACAACCCAGGCCTATCGCGCCCGCATGCTGGTCGCCGGCGCAGGCAAGTATGGGCACATCGATATCCAGCAACTCCGGCCTGGTGCGGCCGAAATCGTCGGCATCCTGTCGCAGCTCTGGCAACAATGCGTGAGGGAAGCCCAGCGCATCGATCCAATCCAGCCGGTAACGGTGTTCCGCCAGGATGTAGGCATTGGCAGAGGTCGCGTTGGTTGGCGTACTGACACAGGCGCGGCGGTCGGAAAAATGCCATAGCAGCCAGCTGTCGATGGATCCAAAAGCCAGGCGGTCTTCGCTGAACGCCTGGGCAACCGCCGGCGTCTCCTTCAGGTGGCGGACCGCCCACAGGTACAGCGAGCGGACCCCGACCGGACGCCCCACCGATTCGACCAGCGTCTTGTCCCACACCGGCGCCAGCTTATCCAGCTCACCGACATACCGCGTGTCCTGCCAGACCATCGCGGGCACGAGCGCCCTTCCGGTCCGGGTATCCCACAGTACCGCCGTGGCCCGCTGCGTTGCAATCGCAAGCGCGACGATGTTCAACTGCTCTTGCCTGGCACGCACGATCGTGGCACGGCAAACGGCAATCGTCTTTTCCAGGATTGCGTTGGCATCCTGCTCGACGACGCCCGGCCGCGGAGTGTCCACCGCCAGGGCCATATACTCGAGGCAGCAGACGCGGCCCTCAGCATCCACCGTCGCGGAACGCGTACCGGAGGTGCCCTCGTCGATCGCAAGAATGACGTCCTTGTTTTTTGTCATCGTGGAGAATTTCCCATGGCTGGATTGAGGTAAGCCGAATCCGCCGGTTCGTCTCCCTTGAACTGCGGTGCATCCGCTTCATTATCCGGGTTGATGGTAGTGCGTGTGGGGTCCCACTTGATCGTGAAGCAGATAATGCTGGCGATTAGCGGTACTACCGACAGGATCAGGAAGGTCTTTTCCAGACCATAGCTCTGGCGGAACAAAGGAAAGACCAGCAAACCTATTGCCGCACCTATCGAACCCAGTGCGCCGATAATGCCGTTCGCACCGGCGCGCAGCTCGCTGCGGAAGGACAATGAAGAAAGGCTTTTGCCATTGGCGCCGGGGCCGCCTGAGTGAAACAGGATGAACAGCGAGGGCACGAGCACGGCTAGCCACAGAGGCAATTGTTCCTGGAACAAGCCGAGGATCAGCAGCATGACGAATACAGCAGCGAAACCAAATGCGGAAGCACGGCGTAGGCCCAGCTTCCTCCCTATGGTCGGAGACATGAACCCACCGAAGATGCCGCATACGTTGAAGACCAGTGCGCCCAGCGTGGCGTAGATAAAATCCTTGCCGAACAATGCGGAACTGATCAGCGGCAGATACCAGCCGATGCCGAAATACTGGACGGACTGGCCTATCTGCACGGTTGCAGCGAGGATGGTGCGCGGCAGATAGACGCCGCGGAAGATCAGCAGCACATTGGCCAGGCCGCGTTTTGCCTGGTTAAGGACCGGCAGGCGCTCTTCCACCGGCGCAGCAACAAATGGCCTGCCGTAGATGCGGGTCATTGCCTGCGCAGCTTCCACCAGTTTTTCCTTGCGGGCCAGCCATGTAGGGCTTTCCACTAGAAACACGAGTTGCAGCACCAGTATCGTCACGCCGAAAACCGCAGTCGCAGCTACCGAATAGCGCCAGATGGAATCACCGACATTCCATGAGTAGAACAGCATGGCCAGCAGCAGGTTGGTGCACACGGCGGTGTACCACATGCCTTGCCAGGTATTGAGCCGGCTCTTTAATTTCACCGGCGTGAATTCTGCCAGCACTGCCATTGCAATGGCGAAGTCTATGCCATAGGCTGCGCCGACGAAGAAACGACCGACCAGTATCATGTCAAAACTAGGGGCAAACACAACCAGCACCGCGCCGGTCACGGCCAGGATTTTTGCGAGTATCAAAGGTCGCACACGGCCCCAGCGGTCGGCCATCCAGCCGCCTATGGGATTGAAGGCAACAGCCACCCAGGAAGCGAATGAAGTAAGCAGCGCAACCTGCGCCGCAGCAAGATGCAGGTCACGCGTCATCGGGCCTAGCCCGGCGCTTAATGCGGAATTGGAAAATGCGTCAAGAAACAATCCGCCCAGTGCGAGCCACCAGATGAGGCCGGCCCTGCCATGTATGCCTGGACATGAATTAATGAAGGATATGACATCGTCGATGCCACGGATTTTATAGGTGGTTGTTTGCACAGCGGTCTCCTTGGTTTTATTCCGTAAGAGGCCACCCGCAAAAGCTGCAAGCGCGAAGAGACCATCTTACAGATGGTCTCTTATCTAGATCTGCGAGCAAATTTTATGATGCTTTTTTCAGGCTGTCAAGCACACCGGCCCTGAAGGCAGCGTACTTTGCACATGTTCGCCTGTGATCACAATGGCGCCA
This sequence comes from Undibacterium sp. TJN25, assembly GCF_049339885.1. Classification (NCBI taxonomy): domain Bacteria; kingdom Pseudomonadati; phylum Pseudomonadota; class Betaproteobacteria; order Burkholderiales; family Oxalobacteraceae; genus Undibacterium; species Undibacterium sp. TJN25. Next base: position 635,117 of record NZ_JBMPPM010000002.1, on the reverse strand, counting down.
TGACACTATGGAGCAATGGCAGCCGCCAAAGAAAAAACCGGAAATACCTGATGGCATTTCCGGTCTCAATAAATAGTTTTCGCAGCGAGTGTTGCGGCGTCAGGCCTTGGGCAGCGTTACGCCATGCTGGCCCTGATATTTGCCGCCCCTGTCCTTGTAGGAGGTTTCGCAGATTTCATCGCTTTCAAAGAACAGCACTTGCGCACAGCCTTCGCCGGCGTAGATTTTCGCAGGCAGCGGCGTGGTGTTGGAAAACTCCAGCGTCACATATCCTTCCCATTCCGGTTCGAACGGTGTGACGTTGACGATGATGCCGCAGCGCGCATAGGTGGACTTGCCCAGGCAGATCGTCAATACGCTGCGAGGGATGCGGAAATATTCCATCGTGCGCGCCAGCGCGAATGAATTCGGCGGGATGATGCAGACATCGCCCTTGAAATCGACAAAGGATTTTTCGTCGAAGTTCTTGGGGTCGACAATGGTGCTGTTGATATTGGTAAAAATCTTGAATTCATCAGCGCAGCGGATATCGTAGCCGTACGAGGACGTGCCATAGCTGACGATTTTCTGGCCGTCCCGCTCGCGTACCTGGTTTGGCTCAAACGGCTCTATCATGCCGGTTGATGCTGCCATGCGGCGTATCCACTTGTCTGATTTGATGCTCATAATATGTTTTGCTCGATATGGTGCGACACGGAGGACATTGGCCCACCGTGCCGGAGATGCAGGAAAATTGAATTTGGGGGAGATTTTACGCGAAAATCCCAGCAATTTTGCGTTTTCAGGGCCGGATATGAGCAAATCCAGCCCTGAATTGCAGCTACCGGGCTATTTTGTCAGCACGCAGTGGGATTCGCTGGGCGGTTGGGAGGCAGCCTGCTTGGCGTTTTCGACCCTAACCTCTTCCGGCAGACGGATGTTGTTCTTGACCGCCGTCAACTCCGCCAGGATGGAAATGGCGATCTCGGACGGAGTTTTGCTGCCTATGTATAGCCCGATAGGGCCATGCAATTTAGCCAGTTCCGCGTCGCTGACGTCGAACTGCTTCAACCTTTCGCGCCGCTTGGCATTGTTGACGCGGGAACCTATCGCACCCACATAAAAGGCGTCGGACTTCAGTGCCTCCATCAAGGCCAGGTCGTCCAGCTTGGGGTCGTGCGTCAGCGCCACTACGGCACTGCGGCTGTCCAGCTTCATTTCTACTACTAGGTCGTCCGGCATGGCGTGCACGACCTTGACGCCGTCCACTTGCCAGCCTTCGCGGTACTCTTCCCTGGGGTCGCACACCGTCACATGGTAGTCCATGCCCAGCGCAATGCTGGCCAGGAAGCGCGACAACTGCCCTGCCCCTATGATCAGCAGGCGCCAGCGCGGACCGTGTATCGTCGTCAGTGCGGCATCCGATACCTGCAGGCTCATGCCCGCGCCAGCCTGGCCCAGCCGAATTTCGCCGCTACGCAAATCCAGGCGGCGCGCGACCAGTTCATGCTGGCCCAGCCTGTGCAGCAGTTCAGGTATCCGGCTACCGCCATTCAAAGGCTCTATCGCCAGCTGTATCGTGCCGCCGCAAGGCAGGCCGAAGCGATGCGCCTCGTCCGCCGTGATGCCGTAGGTAACGATCTCCGGCTTGGTGCGCTGTATGCCATGCTGGCGCACGCGGTCTATCAGGTCGTCTTCTATGCAGCCGCCCGATACTGAGCCCACTACCTGGCCATCTTCGCAAATGGCCAGCGTCGCACCTTCAGGCCGGGGGCTGGAGCCCCAGGTCTTGATGACCGTCACCAGTTCGCATTTGAGACCGGCCTTGAGCCACAGGTCGCAGGTTTTAAGCACTTCCAGATCAATACTATCCATGAACTTCCGATATAAATAACAGCCATGCACCGCATGCAATATGTGATGAAGTACATATATAGGGACATATATTACCTTGCGCTTCATTTCCCTGCAGAAGCCGGGCTCCTTACCCTCCCGGCGTCTGCAGTAGCACTCAGGCTGCGGCTATTTTTTCCGGCGTCAGAGGCAAACTCCTTATCCGCTTGCCGGTGGCTGCAAACAGCGCATTAGCGACCGCAGGACCAATCAGCGCCGTTGCCGGTTCACCGATGCCGCCCGGCTTTTCCGTGCTCTTGATCAGAGTGATATTGATCTTCGGCGTTTCATTCATCCGCAGCACAGGGTAATTATGGAAGTTGGTCTGTTGTACCCGGCCACTTTCCAGCGTCACCTCGCCATATAGAGCAGCTGAAAGTCCAAAGACGATGCTGGACTGGATCTGCGCATCCACCGTGTCAGGGTTGACCATGCGTCCCAGGTCGGCGACGACGGTAACCTTGTGCACACGGATTTCATTGTCCTTGTTGACCGAAATTTCCGCTACCTGGGCCATATAGGTATCGTAGCCTTCCATCAAGGCAATACCCAGTTTATGACCGGCAGGTAAAGTCTTGCCCCAGCCTGCCTTGTCGGCAGCCTGTTTCAGCACATTGGCAAAACGCGGTTGTTTGGACAGCAGTTCCATGCGGTATGCATACGGGTCCTTGCCGGCGGCATTGGCGAGTTCATCAATGAAGCTTTCATTAGGGAAGGCATTCAATGCATGGCTGACCGAGCGCCAGTAGCCGACGCGCAAGCCAGCATCATGGATGTACATATCTTGCGTCATGTTCGGTATGTCATAAGGCACGACCGAGGCTTCCGCCATGAAAGGATCCAGTGTTTCTTTCGGCAGGCCGAAAGCGCGCTGGGTGATCGACTGCGAAGTCAGCTCAAACTTCAGCGCAGTCGGCTTGCCGTTGGCGTCCAGCCCTGCGGCCAGGCGGTTGACTGCCATAGGCCGGTAGAAGTCATGCGTGGTGTCATCCTCCCGGGCCCACAGCAGTTTGACAGGTTTGCCGACGGCCTTGGAAATTTGCGCTGCCTGCACGATGAAATCGAGCTCCAGCCTGCGGCCGAATCCGCCGCCCAGGAAGGTCGTTTTCAGCGTGATGTCTTCCGGCTTGATGCCAAGCGCGGCTGCCACCGCGCCCTGCGCGCCTTGCTGGAACTGCGTCGGGCCGATCAGCAAAATCTTGCCGTCGCGATAGTCTGCCGTAAAATTCATCGGCTCCAGCGTGGCATGCGCCAGCAACGGAGACACGTATTCGGCCTGCAGACTCTTGGCAGAACCTTTGATGGCAGCATCGACGTCGCCGCCGGTGGTCTTGATATTGATCTTTTTCTCATGGTTGCGGGCGTCGCGGATGTCGGCCAGCATGCTGGCATTGCTCAGTTTTGCAACACTGCCCTCATCCCATTGCACCGTCAGCGTTTCGCGGGCCTTTTTAGCGCGCCAGTAGCTATTGGCCACCACCGCAACGCCATCCGGTATCTGTACCACGTCGATGACGCCGGGCATGCTGCGCGCCTTGCTGGCATCAAAACTCTTGACGGTGCCGCCTATGACGGGACATTGCTCCAGCGATGCATACACCATCCCCGGCACTTTGACGTCTATGCCGAATTCGGCAGTGCCATTGACCTTCCTTGGCGTATCCAGCCGCTTGGTAGCCTTGCCGACGATCTTGAAGTCCTTGGGATCTCTCAGCACTACCTCTTTGGCATCGGGAATAGGCAATTTGGATGCTGCTTCGGCCAACTCGCCATAGGTCGCATGCTTGCCGCCCGGACCTTTGACCACGCCATTCTCTGCAGTCAGCTTCGCGGCATCGACGCCCCATTTTTGCGCCGCAGCGGATACCAGCATCATCCTGACCTGGGCGCCGCCTATGCGCAGTTTTTCCCAGCCGTCGCGTACCGACGTAGAACCGCCGGTGATTTGTGCACCGAGCAGTGAATTGACGTAGACGGCGCCCGGTGGAGCGATGTCGACCTTGATCTTATGTATATCCACGTGCAGCTCTTCCGCGATCAGCATCGGCATGGACGTGTAAACACCCTGCCCCATCTCGGAACGGGCGGAAATCAGCGTAATAGTATTGTCGTCGGCGATATGCACCCATGCGTTGGGCGTATATAACGTTCCGGCTGCCTGTGCTTCGCCAATGGTGCCGGGCAAGCTGATGCCCATCACCAGGCCGCCGCCGGCAATCGCGGATACTTTCAAGAAATCGCGTCTTGTCGTTGTCATCGCATTCTCCTTAAGCCGCTCTGGCGTTTTTTTGCATTTCGGCGGCGGCAGACTTGATCGCGGCGCGAATACGGTTATAGGTGCCGCAACGGCAGATGTTGCCGCTCATCGCGTTGTCGATATCGGTATCAGACGGATTCTTGTTGGTCGCCAGCAAGGCTGCGGCGCTCATCAATTGGCCGGACTGGCAATAGCCGCACTGCGGCACATCGTAGGCGATCCAGGCTTTTTGCAGAGGATGCGAATTGTCTTTGGACAGCGACTCTATGGTCGCTACTTTTTTGCCCGCCACCGCTGATACAGGAGTCTGGCAGGAACGGATAGGCTGGCCATCCAGATGCACGGTACAGGCGCCGCACAATGCTGCACCGCAACCAAACTTGGTGCCTGTCATGCCGATTTCATCGCGGATGACCCACAACAACGGGGTATCGGGTTCCGACGTAACGGACACCGGTTTGCCATTCAGATTGAAACCTGTCGTCATTTTTATCTCCCTGGTAGTTGGAACAGCTTTTTTAATGTGCCAATTTGAAACACTTTTGTGTATCTGGCACGACATCCATAGATGAATTGCAATTGCCATGCCAATCACATTCTGTCTGGGTGTCAGGGGATCAGCTCGTCCTCAGGATCGTCTGTGCAACGCGTCGCGTGCGCCAAACCTGAACAGGTGTTACATTAAGCAAAAGTTATTAGATCAAGAAAAAATTCCCTTTCTGCGGAGCCCAGGAATGCGCCAAGCAATAGAGCCAGGCAAAAGCAGCGTGCAAGCCACGCCGCCTTCCCCCAGCAAGTCCGGCATCATTTCGGCCGACACCCATCCCGACCTGCTGCAAGAGTCGCATCAGCGTTCGGCAGCTTTTGGGCTGGACGCCAATGCCGCGCCGGATTTTACGGCGCTCAGCCATCAGCAACTCAGTCTCGCGATAGAACAGAACCGTTCGCTGCATGCGTATGCGCTACCGGTGATGGAAACCCTGTACGAACAAATTTGCGACACGCACAGCATGGTGGTGCTGACCGACGCCAAGGGCCATATCCTGCACGCTTTCGGCGACAATGATTTCTTGCAGAAAGCTGAGCGGGTTGCGATACAGCCCGGTGTCAACTGGGCGGAAAGCAGCAAAGGCACCAACGCGATAGGCACCGCGCTGGCCGAGCAGTCACCGGTGTTGATCCATGCGGGTGACCACTACCTGAAGGCGAATCACTTCCTCACCTGCTCTGCCGCGCCGATCTTCGATCATCAAGGCCATGTTGTGGGCGTGCTGGATGTCACCGGCGATTACCGCAGCTACCACAAGCACACGATGGCGCTGGTGCGCATGTCGGCGCAGATGATAGAAAACCAGCTGTTCTCGGCCGCCTTTGAGGATGCAATTACGCTGCATTTCCATAGCCGCCCCGAATTCATCGGCACATTGATGGAAGGCATTGCGTCGTTCACGCCCGGCGGGCGCTTCCTCTCGGCCAACCGCAGCGCACTGTTCCAGCTGGGCTTGCCGCTGACCGCGCTGCAATCGCATACATTCAGTTCGCTATTCGGCCTGCCGGTGTCGGCTTTGCTCGACCATTATCGCGCCGCGGCCTCGCAGTTCCTGAGCCTGACAGTGCCCGGCGGCGTTCGTGTCTCCGCGCGTGCGGAATTGAAGCTGAGCCAGAGCTTTGCGTCGTATTTGCCGCCCCCGCTTTCCGCCAGCTCCCGCCCTGCCGCTTCAAAACCGCAGGCGCAACAGTCCTCCGGACTGGCCGCGCTTAAAGCAGGCGACGCCACAGTGGCTGCGCTGATAAACAAGGTCGGCAAGGTGCTGGGCCGCGATATCCCTATCCTGATCACCGGCGAAACCGGCTCCGGCAAGGAATTGCTGGCGCAAGCCATTCACCAGGACTCTCCGCGCTCGCAAGCGCCTTTCGTTGCGGTCAATTGCGCATCGATACCGGAAACCTTGATCGAATCCGAGTTGTTCGGTTATGAAGACGGCGCTTTCACGGGCGCCCGCAAAAAAGGCAATGTGGGGAAAATCCTGCAGGCACACGGCGGCACGCTGTTCCTTGATGAGATAGGCGACATGCCGCTGAATATGCAGGCGCGCCTGCTGCGGGTATTGCAGGAAAGGACAGTCACTCCGTTGGGCAGCAATAAATCGGTGCCGGTCGATATCACGGTGATCTGCGCTACCCATCGCAACCTGCGCGAGCTGATCGGCAAGAATGCCTTCCGCGATGATTTGTATTACCGCCTGAACGGCCTGGTGCTGAAGCTGCCTCCGCTGCGGGAGAGGACCGATATTGCCGCGCTTATCCGCAACATACTGGCAGAACTGTCCAGCACCGGCTTTACAGTGGCGCCGGACGTGATGCAACTGTTTCAGCAACATGCATGGCCGGGCAATCTGCGCCAGCTGAATAACCTGCTGCGCACCGCCGTCATCATGGCTGATGAAGCGCATGAAATCCGTTATGAACACCTGCCGGAAGACTTTCTGGAAGAAGCCGGCGCACTGCCGCAGAAGCCCGTTCATGCGGAAGCAAGCCAGCCAACGCCTGTGACCGGAAAGTTGCAGGATATGGAATTGAATGCGATACAGCGAGCCTTGCAGGAACACGGTGGCAATGTCTCCGCTGCAGCGCGTTCGCTAGGCGTGTCGCGCAATACGATCTACCGCAAGGCGCATCATTAGAACAGCATGCGGGAGGTTTATCCGGAGATAGGCGTAAAGCGCTGCACCATGCGCCCATCCACTTCCAGCATTTCAAAAAACACGCTTTTCGGCCGCGTCCACACGCTGCCGTTGAGCGCCTTGTAGACGATGACCGGGCTCAGGTCCGACTCCTGCGTTGCTTCGCATACCAACTCATAAATGCCGCCCTTGTAGTGGCGGTAGCGTTGTGCAGGAACATGCTGCGGCATGGCCGGCAGACCTGCCTGTGCAGGCGGGAATTTGCCGGCAGCAGCCTTGAGCAAGGGTTGCTTTTGCAGGAAGGCCTTTACCTTGGCCGCCGTCAGTTTGTTAACCTGCTCCAGCAAACGGGGATCTACCGGCGCAATACCGTAGTGTTCGCCGAGATGTTCGTTAATATGCAGCAGCAGGGCCGAGGCAACTTCCGCATCGGCTTCCGCCCTATGGGCTTTGCCCCTGAAACGTATGCCCAGCGAGGAAGCCAGCGGCCCCAGCGAATAACTGTCCAGGCCAGGAAATACACGGCGCGACAATTTGACCGAACAGATCAATCCGTCATGGCTGGGGGCAAGTCCGAGCCTGCTACTCTCAGCCAACAGGAATTTTTCATCAAAGCTGGCATTGTGTGCCGCTAATGTCGCATCGCCGATGAAGTCCACCAGCGCCGGCATCACTTCAGACACCGGCGGCGCCTTGTTGACCATGGATTGCGTGATGCCCGTCAGTTGCGTAATAAAAGACGGGATACGCACATTGCAATTGATCAGCGATACATACCTGTCCACCACTTCGCCGCCGACGATGCGCAGGGCCGCGACCTCGGTCACACGGCCGCCCTGGTCGGGGCTCATGCCGGAGGTTTCAAAGTCGATCATTACTACGGGCTTTTCAAACATGGGGGCTTTCACATCGCAAAGGCGTGAATTATGCAGGCAATAGCGAACCTAAATCAAATTCGGCTGTCAGAAAGACATCGGGACAGGCGCTTGGGTGATGGTTTGCGGCAAGCGCTTCCTGTATGCTATCAGGCAATCGCTCCCCTACCCGCCGTTGCCGCCCAATGCCGTTTTACCCAAACGACAAAAAACGAAATGCCGCCGTAATAATGAAAACAACAATCCTAGACAAATTCAGGCTTCCCTCCAATGACCTGTTGCGCGACCTGGTATACCGCCGCCTGTGGACGTCGATACTGATCAGTTCATTCGGCGCCCAGGTAACGATGCTGGCCCTGCCGTTGACGGCCGCTGTGCTGTTGCACGCGAGCCCCACGCAGATGGGGCTGCTGGTGTTCATGGAGACCTTGCCGTTTGTACTGCTGTCGCTGCCTTCCGGCGTGCTGCTGGACCGTATCCGCAAATTGCCGGTATATATCATAGGAGAAAGTACGATCTCGGTTGCCGTCGCCAGTGTGCCACTGGCAGCCTGGCTGGGTTGGCTCAGCATGGGATGGCTGTATTTTGTCGGCTTTATCATCGGCATGGTCAATACCACGGCGGGTAGCGCCGCGCAGATCGTCTTGACGCAGATCGTGCCACGCAATCGCCTGGTGGAGGCGCATGCAAAGAATGCGCTGGCCACGTCGGGATCGGAAATTGCCGGCCCGGCCGCTGCCGGCGCTCTGATCAAGCTTCTGGGCGCGCCGCTGGCGTTGCTGGCGGATGCGATCCTGCTGCTGACCTCGGCCACGATATTACGCGGCATCGATGTCAAGGAAGTACGTCCGGTGCGTGAAGATGCGCATTTCTGGCGCGACCTGAAGGCCGGCATCCGCTTTGTGCGCAGCAAACCGCTGCTGCTGACGCTGGCGGCGACGGTCGGCGGCTGGCAGTTGTGCTATAACGCCGCACTCGTGGTACAGATACTGTTTGCGACGCGTGTGCTGGGCCTCAGCGAGCAGGCGGTAGGCTTTTGTTACATGGGCATGGGCCTGGGCAGCATCCTTGCCAGTGTCTTCGGCAACCGCATCAGCCGGCGGCTGGGCCCCGGCCCTTGCCTGGTAACCGGTATCGCCGTCTGCGGCACAGGCTGGTTTACGCTGGCCATTGCGCCGGCCAGTGCGCTGGGCGTGTTTGCTTTTGCCTTCATGCTGATGTGCTTCAGCACCGGGGGCGTACTGATTTTCATCAATTTCCTGGCGCTGCGCCAGGCAGTAACGCCGGAGCCTTTGCTGGGCCGCATGACCAGCACGATGCGCTGGCTGATATTGATCCCGGCCGGCCCAGGGGCGCTGATAGGCGGCTGGATGGGCGAACATATCGGGCTGCGTTATTCGCTGGGCTTTGCCGGTCTATCCGCCGTGCTGCTGGCAGCGGTTGCCTGGCGCAACCCGGTGATACGCGCGACCACCGTGCTGCCGCAGATAGAAAAACATGAAGAACTGCTGGGCGCCTGATGCGTCTGCACACTCGCGCCTATTTTTCTTCGCCAAAACCGAGTTCGCACTGATACAAAATAAGGCGATTCGGCCGTATTGCGCGTTGCAACACGTTCAACAGTCTTATACCATTGCGCAGCGCCAGCAAAAAGCAGCATAATGCACGACTAAAATTGCGGGCCTCCGTGAGAGTGGAGTTTCTGTGGTTTTGCCGCGGTTTTCGCCGCAGCTTTTGCAGCGCCTCCAGTCAAGGCAAACGGGTGCATCATGCCCGCCAGCCTGCTTTTGCCTACACAATAAGGTTTATAAATGTCAAAAGAAACGTCTTCATTGTCAACGCCAGCCGTGCGACCGTATATTCCGGCCTCGGCGCAAATCCCTGAACTGAGTTTCCGAGCGCTCCTGATGGGCGTGATCCTAGGCATGGTATTCGGCGCTTCGTCGCTGTACCTGGTGCTGAAGGTCGGCCTGACTGTCAGCGCCTCTATCCCGGTCGCGGTGATTGCCATTACGCTGTTCCGCCTGTTTAACAAGATGGGCGGCAAGGATTCCACCATCCTGGAAAACAGCATCACGCAAACCGCAGGCTCTGCCGGCGAATCACTGGCTTTCGGCCTGGGCGTGACGATGCCGGCCATCCTGATCCTGGGCTTTGACCTGGAAATCTCGCGCGTCATGCTGGTGGGCGTTCTCGGCGGCCTGCTCGGCATCCTGATGATGATTCCGATGCGCCGCACGATGATCGTCGAGCAGCATAATGAGCTTAAATTTCCTGAGGGCACGGCCTGCGCCGCGGTATTGATGGCTGCGGCTACTCCGGCATCGCGCGAAGCGGCCGGCGAGACCGCCCAGCCCGGTATGCAGGACGATGCGGGCAAGCGTGCCGCCATCATTTTCGGCGGCTTCGGCATAGGTTTGCTATATAAGATATTCAACGTCGCCTTCAAGGGCTGGAAAGATACGCCGGAAGTCGCATTCGGCGCACCTTTAAGCGGCGGCTCGCTGGGCGCCGAAGTCTCGCCTGAATTGCTGGGCGTGGGTTATATCATCGGTCCTCGTATTGCATCGGTCATGGCCGCCGGCGGCGTGATGTCTTACCTGCTGCTGATCCCGATGATCAAGTTCTTCGGCGACGCGTTGAGCGTGCCTGTCAGCCCCGGCACCAAGCTGATCCACGACATGGCGCCGCACGATATCCGCAGCGCCTATATCCTGTACATAGGCGCGGGCGCAGTTGCCGCCGGCGGCCTGGTCAGCCTGGTCCGGGCCATGCCGACCATCTGGCGCAGCCTGTCCGCCGGTCTGGCAGGCATGGGCAAAGGCGCTGCCGCAACAATCAGCGCACCGCTGCGCACCGATCAGGATATCCCGATGAAATGGGTCGTGATCGGCTGCCTGGCAATCATTGCCGTGATCACGATGGCAACCCCGCTGCACATGAACCTGCTGGGCGCATTGCTGATCCTCGTATTCGGCTTCCTGTTTGCGACTGTTTCTTCCCGCCTGACGGGTGAAATCGGCTCCTCATCCAATCCAATCTCCGGCATGACCGTCGCCACGCTGCTGTTCACCTGCCTGATCTTCCTGATCATGGGCTGGACCGGCGGCCAGTATTATGTGACCGCACTGTCCGTTGGCGCCATCGTCTGCATCGCTTCCAGCAATGCCGGCACAACCTCGCAGGATTTGAAGACCGGCTATCTGGTCGGCTCCACGCCTAAATACCAGCAATATGCGATCCTGGCCGGCGCCCTGTCTTCCGCGCTGATCCTCGGCCCTATCCTGCTGAAGCTGAACGATGCCGGCACCGTATATGTACCGGCAGCGCAGGTTGCGCCCAACCTGAGCACCGACGTGTCCAAGCTGACTGAGACAGGCCAGCTGCAAGGCCCGCAGGCCGAGCAGGACAAAGGCAGCTATAAAATCTGGCAAAAACTGGACACCGTCGGCGGCCCTGCCGGCAAATACTTTGTCGACAATGCCGGCAAAGTCGTCTACCTGGTGGACCCGGGCATCAACGGTGCTTACAACAAGCGCCCTGACGGCAGCGAAGTCAAGAAATACGATGCGCCCAAAGCCGTGCTGATGTCTTACATCATCAAGGGCATACTAGACCGCCAACTGCCATGGTCACTGGTGCTGTTTGGCGTGATGATTGCGCTGGTGCTGGAAATGGCCGGCATCCCTTCCCTGGCGTTTGCCGTGGGCGTGTACCTGCCGCTGTCTTCTTCCGCCCCGCTGTTCGTCGGCGGCATGATACGCTGGCTGGTTGACCGCCGTAACAACAAGCTGGAACACAACAAGCACCTGAACGAAGAAGAGAAACAGGCCGCGGGCGACCGCAGTTCAGGCGTGCTGCTGGCTTCCGGCTACATCGCAGGCGGTGCGCTGGCCGGTATCGTGATCGCATTCACCGCGGGCATCCTGACCAACTTCGACAAGGCGATAGGCGACTGGTCCACAAAGAGCAACCCCTTCTTTGAAGGCTCCAGTTCCGATGCACTGTCGCTGATTCCTTATGCGCTGATCATCCTGGCGCTGTACTGGGTTGCGCGGGAAAAGAAAACGGCGTAACCGATCCCAACCCGGTCTGACCGAAAAAAGGCTTAAACGCAAAACGTTTAAGCCTTTTTTGTCGGCGGCATTTTTATTGGCGATGTTGCTAACGACATATGGCTCAGGCTGCTTCAGCCTTGCACGTGTGGCCCACATGCAGCATGGTCGCCAGTTCCTCGGTATAACGCGTATGTGACTTCACGCAAAATCCGCCGGAATACGGGTTCATGAAACCATGCGAAGTGTTTTTCGCCAGCTCTGCGCGATGCCCCCTTGAACCCAGGTCAGCCACCAGAGCGGCAGCATCGAACGCCGCCTCGCGTTCTGCAAAGACCAAGTGCGCCGGGCAACGTGGCTTCAGGCTAAGGTAATCGCGTATGCGCGAGCCATAAAACAGCGTCATCCGTTGCACCAAGCTGAACTCGGGCGCTGTGCTGCCCAGCCACAGCGCGGAAGCGCCCGCGCTGAAACCGATGGCGAACCGGATATGCTCCGCGCCCTCTTGCATCAGGCTGCGGATTTTGGCGGCATAGCCGGCAACGCCGCCTTGCGCAATAAAGGCCTGGTAGGCCTGTTGTTCTGAACGGAAAGCGCTTGCGGTCTCGTCAAACGGGGAAACCAGCCGGCATGCTCTGCCCAGGTTTCTTGCCAGGCCATGTACTGCAGGGGTAATGCCAAATACGTCTGTTGCAATAAGTACGGTCATTATTCAATCTTGGTAATACTAAATCTGGGTAAAGCGCTGCCGGTACCGGAACTGCAATTCAATAAAACCCGGCAAAATTCAGCGAAGCGCGGAGACTACCGGATCTGGTCCCCGAATTCAAGCGTTTCGTCGCATGATCGTTGCTTCGTGGGAGAAAGCAGCTTAAGTTCCGGTGGTCTGAGACAGAATCCAGCCTCGAAGCGAAGCTGGTAAATACCTGGAAAATCCAACAAGGAAAAATATGCACCACATTCTTATACAAGGCACCGCTGGCGCCAGCCGCATGCTGGTGACCTGCGCGTTTCTAGTGCTTCCCGGCCTGGTCTACGCGGACGGGCTGTCCGACCTGAAAGCAGCACTGGTTCGCCAGCAAGGGCAAGCGCCGCTGAAAGCCAGCATCGAGCTCAAAACTTGGAGCCGGCACGGCGAAGGCAAGGACCTTGATGAGACCAACGGGCTCGCCAGCATAGGCATAGAAGACAATGCACGCGGCATGCAGGTGCTGTATAGCCGCGATGTATTGAACCGCATGGAAGCAGAGGAAAAAGCAGGAGAAAAGGATCAGAAGGCCAAGACCCCTGTGCTGACTGCGCTGAGGGAACTCAACTCCAGCGAGCTGCGCGGCATGACCAACGCAGCCGGTGCGCTGCTGCTTTCACTGGAAAAGCTGAACTTCAAAAGCGAACGTGCCGAGACCTGGAACGGCAAGCCTGCGCGTCTGCTGAATTTTGATGCCAGCCTGGAGAAACAGCGCGACAAAGACAAAAAGTATGTGAAGAAACTCGAAGGCACGACGGAGATCTGGATTGCCGCAGACGGCACGCCGCTGGCGAGCCGCTCCCGCCTGGCCATCTCAGGCCGGGCGCTGATCGTCATCAGTTTTGAGATGCTTAATAATGAAGACCATGTATACAGCCTGGTGGGCGACCGGCTGATAGTCTTGCGCAAGGAAATGTATAACAAGGGCTCGGGCGCCGGTGAAAAAGGCGAAACCCGCATCATCAAGACGCTGCAGCTGCAATCCTGAAACAAAAACAGCCGCCTGAATTCCGGCGGCTGTCGATCAATACCCAGCTTATTGAGTGCAAGCTTATTAAGTGCCCGCTTATTTAGCGCTTGAAGCGTGCCTCTGCCACTTCATCCGCCACTACGCTGGTGGAACGGCCTTCACGGTCGGCGCGGGTAAACACCTCGGCCAGCGTATCGCCGATTTCGCGCACATGCGCTTCCACATCGGCTTGCGGCTTGTTCAGGTATTCATAGCAAACCTTGATGATGCCGCCGGCGTTGATGACAAAATCAGGCGCATACAGCACACCCTTCTGGCGCAGCATATCGCCGATGTCGGCGGTAGCCAGCTGATTGTTGGCGGCGCCGGCAACGATCTTGACCTTCAGGCGGGACAAGGTATCCGGATTCAGCGTCGCGCCCAGTGCGCAAGGTGCGTAGATATCGGCCTGTACATCGTAGATCGCACTGGTGGAGACGATTTCCGCGCCCAGCTCTGTCCTCGCGCGCTCCAGTGCGGCTTCGTCGATGTCGGCAACGATCAGTTTGGCGCCGGCAGCATGCAGGCGGCGCGCATAGTCGTAACCGACGTGGCCCAGACCCTGCAGCGCCACGACCAGGCCTTCCATGGAGTCGCGTTTCAGTTGATGCTTGACCGCAGCCTGGGCGCCGACGAAACAGCCCAGCGCGGTAAACGGAGACGGGTCGCCACTATCGCCCAGGCCCGCAACATAGCGGGTTTTGGCGGCGACGTGGGCCATGTCCGCAGGGCTGGTGCCCACGTCTTCCGCGGTGACGTAGCGGCCGCCCAGGCGTTCCAGTGCCTCGCCCAGCGCTTCAAACAGTGCCGGGGTCTTGTCTGTCTTGGGATTGCCGATAATGACGCTCTTGCCGCCGCCGATAGGCAGGCCGGCCACGGCGTTTTTATAGGTCATGCCGCGCGACAGGCGCAGCACGTCATTGACTGCCAGCGCTTCGGACGCGTAATTCCACATACGGCAACCGCCCATCGCAGGGCCGAGGTTGGTATTGTGGACGGCAATGATGCCTTTCAGTCCGGATTTTGCTTCGGAGACGAATACCACTTGCTCGTGGTTGTCGAAATTGAGTTCGTTGAAAATGAAAGCGGTCATGCTTATGGCTCCGCGCGGATGTATCGTTGAGCCTGATCAGGCCTTCGATGCTTACCGCAGTAATTAGGGTTAATGGTCAAAATCAAATACAACATTGATCAGCCGGGCGGCAGGGTGTTGCCGGCAGGCGATACGGATGGCGATTATGTCGCGCACCGGAGTATAACCAATATGGGCACCCCGGAGAAGGGCCGCGGATTTCCGAGCGGCAGACGCTGCCGATCATTTCTGCCCAAAATCATTCCCCCTGCGCAAACTTATCCGCAGAACCACTTGTCAATCCAGCCAAATAGCTTCAGAATCACGGTGCGCTGTCCACAAAAAGCACTTCAAATGCACCCGGCGTGAAGTAAAAATAATAAATCCCCCACTAATGTTGTATATCGGAGCAGGCCAATTGACATCGTGTCATGGCCTCACGGATACTTTCGCCCTTGCGGTTGAACTTCTTTTACTTTTACCGCTCCAATCACTCTTATTACATTAGTGGAGATCACAAATGCTGCGCCAGACCCTGTTAGCTGTTGCTATTGCCCTATCCCTTGCCGCGTGCAGCAAAGGATCCGACAAAGGAGGGAAAGGTGCTGATGCAGGCACAGCCGTAAAATCCGCGTCCACCCCGGCTGACGTCGCTTTGCTGATCTCGCCTGAAGACCTGATCACGGTACAAAACAATGCGCTGTCCTCCGGCCCCGTCATTACCGGCTCCATCCAACCAGAGCGCCGCGCCGATCTGCGCGCCGAGGTTTCCGCCGTGGTATTGCAGGTGCTGAAGGAAAACGGTGAAGCGGTCAAACGCGGCGATCTGCTGGTGCGGCTGGACGATACATCCATACGCGACAGCCTGACATCCGCCGAAGCCGCCGTGCGCGCATCGGAACAGACGCTGGACCAGTCTGAACGCCAGTTCCAGCGGCTTAAAACCCTGCGCGCTTCCGGCATGACATCGACGTCGCAGCTGGAAGACGCTGAAATCCGCCGCAATAATGCGCAAAGTGACCTGGTAGGCGCCAAGGCCCGCGCCGCACAGGCCCGCCAGCAACTGCAGCGCACCGAGGTACGCGCGCCGTTTGAAGGCATCATCAGCGAACGCAAGGTGTCCAACGGCGACACTGCGCAGATAGGCAAGGAGCTGGTCAAGGTCATCGATCCGGACAGCATGCGCTTTGAGGGCTTTGTATCGGCCGACCGGATCAGCAGCGTCAAGATCGGCCAGCCGGTTGACTTCCGGGTCAACGGCTACGGCCAACAGCTGTTTTCCGGCAAAGTCAAACGGGTGGATCCGGCAGCCAATGCCACGACACGCCAGGTGGAAGTGCTGGTCAACTTTGCCGACAGCAACCGCCCCAAAGTCTCCGGCTTATATGCCGAAGGCCGTATAGAAGCGGCCACCGTTTCCACGCTGATGATCCCCGAAGCCGCACTGGTGCGCAATGGCGACAAGCCTTTTGCCTGGCGCGTGAAGGATGGCGTGGTCAACAAGGTTAACCTGGTGCTGGGCGAACGCGACCAGCGCCGCGGCGACTTTGTCGTGCGCAGCGGCCTGGTTGACGGCGACAAGGTGGTGCGCAATCCGGTATCGACTATGAAAGACAAGCAGAAAGTAAGCTTGTCGCCATCGGCCACGGCGGCGACTGCCGCAGCGGCAGCGCCGTCCAGCGGCGCCTCTTCAGGCTCAGCGGGGAAATAAACCATGTTCCTATCCGATTTCAGTATCAAACGCCCCATCGCGATGATCGTCATCATCATCGCGCTGATGTGCCTGGGCCTGCTGGCCCTGAAGAAACTGCGCGTCAACCAGAGCCCGGACGTGGACCTGCCGGTACTGGTGGTCAGCGTACCCTACCCCGGCGCCTCACCGGAGACGGTAGAGCGGGAAATCATCAACCGCATAGAAAAATCCTTGCAGAGCATCACCGGCGTGTACCAGATGAGTTCCACCGCCAGCGAAAGCAGTGCCAGGATAGTGCTGCAGTTTAACTTCAGCAAAAACATGATCGAGGCTTCCGATGAAGTCAGGAATGCAATTGCGTCGGTGCGCTACAAGCTGCCGACCGAGATGCGCGAGCCCATCCTGCAAAGGATAGACCCATCGGCCCAGCCCATCATGCAGCTGGCGCTGTCGTCCAAGGTGCAGACGCATGCAGAGATTTCGCGCCTGGCGGAAGATGAACTGTCGGACAAGTTCCGCGGCATCGACGGCGTGGCAACGGTGGACGTCGGCGGCTCGCTGCGGCGCGAACTGAGTGTGCTGCTGCGCGCGGAAAAACTGCGTGAATACAATGTGTCGATCAATGACGTGGTCAATGCCCTGCGCAACCAGAACACCACCGCGCCAGTGGGTAAAATCCGCGGCACGCTGGACGAACAAAGCATACGCCTGGTGGGCCGCATAGAATCCCCTGTCGATTTTGAGCAGATCGTCGTCAAGCGGCGTGGCGACGAAGTCATCCGTCTGGCGCAGGTTGCCACCACGGCCGATAGCTTTGCAGAACTGACCAGCTACAGCGTGCGCAACGGCCTGCCCAACGTCGGTCTTTCCATCACCCGCTCGCGCGATGCCAGTACCGTGACCGTAGCCAACAAGGTGCGCGACCTGGTGGCGGAAGTCAGCAAGACGCTGCCAAAAGGCACGACGCTGGAAATTACGCAGGACGGCGGCAAGGATGCCGAGAGCAGCCTGAACAATGTGATCGAATCGCTGATGTTCGGCGCGGTGCTGACCATCTTTGTCGTGTACGTATTCCTCAACTCGTGGCGCTCCACGCTGATTACCGCGATGAGCCTGCCGACTTCGGTTATTGCCGCCTTCATCGCTGTCTGGCTGTGCGGCTTCACGCTGAACTTCATGACGCTGCTAGGGCTTTCGCTTGCCATCGGGGTGCTGATTGACGATGCGATCGTGGTGCGGGAGAACATTGTCCGGCACATGGAAATGGGCTCTGACCGGCGCACTGCCGCCAGCGCCGGCACGCGTGAGATCGGCCTGGCCGTGGCAGCGACGACTTTCTCCATTATTGCCGTATTCATTCCCGTGGCCTTCATGCCCGGCGTTTCCGGCGAGTGGTTCCGTCCGTTTGCGCTGACGGTTGCCAGCTCGGTGCTGGTCAGCCTGTTCATCTCTTTCACGCTGGACCCCATGTTGTCTGCTTACTGGGGCGACCCTGTCGGCCACCATCTGGAACCGAAACGCGGCATCAGCCTGTGGCTATCGTATTTCAATAAATGGTTCGATCACCAGGCAGACCGCTATGGCAATGTCATCGCCTGGGCCCTGCACCACCGCCGCTGGATGGCGATCATCGCCGCCCTCAGTCTTGCGGCTGCCGTGGCATTGCATATCGTATTTGGCGGCTCCAGCTTCCTGCCGGTGTCCGATTTCGGCACCATTGCCATCGATATCCGCACGCCGTCCAGCGCCAGCCTGGATTATGCGCGCCTGAAGGTGGAAAAAGCGGCTGAATTGGCCCGGACTTTGCCTGAAGCCGTTGCCACCAACAGCAACGTGACGCCTTCCGGCGGCCGCGTTTATGTGGACATAGGCAAGAGCACACAGCGCAAGCGCTCTGCAGTGGAAATCGCAGTGGACCTGCGCAAGCTGATGGCGCAAATGATAGGCGGCGAGTTCGTCGTCTTGGATGACCTGAACAATGGCGCCCGCAAGCCGGTGCAAATCCAGTTCTACGGTCCCGATTCGCGCCGCCTGATGGCCATCACCGGCGATTTCATGGCCAAGCTGAGCCAGGTGCCGGGTGCGGTGGACGTGGGCCTGTCCGAGCTGAACCCCAAGGATGAGCTGCAGATAGACCTGAACCGCGGCCTGGCCAATTCGCTGGGCATCTCGGTCAACGATGCGGCGCAGGCTCTGCGCGTGGCGTTTGCCGGCGTCGAAGTCGGCGACTGGGTGGATCCGAACGGCGAATCGCGCGACGTGGCGGTGCGCCTGCACCCGGATGACCGCGTCAAGCCTGAAAACATCGAGCATCTGCCGATTGCCGTTGGCGGCAGCAACATGATGGTGCCGCTGGACCAGATCGCCACTATCACCATGGGAAAGGGCCCGGCGCAGATACAGCATATGGACGGCAAACGCATGATCGCGGTTTCTGCCAATGCCCAGGGCCGTTCACCGGGCGAAGTGACGACAGATGCACTGAAAATTGCCAAGGCCATAGAATTTCCTAGCGGGTTCGGCATCCAGCTGGGCGGCGCGGCGCGCGACCAGAAAGAACTGTTCACCGAAATGCTGATCGCGCTGGTCTCCGGCATCGGCCTGATGTACCTGATCCTGGTGATGCAGTTCGGCTCCTTTACCGCGCCGGTGGCGGTAATGCTGTCCCTGCCGCTGAGCTTGATCGGCGTCGTTATCTCCCTGCTGCTGACCAAGGGCACGCTGAACCTGATGAGTTTCATCGGAGTCATCATGCTGATGGGTCTGGTAGCGAAAAACGCGATCTTGCTGCTGGATTGTGCCCGTAAGCGCGAAGCGGAAGGCTACGACCGTGAAGATTCACTGATGTACGCCGGCCGCATGCGCCTGCGGCCGATCCTGATGACAACCTTTGCCTTGATAGCGGGCATGATGCCGGTCGCCATTGCACTAGGAGAAGGCGGCGAGTTCTACAGGCCGCTGGCAGTGGCAATCATCGGCGGTACCATCACTTCCACTATCCTGACGCTGCTGGTCGTGCCGACCTTCTACGACAGCATAGAGATCGCACGCGACAGGGCGATTGCGAAATTCAACCGGCGCGCGGAACGCTGGAACACGGTATTCGCTTTCGTTACGACTTTTGTCGAAGCATTGCTGACGCTGGTGCTGGTCAGGTTTATCTACCGTATGCTGAAATGGCTGTTGCTGCTGGCCATGGGACGCTCGCCCCGGCAGCCTGAAGCGATAGCAAAAGCTGTACTGGAAAACCACTAGTGCTGATTGCAAGGCAGAAAGACCACAAAGGACCGCGAAACAGCGGTCCTTTTTTCTTTAGCCACCTCTTTTCCTCAAATCAAAAGCCTGTATTCTGTGTCATGATCTTTGTTATATGACCGACATAAACAATATGACTGCCGAGACTGCCCCCGAGCTGCCGCCCTATCCGGGTATCCAGCCGCAGGATGTGCTGCTGGTACGCACAACCGATGATATGCAGCGCGCCTATACGGCGCTTAGCGTCGCCGACGTGCTGGGGTTCGATACTGAATCCAAACCGACGTTCTTGAAAGGCCAGGATTCCGGCGGTCCACACCTGATACAGCTGGCCACCGATACCGCCGCCTTCCTGTTTCCTGTGCTGCGGCTGGCCGACCTTGCGCCGGTCAAGGCCATACTGGAATCAGCCGATATCCAGAAAGTGGGCTTCGGCCTGAGTGAAGACATCCGCCGCCTGCATACCAGCCTCGGTATGCAAATCGCCAACGTGCTGGATCTGTCCCGCGCCATGCGTGAAACAAAGCGCAATGATATGGGCGCCAAGACGGCTGTCGCCAAATACTTCGGCATGAAGCTGCAAAAATCGAAGAAAACCTCTACGTCCAACTGGGCCGCGGCCGAACTCAGCGAGCGCCAGATCAAGTACGCTGCGGATGATGCCCAGGTCGCGCTGCTGGTCTACCGAACGTGGCTGAAGCTGCAAAAGCAGGCGACCTCGCGGGATTCCGTCACGGCAGCGTAAAATTGTTCTTTTACCCATGACTCCGATATAAAAGTCAAGCCGCGCAAACCACGCAAAAAACACGCTCCCCAATACGCGAAATCGCATTTTCGGTTAATCTCTCGTCCACTGAATATGCAGTACATAATTACAGGGAAAGCTTATGAATAGTCAATTGACCAGCCGTCTGGCACTATTGGCCACTGATGAACATCGCCCGCTGCTGGGCCAGGGTCTGCGGGGC
Source organism: Undibacterium sp. TJN25 (assembly GCF_049339885.1). NCBI lineage: Bacteria > Pseudomonadati > Pseudomonadota > Betaproteobacteria > Burkholderiales > Oxalobacteraceae > Undibacterium > Undibacterium sp. TJN25. Next base: position 614,629 of record NZ_JBMPPM010000002.1, on the reverse strand, counting down.
ATAGAAAGAGAGACTTTGCGCGTGACCGCCACTGGCGATCTGGCGCACACGCCCCATCCTGTTGCGCTGGGTTCCGCCCTCACCCATCCGCAGATCACTACCGACTATGCAGAAACCCTGCTGGAGTTCATTACTCCTGCGGAATCCGATATTGCGCTGACCCTGAACAAGCTGGACACCATCCACCGCGTTGCCTACAGCAAGCTGGGCGATGAAATGCTGTGGAGCGAATCCATGCCCTGCGCACTGCCGCCGGAACCGGAGATAGAAATCGCCTGGTACGGCAAGTCCAACATAGGCATGCTCAAGCATGTATACCGCCGCGGCCTGGCGCTGCGCTACGGCAAGGCCATGCAGTGCATTGCCGGCATCCACTATAACTATTCGCTGCCTGAAACCCTGTGGAAGGTATTGCAGGCCAAGGAAGGCACAGCCGGCACGCCTGGACAATTCCAGTCGGAAAGCTACCTGGCACTGATACGAAACTTCCGTCGCTACAATTGGCTGCTGATGTACCTGTTCGGCGCCTCGCCGGTATTGTCACGCAGTTTCCTGCGTGACCGCCAGCACCAGTTGCAGGAATTGTCGGAAGACACGCTGTACCTGCCGTATGCCACCAGCCTGCGCATGAGCGACCTGGGCTACCAGAACGATGCGCAGTCCGGCCTGACGCCACAAGAGAACAGCCTGGATGACTACATCTCCCGCCTGAACAGTGCAGTTGCGAAGCCGTATCCGCCTTACGAAAAGTTCGGTACCAAACGTGACGGCGAATGGATACAGATCAGCACCACGTTGCTGCAGATAGAAAACGAATACTATTCCACAATACGCCCCAAGCGTGTCATCAGCAGCGGAGAGCGCCCTATCCAGGCACTATGCGCGCGCGGCGTGCAGTATGTGGAAATCCGCTGCCTGGACGTCAACCCGTTTGAACCGGTGGGCATCAATCTGGAAACCTCGCGCTTCCTGGATGTGTTCCTGCTGTTCTGTGCACTGGATGACAGCCCTTCGATCACGCCGGAACAAGGGCAGGTCTATGCGCAGAATTTCGGCGCCGTCGTCAAGGAAGGCCGCCGACCCGGCCTGACGCTGCAACGCGACGGCCAGGAAATCACGTTGCAAGCCTGGGGTGAAGAATTACTGCAACGCATGCAGCCGATTGCCGAATTGATGGATGCGCCGGTAGGCGGCGATGTCCATGCGCTGGCCATGCATATCCAGGCGGAAAAATTGCAGGACCCGGAATTGACTCCTTCAGCCCGCGTCATGCGCGCATTGCAAGAGCACGGCAATTCCTTCCTGCGCTTCGGCTTGCATCAAAGCGAGCAGCATGCGCGCTACTTCAAATCCCGCCCGCCGACAGCCGAGGAAGACGCCTACTTCAGCAAGATGGCAAGCGACTCACTGGCGCAGCAACAGGCTATAGAGCAGGAAGACCAGGGCAGCTTCGACGATTTCGTCGCCGCCTATAAAGACAGCAAGCTTTGCCAGTCCGCCACGATCTGAGCAGGCAAGGCTAAACTTCAGCCTGCCGCAAAAAAATGCCGCTTTTGAAAAAAAGCGGCATTTTTCATCCCGGCTGCAAATCCCTATTTCGCGGGGAAAACCTTCTTCTCCTGCTGCTTGTTGAACCAATTCTTCAGCATGTTTTCTTCGTAATAAAAGCTGTCGCTGGTATTGATGCTGATGCCGGACCTGAAATTGATATCCTTCAAATCTTCCTTGCCTGCCGTGACCTGCTGGCCCTGTGGATTGTTCAACACGTAGCTGAATGACATACGCGGCCAGTCTATATCCCTGACTATGCGGATGTCCTGTCCGCCCGGCCCGCGCCCCGGCCGGACATCGCCGGCCAGATCCAGATCGGTGACCGTGACCAGCAGCGAGTAACCGTCCGGCAACTGCTTCGCAAGCTTGTCGAACACCTCGTCCAGGCTCTTGAATACCCGGGCCTCAAAACCCGCTTTGGTCTGGTTACTGGGCCGCACGTCGGTATAGCTATCGGGATTTTGCCATGTGACTTTGGCTTCTCCTGCAACTGCGGAACCTGCCAGCATGATTGCGAAGGTGCCGAGAATATATTTTTTCATCATATTCTGCCTAATTAAGAAGATATACCGGATGCTGAAATGCATCGTCATGAATCGATCTATTGTTATCGTAGATAAATATGCACGTATGCTAAACCTTACCCTAACACATATCGGTAATGCCGTTTCAAGCCGAAACGGTTCTGCCGCTCATACTATTTCAAGCCTGATGCTTTCAAAAAAACAGGTTCCCGCGCAATTGGGACATCTGGCACAGCAGTAACAAATGCGGATTCGGCAAGACAAAGGTATCATAGCGGCATATTGCTGCACTCTCTTGATGCCGCCCATCCTGCGCCCTTTTTCTCTGATCCTCAGCGATACCCTCAGCCATGCTAAAAACTCCTGATCAATTCCAGCTTTTGCTGCATCCGCAGCAATCAGAAAATCCGCTGTCTTTCATTTTTCGTGGCGACGAATTACTGGTGCGTTCCTCCGACCTGAGCCTGCCGGATCTGGAGACATTCACGCTCCTGGATATTGACGACAGCCACATCCATCCACTGGGCTTGCTGAATCAACGCTATTGCCGCACGGCCTGGACCGCAAAAAATGCCGAAGCACCTCAGGGCTATGTTTTTACCAAACTGCGACCTCTGTTCGGTGAAATGGATGACGATCTGCTGGGCCTTGCAGGCCGTGCCTTCCAGATCGCTGAATGGGCGCGCTCGCATCAATACTGCGGCACCTGCGCCACGCCGATGACACTGGCCCGCGGTGAACGCTGCTATAAATGCCCGGCCTGCGGCATGGTTGCCTACCCGCGGATTTCTCCTGCAATGATGGTGCTGATCAAAAAAGGCGAACACATCCTGCTGGCCAAGCATACCGCTTCTCCGACCACACGCTACGTACCTTTGGCCGGGTTTCTGGAAGCCGGCGAGTCGATAGAAGAAGCCATTCACCGCGAGGTATTCGAAGAGGTTGGCTTGCACGTCAAGAATCTGCAATACTTCGGCAGCCAGTCGTGGCCTTTCCCGCATTCACTGATGATTGCCTTTACCGCTGAGTATGTATCCGGCAATATCGTACTGGACGAAAGCGAAATCGCCGATGCGCAATGGTTCGGCCCTGGCAACCCGATTCCGGACTATCCCATCGGCGTGTCGGTTTCCGGCGCGCTGGTAGATGCCCACAGGCCTAAGAACTTGTTGTAAGACGGGGCTGGTTAGGCGCGACAACGAAGGCAGCATTAGTACGACCTGGCGTAGCAATAACGCCGGCCCCGTGTTGCAACGGCTTTTAAATAATTTTCACATCAGGACGCAGATATGCAAGACCCCAAAATGACAGACTGCAAAGGGCAGGCTGTGGCAGTAGGCGATATTGTTCGCATCGTTTCGCTCAGCAAGCAATTCATCAAAAGCTTTCCAGTCGACGAGCGCATCCTGATCGAATCGATGGTCGGCAATTTTTTCAAATTGATCGATGTGGACGAATACGGCCAACCCTGCGTCATCAAGGAATGGCATGATGAACACGGCATGCTGCAAACCCATGTTATCGCGCTGGACCCGGAGGACATGGAAAAAATCTGAGCCGCCGCCGCTCCTCTGGCAGACCAGCCAGGTGTTCCCTTGTTGTTTATTGCTTAGACTACCTAAGTGTCATTCCGGGATGGAAATAAGCTCAGGTGGAAAGCCTTGATGAGAGGCCATATTTCCGTTTCGGTCAATCCAGCAATAATGCTCGGGCGTTTTTTGTCCTCTGCGAAGTGGGTTGCGTGTGCAAAATTTCGCATAGGCAGGATCTACGAAGCGATACGGCAAGTGCTCATCTCGCCCTGCCGTAATACCCAGGCGTGTGGTTTGAATCAAAATTTCGGGAGATTCATCCACGTCATCGATAAATAGCTCCCTGGTGTCAAACGAATGCGCATCCCAATCCGGCACCCGTAGCGCCAGTGCGCGACACAGCTGGACCTGTCCCGCACAGAGGCGATGCAAAGGACGCACTGCACCGCCAGGGCCCGGGTTTTCTGCCTGCATGACGGCAAGTGCCGCATCGCCGGCGATAGAATCAATCCAGGGAAAAGCCGACTTGATCAGCACCGCATTGCCGGGCCCCGCCGCGCTGATATTGAATGAGTCACCGCCGCGCGAGTAGTACATGTAGATGGTGCCGCCAGCCATGAAAAGCGCGCGTCTTTTATGCGTATAGCCGAGGGATGCGTGGCTGCCCTTTTCGTCAAGCTGGTACGCTTCAGTTTCAATGATGCGCGCGGACAGCCATTGATTTTTCCAGCGCCGACGCAACACCTTGCCGATTAATGCCCGCGCAAGTGCCGGGCTGTCTTGATCAAAGAAGCCGCTCTCCAATAGATGAAACCGGGCGGCGCCTACCCTTCCGTCCCCCATGAAGTCTTTCATTCAACAGTTCCTTCGATGCTCCGCTCCAGCCTGGATGCCACATTGATATCCCGGCGAGAATTGCCGTTCGTCTTGCCTGGTTCGCTTTGACATTTTACTGCCCCATGCGCCTCAATGGTGTTCCGGCGCCGCCGTCTCCGGTCAAACCGAGAAGCTAATGCGGTCACGCCAGCCACAAGCATACCCATTGTTTTATTGTTCATATATTTGTTGCTTCGGGCAAATTTCGAGGTAATATATTGTGTTTTTAGAAATTTAAAAACACAACGAACGCTAACCGTTCCGCAGACAGGGATAGTCAGCGCCATTTACAACGATAAAAATAGCCGGGGAAAATCATGTTTACCAAATCAACGCTCGCATTGGCCTTGGCAGCGGCCCTCTCCACGCCGCTGCTCCTTGCGCCGGCGGCTTACGCGGCAGATCCGGCTCCAGCAACAGCGAGTGCCGCCGAAACCGGCAAAAGCATGCCGGCAGAGCAGTTTGAGGCTTCCCTCAAATTTCAGCACGGCAAGATCACGCTCCCCAATAATATCGCTACACTGGATTTGCCGCCCACTTTCCGCTATCTGCCGCCGGAGGACACAGAACGCGTCCTCGTCGATGCCTGGGGTAATCCGCCCGGCGCAAAAACCCTCGGCATGCTTTTCCCCAGCGATGTCAACCCGTTGAGCCCAACCAGCTGGGGCGTCATCATTACCTACAATGAAGACGGCCATGTCAAGGACGACGATGCCGACAGCATCAAATACGATGAGCTGCTGAAGGACATGCAGGAATCCACACAAGCCGGCAACGAAGAGCGCAAAAAGCTGGGTTACGATGCGATGACGCTGGTTGGCTGGGCTGAAAGCCCCCGCTACGACAAGGCAAGACATAAATTCTACTGGGCCAAGGAACTGGCGGTGGAAAAGGACAGCAGGCATTCATTGAACTACAACATCCGCGTGCTGGGACGCAAGGGAGTGCTGGTCTTGAATGCGGTCGCCGGCATGAACCAGATAAGCCAGGTCAAGACAGGAATGAAAGACGTCGTTGCTTTCACCGACTTCACGAAAGGCAATGGGTATAGCGACTTCGACGGCTCTACCGACAAGGTTGCCGAATACGGGCTGGCAGCGCTGGTTGCCGGTGGTGTTGCCGCCAAACTGGGTTTCTTCGGAAAACTGCTTGCGCTGCTGCTGGTCGCCAAGAAACTGGTGCTGGTGGGCCTGGTGGCAATCGGCGGCGCGGTCGCCAAGCTGTTTGGCCGCAAGAAGAAGGACGCCGACAGCACGCAGGCATAAAAGGCGCTGTTTCATCGCTTATCATTTACCAGGTTTCTGCCCGGTCTTTCCGAGACCGGGCACATCCAACTTATAGACGACCATGTTAAAACTATTGAGCTGGCTTTTTGTAGCGGGCAAGCTGGGCAAGCTATGGCTGACCGGCGGCAGCATGCTGCTTTCCATCCTCGCCTATTCGTGGCTGTACGGCTGGAAGTACGCGGTAGGCTTTGTAGTGCTGATGTTTATCCATGAGATGGGCCACTACGTCGCGGCGCGCCAGCGCGGCCTGAATGTGGGGATGCCGACATTTATCCCATTTGTCGGCGCATGGGTGGAACTGAAAGACATGCCGCACGATGTAGAGACGGATGCCTACATAGGATTCGCCGGCCCGGTGGCAGGCACGCTGGCGGCCATCGGCTGTTACTGGTATGCGCGAGATACGGACAGCAACCTGATGATGGCGATTGCCTATTCCGGCTTTATGATCAATCTGTTCAACCTGATTCCGATCATGCCGCTGGACGGCGGTAGGATCACCGCCATCATTTCACCCAAGGTATGGCTGGCGGGTGTGCCCCTGCTGATAGGCATGTTCCTGTACCGGCCCAGCCCCATGCTCATTTTGATCGCTCTCCTGGCGTATCCGCAACTGAAGATGGCGTTTGCAAAAGACCCTGGCGCCGCCGGGCATCCAGAGGGCTTTTACGATGTGCCGGTCAACACGCGTGTCAACTACGGTGTTTTATATCTGGGCCTGGTGGCTTTTCTGGCCGTCATGAGCTATGAGTTGCATCAGCAACTGGGCGCGGGTTGAGCCTCCTTTATTGAGCACGCCTGCATGCCTGTTTTAATCGCAGTGGCTTGATGGCGCTCGCCTGATCGGAGCTTTTCTGTCGGCTTCCCGCTATTGCAGCGATGGATAGGTAAAGAAAACGAAGTGCGCTGCATTCAGCAGAAAATGCACAAGGATAGCCGCTTCGATTTTCCTGGTGATGTTATAGGCGTAAGCATAGCCCGCTCCGCCTATGCTGACGAGCAAGGCCAGCTGCATGCCGCCTCCAAGGTGGACCAGGCCGAACAGCAAAGCAGAAAACAGCATTGCCACCAGTGCTCCCCAGCGTATCTTCCTCAGCAACCTGGTAAGTCTCTCCTGTAGTAATCCACGAAAAAAAGCTTCTTCCGCTACGCAAGTCAGGAACAGGTTGGCCAGCAGGAAGACCGGCGTATACGAGGGCAATTTGAAGTCCGGCTTCAGGTAAGCAATGGGCACCGCAACCGCCATCACCAGTACGATCGTCATGCCGGCGACTGGCAAAGCGCGGCGAAAAACGTCGCTCAACTCTTCTACAGACTGGGCCCGCTTACATAGCAACGCCAGCAGCACCAGGCCTGCAGCGCCCTTGTCAAAATTGGCATATTGCCTGAATGCCGCAGCATCGGCGGAAAACCTGGCGCCGTCTATCAGCAGCGGATTATGAAAACCGGGTAATTTATGCATTGCCAGTGCAAGCGCGAGAACGGCAGTCAGCGCCCCGCATAGCACCCGCTGTGTCCTGCGCGCGCCCGGCCATACCGTCAGATAGGCTAAAACCGTAAATATGACCAGCGCCACCAGCGCCGGGCCTGTCAATATATTGGCATAGACGCCGCTGATGATGCTGAAACTGAACATCAACAGCCAGGGATGCAACGCAAACCGACCCGCCAGCGGAATCGGTTTCAGCCATGCGGTACACATCGCCACACCGAGCAAAAGAAAGGTGGTCAGCAATTCTTGTCCTTGAGTAAATACAGGATAAGAATTGTACAAGCTTGTCGCCGCGTATGGCGATTTGATTTATGTGCTGTTTTTACGGCCCCGAGGGTCTTCCCGAACGAAATTTCGTCCGGGAAGACCTATGCCGCGATGTCAAACAGCTGCTTACCAGATATTGACGCGCGTAGCTTCCGGCCTGAGCGGCGAGGTTTTTGCCGGGCAGCTGAAGGCTTGTGAAAATTCCGGCATATTGGCGATAGGCCCGAGAACACGGTATTTCTCCGGCGCATGCGGGTCGGTTGCCAGTTGCAGGCGCAGTTTTTCGTCACGCATCAGGCCCCTGAAGCTCTGGGCATTGGCAATGAAAAAGCGCTGTTCTACCGTGAGGCCGTCAATTTCAGCGGGCTGCGGTTTGGAAGCCTGGGCTTTCCTCAGTGCCTGCAGCGCGATCTTCATGCCGCCCAGATCGGCGATATTCTCACCTTCGGTCAGCTTGCCGTTGATGTGCAGTTTGTCGATAGGATTGAATTCGTCGAACTGTTTTTCTATCGCTGCCACGCGCACCAGGAATTTTTTCTCGTCTTCCTTGGTCCACCAGCTCTTCAGGTTACCCTGCGAATCGAACTGCCGGCCTTCATCATCGAAAGCATGTGTCAGCTCATGCCCTATCGTCGCGCCGGTGTTGCCATAGTTGGCAGCGGCATCGGCGTTGACATGGTATAGCGGCGGCTGCAGGATGCCCGCAGGGAAGACCATTTCATTCATGGTCGGATTGTAATAAGCGTTGACGGTAGGCGGTGTCATGCCCCATTCATTGCGGTCTATGGGCTTACCGAGCTTGGCCAGCACGCGGTTGAATTCAAACTCCGCCGCGCGCTTGTTGTTGTCTGCATAGGACGCCGGATCCACCTTCAGGGCGCTGTAGTCGCGCCAGGTGTCGGGGTAGCCTATCTTCACGACCAGCGTATCCAGCTTTTTATACGCCTGTTGCTTGGTCGGCGCCGACATCCATTCCAGCTTGCTGATGCTTTCGCGCATCGCGTCCTTGATATTGCCAACCATTTCCAGCACACCGGCCTTGGCTTCGGGGCCGAAGAACTTGGCCACGTACAATTCACCCATCGCTTCTCCCATATTGGCATCGATGTTGGTCAGGATGCGTTTCCAGCGAGGCTGCAATTCCTTGGTGCCGGCCAGCGTACGGCCGTAAAAGTCAAAATTGGTGTTGACGAATGCCGAGGATAGGTCCTTGGCCCTGGCGTTGACCAGGTTCCAGCGCAAATAAGTTTTCCAGTCAGCCACTGGCACGGTATTGAGCATCTTGCCGGCTTCGGCAAAAAATTTAGGCTGCCCGACATTGAACTGGCCAGGTTCCGCCAGGCCGACATCCTTGAAATAGATATTCCATGGTGTTTTGCCGTCGATTTTTTCCAGGCCGTTCAGGTCCAGCAAATGATAACTGGCCAGCGGGTCGCGCAATTGCACCTTGGTCATCGACGCCTTGGCCAGGCGAGATTCCAACGCAATAACCGTTGCGGCATTTTTCCTGGCGATTTCAGGCGTGTCGCCTAGCAGGACGAACATCTTCTCGACATAGGCCGCATACTGCTTGCGTATCTCGATGGTCTTTGCATCGGTTTTCAGGTAATAGTCGCGGTCGGGCAAGCCCAGGCCGCCCTGACCCAGCTGAGGAATATAGCGGGTAGTGTTCTTGGCATCCTGGTCCACATAGAAATTAAACAATGAACCCACGCCGGTATGGTGTTGCGCGGCGATCAGCGGCAGCACCTGGCTGCGGTCATTTACCGCATTGATGCGGGCCAGTTCGTCCGCCAGCGGCTTGCTGCCTTCTGCCTCTATCCTGGCCTCATCCATGCCGCTGCGGTAGTAAGAACCCACCAGGCGGGTCGCCAGGCTGCCGCTATCCGGCGCTGCTGCGGCCGCTTCGGCGATGCCTTTCAACGCGGCCAGATTTCGTTCCGTTACCTCGTCATACGCGCTGTAACGTGAACGGTCGGCGGGAATAGGATTTTGCGCCAGCCATTTAGCATTGGAATAGGCAAAAAAATCCGTGCAGGGGTCGATGCTCTTGTCCATGGTCTTTGATTCCAGCACCAGATTGTTACTGGTCGCCGCATAGCCAGAGAAGGAGAAACACAGCAAAGTCGCCAGCAGGCTGCGGCGAAGGAAGGTTTTTTTATTTTGATGCACGATATCCCTTTCAATAAATTGTTGTACTGCTTTTTTCCATGCTGCCGATCATACTGGTATGGTGTGTACTGCCCTACGGCTTTGCCGCCGGTAATACCTGCACCACGATGCCGGAATACTGCGATGGTGCGTGATACACCCGCTGCGTAGCCTTCTGAAAATCTTCCGACTTTGCATGTGGAATATCCACGAAGGTTTGCGGGTTCAAATCCACCAGCGGAAACCAGGAACTCTGTATCTGCACCATGATACGGTGGCCGCGGCGGAAGGTATGGTTGATGTCCGGCATGCTGTAGCTCAGGTTCTCTACCTTGCCGGGCGTGAACGGCTCGGCTTTTTCAAAGCTGTTGCGGAACTTGCCGCGCAGGGGTTCGCCGCGCACCAGTTGCTGGTACCCGGCCATCGCCAACGAAGGAGGTGGTACGTCATTGAGCTTGTCGTCACTATTTTTGCCGGAAGGATATTCGGACGGATAGACGTCGATCAGCTTGACGACCCAGTCTGCATCGGTGCCGGTGGTGGAAACAAACAAACTGGGCTGGATCGGGCCGGCCAGCGTCACATCCTCTTCCAGCACCTCGCTGCGGTACACCAGCACATCGGGCCGCGTGGAGGCAAAGCGCTGGTCGGATACCATGTACTCCCTCGGCACCGCAGTCGCGGCATAGCCTATGTAAGGAACAGGCTTCTTGGGATCGCTGATATATTCATCATACGCCGGCGCATCCGCAGGCGGCTGCTGCCATGTCAGGCGCCCATTGCCGCCAAGATAAAGCGTGCGCGCCTGCGCCTGTAGCGGCGGCCATGATGCATAGCTTTTCCAGACGTTGGTCCCAGTCTCGAATACCTGTGCCTCCGGCTGCGGACTTGCATTCTCTTTGCCGCCTTTCAGGTATTGCTCAAAAAATGGAAAGACGATGTTCTTGCGATAGTATTCCGCCGTCTTGGAATCAAAGCCGACGTTGCCCAACGATTTGCCGTCATTGCGGGCCCAGCCGCCATGCGACCATGGGCCGATGACCAGGCCGTTATAGATGCCGGGATTGTTTTTCTTGATGGAACGATAGGTCGTCAACGGCCCCTGCACATCTTCCGCATCGTACCAGCCGCCGACCGTCAGCACCGCAGCATGGATGTTCTTCAGGTGCGGCGCGATATTGCGCGTCTGCCAGAATTCATCATAGGTGGAATGCTCTATCGTAGGCACCAGCAATGCACGCTGCTTGTCCGTCAGCTTGCCGGTAATGTTTTGCAAGGTTTGCTGCCCCAGGAAAAACTCATAGCCGTCTTCAGTGCCGTAGTCGAATTCTTCCCAGCGGCGCGGTAGCGGAGTCGGATTTTTTTCCTCGTTAAACGCCGAGTAGAAATCAAAATTGGCCGCCAGCATGAAAGCGCCGCCATGGTAGGAATCGTCGCCCATGAACAGGTCGGTCACGGGCGCCTGTGGCGATGCAGCCTTGATCGCAGGATGGGAGTCGATAATGCTGGCAGACGTATAGAATCCGCCGTAGGAGATGCCCCAGATGCCGACCTTGCCGTTATTGTTCGGCACATTCTTCAGCAGCCACTCCACGGTGTCGTACATATCCTGGCTTTCATTGCCCTCGCCCTGCTCCGGTCTTGCCTTCAGGTGCGGCGTCATTTCCTGCCAGCGGCCTTCGGACATATAGCGCCCGCGCACATCCTGGCTGACAAAAATATAGCCGCTTTTCTCAAACTCCCGCGAAGGTCCAAGGGCGGCAGGATAATAGCCCACGCCATAATGCGACTGCCCCTGGTCCTGCACCCCGACACCGTAAGGCGTGCGGCTCATCAGGAAAGGATAGCTCCTGGAGCCGTCCTTGGGCACATAGACGGCGGTAAACAACTTTGTGCCGTCACGCATGGGGATGCGGTATTCATACTTGGTGTAGTGCTCACGCAATCCGTATTTGGGTTCATCGCCGGAGTCGGCGGCAGCGGCGGCAGTAGCTGCGCCAGCCTGTGCCGAGGTACCGGCCAGCACAGGTGAAGACAGCAGAAACAAGGAAAGTGGAAAAGCAGAAAACAGGGAAAAGGAAAGCTTGCGGAATCGAACCATGGCTTTTTCGGTTTTTTACGGAGACGGACATCAGATGAATTACGCCCCACTTCATGATGAGCGGGGCGCAGGCTTATTCCCAAAATGGGGCAACAAGCGACTATAGACAACAAATTGCCGTTTTCTATCCCGGCTTTTTGCTTTATTTTGGCTTATTTTTACGATAAATCTCGGGGCGGGACTTATTTCTCTGTTCGTAGACGGTCTTGGCATCGTGCACAGCGCGTTCCTGGGTTCGCATCGCAGGATCGTCGTCATGCAGGCTGAAGTAATCGGCAGCCTGCGCGCGCATCACATATTTGATCGCAGCTTCGTCGGACAGTTTGTACATTTCCGTCAGCAGCGTCGTTACTTCATCAAGGTATTCTTCGTAGGTCATTCTTTACTCCATTATTAATTGCCATAGCCTTATACCCGCGCCGCGCGGCGGGCAAGCTCGTCTTCTGCTTCCCGGCGGGCGATTTCCATTTCCCGCAGTACCGCGCCGACATCCGCCGGACGCTGGTCCAGCTTGACGCGGCCGGTCAGCACACTGTCCGGCTGCAGCAGGCCTGCCACATACAGTTTCCAGATCTCCTTGCCGTACTGGCTGGCGGCAAGCTGCGGCACAAACTGGCTGAAATAGGTAGCGAGGTTGGCAACGTCGCGCTCCAGCATCATTTCGGCACTGGTATTGCCGGCTGCATCCACTGCCTGCGGCAAATCGATGATGACGGGCCCATGCTCGTCCACCAGGATATTATATTCGGACAAATCGCCGTGAATGACGCCGGCGCACAGCATCAGCACCACTTGCCTCAGCAATTGCGCGTGGTAGTCCAGCGCCATGGCTTCGCTGAGTTCCACATCGTTCAGGCGTGGTGCGGCATTGCCGGCGGCGTCGGTCACGAGGTCCATCAGCAACACGCCTTCAAAGCAGATGTAGGGGCGCGGCACGCGCACGCCTGCCGCTGCCAGCTTGTACAGGGCATCGACTTCGGCGTTCTGCCAGACTTCTTCCTGCATCTTGCGGCCGTAGCGAGTGCCCTTTTCCATCGCGCGCGCCTGACGGCTGTTTTTTACCTTGCGGCCTTCCTGGTAAGAGATGGCCTGCTTGAAACTGCGCTGGCTGGCTTCTTTATAGACTTTGGCGCAGCGGATTTCTTCGCCGCAGCGGACCACGTACACAGTCGCTTCCTTGCCGCTCATCAGTTGGCGCAGCACTTCATCGATGAGGCCTTCATCCACCAGCGGCTGTATTCTTTTTGGGATTTTCATTGAAAATGTTGACTTCGAAATAATCCGAAAATGTGCGGACAACGGAGTGTATCAAGATATGCTGTCGCGCAGGGGTAATTAGACCGCCGTTAAGCTGTATTCCCTGCTATAAAGGCGGGATAATTGCATTACCTGCAGCAAACCGCTACCGGTAATGCATCTACTGTATCCATATAAATGATTAATCCCATTCCCGAAAGTGAAATCGAATTGACCGCCATCCGCGCCCAGGGCGCCGGCGGGCAGAACGTCAACAAGGTATCCAGCGCCATCCACCTACGGTTCGACATCGCGGCCTCGTCTTTGCCGGAGCATATCAAGGAAAGGCTGCTGGCCTTGAACGACCAGAGGATTACCCGGGAAGGGGTGATCGTCATCAAGGCGCAGACCCAGCGCAGCCAGGACCGGAACAAGGAAGAAGCCATGCTGCGCCTGCAGGAGCTGGTGGACAGCGTCGCCACGCTCCCCAAGGTACGGAGGCCGACCCGGCCCACCCGCAGCTCCCAGACGAGGCGTCTGGACGGAAAGAGCAGCCGCGGGGCTATCAAAGCCATGCGCGGGAAAATTTCCGACTGAATCTGTGGCCGGGTTCCACATTCGGCGTCAGCCAGGCTTGCCGGGATGGCGTTCGGTTAAAAATACGCGCATGATGGTGAATTGAACGCTGAAATTCACTATAAAGCCCGTCAACGCCATGCTGGAAAGCAAACTGCCTGAACTGGTAGAACTGGAACGCCTGATTGACAAGGCTGCCCAGGCTTCAATACCGCTGGAGGTCCGCTCGGAATGCGAGATTCCGATGCAGGGGCGCGCGTTGCCGGTGTACTCGCTGGCATTGGGCAATCCCAGCCCCGACGTGCCGGCAGTAGGATTTTTCGGCGGCATCCACGGGCTGGAACGGATAGGCACGCAGGTGCTGCTGAGCTTTCTCAGCGGCCTGCTGGCCCGCCTGCGCTGGGACCACCTGCTGCACCAGCAACTGGACAAGGTCAGGCTGGTGTTCATGCCGCTGATCAATCCCGGCGGCATGTGGCTTTCATCGCGCAGCAACCCGCAGGGGGTCGACTTGATGCGGAATGCGCCGGTGGAGGCGATAGACAAGGTGCCTTTCTTGCTGGGAGGCCAGCGGATCAGCCCTCGCCTTCCCTGGTTCCGCGGGGCTGCCGGCATGCCAATGGAGATCGAGAACCGTGCGCTGTGCAGGGTCGTGGAAGGCGAACTGCTGGTACGCAAGTTCAGCATCGCGCTGGATTGCCACTCGGGTTTCGGCCTGAGGGACCGTATCTGGTTTCCGCATGCGCATACCATAAGGCCGATTGCGCACCTGCCGGACATCTGCGCGCTGGAAGACCTGTTCAGCCAGACCCATCCCAACCACAATTACGTTTTTGAACCGCAAAGCCGCCAATACTTGACGCACGGCGACATCTGGGACTACCTGTACCTAAGGTCCTCACATGACGCGGAGCAGGTATTTTTGCCGCTGACGCTGGAAATGGGTTCCTGGCTATGGGTCAAGAAAAACCCGCGCCAACTGCTGTCCCTGCAAGGCATGTTCAACCCTGTCGCGAGGCACAGATTGCAGCGGGTATTGCGCAGCCACACGGTATGGCTGGATTTCCTGGCCCGCGCCGCTTGCGGCCACCAGAACTGGCTGCCGCGAGGGCTGGAAAGGGACAGGCATGAGCAACTTGCGTATGCGCGCTGGTACCCTGCAGCGCAACGCTTTTGAGCATATTATTTGCGTATAGTTCGCTAATTTACGAGAATTTACATGCATCGTGTATCGCAGATAAACAATTGGTAACAAGCTGTAAATCGGCCCTGCACACTAATATTTCCGAACTACACTACAATATGAGCAGGTAGTACATATATAAAAATCAGTTTTTGAGAGGTTGATCATGAAGTGGATTAAAGCAAGCTTGCTGGTGCTCGTTGCCCTGGGCTCAGTGACAGCTGGTTCTGCATGGGCAGATCGTGGACATTTCGGCGGATACCGTGGCGGCTATCACGGCGGCTATCACGGCGGCTATCATGGCTGGGGAGGTCCGCGCGTCGGCTTGGGCCTGTATCTGGACCCGTTCCCGCTGTTCTACGGCCCGGCCTACTACGGCCCCGCCTATTATCCTTCCTACTCGGAAGTGGTCGTCAGCCCGGCGCCAACCACTGTCTATGTGCAGCCTAGCGCTACCATCAGCGGGCCGTCCTATTCCGACAACGCCGGCGGTTCGCAGCCTGGCCAGTCCAACGACTGGTACTATTGCCACAAACCGGATGGCTACTATCCTTCGGTAAAAACATGCCCAAGCGGCTGGCAGCGCGTGCCGCAAACGCCGGTTGACGCACCAAGGTAAGCGGCCTCATGAAAATATCCCGTTGGCCGGGATGACAAAAAAGGGAGCGTTGAACGCTCCCTTTTTATTTGCCCTGCGACATCAGCTTGTCAAGACTATCTGCTTCTTAAGGCTATTATTTGCACTTACTTGCTGACCACTTCGCGTATGGTAGCAGCCAGTTCTTCAGCAACGAATTTTGCCACGTAGGCATCTGCGCCTACGCTGCGGACATGGTCTTCATTAGTGGAGCCCGACAACGATGAATGGATCACCACCGGCAGGAATTTGAATCGCTCATCCTGCTTGATATTGCGTGTCAGCGTGAAACCATCCATCTCCGGCATTTCCAGATCTGTCAGCACCATGGCCACTTTGTCGCGTACGGTCTTGCCTTCGGCAATTGCCGCAGCGGAAATGGATTGCAACTTTTCCCATGCTTCCTTGCCGGTCTTGGTCATCACATAGGGCGCGCCCATCGCAGTCAGTGCCTGCTCTATCAGCCCACGCGCTACAGCCGAATCGTCCGCTGCAAGGATCACGGTGCCCGGTTTCAGCAGCAGTTTCTTCATGTTGGCAGCATCCACTTCCTTGCCGTCGCTAGGCGTGATCTGGCGCAGTATCTGTTCCACGTCCAGCACCTGGGCCAGACGCGTATTCTCGATGTCGCCATCCAGACGGGCGATACTGGTGACCATGCCGCCGCCGGCGCCGCTGGCCTCTGCCGACAACACCTGGCTCCAGTCCAGGCGTACGATTTCCTCGACGGACTCCACGGCAAAACCCTGCGTGGTGCGTGCATATTCAGTAACAAGCATGATATTCAGGCCGGTTTTAGGCTTGCAACCGACGACCGAAGGCAGGTCCACCACGGGAATGACCTGGCCGCGCAGGTTGACCACGCCCAGCATATGCGGCAAGGCGCCGGCAACTGCGGTAATGGTGGGCATGGCAACAATCTCGCGAACCTTGAACACATTGATGCCAAACAATTCAGAGCGGTCGCCGGTCGCATCGGCACCCAGCCGGAACAGCAGAAGCTCGAACTTGTTGGAGCCGGTCAAATTGGTGCGTTCATCCACTTCTTGTTGTACTGTGCTCATATTCTATCTTTCCGGGTGAAGTCGGTTGATCTGCAGATTCTGGTCCAACATTTGCAACATTTGCCAGTTCTATCCCTGCGGCAAGTTGTCCCATTATCCTATTTTATGACGCGATAACAAGGGGTATATGCTTTTCCGGGCAGTTTCATGCGGTTTTGCGCAACAAACGATGCCAGCAATGCATCCATGGATTCCATGATGTTAACATCGCCGCAAATTTCAAAGTGGCCGAACTTCTCTATCGCGCGTATCCCCTGGTCTTTGACGTTGCCGGTAACGACACCGGAAAACGCCCTGCGCAGATTGGCCGCCAGCAGGTGGCTGGGCTGGTTTTTATGCAGTTCGAGGTTGCGCATGTTGTCGTGCGTCGGCTCGAACGGCTTCTGGAACTCGGTATCGATCTTCAGCATCCAGTTGAAGTAATAGGCGTCGCCGGTCAGTTTGCGGTATTCACGCACCTGCTTGATGCCGGCGTGCACTTCCTGCGCTACCCGGACCGGATCGTTGATGATGATCTTGTAGCGCCGCTGCGCCTCCACGCCCAGCGTATCGCCGATGAACTGGTCGATCTGCCGGAAATAATCGGCTGCGCTTTCAGGCCCGGTAAAGATCAGCGGGAAAGGCATGTCGGCATTGTCTGGATGCAGCAATATGCCGAGTACATACAGGATTTCTTCCGCCGTCCCCGCGCCGCCCGGGAATACAACGATGGAATGCCCGATGCGGACAAAGGCTTCCAGACGTTTCTCGATATCCGGCAGGATGACCAGGTCGTTGACAATCGGATTCGGCGCTTCGGCGGCGATGATGCCGGGCTCGGTAATACCCAGGTAGCGCCCCGTGCTGATGCGCTGCTTGGCATGGCCTATCGTGGCACCCTTCATTGGTCCCTTCATCGCGCCCGGCCCGCAGCCGGTGCAGATATCCAGGCCGCGCAGGCCCATCTGGTAGCCGACTTCCTTCGTGTAGTCGTATTCGGGGCCGGAAATCGAGTGTCCTCCCCAGCATACGACCAGATGCGGATTGACCAGCGGGCGGATCGCATTGGCATTGCGCAGGATGTGGAAAACGGCGTCGGTGACGCCTTCGCTGGTCTCCAGATTAAACTTGGGATTGGAGGCGATCTCGCCGTTGACGAAAACGATGTCGCGCAGCACCGCAAACAAATGTTCCTGTATGCCTTTGATCAGCACGCCATCTACGAAGGCGATGGCGGGCGCGCCCTTTACGTCCAGCTTGATGCCGCGCTCGCGCTGTATGATGCTGATGTCAAAGGTCTTGTAGCGCTCCAGTAGTTCCTTGCCGTCGTCCAGGCCGCTGCCCACGTTGAGCACCGCCAGCGAGCAGTTGCGGAAAATATTATATAAACCGCCATGGCTGGTATCCAGCAGTTTGGCCACTTCCGCCTTGGACAGTACATCCATGCGCCCTTCCGGCGATATCTGGGTATCGATTACTTCATATTCCATAAATCGCAATTTCCTCGCTTGTCCGTTAAAAAAGCAAAAGGCGACCCTTGATAGCGTCGCCATTGCCAGAAGCCCTCATTACGTCAGCCGCAGTGCGGCGCTCATCCACAGTGTAAATCTAAAAAACAATAATATCTACTGCCTTACCGCTGTCATATTGATCAGGCTGCAGGCGCCAGCAGCTCCAGCGCGCCATTGATCTCTTGCTGCGATTTGTTGGTCGACAGCCGCAGCTCGTGATTCAGGATGACTTTTTTAGGGTCCGCCTTCAGCGTGCACAGCAACAGGTCCGGCCATGCATGCGCTTCGCCGAACAGGCCTACCCAGCCGTTGCGGCCGGCGTGCTTGACGGTGTACAGCGCAATGTCGGCAATATCGACGACATCCTGCCAGTTGATCGCCTTCGGCTGGCTGGTGACGAACGGGTAGCAGGCAAAGCCGACCGAGCAGGTCTGGTTCAGCTGGGTGTTTTCATCTATCGTAAATGCCTGCTCTGCCACCACCGCGCACACGCGGGACGCCAGCTCATCCGCCCGTTCGCGCGAAATACCGCGGGCGACGATCAGGAATTCTTCACCGCCCCAACGGATCAGGTAGTCGGAATCGCGGAATACTTGCTGCAGACGTTGCCGGATCTGCACCAGGATGGCATCGCCGGCAGCATGGCCGTGCTTGTCGTTGACCAGTTTGAAGTGATCCAGGTCCACCAGGAACATCAGCAGGTCGGCGTCCTTGGGAGCCGCCGTGCCGCTGGCCATGCTGTCCTGGTAGCTGCGCACGCTGATGGCAACGTCGGCCTCGATATTCTGCGCCAGGAAGCGGCGGTTGCGCAGGCCCGTCAGCGGATCGGTGAGGCTGGCGTCTTCCAGCTCGCGCAGCGCCTGTTCCAGTTTCTTTTTTGTCTCCTGCAAATCGCGGTGCGCATTCGCATTGTCCAGTGCGATGGCGCCGTACGCACACAGCGTGCGGAAGATCAGGCGCTGGCGCTCGCCGTAGGCATCCTGGTTGCCCGACTTGATCGACATTGCGCCCAGCACGCGCTCACCGACGATCAGCGGGCCGAACAGAGCCGTACGAATCTGGATGGTATCGGTGGAATTTGCCAGGTCATCGGGCGCGGTATTGGCGGCATCCATTTCCAGCAGTATTTCTTGCCATTCAGCAATGCAACGCCTTGCGTTATACGCATCCCGGTAGGCGGCAGCATTGTAGTCGGCCACAACCATGCCGTTTTCTACATGGTGGCACAAGTCCAGCGCCTTGCCGTCCGGTCCCAGTAGCCAGATCGACAGATGCGAAGCGTCCAGCAAGGTGCCCAGATGGCGGTGCAAGGCATTGCAGACATTTTCGGGATTCAGGTTGGCCGTCAGCTCCTGGCCTATCTTGCTCAGCAAGTCCAGCGTGTGCGACGTCTCGGTCAGCGTGGCGGCCAGTTGCTGATGGTGTTCGGCAGCGGCCTTGGCCCTCTCTGTCTCATGCCGCACCCGCATCAGCGTGGCCCAGTTGCTGGCCTGCTTATTGCGCTCGCGCTGGTCGGCGGCGATGGCGAGTTTTGCATATTCAAAGGCCTGCTTGCCGTCGCCAGCCTTGGACCAGGCTTCTCCCAATGCCAGCAGCAGCTTGGAAGGCGCCAGCCAGCCGTCTATGCCGGAACCTGCGCGCAGTGCTTCCTCCAGAAAATGCAGCACCGGATTCGGCAGGCTCATCCTGGCCGGCAGCGGCAGCACATGCCGCGCATGGATTTCAGCCAGCGCCTCCCGCAGATCGATGCCCAGCACAGCGCAGGCAGGCTCCATAATCAGGCCGCGTGCCTCATCGATGGCTGCCAACGCCTCCTCCGCCTTATCGGCGGCAGACAAGGCCCTGGCCTGGCAGATCAGGTGTTCGGCGAGGCTATTGCGAGAACCTGCTTCACGATACAAGGCAATGGCGATGTTGAACATGTCGGCGGCTTCGGCCGGCTTGCCGCGCTCCAGCAGCGTATGCGCCAGTTCGCCATGGGCGACGGCCTTGCTGACGCCGCTCCTGGTATCGGCGAACCCTTGCAGCGCTTCCGTCAGCACCACCTGGCTTTGCTCTAGTTGTCCCAGGTGCCGCAGCAACTCGCCTAGCCGCATCAGGCTGAAACCGATCAGCGCCGGCCAGCCTGTCTTGCGGGCACGGGAAGCGGCCCAATCGTAACAGGCGGCTGCTTCATCGAAATCGCCGAGCTTTTGCAGCGCTGCGCCGGCATTGGCGGCAGCCATGATGGCCAGGCGGATCAGGCCGGCTTCGCGCGCTAGTTCGCTGGAATGGTGGAACAGGATCGCGGAACGCGTCAGCTCCGGAGAAAACAGCGTCTCGCCCCTGGCGGCAGTAATCAGCGCTTCCAGCGCGGGATGCCGGGGTTCAGAAGTATCGGCCTGCAACTGCTGCAAACCTTCGGATGCTGCATGCGGATTTGAAAACGACTCCAGATATAAATGCCAGGCCTGTGCCAGCAATTGACTGAGTGCTTCGCCGGACCGTTCATACCGGATTTCTGCCTCTCTCGCGGCGCGCATCGCCCTTTCCATCTGTCCCTGCTCAAGTGCTGCCACAACCTCGCCCAGAAGCGCATCGCCTTCGCCAACGATATCGTTGACGGCGCTGAAGCCTGTGCGGGCTTCCAGCAACAAGATTTCAGCCTTGTCGAATTCGCCGAACAAGGCTGCGATCTCGGCACGGCTCAGCGACAGCCGCGCGCGCACCGCGCGCCGCTGGTCCGGCATCAGCGAACTGATGCGCAGCAGCGTCTCTGCCTCATCCAGTAATTGCAACGCAGTCCGGCTATCGCGCTGGCGCAGGTGCCAGGCAGTAGCCGCAAGCAAATCCAGCCGCGCCGCCCCGGTGAGGGTCGCAAGCTCAGCTTGTAATCGTTCTACTTCCTCGTCTAGGGCGTACAAATACATGGGGCGCGAAATCAGTGCAGACAAGCGACTTATTATGCCCGTAATCTGTGACAGTTTTGTTGTTGACTGGAATTATCTTTACATCATGAGCGTTCATACTAATTTTTGTTTGGAAAATTTGCCTGAACCCACGCTTTTCTTTAAATTTCGCACGACTGTTTTGGTGGTTCCGCCCTGCGCCATCTCCAGCAAATGCATCGCGCACTGTTGCAAGGCGGCACGCAATTCCGGTGGATGCTGTATCTCAAACGAAAACGGCAACCTGGCCAGTTCCCGTGCATACCAATGCAGGTCCCCGGCCTGGCTATGCAAGATCACTCCATCGTCGCCGGCTTCCAGCACGCCCAGCCACTCAAACATTTCCTCCTTGATCGTTTTCAGGTCGCTTCTCAGCAAAACCCGGATCGTGAAAGCACGCGGCATTGTTGCGATGGAGAAATTCAGGTGCGCCAGTGCATCAAAATCCGCAGGCCGTTCAAAATGCCTGTGCAGCACACTCACGCGAGCAATCCTGTCCAGCCGGAACGAACGCAGGTCTTGCCGCAGATGGCACAGGCCGAGCACATACCATGATCCGTTCTGGTAGGCGAGCGCATACGGATCAAGTTCCCGCTCCGTCAACTCGTTCGACGCAGAAGCGTATTGCATGTACACCCGCTGCCTCATCTGGGCAGCGCTGCTCAGGCTGGCCAGCGCATCGTTATTGCCGGGCGCATTCGGCTGCGGCAAATCCAGCTTGACGGTTTCATGCACGGCCCTGATCCTTTTTTCCAGGCCGGGCGGCATGACCCTTTCCAGTTTCGCCTGCGCGCTGGCGACCGCGGGAGCGGCCTCGGCCAGCCCCAGCTTGCGCGCCGCCAGCAGGCCTATCGACAAGGCCAGTGCTTCATCGTCGCTGAAGATCATCGGCGGCAGCTTGTATCCGGCCACCAGCGCGTAACCGCCATGCCTGCCACGCTCGGCGGTGATGGGGATGCCAAGCTCCTCCAGCATGACGATGTAGCGGCGCAAAGTGCGCCCGTCCACTTCCAGCCGCGCTGCCAGTTCGGCGCCGCTCATGCGCCCATTGCTTTGCAGCAGTTCGAGCACGGTCAATACACGCGTGGTAGGTCGGTAAGTTCGCATGCTGCGATCATACCAAGTTAATAGGGCAGGAATAGACCTAATCTGGAAGCGGCGATAAAAGCTTGCGATAACTTCGGCATGCGATTCACGCCGCCGGCAAGCTTGCGGCCATCACCGTTCAGCCAAGGCCCCGCTGAATTGCGAGCGGTAAGCACTGGGGCTGGTCTTGACGATACGTCGGAAATGTCTGCGCAGGGACTCTTCTGATCCGAATCCTGCCAGCTCGGCGACTTGCTGCAAAGGAGTGGCAGGAGACTCCAGCAACTCCCTGGCAATCGCCACTCGCTCCCGGATCAGCCATTCATAAGGCCCGAGGCCGGTCGCCTGCAGGAACTGCCTCTGCAAAGTGCGGGTGCTCATTGCTGCATGCTCTGCCAACGATGCCAGCGTATACGGAAGGCCGGGTCTGGCCCTGACCATATCCATCAGTTTTGCCAGCCTGCCCTCTTCATCCGCGGCCACAGGGCGCGGCACAAACTGCGCCTGGCCACCTTCGCGGTGCGGCGGCACGACCAGGCGCTGCGCGACAAGATTGGCGACCTTGGCGCCGTGGTCGCGGCGCACCAGGTGCAGCAGCATGTCCAGCCCGGCGGCGGAACCGGCCGAGGTGATGACCTCGCCTTGGTCCACATACAGCGCATCCGGCTTTACCTCCAATGCCGGGTAGCGCCGCGCCAGCCGCTCCGCATAACGCCAGTGCGTCGTGACCGTTTTACCGTCCAGCACACCCGCAGCGGCCAGCACGAATACGCCGGAGCAGATGCTGCACAGCCGCGCACCGCGTAAATAAGCAGCACGGATTTTTTTGAGCAGCGCTTCCGGCGGCTGTTCATCCGCATTGCGCCAGCCGGGAATGATGATGGTGTCTGCCTTGTCCAGCAGCTTCAGGGTATACGGCGCTTCCACGGTGATGCCGCCCGCGGCGCGGATTTTGCCGGGCTCAGCCGCACACACCGCAAAGCGATACCAGTCCACGCCCAGTTCCGGGCGCGGCAATGCAAACAGTTCAACAGTACAGCCGAACTCAAAGGTGCACAGCTGATCATAAGCGACCGCAACAACCAGATGATTTTTCATGGCGCGAAGTGACTGAAGGGGCAATACACGACACTATAGCAGCCGGCGCGAAAAGCCGAAAATGGCGCCAAAATCTTTTTTGATAAATTATTTTCAAATACTTGTTGTGACTATCGAGACAGCTCTATATAATTCGCCACTTCAGACGCGGGGTGGAGCAGTCTGGCAGCTCGTCGGGCTCATAACCCGAAGGTCGTAGGTTCAAATCCTGCCCCCGCAACCAGAATCAAAAACGCCACCGGGAAGCTATCACTAGCATCCCGGTGGCGTTGCCTTATCTGGTAGAGATTCTGGTAGAGAGTTCAACGCTCAACGTAGTGCTATCGGCATTGAATGATCTCGCGCTAGCGGCAGCCCGAAAGACACGGCCGCCGATTTCTTTTTATGCAGCCCTTTGCCTCTCAGGACTTAAAAAGGCTGTTGTCGAGACAACTTGCGCGTAGCCGAAGCTCAATGCAGCCATGAATGCTGCATGTACTTGCACTGCGGGCACTTTTACGCCATTGAATTCGAGATCGTGAGTTGCGCAAGCATCATGAATGACCGTCGCCTTATAGCCGAAGTCGTCTGAAGCACGCGTAACCGCGTCGATACACATGTGACTCATGTTTCCCACCACGACAACATCCTGGATGCCATTTTCCTCTAGAATCTGCCGGAGGTCGGTCTCCCGGTAGGGATTCATGTAATGTTTTACGATAACACGCTCGTGAGGCAGATTTGCGGCTTTCGGATGCAATTGCGCCCCTTCAGTATGCGGCACAAAGAACGGAGCGTCTTTTGCCAAAGTTTCATGGCGTATATGTACGACGAGATCGCCGTTGCTCCTTGCCGCATCGATAACCTGGCGCGCGTTATCTGCAGCGGCGTCCGCGCCGTCAAGTATCCATTTGCCTCCTGGGAAATAGTCATTCTGAATATCGACCACAATAATTGCCTGTTTTGTCATCTTGCCCCCGCTTGGGATAGTGTGTGAAATCGGATCGCCGTAGGCAAACCCTGAATATGCCAGCTGCTCTTGTGCACCTTGCTCTCTTGCCACCGCAACACAGTTGAGGCGCCACTGACAGGCATATTGATCCAATCACGGGATCGGCGAAACAGTCAAATTCTAAAATTCACTATTTTCAAAATAAGAAGAATTCCACTACTTGTAGTTGCCTGCCGCAAAACTACGCCAGGCATGAGAAGCACCCTGCTTCCCGCCTTATCAAAAACGATTGCAACGAAGACCATCATGCTCAAAAAAAACGCCTGACTTCATCACAAAGCCAAGCGTCTTTTTCTGCCATTTTGCTTTCGCGGTATCGCAATGATTATAGATGCGTACCCAGGAAAGTCAGCGTCCGTCCATGCGCCAGCGCTGCCGCATGCTGGTTGTACGATGCACGGTCAGTGCAGTTGAAGCCATGGTCGGCATCTGGATACGTGAACACTTCGACATCGCTGCGGCCCGGGAAACGCTGGCGCACGTCGTCGGCAACCGATACGGGGATATGCGCATCCAGTCCGGCGTAATGGAACTGCATCGGCACCGTGATCTTGGCTGCCTCTTCAAGCTGCGCCTGTATACCGCCGCCATAGTAGGCCACGCCCAGGTCTATGCTACCCTGCGCCGCGGACAGATACGCCAGCCTGCCGCCGAAGCAAAAGCCGATTGCAGCGACCTTGCCGGTCACCTCGGGCAAGGCCCGCAATACCTTGGCAGCGGCGCCGATGTCGGCAGCGGCCAACGCCGGGTCGGTCTTTTTGTAGATATCCAATGCGGTTTCATAGTCGGCGCCGGCATAGCCGAGTTCGACGCGCGGCTGCGTGCGCCAAAAAATATCCGGCGCCAGCGCAACGTAGCCATCGGCCGCGTATTGGTCCGCAACGCTGCGGATGTGCGCATTGACGCCGAATATTTCCTGGATGATGATGACTGCCGGGCCGGTGCCGGCTTTCGGCAACGCCAGATATCCTTCGAAATTGCCGCCGTCGGCGGGTATGCTGATCCAGCGGGATGTAACGGTCATAAATTTTCCTCGGTTAAAGCAAAACGGTTATCCAACTCCATCGCGGCATGCTGTCCCGTGCTGAGGCTAGCCCTTGCACCAACACTGGCGCCGGTTAGGCCGCGGGTCTGGAGGCGGCCATTGTAGCGTTTTCCGAAAAGCTCTGTTTTCCGCCGCTCTCCACCGGCGTTGGACCAGGTTTTGCAGGCGTCCAACCTGCCCGTTTTGGTAAATTCACTGCTTTCGCTTTAGTTGACGGCATTTCTTTAGTAAGATGTCGCTCCCGCGCGAAGCCGGGCCGGGTTTGCCGGGCGGCTTACCCGAGGATTTTTGACCAGATACGTGAGATGCGAGATATAACAGACTGCAAGACTCTTGAGCTTCCCGGCCTGGAGCCGGAATACAGCACGGCATCAAGAAACCGGCATGCCATGTCGCAAAAAAATAGAAATTCCCCGATACAGCAACAGCTGGAATTGCTGGAACCCACCGATGCCAGCGGCTTGCCGCCTTGGAGCCGGGATAACAATATGGACTTGACCGGCCTGCCGGTCTGGGCAAAAGACGAGGGCACGGCCGATACCGGGTCACTACCTCTACCACTACCTGTATAGTACGGCCTGTACCCACTTATAAAGCTGACAGACGCTCCGCCATGGACAATATCAATTCCTTCTCTACCCTTCCGCTGTCGCCAGCCTTCCTGAACAACCTGGGCAGCCTGGGCTACAAGGAAATGACGCCCATCCAGGCACAGAGCCTGCCCATCATCCTGCAACAACAAGACCTGATCGCGCAGGCCAAGACCGGCAGCGGCAAGACCGCGGCCTTCGGCATAGGCATACTGGCGAAACTGAACCCCACGTATTTTGCAGTCCAGGGCCTGGTGATCTGCCCGACGCGCGAGCTGGCGGACCAGGTGTCGAACGAGTTGCGGCGGCTGGCGCGCTTTGCCGACAATATCAAGATACTAACGCTGTGCGGCGGCGCGCCGATGCGGCCGCAGATAGCGTCGCTGGAGCATGGCGCACACATTGTCGTGGGCACGCCCGGCCGCCTGATCGACCATATCAGCCGTGGCACGATCAAGCTCAATGCCGTGCAGACATTGGTGCTGGACGAGGCGGACCGCATGGTGGACATGGGCTTTTACGATGACATCCACTCTATCGTCAGCGCCTGCTCGCCGCGCCGCCAGACACTGCTGTTTTCCGCCACCTATGCCGACGACATCCGCCGCGCCAGCGAACAGTTCCTGCGCGAGCCCGCAGAAGTCAAGGTGGAAGCCCAGCACGATGGCAGCCGCATAGAACAGCGCTTTTATGCCGTGACGCCGGAAACCCGCAATGCCGCCGTCGCCCAGTTGCTGAACCATTATCGCCCGGTATCGACGCTGGCTTTTTGCAATACCAAGATCCATTGCCAGGAACTGGCGGAAGAATTACGCGACCAGGGATTCAGCGCGTTGGCGCTGTACGGCGACCTGGAACAACGCGAGCGCGACGAAATCCTGGTGCTGTTTTCCAACCAGAGCTGCTCGGTGCTGGTGGCAACCGACGTTGCCGCACGCGGCCTGGACATCCAGACGCTGGGTGCAGTCATCAACGTGGACGTGTCGAAAGACACCGAAGTCCACATCCACAGGATAGGCCGCACCGGCCGCGCCGGTGAAAAAGGCCTGGCGCTGAGCCTGGCATCGCCAAGCGAAAAGAAATGGGTGAAGCTGATAGAGGACTATCAGCAAGGTCCGGTGCAATGGTCCAGCCTGGCTGATCTGGAGCCGGCCTCCGGCGCAGCCTTGCAGCCGCCTATGGTAACCCTGTGCATCATGGGTGGCAAAAAAGACAAGTTGCGCCCCGGCGACCTGCTGGGCGCATTGACTGGCGACGCGGGGCTCAGCAAGGAACAAGTCGGCAAGATCAACGTGTTTGAGTTCATGACCTATGTGGCGCTGGAAGCCGGCATTGCACAGAAGGCCCATGACAAACTGAGCCAGGGGAATATCAAGGGCCGCAGCTTCAAGATGCGCTTCATCCCGGTTGTCTGAGCGATAATTTGCAGGAGTGTTGCCAAAAACGTATAAAAGAAAAAAAATTTTCAAGGCCCGTTCAAATTTGTGAACTTTTAGCTCACAATAATGCCGAAGTCGCGGGCTTTACCATGTCGGCACAGAAAAACTGCTACTACATTGTGCCGAAACAGGACGCCTTGGTTCCGATCAACCTTCTAGAACACAAAAGATGCCATGCACAAGTATCTCATCCGTAGTCTATTCTCTGTAGCCATCGCACTTCCTTCCCTGGCCGCCTTCGCGGAGACCGAAGCCGACAAATGGAATTTGCAGGACCTGTATGCCACCAGTGCCGACTGGGACAAGGATGCCGTCAAGCTGGAAAGCCAGCTGAAAGACATCGCCGGCTGCAGCGGCCACCTGGGCGAATCCGTCAAACGCTTCAAGGCCTGCCTGGACCTGAATGCCGACATACTGAAACGCTACTCCCGTCTGGCAAGCTACGCATCGCAGTTCCACGACCAGGACACCGGCGGCACGCCCGGCCTGGACCTGAACCAGCGCTCTGAAATCCTGGGCAGCAAAGTAGAGGAAGCCAGTTCCTTCCTGCGTCCTGAGGTACTGACCATCGGCGCGGCCAAAGTCAAATCCTATCTGACGCAAGACAAGTCGCTGGCCATCTACAGCCATTCTATGGATGACATCCTGCGCGGCGCACCGCATACGCTGGACAAAAAAGGCGAGCAACTGGTAGCGACCTTCGGCATGGCGACCAATACCGGGCAGACCGTGTATTCCACCCTGTCCAGCTCCGACATGCCATGGCCCAAGGTCAAGCTGTCTGACGGCAAGGAAGTCGTCATCGACCAGGCCGCCTATACCAAATACCGCGCAGTCGGCAACCGTGAAGACCGCAAACTGGTGTTCGATGCATTCTGGGGCAAATGGAAGGAATTCGAACGCACCTACGGCGTCACCTTCTATGAAATGCTGAAGAAGGATTCCGTGTACGCCAAAGTACGCCACTATCCGGATTCGCTGACGCAGGCGCTGGATGCGAACAAGCTGCCGGTCGGCGTGTACAACATGCTGATCGAACAGACCCGCGCCAACCTGCCTACGCTGCACCGCTATTTCAAGCTGCGCGCCAACATGCTGGGTGTCAAGGAGATGCGTTACTACGACATCTATCCGCCGCTCGTGCATAGCGACCTGAAATACCCGATCACGGAAAGCACGCAGCTGATGCTGGCATCGGTCAAGCCTCTGGGCGACGACTATGTGCAGGCCATGACCAAGGCCGTGACCCAGCGCTGGATGGACGTCTATCCGCGTCCTAAAAAGCGTTCCGGCGCCTACATGAACGGCGCGGCCTACGATGTGCATCCTTACCTGCTGCTGAACCACAATGACGATTACGAGTCGGTGTCCACCGAAGCGCATGAGTGGGGCCATGCAATGCATTCCTACCTGGCCAACAAGACCCAGCCTTACATCACTGCCGACTATCCTATCTTCACGGCAGAGATTGCATCGACCACCAATGAGGTGTTCTTGCTGGACCACATGCTGAAAATCGCGAAGAACGACGACGAGCGCCTGCTGTACCTGGGTTCCGCACTGGAAAACCTGCGCGGCACTTTCTTCCGCCAGGCTATGTTTGCCGATTTCGAGCGTGAAGTACATGCGCGCGTGGACAAGGGCGAATCGCTGACCGGCGACGCACTGACCAAGATCTACGGCGATATCCTGAAGAGCTACCATGGCGACAAGGAAGGCGTAGTCAAGATCGACGACCTGTACGCGATAGAATGGGCTTACATCCCGCATTTCTACAACCGTTTCTATGTGTTCCAGTATGCAACGTCGATTGCTGCCGGCTCCATGTTCGCGGATGAAATTCTGAAAGGCGTGCCGGGTGCGAAGGACAAGTACCTGAATATCCTGAAATCCGGCGGTTCCGCGTATCCATACGAGCTGGTCAAGTCCGCCGGCGTCGATATGGCAACACCTGCGCCTTACCAGGCAGTGTTTGCACGCATGAACAAGATCATGGACCAGATCGAAGCGATCCAGGCCAAACGCAAATAAGCACCGCGGCCGTTCAGGCTGCTTGCAAAGCAAAGCCCCGCTCTGATACAGAGCGGGGCTTTTTTTTCATGACTCCGGCAAACGCTTGCTGCTAACGCTGCATCGATTCCCATACCTTTTGCAGCCGCTTCACCGATACCGGCATCGGCGTGCGCAACTCCTGCGCATACAGCGACACCCTCAGCTCTTCCAGCAGCCAGCGGAACTCGACCAGTTTAGGGTCGGCATTCTGCTCACCTTTTTTCGGCATGCGCTGAAAGGCCTGCGCGACCGACAACCATTCCGCCATCAGCTTGGCGTCACGCGCGGGATCGGCCCTGAGCTTGTCCATGCGCACCGTCATCGCCTTCAGATAGCGCGGGAAATGCGACAATTGCGTAAAATCGTTTTCCGCAATGAAGCGCTTGGTCACCAGTGCCTGCAGTTGCGCCTGCATGTCGGAGGCCGCTGGAGGATGCGCCTTCAGACCTTGCAGCTTCTTCGGCAGGCCGTGGTATTCGGCCAGTATCTGTCCCGCCAGCCTGGCGATTTCATTGGCCAGCAGGTTCAGGCGGGACTTGCCCTCTTCCCTGCGGATATTGAATTCGCCGGAGTTTTTCGGCAGGGGCTCTTGCAGGCAGGCCCGTTCCAGGGCCGCCTGGATGATCTGGTCGCGCAATTCCTCTTGCGAGCCCAGCGCCATGAACTGCATGCCCATTTGCTGCAAGCGGGGAATATTTTTTTCCAGGAACTTGACCTGCTCCTTCAGTTGCAGCGCGAATAGCCGGCGCAAGCCCGTGCGGTGTACTTTGGCGGCTTCATCCGGATCGTCAAATACCTCGATCTGGCAATGCGTGACCTTATCCGCCAGCGCCGGATACCCGATCAGGGTTTGTTTGCCCTGCTGGATCTCCAGCAACTCCGGCAGACTGTCGAAGGTCCAGGCAGTCAGGTTTTCCTGCTTGACTGTGGGCCTGGCGGCGCCTGCAGGCGCTGCCATTGCAGACAGTGCCACCGGCCGGTTACCGTCTTGCCTACCCTGCTTGCCCTGCTTGGCCGGTGCAGGTGCCGGCGCCTTGCCGGAACCGGAATCCAGCAGGCTGAGTTTCTCTGCAGAGGCAATGCGCTGGAAGCTTTCCCGCGCCTGTCCACCGAATTCGGCGCGCAAGGCAGACAGGTTGCGCCCCATTTCCAGCTGCCGGCCATGCTCATCGACAATCTTGAAGTTCATCGAATGATGCGCCTGCAGGGTTTCAGACTTGAAATCCGTGGTCTTGGTCAGCAGGCCCGTCTGTTCGCGGATATCGGCGATCAGGGTATCCAGGAAATTGCCGGTGCCGAAATCGCAGCGCTCGCAGAACCCGGCCGCATAGTCCGGCAGGGGCACGCAGTGTCTGCGTATCTTTTGCGGCAGCGATTTCAGCAACAGATGCACTTTTTCCTTCAGCATGCCCGGCACCAGCCAGTCGCAGCGGTCGGCCACTATCTGGTTCAGAGAAAACAGAGGCACCGTCAATGTAACGCCATCGCGCGGGCTGCCGGGTTCAAAATGGTAACTCAGCATCAGCGGCACGCCGGATACCTGCATGCTTTTTGGGAAAAGGTCGGTGGTGATGCCGGCCGCCTCATGCCGCATCAGGTCTTCACGGTTCAGGTATAGCAGCTTGGGGTTTTGCGCAGTCGCTTCCTTATGCCACTGTTCAAACTGCACTGCATTGCAGACATCCGCCGGAATCAGCTTGTCGTAAAAGGCGGCAATCAGTTGCTCGTCCACCAGCACGTCCACGCGGCGCGATTTATGTTCCAGGTTTTCGATCTCGCGCACCAGCTTCTGGTTGAACGCAAAAAACGGCGCGCGGGTATCGAACTCCCCTTCCACCAGCGCATCGCGAATGAAAATTTCGCGCGCTTCTACAGGATGCGTCAGACCGTACTGGATACGGCGCTGGCTATACGCCACCAGCCCATACAGCGTCGCGCGCTCAAACGCCGACACCTGGCCGGTGCGTTTTTCCCAGCGCGGTTCGCCATACGATTTTTTCAGCAGATGGCCGCCAACACGTTCCAGCCATTCCGGCTGTATCTGCGCGATGCAGCGCCCATACAGGCGGGTCGTATCCACCAGCTCGGCCGCCATGATCCAGCGGCCGGCTTTCTTGGCCAGCGTAGAACCAGGCCAGATAAAGAATTTGATGCCGCGCGCGCCCAGGTAATGCGCTTCCTCGTCGGACTTGTAGCCGATATTGCCGAGCAGGCCCGTCAGCAGCGCGGTATGCAGCTGCTCATATGTGGCCGGCGATTCATTCAGCCGCCAACCCTGTTCGCGCACTATTGTCAGCAACTGGCTATGGACATCGCGCCATTCGCGCAGCCGTAGCTGCGACAGAAAATTGGCGCGGCAGTTATCCATCAGCTGGCGGTTGGTCTTTTTGTGCTCGATCGCATCTTCAAACCATTTCCAGATTTTGAGGTAGCTCTGGAATTCCGATTTCTCGTCGGCAAATTTCTTGTGCGCCAGATCAGCGGCAGCCTGCGCCTCCATCGGCCGGTCGCGCGGATCCTGCACCGACAAGGCAGACGCAATGACCAGCATTTCACTCAGGCACTGGTTTTCCCTGGCGGCCAGGATCATGCGCCCCACCCGCGGGTCCAGAGGCAGCTTGCCCAATTGTCGGCCCAGGGGTGTCAGGCGATTGGTGTCGTCCACCGCGCCCAGCTCTTGCAGCAGCTGGTAGCCGTCGGCAATGGCGCGGCCCAGCGGCGGCTCGATAAAGGGAAAGCTCTCGACATCGGTGAGGTGCAGCGTTTTCATCCGCAGGATGACCGAGGCCAGCGACGAACGCAGGATTTCAGGTTCGGTGAACTTAGGCCTTTGCAGGTAATCCTGTTCGTCGTACAGGCGTATGCACACGCCGGCGGCAACGCGGCCGCAACGGCCGGCGCGCTGGTTGGCTGCGGACTGGGCCACAGCCTCTACCTGCAACTGCTCGACCTTGTTGCGGTAACTATAGCGCTTGACCCTGGCGAGGCCGGCATCGACTACATAACGGATGCCCGGCACAGTCAGTGAGGTTTCGGCCACATTGGTGGCCAGCACGATGCGGCGTGCATTGGATATCTTGAAAACCCTCTCCTGCTCCTGCGCCGACAGGCGGGCAAACAGCGGCAATATCTCCACATGCGCCGGATGGTGCTTGCGCAAAGCCTCGGCAGTGTCGCGGATTTCGCGTTCTCCCGGCAAAAACACCAGCACGTCGCCGGAACCGATGCGGCACAGCTCATCGACGGCATCGGTGATGGCCGTCATCAAATCGCGCTCTTTATCTTTCTCCGTGTCCTGAATCGGCCGGTAGCGCACTTCCACCGGGTAGAGCCTGCCGGACACTTCGATCACCGGCGCCGGCTTGATGACAGGGCCGTCCGCCGTATTGACGGTTTCGCCGAAGTGGTTGGCGAAGCGCTGGGCATCGATCGTCGCCGACGTGATAATCAGTTTCAGGTCGCGCCGCTTCGGCAGCATCTGCTTCAGGTAGCCGAGCAGGAAATCGATGTTCAGGCTGCGTTCATGCGCTTCATCGATAATGATGGTGTCATATTGCTTCAGCAGCGGATCGGTTTGCGTCTCCGCCAGCAGGATACCGTCGGTCATCAGCTTGACCGATGCGCCCTTGCTCAGTGTGTCCGTAAAGCGCACCTTGAAACCGACGTTTTCGCCCAGCGGCGAATTCAGCTCCTGCGCGATGCGCTTGGCAGTGGACGAGGCGGCGATCCTGCGCGGCTGCGTATGGCCGATCAGGCCTTTCTGGCCGCGCCCCAGCTCCAGGCAGATCTTCGGCAACTGCGTGGTCTTGCCGGAGCCGGTTTCGCCGCAGACAATGATGACCTGGTTCTTTTGAAGCGCTTCGGCAATTTCAGCACGCCTGCCGGATACCGGCAACTCTTCCGGGAAGGTGATCGGCGGCAGCGGATTACGGACAGGCCCTGCAGGCGCCGCCGCTACCGAAGATCCCGCAGATCCCGCCGCTGGCGTCGCGGCAACACCCGGCCGCGCTTTCCGAGCCTGCGGCTGCCCTGCCTGGCGTTGCAAGCGAGGCTGGGATGGCTGATGCGGGGTCTTACCTTGAGGCTTGGCCGGTGCCGGTGTTCCGTCACTTGCCGGACTCACCGGGCTTGGGGGGGAAGACTGCCGCAGGGAGTCGCGCAACTGGCGCAAATCGCTTACTGCTTTGAGTGGTGTTTTTTTTGTTTGATTCGACATAGCGCTGCGGATTATCCCAGATTTTTCACCCGGACACCCTGTTCCCGGCCTCTAACGATCATTTACATTTGGTTTGCACGGGTTTGTGCAGGGTTTGCGTGTAAATTTGCCACATCTGCCCGGCCTTGCAGGAGCAAACCTACGTCTGCCAATTGTCCCGCTGTAGAGAGCGGTAGACCTTGTCGAGCCGCCAGCCCCGCAGTTTCTTCATTAATTTATGCAAACAGCTGCCTGCGGGCGACAATTCAGACGGGTATCTCGGATTATAATGCCCGCATGGAAAATCCCGTTCAATTCGTACAATGGCTGCGCTCGGTCGCTCCTTATATCCACGCCTTCCGCGGCAAGACTTTTGTGGTCGCCTTCCCTGGCGAACTGGTCATGTCCGGCGCATTGCCTGTACTGGCGCAGGATCTGTCGCTGCTGCATGCGCTGGGCATCAAGATCGTCGTCGTGCACGGTTCGCGGCCGCAAGTGGCCGAACAGCTGGGACTGAGGAACGTCGAAGGGCGCTTCCACAACGGGATACGCATTACCGATACCGCTGCGTTGGAATGTTCGAAGGAAGCCGCCGGCGAATTGCGCCTGGACATTGAAGCCGCCTTCAGCCAGGGCCTGCCGAATACACCGATGGCGCACGCCGCAGTACGCATTATCTCAGGCAATTTTGTCACCGCCAAGCCCATAGGTATAGTCGATGGCGTGGATTTTCAACTGACGGGCATTGCGCGCAAGGTCGCGTATGACGTCATGCACCGCATCCTGGATGCCGGCAGCCCGGTTTTGCTGTCCCCGCTGGGGTTTTCGCCCACCGGCGAAGCCTTTAACCTGACGATGGAAGACGTGGCCGTAGCCGCGGCAACCGCGCTGCGCGCCGACAAACTGATCTTTATCAGCGAAACGCCGATGATGGTGGACAGGGACAACGATGAACTGCGTGAGCTTTCTTCCACCCAGGCCGATCTGGAATTGAAAGCCAATTACCTGCCGGCTGATTCCGCGTTCTACCTGGAACACGCGGTCAAGGCGTCCCGTGGCGGCGTGCCCAGGGTGCATATCGTGCCATACCAGATGGACGGCTCTGCGCTGCTGGAACTGTTCACGCATGACGGCGTTGGCACGATGATCAGCCATGAGAATCTGGAAAGCCTGCGCGAGGCCACCATTGAAGACGTAGGCGGCATCATCAAGCTGATCGAACCGCTGGAAGCGGATGGCACGCTGGTCAAGCGCGGCCGCGAACTGATAGAACGGGAAATCAACTACTTCTCCGTCATCGAGCATGACGGTGTTATTTTCGGCTGTGCGGCGCTCTACCCTTTCCCTATTGAAAAAATGGCGGAAATGGCATGCCTGACCGTCAACCCGGACGTGCAAAGTCAGGGCGACGGCGAACGTATCCTGAAGCATATGGAAAAGCGCGCCAGGCGCGCCGGCTTCCACTCCATGTTCGTGCTGACGACCCGCACGGCGCATTGGTTCCTGAAGCGCGGCTTCGTTAGCGCCACGGTGGACGACCTGCCCAAGGACAGGCAAAAGATGTACAACTGGCAGCGCAAGTCACTAGTTCTGATTAAACAGTTATAATCGCTGCCGCAGAAGAGGCTGCTGCAAAGCTGCACGCTTGCCCGCGTGAAATGCCGTGCAGCCTCTCGACAAGAAACATGACAAGACTGAGGAGTTACCAAAATGGCACGCATGATACATTGCATTAAACTGGACAAGGAAGCAGAAGGCCTGGACTTTCCTCCTTACCCCGGCGAATTGGGCAAGAAGATTTACGAGAGCGTTTCCAAGGAAGCCTGGGCAGCATGGCTCAAGCACCAGACCATGCTGGTCAATGAAAACCGGCTGAACCTGGCGGACACCCGCGCGCGCAAATACCTGGCGACGCAGATGGAAAAACATTTCTTCGGCGACGGCGCCGATGCTGCCACAGGCTACGTGCCGCCGACAGAGTAAGCCTTCCGTAAAGGCAAGACATACAAAAGCCCGCTGGCTATGCACAGCGGGCTTTTTGCTGGGCTGGAGGATTTAAAAAACCAGGGTCTTCACACCCTCTGGCGTTCCCAGCAGGCACACATCTGCCGCTTGCCGGGCAAACAGGCCTACCGTCACCACGCCAACGATATTGTTGATCGCCGCTTCCATCGCGGCCGGATCTGCAATCTGCAGACCGTGCATATCGATGATCACATTGCCGTTATCCGTCAGCAGCGGCTGGCCATCCTTCATGCGCAGGCGTGGCTCGCCGCCGATTTGCGCCAGCTTTTGCGTAACCACCGCCTGCGCCATAGGCACAACTTCAACAGGCAGTGGAAACTTGCCCAGCACGTCCACCAGCTTGGAGCCATCGGCGATACACACGAATTTTTTAGCCACGGAAGCGACGATTTTTTCACGCGTCAATGCCGCACCGCCGCCCTTGATCATCGCACCTTGCGGTGTGATTTCATCGGCGCCGTCGATATACACGGGCATCGAGGACACCTGGTTCAGATCCAGCACCGCGATACCGTGCGACCGCAGGCGCGCCGCAGTCGCTTCTGAGGAAGCGACTGCGCCTTTGATCCTGTCCTTCATCTTCGCCAGCTCATCAATGAAAAAGTTGGCTGTGGAACCGGTGCCCACGCCAATGATTTCATTTTCTACAACATACTGGATCGCGGCGCGTGCGACTTCCTGCTTCAGTTCGTCCTGGGTCATGATATTTCAATAAAGGGTTAGGAATTTTCAAATGCCGGTATTGTAAAGGATGGCACGTGTCCTGTTCGCCAAATCAGCCGCCCCATGGACAGTTAACACCTAAAACGGCGCAATCATCAATTCGAGGTTGATTTTTTGCTAATCTGCATTAACATGTAGGAAAGTATCGCCAGTTATCCGGTGTCGGCAACCCTGCACTGTCCTAATCGATGGAAATTCATCAGAGTGTCTCTGCACTATGAGTCGATTCGACGAACTTAGTTCTCCCTCCATAAATAATGTCCATGCGGTGCAATCGGGCACAGCCGCAAATGACGCTGCGTCGTCGCTTCGCCTGCAATACCTGCTCGACAACACCCCGGCGATCATCTACACCAGCGTCCCGACAGGGGATTTTAAGATGACGTTTGTCAGCGGCAACGCCTACAAGGTGCTGGGCTACCACCCCGAGGAGATGGTCGCCGACCCGAATTTCTGGTTTAACCATATTCATCCCGACGATATTCCCTCTATTTTTTCCAGTCTGGCATTGCTATTCACAGAGGGAGAACGTACCTATGAATACCGCTTCCTTAGCCAGTCGGGCCAATATGTGTGGATGCATGACATGCTGCATCTGGTCCGCGACAAGGATGGATTACCCATAGAAGTGGTAGGTTCGCTGACTGACATCACTCAGCGCAAGCAAATGGAAGAGGCGCTGCATAAAAAAGGACAGGAGCAGCAACTGCTGATCAGGAGATTGCAGGAGGCCCATGAGCAGTTACTGCAATCCGAAAAAATGGCTTCAGTGGGCCAACTGGCTGCCGGCATCGCGCATGAAATCAATAACCCGGTGGGTTTTGTGAACTCTAACATGGGCTCGCTGCAAAACTACATGCAGACTCTGTTCGGCCTTATTGCGCAATACGAGCAGTTATTCAAGCGGTTTCCGCAACAGGCCGAGCTCGCTCCTCTGATCGATGCCTTGAGAAAAAAAGCGGATATCGATTTCATGAAAGAGGATGCCGAAGCATTGGTCGAAGAGTCCATGGACGGACTAAAGCGCGTCAAGGATATTGTCCAGTCTCTCAAGGATTTTTCGCACGTGGGAGAAAGCGACTGGCAAGAGGCCGATATACACAAGGGAATTGAAAGCACACTGAATATCGTGATGAATGAAATCAAGTACAAAGCGAGCATCGAAAAAGAATATGGCGAAATCCCCGCCGTGAAATGCATTATTTCACAGCTGAACCAGGTTTTCATGAATCTGCTCGTCAATGCCTCGCATGCGATCAGGAACACCGGAATTATTCGCATCAGCACGGGAAGTACACGCGATGCCGACGCCAGGCAATGGATATGGATCAGGTTCAGCGATACCGGCGCGGGAATTCCTGCCGAAAACCTGACCCGCATCTTCGAGCCCTTCTTTACGACCAAACCCATAGGCAGCGGTACCGGCCTCGGGCTTTCGCTGTCATACGGCATCATCAAAAAACACGGTGGACGCATCGAAGTTGACAGCGAACCGGAAAAAGGCAGCACGTTCACGATACATCTGCCTGTGCAGCAGAACGGCTGATTCCAGGCCGGCAGCCGGGTAGCGCAGTTCAATGACAAGGGACGAATTCTTATGTCCGACGAAACCGATCGCAGCAGTAATGAAACAGAAACCCTACCCCGGGACGCTGACAGAAATGAAGGTGTCGACTTCAAACGCAGGCATTATCTGGAGCTTGAGCAGGTAGACATTGAAGCGCTGGCAAATTTGGGAGAAAAGTTACACGCCCGCCGCCGGCAATTCGATGAACTCCTGTACGAAAACATGATCGCCAGTCCGAGGCTGGCAGCGCTAATGCAGTCGGCTGATGCCGAAAAACTCAGGCTGATTCGTGATGCTTACTCGTCGTCGATGATAGAATTTTCCAGCCGGCAAAACCATCAGCATCAACACATCAACGCAGGCCTTCTACTACAGGACATGGGCCTGGGCCCCGACTGGTACCTGGACATGTACCGTAGCTACCTTCAGGCCCTGCTCCCTGTCTTATGGGAGGCAAGCGAACACCATTTCGGCCGCTTCAGCACTTTCCTGAATACCATGGCCAAGATCATTTTTTTCGATGTCGGCGTGGCGCTGGATTCTTATT
This sequence comes from Undibacterium sp. TJN25, assembly GCF_049339885.1. Lineage (NCBI taxonomy): Bacteria > Pseudomonadati > Pseudomonadota > Betaproteobacteria > Burkholderiales > Oxalobacteraceae > Undibacterium > Undibacterium sp. TJN25. The sequence continues at coordinate 576,378 of NZ_JBMPPM010000002.1, read as the reverse complement.
TCATCGCTTCGCAAAAGGCAATCGAACATGACCGGCAGCCGGGAAGCGCCAACTACCGCCAGACGCATGACGAGCTAACCGGACTGCCGAATCGCAGCCTGCTGACGGACAGAATGCATCAGGCGTTGCTGCTGGCAGACAGGAACGGCAGCATCGTCGCTTTGATTCATCTCGGCCTGGATCATTTCAAACTGATCAATGATGGCGTCGGTTACTCGACAGGAGATCACATATTAAAAGGCATAGGTGAGCGCCTGCACAAATGCGTCAGGGAGGGAGATACTGTCTCCTATCATGGTGCTGACGAATTTGTCATTGTTCTCAAGGACATCGACGATTCCAGCCATGTCGGCCGTATTTGCGAAAAAATCACCCACATGATTGCCAAACCGTTTTTAATAAACGACAAGAACTTTCATGTGACCTGCAGCATGGGGGTGTCCTTGTATCCGCAGGACGTAAAGGACGCGGGCATTTTGTCTAAATATGCCGATATCGCGCTCACCCGTGCAAAGGACATGGGGCGGAATAATTTTCAGTTTTTTTCATCAGAAATGAATGAAAAAATGCTGGAAAAAATAACCATTACCAGCGACCTGCACATGGCGATCGCCAGCAACCAGCTACTGGTACACTATCAGCCTAAGGTCAATCTGCAAAGCGGAAAAATCGTCGGCCTGGAAGCGCTGGTACGCTGGTTTCACCCTGCGTTGGCGATGATCCCGCCTTCACTGTTCATTCCTGTCGCAGAAGAATCCAATCTCATCAACAGCATAGGGGATTGGGTGCTGAAGCAGGTATGCGGCGACATACGGCAATGGATGAATGAGGGATTGGCCGTGCCGAACATCGCCGTCAATGTTTCGGCCAGACAATTCCAGAACCCGGAATTTGCCACTGCATTGATGAACATTTTATCTGCCGAAAAAATTGATCCGTCCATGATTTCCCTGGAAATCACGGAGAGCATTCTGATGAATAATAATATTTCCATCGGAAGCATCCTGAAAAACCTCAAGACGCTCGGTATCACACTGGCGCTGGATGATTTCGGCACGGGCTACTCCGCACTCAGCTACCTGAAGCATTTCCCTTTCGACTGCGTCAAACTGGACCAATCCTTTGTCAAGGATATCAATACCAATGCAGGCGATGCCGCCATTTCCAAAGCCGTGATTTCAATGGCGCACAGCCTTGGGCTGAGGGTCATCGCAGAAGGCGTGGAAACCGAAGCACAGTGTGAATTTCTTTGCGACCAGATGTGCGATGAGATACAAGGTTACTTTTTTTCCAGGCCGCTGCCTGCTCAGGAACTGAAGATGCTGTTGCTGGCCGGCCAGCGTTTGCCGGCGCATCTTCTGCGCATGGAAAAGCCTCCGCGTACTTTATTGATGGTCGACGACGAGCCGAATATCCTGGCATCCCTGAAACGACTGCTGCGACGTGAGGGCTATCAAATTTTGCTGGCCAACAGTGGCAGCGAGGGATTGCAAGTGCTGGATAGCCACAAGGTTGATGTCATCATCTCGGATCAGCGGATGCCGAATATGACCGGCGTTGAATTCCTCCGCGCAGCAAAAATCAGCCATCCAGATACCGTGCGCATCGTATTGTCAGGCTACACCGAATTACAGTCCATTACCGACGCCATCAATGAGGGGGCGATTTACAAATTTCTGACCAAACCGTGGGACGACGAGCAGCTTCGCGCGAATATAGAAGAAGCGTTCATCTACAAGGAAATGGCGGATGAAAATCGCCGCCTGAGCTTTCAGATACAGGCAAGCAACCAGGAGCTGGCAAAGGCCAACCGCCAGCTTGCCGACATTCTTCTTCAAAAGCAGCAACAGATCAAACGCGACGAAATCAGCCTTGAAATCGTCAGGGAGGCCCTGCAGCACATTCCACTTGCGCTGATCGGCATAGACGACGACAACATGATCGCTTTCATCAATACCGCCGCCGAAATCCTGTTTCTCACCGCCGCGCCCATGCTGGGGGCGGATATCGACGATTTTCTGCCCGAATTCAGCCGTCTTGCGCAGCATGCCAATGAAGGGGACGTTTTTCAAATGTCCATTACAGGACGGGCTTTCGAGGTAAGCTGGCGCATCATGGGCGAAAGTTCGCGATCCAGGGGAAAGCTGGTCACATTCAAGGACGTTCACCATGGCCAGCATTAAACAGCTTGCGCTGGAACAGGCAGAAGACGGCATGCAGATTGCCATCGACCTGAAGGATGCGCACGGAAATGTCCTGCTGCAGGCGGGAACCATTCTGACGGCGTCGTCCATCAAATCGCTGCTGCGCCGTGGCGTGACCGACATCAGTATCGCCGACGCGGATGAACCGACCGTTGATCCGCGCGTGGAGCAGGAGCGCGTGAAACACCGGCTGGCCAAGCTGTTTCGGCACTCGCAGGCGGAAAAAGCCAACCGCCTGTTAATGGATTACCTCTGCCTTTATCGGGTCGGCATAAAATATGAATAGCATTATTGCCGTAGATGTCATCAGGAAAATCCAGGACCTGCCTGCGCTGTCGGCTATCGTAACCGAACTGCTGAGCAGCATGGACCAGGAGGAAGTGGATGTTGACAGCATTGCCAAAAAGATTTCCCACGATCTCGCGCTGACGGCGAAAACGCTTAGGCTGGCCAATTCCTCCTTTTACGGCATGCAGCACAAAATTACCAGCATCCAGGAAGCAATTGCCGTGCTGGGATTTCGCAGCGTCCGGACGCTGATTACCACGACGGCAATTACAGGCAGCTTCAACAGGTCCCGGTCGGGGCTATTTGATTTCCGTGCCTTCTGGCGACATTCCATCGCCACCGCTGTCTGTGCGAAGCAGTTGGCCCGACACGCTAAATCAAGCGAAGATCATGCATTTATCGCCGGCTTGCTGCACGACATAGGCAAACTCGTATTGGCGACACGCTATGAGGAACAATATGAGCAGGTCATTCTCCTGCGGGCACAGCGCGATTGCTATATCCAGGATGCAGAACGCGAGATTCTGGCCATCGACCATGCGATGGTAGGAAAAGCGCTGACGGAGTATTGGAAATTTCCAGAAGAAATGCAGGAGGCCGTGGCGCATCATCACGATACGGAGCATGCCGAGAGCAACATGCTTACCGTTGTCGTTCATGTTGGCGATGCCATTGCCCACGCGCTCGATCTTGCCGAAGACGAGGAAGCGCTGGTGCCCCGTATCTGCACAAACGCCTGGGATAAGCTGAAACTGACTCAGGAGAACAGCGCCGCCATTTTTAAGGAAACAGAAAAACAGTTTGAAGAAATCTGCCGGATACTCATCAATTAAAGGCCCGATGTGAATAATGATAACAATAAAATTCCCATAACCGGGCCCGCCAAAGGTGAAGTTCCGTTCACGGGGCGCAAGACGGAACCTGCTGTGGAATCCGCCGCCAACTCTTTGCTTGGCGCCGAAAAGACGCCGGACCAGGCGGCGCTGAATCTGATGGGATTCGAACTTTCTCAATTCCTGGACAGCAACCCCGTTCCTACCTTTGTCATCAACAACGACCATGTGATCACGCACTGGAACAAGGCGTGCGAACATATTCTCGGATACTCGTCCGCATCCATGGTGCAGACCAGAAGGCAATGGGTACCTTTTTACCGCAGCAAGCGCCCGGTCCTGGCCGATTTGATCATAGGCGACGACTCCGAACGCCACATCTCGGAATTTTACAGCCAGAAATATAAGGGATCGCAGCTGATCAAGGGGGCTTATGAGGCGGACGATTTCTTCCCCAACCTGGGACTAAGCGGCCTGTGGATACATTTCACTGCGGCGCCTTTATACAACAGCAAGGGAGAAATCGTCGGCGCAATCGAGAGTCTTGAAGATATTACCGAAAGACGTGAAGCGGAGAGCGCACTGAGGCAAGCGCATGACAATTTAGAAAATCTTGTTAAAAAGAGAACTGCGCAATTGGCGGCAGATATCCGGCAAAGAGAAACCGTTGAGCATGAGCTCATCAGGCGCAACACCGAATTGACCGAACTCAACGCCCAGTTGAGCAAGGCGCAGGAACAACTGCTGCAATCCGAAAAGCTTGCCTCCATAGGGCAATTGGCGGCTGGCGTTGCGCATGAAATCAATAATCCTGTCGGCTATATTTTTTCGAATTTCGGGACGCTGGAAAACTACATGGCGTCATTGTTCCAGATGCTGCAGGCCTACGAGGAAAGTGAACAGCATATTTCCGCCCCGGAAGTGACCGCGAGATTAAAACAACTGCGCGACCAGATAGAGCTGGATTTTCTGAAGGAAGACATACCGGTGCTGATGCAGCAATCCAAAGAAGGGATTGTCCGGGTGCGGAAGATCGTCCAGGACCTGAAGGATTTTTCGCGCGTCGACAATAACCAGGAATGGCAATGGGCGAATTTGCATCAGGGAATAGATTCAACACTGAATATCGTGAATAACGAAATCAAATATAAGGCCGATGTCATCAAGGATTATGGGCCTATACCCGACATCGAGTGCCTGCCGTCCCAAATCAACCAGGTCATCATGAATCTGGTGGTCAATGCATCGCACGCCATCGGCAACGAACGCGGCACCATACGCATACGCACAACAGTGCAAGATGACACGGTCAGCCTGGAAGTATCAGATACCGGCTGCGGCATTCCCAAGGAACTGGTATCCCGCATTTTTGATCCTTTTTTTACGACCAAGCCGATAGGAAAAGGTACCGGGCTGGGCCTGTCGCTTTCTTACGGCATAGTCAAAAAACACAACGGCCAGATTCTGGTCTCAAGCGAAGCCGGCAAGGGAAGTGTATTTACCATCGTCCTGCCGATCACGCACGTTGACAACAGCAGTTCAAGCCACAGCCACGAAAGCGGTGAACAATGATGGACGATCCCGCAATAGCTGCGCCAGCGAGAATTCTTTGCGTGGATGACGAACCCAATATCCTTGCATCCCTGCGTCGCCTGTTCCGTGCCAAAGGCTACACCGTGCTGGCCGCGCCCGGCGGACGGGAAGGCCTTGAGCTGCTTGAAAATGAAAGTGTGGATCTGGTCATTTCCGACATGCGCATGCCCGTCATGGATGGCGCAGCATTTCTTGAGCAGGTGCGGTCCCGTTGGCCTGATACGGTACGGCTGCTGCTGACAGGCTACGCCGATGTACAGTCTATTATCGATGCGATCAACCGGGGCGAAATCTATCGCTACATCACGAAACCATGGGACGACCATGACATTCTGCTGGTGGTTCGCCATGCGCTGGAGCGCAAGGCGCTTGAAGCCGAAAAACGGCGTCTTGAAGAGCTGACCCAGCGCCAGAATGAAGAACTGAAAGCATTGAATGCCAGCCTGGAAGCAAAGGTGCAGGAACGCACCCTTGCTCTTCAGACGGCCAATGAAAAACTGAAAAACAATTTTCTGACATCGATCAAGGTATTTTCCAACGTCATCGAGATGCGAGGCGGCAAACTGGCTGGGCATTCTCGCCGGGTAGCGGACCTGGCCCGGAAAATCGCACTCAGGATGGCAATGACCGAGCGCGAAGCGCAAGAGATATTTGTGGCCGGTTTGCTCGCGGACATAGGAAAGATCGGCTTTTCGGACGAATTGCTGGCAGTCCCGCTTAATGTAATGAACGGCGATCAGTTGGGCCAGTTCCATAAGCACACGCTGCGCGCGGAACAATTGCTGATGCCCCTGGAAGATCTGCAGGTAACGGCGCGGATATTACGCTCCCAGCATGAGCGTCACGACGGCGGCGGCTTCCCGGACGGCCTGGGCGGAGACGGCATTCCGCTGGGCTCCCGCATCCTGTCGATTGCCAGTGACTATGACAATTTGCAACAAGGCGTACTGCTTCAGCGGCGCGTACCCGCCGAAGAAGCGCAAAAACTGATTTTGCGGGGCGCCGGCAACCGTTATGATGAAGCGGTGGCTGCAGCCTTCAAATACGTGGTCATGGGTATAGGCGATGAAGAGATCATCGACGACGTCGAAGTAGCTGCACAGGATTTGCAGCCCGGCATGATACTTTCAAGGGACTTGCTGTCGCGCGACGGCATTTTACTATTGCCCGCCGAACACGTGCTGAGTGAGCGTATGATAGAAAAATTGGTGCAATACTGCGCAGCCCAGGATGCCCACTTGATCATTCGTATTCACCGGAGAAGATAATGCGCAGAATTTTATTGGTGGACGATGAGCAGAATATTTTGCACGCCTTGCATCGGAGCTTGAGGCCGATTGCAAAGAGACTGGACATCGATATTGAAATGTTTACTGATCCTCAAGCGGCAATCCAGCGCCTTGGCGAAGAACGCTTCGATTTCGTGCTGTCGGACTATCATATGCCGCGGCTCGACGGCGTGGGTTTCCTGCGTATCGCCAGGGAAATCCAGCCCGATATGGTCAGGATGATGCTAAGCGCTTCGGCGGACTTCAACACCATCATGGGTGCGGTCAACGAGGCGGAGGTGTTCAGATATATCGTCAAGCCCTGGACGACATCCGAGCTTGAGCAAATTGTTCAACTGGCTGTCACGCGCCACGATCAACTGGTGGAAGAACGAAAATTAGCGGATGAGCAACGTGCTCAGAGCGATACGATGACCGTCGAAGAAAAAGAAATCCGGCAACTGGAAAATCTCGAACCCGGCATCACCAAGGTCAACTGGGGTCCGGGTGGATCGGTGTTGCTGGATGGCCAGGACTAAATCCGCCCGTGGCTTGTGACAGTCAAACCGGAAATGAAGAGCATGCGACAAGTACCTCGGTTTATCTGTCATAGCCCACTGCTACACCTGTAACGGCGGCTCATCCATCAATGCGATCTGTTCACGCAATTCCAGCACCCTGTCCTGCCAGTAGCGCTGTGTATTAAACCAGGGAAACGCCTGCTTGAACGCGGGGTCATCCCAGCGCTGGGCCAGCCAGGCGGAATAATGCAGCAGACGCAGGCTGCGCAGCGCTTCCACCAGGTGCAGCTGGCGCGGCTGGAAATCATGGAAATCTTCATAACCGGCAAGGATGTCGCTGAACTGCACCGTCATGTCGGCACGCGTGCCCGACAGCAGCATCCACAGGTCTTGTATTGCCGGCCCCATGCGACTGTCGTCAAAGTCGACAAAATGCGGGCCGGCGTCGGTCCATAGAACGTTACCTATATGACAATCCCCATGCAAGCGTATCACCTGCACGTCGCCAGCGCGGTCATAGCAGCGGGCGACCCCGTCCAGCACCATTTCCGCGGTGCTTTGATAGGCACTCAGCAGATCCGGCGGAATAAAACCGTTGGCCAGCAAAAAATCCAGCGGTTTGCGGCCGAAACTGTCCATGTCGAGCGAGGGCCTGCTCTGGTAGGTCTGCGTGGCGCCGACGGCGTGTATGCGGCCGATGAAGCGCCCTAGCCACTCCAGTGTGTCAGGATTATCCAGTTCCGGCGCCCTGCCGCCATGCTTGGGAAAGACAGAAAAACGGAAACCCTGGTAATTGTGCAGCGTCTGCCCGTCCGGCGTTGCCAGCGCCGGTACCACGGGAATTTCGCGCTCCACCAGCGTTTGGACAAACGCATGCTCTTCCAGTATCTGCGCGTCGGACCAGCGCCGGGGCCGGTAGAATTTGGCTACCAACGGCGGACCATCTTCGATCCCCAGCTGGTAAACCCGGTTTTCATAGCTATTTAACGCCAGCAGGCGGCCATCGCAGCGAAATCCGGTGTATTCCAGCGAGTCCAGCGCATCCAGCACGCTGTCTGGGCTTAAATCGGCAAAGGAAGTGGGGGCGGTAGTTTCAGTCATGCGCTATTGTACTTTCTCCAGCAGCCTGCCCAAGCATTGAATACAATGTAAAACTGCATGCCGATACCGCCGCCGACCGGAGCACAGTGCGTGCCTCGGCGTAAAAGCTGGGTTACACTGCCGGTATTTACCCCTTACCACGAGCCACAATATGCATCTGGACCAACCCCTTTCCGATAAAGAATTCAACGAACTGGATAAATTCCTGATGTCTGACCGCGTTGGCGATGACGGCATGACGATGGATGCGCTGCATGGCTACATGACCGCCATCGCGATAGGCCCGGAGGTCATTCCCATGGCCGAATGGCTGCCGCTGGTGTGGGGCCTGCCGGACGATGGCGAACCCAATTTCAAGAATGAGAAGGAAATGGAGCGCATCACCAGCCTGATCGCCCGCTTCATGAATGAGGTTGCCATCACGTTTGAAGTGGCGCCGCAAGAATTTGAACCCCTGTTCTGCGTGATGGAGCAGGACGGCAAGGAATTGATCGACGGAGAAACCTGGGCCTGGGGTTTCTGGGAAGGCATGCAGCTGCGCGATGAAGCCTGGCAGCCGATACGCGACTCCAATATCGCCCCGATGCTGCGCCCTGTCTACCTGCTGGGCGCCGAAGAGATAGAAGAAGAAGAAATGGTGCTGGTCGATACACCGTTGAAATGCCACAAGTTGGCGATAGAACTGGAGGCGGCAATACCGGAGATCCGCCGTTTCTGGGCGCCTTTACGCAAATCCGGCGTCGCCACTGTCAAGCGTGAAGCGCCCAAGGTCGGCCGCAACGACGTATGCGATTGCGGCAGCGGCAAGAAATACAAAAAGTGCTGTGGCGCCGAGCCTACGATCCACTAAACCTCTGCATAGGCCGAACGGTTCGTTGCATGTATCAAGGGCGCTTCCAATGCGCCCTTCTTTTATTCCAGGCCCGGATGCCCGTGCGGACCGAATAAACCCTCTAGCGTTGAGCTTCAGGCTATCAAAGCAACTGTGCTATGGTCAGGCCTGCCATTTTCACCTGTTTTCCATGGAGTAGCGCATGAGCCTGCAAGACCAGTTTATCCAAGCCCAGGCAGATTCAAAAAATCTGCCTGAACGTCCAGACAACATGACTCTGCTAAAAATATATGCGCTGTTCAAGCAAGCCAGCTCAGGCGACGCCGGCGGCGACAGGCCAGGCTTTACCGATATGGTAGGCCGCGCCAAGTACGACGCGTGGGCCGCGCTGGCCGGCACGGACAAGGAAGCCGCAATGCAGCAATACATCGACCTGATCACCGACCTGCAGGCGTAAGCGCTGCAGGCCTGTCTTCCCGCTGCGTTACCGGAAGGCTTCGGGGTTCAGCAGGTTCGGCGGGCGCTGCTTGCTGTCGAGCGCTGCAATCAGGTTGTCCGCCGCGCGGTTGGTCATGGCCTTCCTGGTAGGGGTGGAAGCACTGGCGATGTGGGGCGTCAGCACCACATTGTCCAGGCCGAGGAAATCCGGATGGAATTTGGGTTCATTCTCAAACACGTCCAGCCCTGCCGCCGCAATTTTCTTCGCTTTCAAGGCAGCGATCAGCGCGACATCGTCAACGATGCCGCCACGCGCCAGGTTGACCAGCGTTGCCCCCGGCTTCATCATGTCCAGCTCCGCCGCGCCTATCGTATGGCGCGATTCCGCGGAATACGGCAGCACCAGCACGACATGGTCCGCGGTGCGTAGCAATTCTTCCTTGCCGACATAGCGTGCATTATTGGCATGCGCCTCCTGCTGCTCGCCAAGGCGTGAGCGGTTATGGTAGATCACCCGCATATCGAATCCCATGGAGCGGCGCGCTATCGCCTGCCCTATCCTGCCCATGCCGATGATGCCCAGCGTGGAACCGTGCAGGTCGGCGCCGAGAAAATAATCGTAGCGCCACTTCTGCCATTTCCCGGCGCGCAGCCAATGCTCCGATTCGGTAATCCGGCGCGCTGTCGCCATCAATAGCGCCCAGCCGAAATCGGCGGTGGTTTCATTCAGCACATCTGGCGTATTGCTGGCCATGACGCCATGCGCGGTGCAGGCGGCAACGTCGATATTGTCGTAGCCGACCGCCATATTGGCGACGATCTTCAGGTCAGGCAAGCGGGCCAGAAGTTCCGCATCAAAGCGTGAGCTGGAAGTGGACATCACGCCGGCCTTGCCCTGCAGCCTGGCGACCAGCTGGTCCGGTGTGTACAGAACGTCATCCTGGTTGGACTCAACGTCGAAATGCTGGGACAGGCGCTCCAGCACTTCCGGAAAAACGGCGCGGGCGACCAGGATGGCAGGTTTCATGAATTCCACTTTCAAAATAAAACATCTGTTGTTCGGTTAAATGTTGTTTGGTTAAATGCAGGCCGGCGCCGATAAAATTTCCGCAACGCCTGTCCGATGAAATAAGTTTAACTGATTCGCGGCAAGCATGACGCCTGCGGGGCAGATGATTTCTATTCAGCCCAGGCGGCAAATAATTCATCCGTAAAATGCACGCAAACAAATCCGCGGGGGCTTCATCAAAATCAGGCAGTTGCCAAGGCACCCGGGCTTTTGCCATCGCGCATGCATGACAATAGATAGCATATTACCAAGCACGCCTTGGCCTGCCGGAGATTCAGGATAGTGCACAAGGACGGCGACAAGCAGATGGCCAATGCCGGGAACGCATTTGCTTATTCATAATTTATCTAAGCCTGATTTGTGAGTTATGTGAAATTGCCTTAAAATACAATGCTTTGCAGCATAGCTTTATCCCGATGCGCATAGAGAACACCTAGAACACCCAGAATACTTAAGATTGGAACGTTATGACCCACGTTGTGACCGAATCCTGCATCCGCTGCCGCTACACCGATTGCGTGGATGTATGTCCGGTGGACTGCTTCCGTGCAGGACCGAATTTCCTGGTAATCGATCCGGATGAATGCATCGATTGTGCCGTCTGTGTCGCCGAATGCCCGGTCAACGCCATTTATGCGGAAGAAGATGTTCCTGCCGACCAGCAGCAATATATCAAGATCAATATAGAACTGACATCCAAGTGGCCATCGATCACCAAAACCGTCAGCCCGCTGCCCGACGCAGACGACTGGAAAGACGTCAAAGACAAACTGCAGCACCTGCAACGATAAGCGCGCAAAAGCGTATCGTGGTAGGGTCGTAACAAGTCTTCGCGCAAATCGTAGCACCGATAGCCGGTTATATTTGGGATGAACGTCCCTGGCAGCTTATCGTCTGAAAATAGTATTTATCAGGAATAAAGAGTCGTATGGAAACCAAGCAATCTACTTCCGCCAACGGACAGGCGGCGCATCCGATTGAAGCTGATGCAGTCATCGTGGGAGCCGGGCCGGTTGGCCTGTTCCAGGTTTTTGAACTCGGGCTGCTGGAAATCAAGGCGCACGTGATCGATTCATTGCCCGTTGTCGGCGGCCAGTGCGTGGAGCTTTATCCGGACAAACCTATTTACGACATTCCTGCCGTACCGGTCTGCACCGGCCAGGAATTGACAGACAACCTGCTGAAACAGATCGAGCCGTTTGAGCCAACCTTTCATTTGAACCAGGAAGTCTCTCTGGTACAAAAACGTGAAGATGGCCGCTTCGACCTGGAAACGTCGCAAGGCACGCGCTTCATTACCAAGACCATTTTCATTGCCGCCGGCGTCGGTTCATTCCAGCCGCGCACCTTGAAAGTCGAAGGCATCGATGCGTTTGAGAACAAGCAGCTGTTCTACCGTGTTAAAGACCCTACACAGTTCCATGGTAAAAACCTGGTGATCTGCGGCGGCGGCGATTCCGCGCTGGACTGGGCGCTGGCACTGGCCGGCAAAGCCGAATCCGTTGTACTGCTGCACCGCCGTGAAGATTTCCGCGCTGCGCCGGCTTCTGTCGCCAAGATGAAAGAACTGTGCGACAACTATGAAATGCAGCTGACAATAGGCCAGGTCACCGGCATAGAAACCAAGGACGACCTGCTGTCCGAAATCAAGGTGACCGGCGCTGACGGCGTAACCCGCCGCATGCCACTGGACAACCTGCTGGTCTTCTTTGGCCTGTCGCCAAAGCTCGGCCCTATCGCCGAATGGGGCCTGGATATAGAGCGCAAGCAGTTGAAAGTGGTCAATACCGAGAAGTTTGAAACCAATGTACCGGGCATCTTCGCGGTGGGCGACATCAACACGTATCCCGGCAAGAAAAAACTGATACTGTCCGGTTTCCATGAAGCTGCGCTGGCAGCCTTCGGCGCGGCGCCGTATATTTTCCCTGAAAAGAAAATCCACATGCAGTACACGACGACATCGCCGAAACTGCACAAGATACTGGGCGTGGAAACACCGGTATTCGACTAAGCATGCACGCTTGAAATAAAAGGCATCACGGGCAACCGCGATGCCTTTTTGTTTATGGGGCCGGCAACGCCTGCCGGTTCATCAAACGCCTGGCGACAAACTAGTCTTCCACGTTGACCAGATTATGCGCAATAGCGGTGCTGTGTATGACGATCTTGTTGGCGTCCTCGGCAATCAGCTTGCTGCGCCGTTGCAGCAGGCGCCAGCCGGACCATGCCTGCACGCCGGGCTCGGGATTGGCCGGATCCAGTTCGTAATCCACGTCAAAAGTCCCCTCCACCTTGGACTCCACCGCCGATACCTTGGACGGCATGATGGCATCCCACCTCTGCTGCGCACGGGCCAGATTGTCCCATACCCTGGCACAGATATCTTCCAGCATGCTATTGACATACGTGGAGGGCTGGCCGCGCACGTGGCGGCGCAGCAGCAGCCGCAGCGACGCCACGTGCGCAATCACAAGGTAATTCTGCACAACGAACAGGTTGATATCCTCCACTGCCCTGCGCTTGCTTTCAGGCTCATCCAGCATGCGCACCAGCGCAGAACTCAAGCCCGCCAGACTGTCCATCAGGCGCTTGCGGCTGATGCGGTAGACAAAGTCATCGGTAATCCTGGCTTGCAGCAGGTCGCGGGCGGCAATGATGTAGCGCTGATTGTCCGCCAGCACGTTCTTGACCAGTTGCGGCAACGCGCGGTATTCCCAGCTGGGCAGCACGAAACTGAATAATGTCGCGATAATGGCGCCAATCAGCGTATCGGTCAGCCTTTCGCTGACGACATGCGCATTGGTGGGCACCAGCAGGTTGATCTGCAGCAGGATCTGCATCGTCGCAGCCACCGCCGCATAGCGGTATTTGATGTAAAGAAAAGCCGGTACCGCAGCAGTCGCCAGAAACAGGAAACCCAGCAGCAAAACCGGCGCATGCACAAAATGCAGGATCACCGATGTAACAACACAGCCTATGACGGTGCCTATCAGGCGGTCGCTACGCCGCTGTTTGGTCATGCTGAAACTGGGCTTCAAAATGATGACGATGGTCAGCACTATCCAGTATCCATGGGCAGCATAGGGTAAATGATCGGCAATCAGCAGACCGACCGTAATCGCCAGCGCCACCCTGATCGAGAAGCGGAATGTAGGCGACGTCCAGCTCATGTTGGACAGCATCACGCCGAGTGCATACCGCTGCTGGGTCAGGAACGGCGTCATGTCGGCATCGGGCAGCATCGGCATAGGCGCCGCAGGCGCCTGCGTTGCAAGGTGCAGTTGCCCTATCATGTCGACGACATCGCGTAGCTTGTTGAGCGACGAGCGTAGCGCCGTCAGCGCTTCTTCCGGCAGTTTGCCGTCGCGGCTATCCTGCTCCAGCCGGACAACGCTCTTTTCGATCGCCTCCATATCTTCACGGTAGCTGATTTCACTATACGACGCACGCTTGCGAGTGATCGAATAGGCAACCGATTCGATATCGCGCGCTGCCTTGTCCACCATCTGGTGCAGCAGATCCAGCACATCGGTATCTGCCAGATAGCGCCGCAGCACAACGTAATCCGTATGTGTGGCCAGCACCAGCTCATACAAATCGAGCATCCGAAAATGTACCTGCACCAGCACGCTGTCCTGCTCGCTCTGCTTGCCGCGCAGCAGCAGGTCGCGCGACGCCTGCTGCTTGTCGGCCAGCAGGATCTGCTGCCGTACCGCCAGGTTGAACTGTTCGTTCAGGTCGGTGCTGGTGTCGTAGAAACCGGCCTTGATATCGATGTACCGGGTCAGTTCAAACAAGGCTTCCGCCAGGATCTGCTGCCTGATGCGGTTGCGCAGGAACCAGGACACCACCATCGAATAAGTCATATAGGATAGGCCGCCGGCCAGGAACAGCCCGCTGTGCAGGAAGGCCTCGCGGGCGCTGAGCTCGTTTTCCATCGACAGCGTCATGACGAACAGGGCGGCAAACTGCAGGGGCATGGTTTTTTTGCCGTACACCACCATCATGCTGGCCAGGAAGCTGATGATCACCAGCATGATGCTGAGCAGCAGATTGAACGGCGCGCATAAACTGATGATCAGCGTGACCGCCGTGCATAGCAGCACACTGGACAGCATTTCGTTGAATTTGTGTCGTAACGGACTGGGCATGTCCATCAGGCTGGTGCACAAGGCGCCTATACACACCGTCATTGCAGTCGGCAAGTCGGCGTAAGCAAGGACAAGAGAGGTCAACCCGATGACGCCGATAGCGATCCTGAAGCCGGTATAAAAATAATGGCTGAAAATGAAGGTGCGCAGGTCTAGGGCATAGTGCATAGGCGGATAAGCATTCAAGCATGACAAGCTGAAAAGTATAGACGAAGTCGCACTGCTTGCGAGAAAAAAACCTGGTATTTCCCGGCCGGCAAATTGGGGGACCTGGCCGGCTGGCTTAAAGCTGGCTTAATTAAGGCACACGCCCTTGCCTGCCACGGGCGCAGCAGCTGCCGTTTCGGCAGGGGTGGATGGAGCGGACGAGGTGAGCATCATGGACGCGGCATTGCCAGAATCGTCCACCAGCGGCATCAGCGTCGGCGCGAGCAGCTTCAGCAACTGCACCGGCAAGGCGCTGGTGAAGTCGTAGCCGGCCGCCTGCGCGCCCGGCACATAGGCAATGATGGTGCCGAAGAAGCGCTGGTCGATGTTGAACACAAAAGTCGCGGAGCGGTTGACGACACGCGACTCGATCAGTTGGCCATGGGCGCCGAAGGTGTCGAAGCGGTTGTCGCCGGTGCCGGTTTTGCCGCCAACCGGAATGAAACTGCCGTCAGCGCGCGCAAAAGCCTGTTTGACCCGCCTGGCCGTGCCGTCTTCCACCACCAGCCGTATGGTTGCCAGCGCCGCTTGCGCGACCTCCGGCGCCAGCACCTGTTCCTGCGCGCCGGGATGGAATTGCAGCAGCGTTTCATACGGCGTCGCAGCGGCGAAATGCAAGGACTTGATACGCATATTGGGCTTGCGCACGCCATTATTGACCAGTATGCCCATCAGCTCGGCCAGCGCCGCCGGCCTGTCGGCGGAAGCGCCCAACGCCGAGGCATAAGACGGCACCAGCGATTCGAAAGGATAGCCTAGGCGCTTCCACTGCTGGTGAATTTCCAGGAAACCCTCCTGCTCCAGCAGGTCCAGGATGCGCTTGTCCTGCGCATGCTTACGGTGCGTAGAGAACAGCCATGCGTATACCTCTTGCCGCTCCTGCACGCTGGCCTGCATGACCTGCGCCTGCGTGGCATCCGGATGCGTGCGCAGGTAACTGATCAGCCACAGCTCCAGCGGATGGACGCGGGCGACGTAACCGCGGTCCGCCAGCGACATCTGCTGCGGCGAATACTGTGTGTACATTTTCTCCAGCTTGCCGTCGCCCAGCCCGGTGCCGGCAGGCAGCCTCGCATTCAGGAAAGCCTTGAACTCCGCCAGGCTGGCGTCCGGCTGGATACCGAACAGGATGGCGGCCAGCCGCGACGCCGCTGGCTTCACGTTGTCCAGCAGCAGGTCTTCCGCGTCCTGCGTGTTCTTGCCCTGGTATTTGCTCAGGAAGCGGCGGATGAATACCTTGCCTTCCCTGTCGGCAAAGCGAGACAGGTAGGCAGCCCGGCGCGGGTCATCCGCATCCTGCAGCAGGCTGGCCGACGATCCGGGTACCTGAAACATATAGTGATGGACGATGTCGCGCATGAGCCGGATGAACACGAGGTTGACGGAATTGCGCAGGCCGTCGCGCACGGCCATGATCTGATTATCGTCCTCATGCTTGAAATTATCGAAACGGTGCATGCCGCCGCCGGTCATGAACTGCTCACCCGGATTGGCCGAGTAGCGCCGGTCCAGCGCCGCTGTCAGCATCGCCTTCAGGCTTTTGTCTTCGGCAGCCGCAATGTATTCGATGGCCCAGCGCGTTAGCACATCCTTCCTGTCCACCTCAACCGCGCGCAACTCTTGCTTGCCCATGCCGGCGAGATGCTCGTGCAGGTGCGCCATCAGGTCAAGATAGGTCACCAGCGTGCGCAGCTTGGCCGTGGAGCCAAGGTCCAGCTTGGTTCCTTCGTTGATATTAAGCGGCTGGTCGAAGTTGTCGGTCTGCACCCGCAGGTAGTTCCGGTCTTCTCCGCGCTCATACAGCGTAAAACTATAGACAACCTTGGACGGATCGCCGCGGTCCAGCAACTGCTTGCTGTTGAGGCCGGCCGCCTCTGCCTTTGCCGGATCACGCAGCTCCCTGAGCAGGCCGGTGACGGCTTCCTGCACCGGCGCATCCAGCGTGCTGGCGACATTGACATCCAGCCGGTCCAGATCATAAAGGCGGCTGCCGCCCAGCAGGCCTGCAAGATGGTTGCGTACCGTATTAGCGGCCTTGCGGGTCACAAAAGACACCGCCGGTGCATTGAGCTTGTGTGCGTTACGCTGCAATTTTGCCTTCAGCGCAGCATCGCGGAACTGCGGGCCGATGATGCCGGCACTGCCCAGCAGGCGCAGATGGCTGTCGGTCAGCTGCTCCAGGTCGGCTTCATTGCCGTCCAGGTAATAAGACGGCCGCCGCTGGGAAATCATCAGGCTCAGCGCCTGCTTGTACATCTGCGGCCGCTCGCCAAGATCGCCATCGGTCTTTGCTGCCGGAGTCACCGCCTTCAGCTCACGGTTGACATCGCCGAGTTCGCGCCCGTACCACACCCACAGGCCGTCGCCAAGCCCATTCACTTCGCCGAAACCTGGCTTCGCAGACAAAGGCATCGTGTTGAGGTAAGTCACAACGATCTGCCGCCTGACAGCAGACGTATCCTCCCCATGCTGATAAGCCCTGAGAGATGCCGATACCATCTGGTGCAGCTTTTCCCTGGCCGATGCGGTCCGGCCTTCAGGCGAATGGCGATATTTTTCTATCTGCGTTGCCAGTGTACTGCCGCCCGGCGTGCGAGCATCACCGGTAAACACTTGCATGCCCTTGTTCATCACCGCCAGTGTCAGCCTGTCCCATTCCACGGCAGGGTTGCGTTTCGGATACTGCCCATCCAGCAGTTCACGGTTTTCAATAAACAGCAGCGTATTGATCAATAAAGGCGCTATGTCGTCGAAGCCGGCATATACGCGCTTGGGATAGCGCTCCTGGAACAGCGTCTGGTCGTGGCAATCGACAATGCTGAGGCCGCCCTGTGCCTTCTCCTGGTAAGGGGCAAAATAGCCATCGTCCACCAGTTGCGCCATACGCGGCGAGATGCTGGCCTGGCGGGATATTTCAAATTCCCGCGATTGCAATTTATTTAAAAAGCCCGGCAGGTCGGAATACCCCAGTCTTTCATCAAACGGGGCTTTTTGCGGGAAACGTATGGATTTGCTGGCGCCGGCGTCGACGGAGAATTTGCTTTCTCCCGCAATCCGGTTGAAGAAGCGAGCCTGCTGCGCCGAGGTGCGCAATTCTTCCCTGAGCAGTAGCGCCGCTACAGCGCAGCACAGCAGCACCACGAAGACCGCAATGATCCTGGGGCGGAACAAGAAAGACCTTATACCCTGCGCACGCATGATGGAGCCTGATTCTGTGGTGTTGACTGGGGGCGCATGCACTTAAAACACATCTCATCGGTAGCAGCGAGATGGCTCTAATGTATCAAAGAATGCACTCGCGGCGAGACATGTAACCGCATTCACAAAAAATAGTCGGCGCGGGTGATTTTAGTGTGGCGAAAATGAGAAGACGGGCGCATGGAGACAGTACATTGGGGTATGCTTTTAAGGATGTGCGGAGCGTCTCGCCTTCCGCAGTTTCATCTCCGGCTTTGATGTTTTTACGGCGCTGGACGACAGACCCTCTGCGCCTCCGCCTCCGTATGCAGCAGCCCGCTAAACTGCCCAGTTGCAGGCGACTGAAAATCGCTGCCACGTCTCAGGCTGTCTCCAATCTCTCCCGCCGTCTCATGCATCGAACTGTCCGCCGCTTCCCAGCATCTGCTCAACATCTGGACAGATGAAAATTTCCGGTCGTCGGCGCAAAAATGCAATATAGTGCAAATTCAAAACTCAGCAAGTCCGGTATGTTGCCATTTCCGGTGTAAAATAGTTCCCTAGGGTACGAAGATACCTATAACAATCAGACAATATTGGACGTGTACGTTTGCCGGCCTGCCGGATCTCATGAAGAAAATCGAGGTTCTGGTATGGTTTTACTAGCCGTGCTACGTATTTCCCACAAGAATTAACAGTATTTAACAGCAAGACATCATGTCGTCAGGCCTGCTTGCGACAAAATTCTGAAACTGGTTTATGATGCATCGCAACAAGGTGGCTCATTCATTCGAATCGGATTGCTACCCTATCTGAAAGTTAACATCATGCTTTATCAATTACACGAACTGAACCGCGCCTTCCTGAATCCGCTGACCCAGTGGGCAGAGGCCTCGTCCAAGCTCTTCACCAATCCGGTATCGCCTTTTGCGCACACGCCCTATTCGCAGCGTATTGCAGCGGCGTACGAGCTGGTCTACAGGCTGGGCAAGGATTATGAAAAGCCTGAGTTCGGTATCACTTCCACGACGATCAACGAAAAGACAGTGGAAATAGCGCAAACGACAACGCTGACCAAGCCATTTTGCAGACTGTTGCACTTCCAGAAGATATTGTCCGATAAGGATGTCGCCAAGCTGAAACAGCCGAAAGTGCTGCTGGTCGCGCCTTTGTCCGGCCACCATTCGACGCTGCTGCGCGATACCGTACGCGGCCTGTTGCCGCAACACGATGTCTTTATCACCGACTGGACCGATGCACGCATGGTGCCGGCTAGCGATGGCGAATTCCATCTGCATGACTATATCTACTACGTGCAGGAATTCATCCGCCTGCTGGGGCCCGACGTGCATGTGATCTCCGTGTGCCAGCCGACTGTGCCTGTGCTCGCGGCAATCTCGTTGATGGCAACCGACAAAGATCCCAAGCTGCCGAAAACGATGACGATGATGGGCGGCCCGATAGACCCGCGCAAATCGCCTACCGCTGTCAATAACCTGGCAACCGAAAAGAAATTCTCCTGGTTTGAGAATACGGTGATCTATAGCGTGCCGGCAAACTATCCAGGTAGCGGCCGCAAGGTCTACCCTGGTTTCCTGCAGCATGCCGGCTTCGTCGCAATGAACCCGGACCGCCATGCACAAAGCCACTACGATTTTTACGAACACCTGATCCAGGGCGATGACGAGTCTGCCGAACAGCATCGCAAGTTCTACGACGAATATAATGCGGTGCTGGACATGCCCGCCGACTACTACCTGGAAACGATCAAGACAGTGTTCCAGGACTTCGACCTGCCGAAAGGCACGTGGAAAGTGGAAGGCAAGCTGGTGCGTCCGCAAGATATCAAGACCGTGGCACTGTTTACCATCGAAGGTGAGCTGGATGACATTTCCGGCGCGGGCCAGACCCAGGCCGCACACGATCTGTGCAGTGGACTGCCGGCCAAGATGAAACAGGATTTCGTCGCGCCGAAGTGCGGCCACTACGGCATTTTTTCAGGCCGCCGCTGGCGCGAAGTCATTGCGCCGAAAATCGCCGAGTTCATCAAGGAACACGCTTAAGTCTCTCGGTAGTTAGAATAACTCGATTAAATTCGATTAAGCGTTTAAAAGAGCCGCCCGCATGTAGATGCCGGCGGCTTTTACTTTGTGGGAGCAGTGATTTGGAGGGATAATGGCACTTTAAGCCGCCGCCAATAATCACCTCGTGTCCTTCACCCCGCCAACAATTCCCATAACGCTCACACTGGCAGACCAGCTGGAAAACCTGTTGCCGCAGACACAGTGCACCAAATGCGGCTACCCGGCGTGCAGGCCCTATGCCGAAGCAATCGCTGACGGCAGTGCCGGCTACAACCAATGCCCGCCGGGAGGCCAGGAAGGCGTAGCCCGGCTGGCCGGACTGCTGGGTAAGCCGGTAATCCCGCTGGACATTAGCCACGGCCATGAACGCGTGCGCCCTGTTGCGCTGATCGACGAAGCCTATTGCATAGGCTGCACGCTATGTATCCAGGCCTGCCCGGTTGACGCCATCATGGGCGCGCCCAAGCAGATGCATACGGTACTGCCGGATCTGTGCACCGGCTGCGACCTGTGCGTGGCGCCCTGCCCTGTGGATTGCATCAGCATGGTGGACATAACGCCAGGAAAAACCGGATGGGATGCCTGGTCGCAGCAGCAGGCAGACCAGGCACGCGTGCAATTCCATGCGCGGCAAGCCAGGCTGAAACGCGACAAGCAGGAAAACGACGACAGGCTGGCTGCCAAGGCTGCCGCCAAGCTGCAAAGCATCTCCGCGGAACCGGCACTGACGCCGGAAGAGGTAGAGGCGCAGCAGCGGAAGAAGGCCATCATCGCCGCTGCCATTGAGCGTGCACGGCTAAAGAAGCTGGAAAACGACCATCCCGAAAACAAGAACGACACATCATGAACGCGACCATCAGACAGGAAATTTTTGCCCGGCTCAAGGAACAGAATCCGCATCCCACTACCGAACTGGAATATACGACCCCTTTTGAACTGCTGATTGCGGTGCTATTGTCTGCCCAGGCAACCGACGTATCGGTCAACAAGGCGACGCGCAAACTGTATCCGATGGCCAATACGCCGGAAAGCATTTATGCGCTGGGAGTGGACGGACTGATCCCGTATATCCAGACCATAGGCTTGTTCCGCACCAAGGCCAAGAACGTTATCGAAACCTGCCGCATCCTCATTGCCGAGCACGGCGGCCGCGTGCCGCGCACGCGCGAAGCGCTGGAAGCCCTGCCGGGTGTTGGCCGGAAGACCGCCAACGTGGTGCTCAATACGGCCTTTGGCGAAGCCACCATTGCCGTGGATACGCATATCTTCCGCGTATCGAACCGTACCGGCATCGCGCCCGGCAAGAATGTGGACGTCGTGGAAGAAAAACTGATGAAGGCAGTCCCTGCGGAATACCGGCTGGATGCCCACCACTGGCTGATCCTGCATGGCCGCTACACCTGCCTGGCGCGCACGCCTAAATGCTGGAACTGCATGATCGCTGATCTGTGCGAGTACAAGGACAAGACGCCGGTACCGAAAGGCGTGTAAGCGAAGGCGATCACTGCTGGAAACCAGAGCGCCGCACTCCCCGACACAGGGGGGGGCGGCGCTACCGCCTGATATTAAACGATCTTGCAGGCTTCGTCGAAAGCCAGGCGCGGCGAACGCGGGAACAGTTTTTCTACGTCGCCGTAGCCCAGGTTGCACAGGAAATTGGCCTTGACCTTGGTGCCGGCAAAAAAGGCCGCATTGACTTTTTCTGCATCAAAACCCGACATCGCACCGCAATCCAGACCCACCGCGCGGGCTGCCACGATGAAGTAGGCACCCTGCAGCGATGAGTTGCGGAATGCTGTCGCATCGATCATAGGCTGATTGCCGAGGAACCATGCGCGCGCATCTGCATGCGGGAACAGCTGCGGCAGTTTTTCATAGAACTCCATGTCCATGCCGATGATTGCCGTCACCGGCGCTGAGCGTGTCTTGTCCACATTGCCTGGGCCTACGCAGGCAACCAGCTTCTCTTTTTCGGCTTCGCTGCGTACGAATACGATACGTGCAGGCGAGGTATTCGCGGACGTAGGACCCCATTTCATCAGGTCGTAAATCTGGTGCAGTTGCGCGTCGGTGACCGGCTTGTCCTGCCATACGTTGTGGGTGCGCGCATTGGTAAACAAGGTGCCCAGGTTTTCGGTGCTTAACATAACTATCTCCAGGTGGATTCCGGCATGCTGCCATTGAGTTGATCAGGGTGTCAGTGCCCCGATAAGTGGCGGACACTGGATACCTGCGGATGATACCTGATGTTGCCGCTTTGTTCAGCCCCTGTCTTGCTCAATAGCCTGATCAAGCCCTGAACAGCGGTATGCAAATCACCGTACAATAGAGGCTGTACCGCTTTTGCAGATAATGTGATGTTTACCCCCAGCCAGCACGACGTACGCCGTTTTTTTTGCGAGACCTACCGCAAGACCAATGCCAGGGAAATTTTGACGCCGATGGAAGTCATCGCGTCCGACTGGATCAACCGCCACCCGGAATATCACGAATCGCTGAACGACGTGGAAGCCGCGCTGGAGGCCACCTATAGCGTGGATGCAGGCCAGAGCAACCCCTTCCTGCATCTATCGATGCACCTGACGATTGCCGAACAGATTTCGGTAGACCAGCCGCCCGGCGTGCGCGCCGCATTCCAGTCACTGGCACAGAAATTCAATTCCGACCATGAAGCACACCATCAGATCATGGAGTGCCTGGGCGAGATGTTATGGAACTCCCAGCGCACAGGCTTGCCGCCGGACGGTGCGGCCTATATCGATTCGCTGAAAAGGCGGGCCAGTTAGTGTGCTGCTGCGGTTAACTCCAGCGAGCCCAATAAAAAAAGCCACGATCGCTCGTGGCTTTTTGTTTCAGGCAAGGGCCTGTTATTTTTTCAGTACCAGCGTGCCCGGCAGTGTATGCAGGTAAGCTGCGATATTTTCAATATCGCTATCGTTCAATGCCTTGGCTTGCGCACCCATGATTGCGTTGCCACGACCGTTAGGGCCGTCTGCACCGCGCTGGTAGGACTTCAGCGCATGCGCCAGGTAATCCTGGTTCTGGCCGGCCAGCTTTGGATAGGATGGGTCGATCGGTGTCTTGAAATCGGCGCCATGGCAGGATGCGCAGGTGAATTTTGCAACTGCTGCCTTGCCTGCATCAACATCGCCGCCGGCAAAGGCTGCAAAAGAAGTCGCGGACAACAATGCGGCCAACAAGATATTTTTTTTCATCATCAGCTCCCGTTCTTATTTTTGTTGTTGTGAGTAGTAAGCTGCGAGGTCAGCAATATCCTGGTCGCTCAGGCTGCCGGCGATGCCGCGCATGGACGGATTCTTGCGATCACCTTTTTTATACGCATTCAATGCGCTTTCGATGTACTTGGCGGATTGGCCGCCTATCATCGGCACCTGGAACACTTCAGGAAAGGTCGCCTTGTAGCCTGGAATGGCGTGGCAACCGATACACATTGCGATTTTGTTTTCAGCAGCTTTGGCGTTGCCGACGATTTCGGCCGCGGTGGCGACCTGGGCAATACCCGCCAGAGCGAGAAGTGCAAGCAATTTTTTCATAGTAGCAGGGATAGAATTAGCAAACGAAGCGATTTGATCCAACACAATATTCTAGCCGATTAAACCCAAACTTGCAGAAAAATAGCAGCTTGACAGCTTAAAAAATCAAGACTGCTTTGGATTTTGGGCAAAAAAACAGCAGATGCCGCCAGCCTGATGCCTGCACTGCAGATGCTGTTTTGCCTGCTGCGTCGTCAAAATAGAACACTCGTTCACAAGATTCGCCGTTCTCGCTTATACTCGAAGAACTTTTAGCCCACTTTATTTTCTGCTCGCATACTATGACTCAGGCACCCCGCTTTGATGGCGCACAAAATTATGTCGCGACCGATGATCTGAAACTGGCTGTCAATGCTGCATTGACGCTGCAACGTCCTTTGCTGATCAAAGGCGAACCCGGTACCGGCAAGACCATGCTGGCGGAAGAAGTGGCAGCCGCACTGAACATGCCGCTGCTGCAATGGCATATCAAGTCCACGACCAAGGCGCAGCAGGGCCTGTACGAATACGATGCAGTATCCCGCCTGCGCGATTCGCAACTGGGCGACGAGCGTGTCAAGGATATCCATAACTACATCGTCAAGGGCGTGCTGTGGCAGGCATTTACCGCCGATGAGCCGGTCGTGCTGCTGATCGATGAAATCGATAAGGCCGACATTGAATTCCCGAACGACCTGCTGCGTGAGCTGGACCGCATGGAGTTCTACGTGTATGAAACCCGTGAGATGGTGAAGGCAGTACACCGCCCGCTGGTCATCATCACGTCCAATAATGAAAAGGAACTGCCGGATGCCTTCCTGCGCCGCTGCTTCTTCCATTACATCAAATTCCCGGACAAGGACACGATGCAGAAAATCGTGGATGTGCATTTCCCAAAATTGAAGAGCGAACTGCTGGCGCAGGCGCTGCAAACTTTTTATGAAGTGCGCGATGTCGCCGGCTTGAAGAAAAAGCCGTCTACCTCGGAGCTGATAGACTGGCTCAAGCTGCTGCTGGCCGAGGATATCCCGGCAGAAGCCTTGCGCAGCAAGGACAGCAAGACCGTCGTGCCGCCCCTGCATGGCGCGTTGCTGAAAAATGAGCAGGACGTACATCTGTTTGAGCGCCTGGTATTCATGTCGCGCACCAACCGCTGATCAGCCTGCCCCGTCAACAAGATCAACAAGCGCTGCCTCTGAGCAGCGCTTTTTTTACGTCCATTTCAGGAGGATGCCGCCGTCTGGCGTTTTACCAACACCTCCCGCGCGGCGTCGTAGATCCAGTTAAACACCAGCGTATACGGCAGGAAAAACAAGACCAGGCCGATATCCAGCAAAAATGCATTCAGCAGGCTGATATCCAGCCACCACGCCGCCATGGGTACAACCATCAGCAGCAGCCCCAGCTCAAAAGCCATCGCATGCACGATCCTGACTTTCAGATCGCGTCCGCGGCGCATGGAGCGCAGCATGCGGTCAAAGGCCATATTAAAAACGACATTCCACAGCATTGCTGCCAACGAAACAAATATTGTCAGCGTACCGGCCGCGGACAGCGATATATCCATCACACCAACCAGCAAAGGTGCGCTGATGGCGATTGCCGTCACCTCAAACAGGATTGCGTGCAGCGCCCTTTCCCACAGGCTTTTCTTGGCCATATGTGCCGTATATGCCGTGTTTGACATTTTTTTCATTGCCGTCTTTCTATCATTGCTATTGATTGCCTGCATTTTCAGCGATATCCCCGATATGTTAAAATCAATTACCATCGGCAAAACCGATGAATAGCCAATATAACAACATAAGTGGCCAACGATGCGCCCTTCCATTGAATCTCTCGCCATGTTTGCCGAGGCTGCAACGCTGGGCTCTTTCTCTGCCGCTGCGCGCAAACTCGGCAAACAGCAATCCACCGTCAGCGAAGCCATCGCCAATCTGGAAATTGACCTCGGCCTGAGCTTGTTTGACCGCAGCACGCGCCGCCCCACGTTGACCGAGCACGGCAAGGCAATGCTGCTGCATGCACAGCAGGTCATCGAGTCCAATGACCAAATGGCGCGTGCTGCGAGCCAGCTGGCCGGCGGCCTGGAGTCGCATCTGTCGCTAGTCGTATCGGATACCTACCAGGTGCCTCTGGAGCTGGTGCTGGGCGATTTTGAGCGCCGCTATCCGCATCTGGAACTTGAATGCATGGTTGCCGAACATACCGATGTCGTGGCACTGGTGCAGGAAGGACGCGCGCAACTGGGGCTGGTAGCGGCGCAACCGGATTATCCGCCCGACATAGGTTTTGAGTCCATTGCAGAGCATTCAACGATAGGCCTGTACGTTGGCAAGCGCCACCCACTGGCGACGGCAAATCGGATCAGCACCGCGCTGCTGCACCAGCACCGCGAGCTCAGGCTTAATACCTATACGGACGACGCCGTGCAGCGCCGGCGTGGCAAGGCCTGGTCTTCTTCCAGCTATCTGCTGCTGATGGAAATGGCGGAGCTAGGCTTTGGCTGGGTTGAACTGCCGAGCTGGATACGCAAGCGCTTTGCCGCAGACAGTCTGGTGGAACTGCAAGGCATGGGATGGCCAAAAAGCGTACAGGTCGATGCAGTATGGTCGCGCCGTCGCAGCCTGGGGCCTGCGGGCAGCTGGCTGCTGGATACGCTGGTGCAGACCGTGGACACGGCGAAAACCGTTCAACACAAATAAACCCACAATCAAAAAAGAGAGGACGTATCCTCTCTTTTTCTATTTTCAATCGCGGAAAAAGCCGACTACTGTGCCTGCTTCAACTGCTCCAGAATCGCCGGGTTTTCCAGCGTGGAGATATCCTGGGTGATCTCTTCTCCCTTGGCCAGCACACGTAGCAAACGCCGCATGATCTTGCCGGAGCGCGTCTTCGGCAGGTTGTCGCCGAATCGGATTTCCTTGGGCTTGGCAATCGGGCCGATTTCCTTGGCGACCCAGTTGCGCAGCTCGGTGGCGATCTGCTTGGCCTCCTCCCCGGTGGGACGGCTGCGTTTCAGCACGACGAAGGCGCAGATGGCTTCGCCTGTCGTATCGTCCGGCTTGCCTACTACCGCAGCCTCTGCCACCAGCGGATTGGCCACCAGCGCCGACTCTATCTCCATGGTGCCCATGCGGTGACCTGAGACATTCAGTACATCGTCGATACGGCCGGTGATTGTGAAGTAACCGGTATCCTTGTTGCGGATCGCGCCGTCGCCTGCCAGGTAGATGGTGCCGCCCAGCTCTTCGGGGAAGTAGCTCTTCTTGAAACGCTCATTGTCGCCCCAGATCGTGCGTATCATGGCCGGCCAGGGTTTTTTAACGACGAGGATACCGCCCTGCCCGTTCGGCAGATCATGGCCGGTTTCATCCACGATGGCCGCCATGATGCCCGGCAGAGGCAGTGTGCAGGAACCCGGCACCATCGGTGTTACGCCCGGCAAAGGCGAGATCATGTGACCGCCGGTTTCCGTCTGCCAGAAGGTGTCTGCAATCGGGCATTTCTCGCCGCCGATATGTTTGTAATACCACATCCAGGCTTCGGGATTGATAGGCTCGCCCACCGATCCGAGCAGGCGCAGCGATGTCAGGTCGTACTGTTTGGGATGAATTTTCTCATCGCCATCAGCGGCCTTGATCAGCGAGCGTATCGCTGTCGGCGCGGTATAAAAAATCGTCGCTTTATGCTTTTGTATCATGTCCCAGAAGCGGCCGGCATTCGGATAGGTAGGGATGCCCTCGAACACGATTTCGGTCGCGCCCGCTGCCAACGGGCCGTAGGTAATGTAGCTGTGGCCGGTGACCCAGCCTATGTCGGCAGTACACCAGAATACGTCGCTGGGCTTGATGTCGAAGGTCCACTTCATCGTCAGCAGCGCCCACAACAGATAGCCGCCGGAAGAATGCTGGACACCCTTGGGTTTTCCGGTGGAACCGGAGGTGTACAGAATGAACAGCGGATGCTCAGCACTGACCCATTCCGGCTCACAAACGCTGGATTGGGATGCAACCAGTTCATGCAGCCACAAATCGCGGCCGGCGGTGAAATTGATGTTGCCGCCGGTACGCTTGTACACCACGACGTCCTTGATTTTTTCGCATCCGCCCAGCGTCAACGCTTCATCCACGATGGATTTCAGCGGCAGCGATTTGCCGCCGCGCGCCTGTTCATCCGCCGTGATCACCGCAACCGCGCCCACATCAACAATACGCTCCTGCAGCGACTTGGCGGAAAAACCTCCGAACACTACCGAGTGCGTTGCACCGATACGCGCGCAGGCCTGCATGGCGACCACGCCTTCAATCGACATCGGCATGTAAATGACGACGCGGTCGCCTTTTTTAATCCCCAGGGACTTCAGGCCGTTGGCGAACTTGCAAACCTTTTCATGCAGCTCTTTGTAGCTGACGCGGGTAACGTCGCCGGAATCGGATTCAAAAATCAGCGCTGTCTTGTCGGCATTGCCGTTTTGCAGGTGCACGTCCAGGCAGTTATAGGAAACGTTCAGCAGCCCGTCTTCAAACCATTTGTAGTTCGGCGCGGCGCTTTCATCCAGCACCTTGGTGAAAGGCTTGTGCCAGTGCAGGTTTTCCTTGGCCAGACGGCCCCAGAAACCCTCATAATCTTTTTCCGCTTCTGCGCACAGCGCATTGTAGGCATCCATCCCGGAAATGTTGGCATTGGCAACAAACGCCGCAGGCGGCGAAAACACACGGGATTCCTGCTTTGCGGTTTCTATTTCTGACATAATCATCTCCAACTTGTTTTAATAATAAGCTCTACTACAGTCACGGCGGCGGCACAGATGCCTTAAAAACAGGCACTCGCGGATTGACGCTACCATATTCCGGCAGACTTACTTAGGCCTTACGTTTGCAAAGAACTACGACGAACTACAATACAGCAAGACGCTGTTTATATCAATTTCAGCAAGTAACCACGCCCTGTTTTCGCGATCCTGGGCGAGCCTGTTTACGATACCCGCTTTAGCAAATGCCTGTGCGCGTGTAAAATGGCGGCTTGATTCAAAATAAACACCGGTTCCGGTTTCCCGGCCCGGAACACACCATGCCAGAAAAAGCAGCCCCGTCCAAACTATCGCCGTTGGCCAACCTGATTTTTTTGAGCCGCTGGCTGCAGGTTCCGCTGTACCTGGGCTTGATACTCGCGCAGGGCGTGTATGTCTATCATTTCTGGTATGAACTGGTCGACCTGATCAGCGCCGCGTTTGGCAGCCAGACGGCACTGGACCACATCCTCTCCAATTTTCCCCATCTCGGCGACAAGCCCAGCAGGCTGACCGAAACCACGATCATGCTGGTGGTGCTGGGCCTCATCGACGTAGTGATGATTTCCAACCTGCTGATCAT
The DNA here is from genome assembly GCF_049339885.1 of Undibacterium sp. TJN25. Classification (NCBI taxonomy): domain Bacteria; kingdom Pseudomonadati; phylum Pseudomonadota; class Betaproteobacteria; order Burkholderiales; family Oxalobacteraceae; genus Undibacterium; species Undibacterium sp. TJN25. Next base: position 547,704 of record NZ_JBMPPM010000002.1, on the reverse strand, counting down.
GGTGATCATCGGCGGTTATGAAACCTTCGTCTCAAAGCTGGGACTGGATGGACATCCCGATCAGCCGGAATGGCTGTCGCATGTGAATGCCTCCGTGCTGAAGGTCAAGCTGGCGATGGCGATCATCGGTATTTCGTCGATACACCTGCTGAAGACCTTTATCAATCCGGAAGCCAATGCCAACGTCTGGATTGCGCAAACCGTTATCCACGCCGTGTTCTTGCTGTCTGCGATTGCCATCGCCTATTGCGACTACATCGTCACCAAGACGCAGCATTTCAGCCCCGAGCATTAAGCCGCCCAATTTCCAGCTTCCACCTCAGTTTCCTTCCCAGCCATATAGCCAACATCATGACAGTCATCAAAAAAGCAGACCTTATTGAATCCGTCGCCGCCGCATTGCAATACATTAGCTACTACCATCCGGCCGATTACATTGCTCACCTGGCGCGCGCTTATGAAGCCGAACAAAGCCCGGCCGCGAAGGATGCAATCGCGCAGATCCTGACCAACTCCCGCATGTGCGCCGAAGGCCGCCGGCCTATCTGCCAGGATACCGGCATCGTCAATGTATTCCTGAAGATAGGCATGGAAGTACGCTTCGAAGGCTTCGGCACAGGCTCCATCACCGACGCCGTCAACGAAGGCGTGCGCCAGGGCTACGCCAATCCGGACAATGTGCTGCGCGCCTCCATCGTGGCCGATCCGCATTTTGAACGCAAGAACACCAAGGACAACACGCCGGCAGTCATCCACATGGAACTGGTGCCGGGCAATACCGTTGACGTGCAGGTCGCGGCCAAGGGCGGCGGCTCGGAAAACAAGAGCAAGTTCGTCATGCTGAACCCGTCCGATTCGCTGGTGGACTGGGTCATGAAAACCGTGCCGACCATGGGCGCGGGCTGGTGCCCGCCCGGCATGCTGGGAATAGGCATAGGCGGCACCGCAGAAAAAGCGATGCTGATGGCCAAAGAATCGCTGATGGAAGACATCGACATGTATGAGCTGCTGCAACGCGGCCCGCAAAACAAGACCGAAGAGCTGCGCATAGAATTGTGCGAAAAAATCAATGCGCTGGGCATAGGCGCGCAAGGCCTGGGCGGCCTGACCACGGTGCTGGACGTGAAGATCCGCATGCACCCTACCCATGCTGCCTCCAAGCCCGTCGCAATGATCCCCAACTGCGCGGCGACCCGCCATGCGCATTTTGTGCTGGATGGCTCAGGCCCGGTCTACATGGAGCCGCCATCATTGTCCAGCTGGCCCGATGTCAACTGGGTAGCCGATACCGAGAAATCGAAACGCATCGATCTGGATAAGCTCACCAAGGAGGAAGTCGCCTCGTGGAAGCCGGGCCAGACCCTGCTGCTGAATGGCAAGATGCTGACCGGCCGCGATGCCGCGCATAAGCGCATCCAGGACATGCTGGCAAAGGGCGAGCAATTGCCGGTGGACTTCACCAACCGCGTGATCTACTACGTAGGCCCGGTTGATCCGGTACGCGACGAAGCCGTAGGCCCGGCCGGCCCGACCACTGCTACCCGTATGGATAAATTCACCGACATGATGCTGGAAAAAACCGGCCTGATCTCGATGATAGGCAAGGCAGAGCGCGGCCCTGTCGCCATTGAATCGATCAAGAAGCACCAGTCTGCCTACCTGATGGCAGTCGGCGGCGCAGCTTACCTGGTTTCCAAGGCAATCAAGACGGCGAAGGTTGTCGGCTTTGCCGACCTGGGCATGGAAGCGATCTACGAGTTCGACGTGGTTGACATGCCTGTTACTGTCGCCGTGGACTCCAGCGGCACGTCGGTGCATAACACCGGGCCGAAAGAATGGCAGGCAAAGATAGGCAAGATCCCCGTCTCCGTCGCCTGATGCAAGCAGCACAGCCGCACGCCTCAATCGCCAATGCGCCTATCGGCGTATTCGACTCCGGCGTGGGCGGCTTGTCGGTGCTGCAGCATATCCGGCAACTGCTCCCGCATGAATCCCTGCTGTACTTTGCCGATTCCGGCTTTGCGCCGTATGGCGACAAGCCGGAAGCCGTGATCGTCCAGCGCTCGCTGGCAATCGCGCAGTTCTTGCTGGTCCAAGGCATCAAGGCGCTGGTAGTTGCGTGCAATACTGCCACCGCCGCGGCGATTGCGGCGATCAGGCAGGCGCACCCGTCCCTGATCGTCATCGGCGTGGAGCCGGGATTAAAGCCCGCTATCGCTCTCAGCAAGACCGGCATCATCGGCGTCATGGCAACCCGCCGCACGCTGGAGAGTCAGAAGTTCATCGCCCTGAAGACGCAACTCAGCAAAGAGAGCAAAGTCAGCTTCTTGCCGCAAGCCTGCGTCGGTCTCGCAGACCAGATAGAAAAAGGTGAGCTGCAGTCTCAGGCCACCGCGCTGCTGTTGCAGCGTTATGTCGCGCCATTAATAGCACAAGGCGCCGATACGCTGGTGCTTGGATGCACCCACTACCCGTTCGTATTGCCGTTGATACGGCAATTGCTCCAGCAATCGGGCAAGCAGGCATCCGATGTCAGCATTGTCGATACCGGCGATGCGGTGGCGCGCCACCTGCAAAGACTGCTTATGCAAGACTGCTGCCTGCATGCAGCTGGCAGCCCGGGCACACTGGGCACTTATACAACAGGCCCGCGCTCCGGACTGAGCAATGCCTTACACAATCTGCTGAAATTGGATGATGCAAAAGAGCTGGTGCAAGCCCTGGCATTGGCCTGAGCCGCTTGCCTGTGGATGAAGCAAGCATTACATTTTATGACTTTAGTGCAATTTACATTTGCCAGATGCGTAAAAACCTCGTATAATTCTTTGCTTTCCTGATGCAAAACAGGGAAGAGAAGTTAGCAGAAAATCAGTGGTGGCCGTAGCTCAGTTGGTAGAGTCCAGGATTGTGATTCCTGTTGTCGTGGGTTCGAGCCCCATCGGTCACCCCACTTGATTTGGGCATAAGCTTCAAAACTAAGCGCACTTTTTAGTGCGCTTTTGTTTTGTGCGTTTGCTTTGTGCATCGGCTCGTTGAGGCTAATGTAAAAACAAAAAGCGGCTCATTCAGCCACTTTTCTCCTGCAACCCGGATATCAATTATCCCAGTCGTCGCCTCCACCGCCCCCACCTGCATCATCCCACGAACTGTTGTCGGAAACGCCGAAGTCGGTGCCGCCCATGTCATCGTTGCGCGTCAGGTCAACAGGCCGGTCATTGTTGGCCAGATACTGGTCGGACAGGCCGGATGCCCTTTCGTGCCTGTCACCGTCGGTAAAGTGGTGCATCAACGCTTCGCCGGCCACCATCCCCGCACCGACAGCCGCACCGGTTGCCAAACCGCCCATGATGCCCGAGCCTATGCCGCCGCCGGTCATGCCGGGCTGCTGCGGGTAAGCTTGCGGATAGCCATTAGGCGCATAGCCTTGCTGCATAGGATTAACGGTGCCATACCGATTGCCGCCGCCTGGGCCGTACACCGCAGGCCTGCTGCTGTTCCTGCGGACGAAAAAGATGATCAGCGCCAATGCGCCGACCCCGAGGATGATAATACCCCACGGCATGCCGGAGCCACCCTGTTCATACGCATTTCCCTGACGGATTGCGGGTGCCGGTGAATTCATTTGCGATTGCGCGCGCTGCTGTTGCGCCTCTGCCCTATCAGCCTTGTTCAGCAAGGTTTTCAACTCCTGCACCGCGGCCGGTTTGGCGAAAGGCAAGCCGGGCGCCAGGCGCTCGGCTGTTGCCAACTCTATTTCAGCCTGGGAAAAACGCCCCTGTTTTGCCGATAATTCCGCTTCGACAAAATGTGCCTTGGCGCTATTGGGATGATCGTGCAATACTTTTTGCATCATTTCCTGGGCCTCGCCCAGTTTGCCGGCATCCGCGGCCTGATACACCTGGTGCAGCGTCGGCTCGTCCGCCGCCATGGCAGGCACGGCAACACCGGCCAGCATCGCAGAGGCAAGCAATATTGCGGCTAAGGAAGGGAAAGCGGTTTTGGTGGTCATGGCTATGCTCCTTGAACTAGTCCCGCCTTCAAGATGCAGGCAGGGATAGTCGTATCTGCGTGCGGCGCTGGCAAATTCAAGGCATGCGGTAGAAGGCAACTTGTATCAAATTGCTTCAACGCTTATCGCAGCGAAAAACAAGCTGGTGAATCCCAGCCTTATAGAAACCCCAGTATCGCCGCCTTGATCACGCCGGCAGTCTTGTTGTTGGCGCCCAGCTTGACCAGGGCGTTATTGACGTGGAAATTGACGGTGCGTTCCGATATGCACATGATGTTGCCGACCTCTCCCGAGGTTTTTCCATCCGCACTCCAGCGCAGTACTTCCACCTCCCGGGTGGTCAGCTGGGTTTCCGCTTCCGGCAGGAACTTGGGCACCAGCACGCGCGACAGCGCTTCATGCGCCGTTTGTGCCAGCCAGGACTTTTGCAGTGCGCGATTACGCAACTCTTTAAAAGACGTGTACGAACGCGAACGCGCAAGCGTCAGCATGCCCACGATGCCGCGGGCATCGTGACTGGACTGCGCCCAGCCGGCCTGCAGACCGTGGGCGCGCGCGTCTTCCCAGAATTTGGTGCTGCCGGTATGTTCCTCGCCGGACCAGATGTAGGGCGTGATTGAGTGCATATCGTGCAAGGTGTTGTCGACCGAATGGTAATAGTCGTCGAGATAATGCCGCTGCCATTGCTGCGGCTGGCTGCTCAGCATGATGATGCGCGGCTGCGCGAGCGGCAAGGGCATGCGCATGCCGTAGGCACAATAATCGAATCCCAGTTCATCGGCGATCTGCGACAAGGCGCTGAGAAAATCGCCTTCGCTGTGGGTCTCCGTAAGCAACTGTATTTGTTCTTCTTGCCAGCTACGCATATCTGATCCCTCTCGCAAGCCGATTTCAAATAGACAATCTCCGCAGGCTTCATACTAGAATATTTTTCATTAGAAATCCTTAATAAATAATTAATTTACGTTTAATTGTTGTAAATTTATTTTTGTCGTAATTATTGAAGACAACCGTACGTCCAATATAGGAGAGAAATAATAATTTGGCATTCACTCCTGTCAACTTTGACAGTTACATAAGTCTAGGAAATTGTATTCAATGAAACAACAGCAACGTCCAACCACCGAGAAGGATGCATGATGTATAACAAATATTCGGAAAAAATCGCTCTTGCTGTCGTCTCTACTTTATGTGTTTGCCAACTATCCGGCGCTGCGACGGTTACGGCTACGATGACCAATACAGTCACGATTGCCAATAGCTGCACCGTCAGTACGACGGGGTTTACCACCACGTACGACCCTCTCAGCCTGAATGCCGCCACCAACCAGGACGTTACTGCAACCGTCACTACCAGCTGCACGCTGTTAATACCTGCAGTCATTACGCTTGGGCAAGGCTCGCATGCGGCGTCCGGCTCTACCGACATCGTCCCATTAAGGCGGCTGGCAAATGCCGGCAATACCGCTTTTCTGAATTACTCGCTGTACCAGGACTCCGGCCGTGGTACCACATGGGGTAATACAGCGCTGACGGGCGTTGCCATTGTCGGTACGGGTGCAAGTGCCGCCAGCACGGTCTACGCGCGTATTCCGTCAGGACAAAGCCCTGGCGCAATAGGCAGCTTCACCGATGCGGTGCTGGTCACGGTCACATATTGATTTTGGCTGAGGACCGAGGCTATACGCCTCTTGCGGCAATAAAACGGATAAAAAAATGATAGTAAAGCCATCCTTCCGTTCTCTATTGGTGAAGTGTCTTGTGCTGGCAATGATGGGGCAGGCGGTTACTGCATTGGCGGCCGCGTTCAATATCAACCCCGTCAGGTTCCAGTTGAAGTCTTCCCGCGCCGTTGCCGTCATCCAGATATCGAATCCGACCGATGAACCGGTGCGGCTGCAAATCAACGCGCTCGACTGGACCACTGACGGCACCAAGGAAGTGCTGACGGATACTGACGATCTTTTGGTCAATCCGCCGATTTTTCTGCTGGCGCCTAACAAGACCCAATACGTGCGCTTTGGCCTGAGGACGGCGCCCGATGCGGAACCGTCCACGGAAAAATCCTACCGCCTGATGGTAGAGGAAGTGCCGACCGAGACTGCCGCCACCGGCATCCGCACCTTGCTGCGCTTCAGTCTGCCGGTATTTTTTTCGCCGAAAGAAAAAGAAGAACAGCTCAGCTGGAAACTCAGGAAACAGGGGAAACAATTCAGCCTAGTCGCAATCAATGCCGGCAATGTGCATGCCAAGATCAATGCGCTCACGCTGAGTGATGATGGCAAGAAGCCTGCATTGAAGGTTACGTCGCCCAGCTACGTGCTCCCCGGCCAGCATAAGGAATGGCCGCTGGAATCAGTTCCCTCCTCCACAAAATTCAGATTGGAATTCCAGAACGAAGATGGCGAGAAAGAGGAAATTCTCATTCAGGGCATTGAGTAGGTTTTTGTTGGGGTGCCTGCTTTGCTACTGGTTTCCACTTTTTGCAGCGGAAGACTCTTACTATCAGAAACAGGAACTGCTGCTGTCGGTCATCGTCAATGACAAGGAGACGTCCGGTGTGGTCAGGTTCATCCAGACAACGGATTACCGCCTGCTTGCTCCCGAAAGCTTGTTCCAGGAAGCGCGATTGAAAATTCCTTCAGAAAATAGCGGACTGGCCGAACTGCGGCGCCACAATGAAAATTATTTTTTCCTCGATGGCATACCTTCCGTGCATACCATGACGGACCAGGAAACACAGACCATACGCATCAAGGTTCCCAGCGATGCCTTCGTGACGACCGACTACGACCTGAACACGCTGACCCAGCGGAAAGGCGCCAAACTGTCCGATGTCGGCGGATTTTTCAACTACGATCTGGATTACCTGAAAACCAGCGGCCTTAACAACCTGTCCGGCATATTTGAGGTTGGCGTGTTTGACGGCGCCGGCACCTTTACCAGCCGCATGATAGGCCGCAGCCAGAACGGCGCCAACACGCTGTACCGGCTGGACAGCCAGTACTCCAGGGACTTCCCGGAAGACATGAGCGTATTGGTGATAGGCGACAGCGTAACAGCCGCGACGCCGTTTTCGCGCCAGTACTACTTCGGCGGGGTGCAATGGCGCACCAAATTTGAAACCAATCCTGGCTACCAGTACCTGCCCTTGCCGCTAATGCGCGGCACTGCCGCCTCGCCTTCTACGGTCGATATCTATGTCGATAATGTATTGAGGATGCGCCAGAATGTCGATACCGGCCCTTTCGCCATCAATAACCTGCCGGTCTTTACCGGCCAGGGCAACGTGCAGATGGTAGTCCGCGACGTGCTTGGCCGGCAGCAGCTCTACACGCAAAGCTATATCAACAGTGCGCAGTTGTTACGCTCCGGCGTGAAAGACTATTCATTTGAACTGGGCGCGCTGCACGATGATTTTGGCCAGCAGAGCAACTCCTACGGGCGCGCATTCGCTTCTGCCAATATGCGGTACGGATACTCGAACCAGCTGACCGTGCAAGGCAATGCCAACGTGATGCGCGAGAAACAGGCACTGGGCCTGGCGCTGACCTACGCCATCAAGGACATAGGCCTGCTCAGCGGCGGACTGGGCTATAGCCGCGCAAAGATAGGCAACGACCTGCTGACCTATATCCAGTATGACCGGCAGAGCCTGAATAACAGTTTCTCGCTGCGGGTCCAGAAAGCGGGGAAAAGCTACTGGCAAGCCACGGTAACGGATACGGATCTGGCGCCTTCGCTGGAAATCCAGTTGCAGGACACCATAACGCTGACCAAAAAGATGTCTATTACCGCCGGCTATCTGAAGCAAAAAAACCGCGGCCAGCCGAACCTGGCAACCATCAACGCCGGTCTGAACCTGAACTTCGACAACGGCAGCTTGCTGAATTTCGGAGTGATCAAGACCGTCAGCGACACCAGGGATATTGCCGCCAATGCGCTCTTCGTCATCCCGCTGGAAAACTACCGCCTGCTGCAACTGTCCGCCAACCGGCAGAATGGCAACAAACAGATCAGCGCACTGTATCAAAGGACGGCGCCGGTGGAAGGTGGCTGGGGGTACCGGGTCCAGAAGAGCCTGTTTGATTATCAGACCACCGATGCCGGCATCAACTATCTGGGGCAATACGGCCAGGCGTCGCTCAATGCCAACCGCGCGGGCAGCACGAGCAACTTTGAGGCCACTGCTCGCGGAGGCATGGCCTTCCTTGGGGGACACCTGCGGGCATCTCGCTGGATCACCGACAGCTTCGCCGTGGTGGAAGTGCCGATCAAGGACCCCGTCGACATCTATGCGAACAACCGCTGGGTGGCCCGCACCGATGCGGACGGCGTCGGCTTCATTCCCAACCTGATTCCTTATGAAGACAATAAGATCTATCTGCAGGGCGATGCGCTGCCATTGAAGATGACGCTTGAGCTCGATGAAAGATATGTGACGCCGAGCTCCAGGTCCGGCGTACTGCTGAAGTTCGCGGCGAAGGAGAACAGCAGCGCCACCATCATCCTGCAGGACGACACCGGCGATCCCCTGCCCTCCGGCACTTTCGTGACATTGATAGAGGCCAACCAGTCCACCGCAATAGGCCTGGTTGCATTGCGCGGCAAGATATTTTTTCCGGAAGTCAGCTTTCCCGGTACGCTTTATGTGGACACGTCGAAATTCAAATGCGAGATTGTCATCAACGCCAGGCCCGGGCCGGAAGGCTTCCCCGTACTCGGCCCCTACACCTGCAACAAACTGAGCCAATGAAGACCATATTCAAGTCCGCGTTCCTGCTGGCGATATCCGTGCTGGCACAACAGGGTCATGCGGCGGGCATTACCGTCAGCCTGTGCGGCGGCAGCGCTACCGGAGTGGCATTCGGCAGCTACAATCCGTTAAACTCGGCCGATACCGACAGCAACGGCAGCATCACTTTCGGCTGCGTTGCCGCAGGCGTGGGCACCTTCACCTATACGATCTCCATCAGTGCTACCAATGGAACAGTAAGCGGACGGCAACTGAAATCCGGCAGCAACCTGATTTCTTATAACCTATTCCAGGATATGAACCGCACCCAGATCTGGGGAGACGGCACCAGCGGCACTTCGGTTTTTTCCGCGACCGTGCCGGTTGCCGTGGTGGGGATTTTCAGCAATACCTACACCGTGTTTGGCCGCATTCCGGCATTGCAAAACAAACCTGCCGGCAGCTATACCGACACGGTCACCGTCACCTTCACCTTTTAGCATTACAACTGCAGCGACGGCGGCGGCAGATTCAAGGTTCAGGTTTTTGCCGTGGCCCGCAGGCTATCTTTGTCAAAACCGGCCAGCCTTTTATATTTCAATGAAATTTCTTCCAGCTTTTCCTGTGGAATCACGTCATTCACATGGTGAAACCCCTGGGGGGCGCGCTCTTCCGCCAGCTGCATCACCTGTTCAGGGCCGTTCATGCGGTTGCGCAGCACGATGCCGGTGGTCTTGGGCAGGCGCTCAGCTTCATACTCGCGCAGCGCGTACAGAATGTCGGGGTTGCCGGCCAGGCAATCGGCCAGGTAGCGTGCATCCAGAATTGCCTGGGCGCTGCCGTTGGAACCGATGGGATACATAGGGTGTGCTGCGTCCCCCAGCAGGCTTACCCGGTCGAAGGTCCAGCGCGGCAGAGGGTCGCGGTCTACCAGCGGAAATTCGTACACTTCCTTGGCCTCGTTGATGATGGAAGGGATGTCTATCCAATCCCATTTCCAATCGGCAAAAGCGGGGCTGAACACCCCTTTGTCGACCTTCCTGTTCCAGTCGGTCTTTGGCAGTTCGCCGTTCGGCACTTTCAATTCCGCAATCCAGTTGATCAGTGAACGCCCTTCGCGCCGCAAGGGCTCCGATATTGGATAGGCGACAAATTTCTGGTCCTGGTAACCGGCCATGAACATGCTGCGCCCGTCCATGTAGGGCGGCGCTTCTGTGATGCCGCGCCACAGCATGCGTCCGGAAAAACGCGGCAGGTCGCCGGTGGGGTACAAAAATTTGCGGACGGCCGAGTGTATGCCGTCGGCGCCGATCAGGATATCGGAATCCACGTTGATTTCCGTATTGTCGGCACGGCGCAGCCACGTGGAAGTGACCTTATTGCCGTCCTGAACAAAGGACTGGAATACATGCCCCTGATGGATATGTTCTCTGCCTAAACGTTCAATCGCGGTATCCAGCAGATTCATCTGCAGTTCGCCGCGATGGATGGAAAACTGCGGTGAACCATAGCCGGCGGCGCGGCCGCGCGGTTCCGTCCAGATCTGCTGGCCGAATTTATTGAAATAACTGAGGCTGGAAGTCTGTATCGCGTGCTGGGACAGGCAGTCCTCCAGGCCCAGTTCGCACAGTTGCTGGCTGGCGTGCGGCAGCAGGTTGATGCCGACACCCAGCGGCTTGATCTCGCTGACGGCTTCGAATATCTCAACGTCCATGCCGCGCTCGCGCAGCATCAGGCCTAAAACCAGGCCGCCGATGCCGGCGCCTGCAATTACTACTTTCATGCTTGTCTCCTGTCCGGCCTTCACGTGCGAGGCCCGCCATGGCAAGGCGGATATCCTCAATTCACCAACCGGACGTTATTGTTATGAACCAGAACAATTGTACTATGAAACAAAAATCAGTAAACTGCAAGCTCAGCGGTATGCATCAAAATGACTGGAACTCATTTTTCCTCGTTGAAAAGGCTACAATGAGGAAAAATCAACTGACAGAGCACCACATGCCCGAACAAAAGAAACAAACGTCCTCCGGCAACAAAAAAATCCCTGCGGGCAGCGCCACGCCTGCAAGCATGTCCTTCAATGCCAGGATAGAAGGTATCCACTACGACGTGCTCGACCAATTGATAGGTTATGCGGTACGTCGTGCTCAACTGAGCATCTATGAAGATTTCGCAGCATCGCTTGCTGCCGAAGACATCACTCCGCAACGCTTCTCCTCCCTCGTCATCATAGAAAACAATCCGGGTATTTCCCAGACAAAGTTATCGGAAGTGATGGGCATTGCGCGCTCCGGTGTGGTTTCCATCATCGACGGTTTTGAGAAAAATGGATTTGTGGAAAGACAGGCCGCCGGCGACCGCAGATCGTATAACCTGCTATTGACCAAAGCAGGAATCCGGGAGCTGAAGAAATACAAAAAGCTGGTGGAAACGCACGATGAGCGCATCTCAGGCAATTTGACAGTAGCTGAGAAGCAACAGCTGCGCGCGCTCCTCAGAAAGCTCGGCACTGAATCAGCCGATTGATCCCGGCAGGACACGCGCCTTGCACATCTGGAGCAATGCCGTTATAGTAAATAACTGTTATGCCGCATAACAATACAATATTCCCTCAATAGGGTGCGCGGCATACTGCGCTGTTCACTTAAACAGAAATGGAGACATGCATGAAAAATTTCAGCAAACCCGTATTGCTTGCGCGCCTTGCCGCAATTGCCTGCGGCATCATCAGCCTGCAGGCATCGGCAGACATTACCATCGGTGTCAGCCTGCCGCTGACCGGCCCTGCATCCGGCCTGGGCATACCGACCCGCAACGGCGTCAGCATGTGGCCCGACAGCATCGCCGGCGAAAAGCTGAAGGTCATCATCCTGGATGACGCTTCCGATGCAACGCAATCCAACAAGAACGCGCACCGCTTTATTACCGAAGACAAGGTGGACGTGATCGTCGGCTCTACCGCTACGCCCGCGTCCATTGCGCTGGCCGATGTGGCAGCAGAAGGCCAGACCGTACAGATTTCCACTTCGCCGGTAGAGCTGCCTGAAGGCCGCGGAGCATGGACGTTCCGCGTCGCGCAATCGACCGGCCTGATGGCAGGCGCCATCATCGAGCACATGAAAAAAACCGGCATCAAGACCTATGCTTACCTCGGTTTTTCTGATGCCTACGGCGAGTCCTGGTTGAAAGATTTCACCGCTCTTGCCAAACAGGCCGGCCTGCAGTCGGTAGCAACAGAAAGGTTCGCTCGCGCGGACACCTCCGTCACTGCGCAAGCCTTGAAACTAGTGTCCGCCAAACCGGATGCCATCCTGATCGGCGCCTCCGGCAGCGGCGCGGCCATGCCGCACAAGGCGCTGATAGAGCGCGGCTACAAGGGCAAGATCTACCAGACCCACGGCGCTGCCTCGCGCGACCTGATCCGCCTCGGCGGCAAGGATGTAGAAGGCTCGTTTGTCGTCGCCGGCCTGGCGGTCATGCCCGAAGCGCTGCCCGACAATCATCCAAGCAAAAAAATTGCCGTCGACTTTGTAGAACGCTATGAAAAACAATTCGGCGCAGGCACCCGCAACCAGTTCGCCGCCCACGGCTATGATGCGCAACTACTGCTGCAGCAAGCGGTACCGGTCGCCCTGAAAAAAGGAAAACCCGGCACTCAGGCCTTCCGCACCGCCTTGAAAGAAGCACTGGAATCGACGAACGGCGTCGCCATCACACAAGGCTTCATCAAGTACACGCCAAAAGACCATTTCGGCCTGCAAGACAGCGCCCGCGTGCTGTTGACGATAGAAAACGGCAACTGGAAACTGGTGAATCCTTAATTAAATGCGAAATACCCATGGCCACGGATACGGGGTCATGGGTATAACTGAAAATTTAGCCCTAGATACGGGCATGCATGCGCCAAACGGCCAGTGCACGCCCGCGGTCACTCCACTTAAAACTTAGCCGATACCCCCACGCTCAACAAATCCACATTGGCCTTGCCGCCAGTGCCGGTATCATCTCCCACGCGTGCGAAACGTTCATATTCGCCGCGCAGGCTGACAGTCTTGTTCAGCGCATAGGACACCCCTGCACCGTAATTCAGTGAAGTCTTCCAGCTATTGTCCAGCCCGTTGAAGGCACCCGCAGCGGCGGCTGAACTGTTGGATACGTCGAGTGAAGTTTTGCCCACATACAGGCCGCCCTTGCCGAACAAGGAGAATTCGTTAGTCAAAGGCAAAATCCCTACCGCATCCACCACTCCGCCATAACTCTTATAGTTGGCAGACACACCGCCGTCGCCCAGCGCGGCACTGTATTTGGATTTACCCAGGTCTACATAGCCGCCTTCTACCGCAAAATTAGGACTGAACTGATGGCCCACCAGCAGTTTGAACCCTGTATCCGTATCCTTCAGATTGGATGACTCCACCGTCGCTCCGGTACTGCCGAGCGTGGCATCGGAAGTAGATTCATTGGCGCCATGAAACTTGGACTGGCCGACAGAACCGACGACATACAGATCTTCTGCATAAGCGGAAGAAGCCAGCGCGCCGGCTGCCAGTAAAAGGAGTGCCTTGGTATTGATCATATATAACCTCTCAAAAAATCTAAACTCTATCCAGGACGCATTTCATAAACGGCACGACGTACGCACCGGGGTATGAAATAAGTTCTGATACCTGTCTGCAATGCAGTGGAGTGACTATAGTCCCGGTCAATTTTGAGGGGGGTGTGGATTTGTACAGAGATGTTTCCAGTTGTGTGCCCTGCTAAGATGGCCGCAGAGATCAGGGCACCGGGAATAACATCAAACATTTTCCAGTGTTCTGTACGGCATTTAGCAGATCATGGCTTCCGGGCGGCATAAGATGCATCCTGTCGCCGGTGTCTGGGTATTACACTCTCTTACATGGCTTAGTAATTTTTTACCCGCGCGGAGTTTCGAAAAACAGATACCGGACCGGTATAAACCATTTAATTTTTAGGCATACGGCAGAGCCGGAGGAAAAAGCCCATGAGCTATGAACTTTATTACTGGCCTGGCATCCAAGGCCGCGGCGAATTCGTGCGCCTCGCATTGGAAGAAGCGGGCGCTGCCTATATCGATATCGCGCGCATGCCTCCCAAAAAAGGAATGGGAATGTCTGCAATGATGCCGTTCATGGAAGGCAGGAAAATTGAGCACCCGATGTTTGCGCCGCCTTTCCTGAAGCATGGAAAAATCCTGGTAGGGCAAACTGCGAACATCCTGCATTATCTGGGCCCGCGTCTAGGCCTGGCTCCCAAGGACGAAGCCGGCAGGTTATGGGCGCACCAGTTGCAGTTGACGATTGCCGACCTGGTGTCTGAAGTGCATGAGACCCATCATCCGCTGGCGACCAATTTGTATTATGAAGACCAGAAGGCAGCGGCCGTAAAGCGCTCGGCCGACTTCAGGAAAAGCCGTATTCCCAAGTTTCTCGGGTATTTCGAGCAGGTGCTGAAAACCAATCCCAAGCGTGGCCAATATATGGTCGGCGCGCGCCTGTCATACGTAGACCTTTCAATCTTCCAGATAATAGAGGGATTGCGCTATGCGTTTCCGCGCACGATGCGTCGCCAGGAAAAAGACTACCAGGGCCTCGTGGAACTGCGCGACAGCATCGCAGAGCGTCCCCATATCGCTGCCTACCTGCAGTCGGAGCGGCGCATCCCCTTCAACGAAGACGGCATTTTCCGCCACTATCCGGAACTGGACAAGGGTAAATAAAAGGCTGGCGGGCGTTCTATAACGGGCCTTGCGCTTTTTCAGGCATTATTCTTGTCCAGCCAGGCGCGGGCAGTTGAAATTGTCATGTCCAGCTCTTTTTCGACAACGGAAAACAAACTGTTGACCTTGTCGTTCTGATGCGCGCGAATGGCATTTTCCAATTCCAGCGCAGCATCCACAAAACGGAAATTGCCGAGTGTGCCGACAGAACCCCGCATTGCATGAAAGATCCTCAGCACGTCTTCGCGGCGACCTTCCAGCCACGCCACGTGCGCCTGGTCCATGGAGTTGGGGCCATGCTCGGAGATGCGCAACATGACATCAAGCAGCTGGGCGCTGTGCACCGGATTATTTTTGACCATGTCGAACAGCTGGTCAAGATAGGAAACCTGTTCGCGCTGCTGCTGTTCATCGAGATTTTCCTGTTCCACGACTTCCTCCACATGTGCTGCAGGCGCCGCGCCGCTACTACCAGGCATTGCACTTGCAGGAAGGTGTTTGCAGATGGTGGCAAACATTTTTTCGGGGTCGATCGGTTTTGCAATAAAATCGTCCATGCCGGAAGCTATACAGCGCTCCCTTTCGGCTTCCATGACACCCGCCGTCATTGCCAGTATCGGCAGGTTCCGCCTTAACTCATCGCGTATACGCCGCGTGGCGGCAAAACCGTCCAGTACAGGCATTTGCACGTCCATCAGCACCAGATCGAAAGCAGACGCATCCGTGCGCAGCAGGTCAACTGCTTTTTGTCCGTCGTCCAGCACGGTGACCAAAGCGCCCTGCTGTTCCAGCATGGTTTTTGCGACAATCTGGTTCAGGGTATTGTCTTCCACCAGCAGCAGCCGCGCTCCCGCCAGGGCGCCGAAGCCGGATGGAATTGCAACCGGCCGCGGCGTTCCGATGCTGCGGCCCAGTTTGCTGGCCAACACCTCATGCACGGTATCGTACAGGCTGGAACTGGTCACCGGCTTGATCAGTACGGCGTCGGCATTGCCAGCCTCGGGAATCTGCACCAGCCGATCCCGGCCGAAAGCGCTGACCATGATAATGACGGGCATGCGGTCTTGCGGCAACGCCAGCCTGATCTCGCGCATCGTCGCCAGCCCATCCATGCCGGGCATCTGCCAGTCCGCCAGCACCACGTCATAGTAGTGTCCCGAGCGCCCGTTTTCGCGTATCTTTTGCAGCGCAAGCTCCCCGGAAGCAGCGCTGTTGACTTCCCAGCCCCACGAATGAATGGTCTTGCACAGGTAGTCGCGGCTGGTGGCATTATCATCTACGACGAGTAAGCGCAAGGCAGAGTTTCCGCGGGGGAATTTTGCCTCATACCGCGCCTGCTCATCCGGCGCCAGGCTAAACGGGATGGTGGCGATAAATTCACTTCCCTGCCCCAGTTCGCTGTGGACCTCTATCGCGCCGCCCATCAGTTCCACCAGGCGCCTGGAAATAGCCAGCCCCAACCCCGTACCGCCATAAATGCGGGTAGTTGAGGTATCCGCCTGGGTAAATGCCGAAAACAGCCGCGCCTGCTGCGGCACAGTCATTCCTATCCCGGTATCGCGTATGCAAAACCGCAATACGACAGTGCCGTCCTGCTCGGACACTTTTTGCACCAGCACCGACACTTCACCTTTTTGCGTGAATTTGATTGCATTGCCGACCAGGTTGATCAGAATCTGCTGCAAGCGCGGCGCATCGCCAACCACTATCCTGGGCACCCCTGGTTCGGTGCCGATTGCCAGTTCCAGATCTTTTTCACCGGCGTTGACGGTCATGATCGTTGCCAGCATGTTCAGTATATCGCCCAGGTCAAAGCTGGCGGGAGAGAGCTCCAGGCGTCCCGCTTCAATCTTGGAAAAATCGAGGATGTCATTGAGGATAGTCAGCAGCGACTGGCCCGATGCGCTGATCATGTCCAGGTATTTACGCTGCACGGCGCTCAGGGCCGTGCTGGACAACAGGTGCGTCATCCCCAGCACTGCGTTCATGGGGGTGCGGATTTCATGGCTCATATTGGCGACGAATTCGCTCTTGGCGCGGCTGGAACTGTCTGCCAGCTGCTTTGCCGCAGTCAGATCATGCATGACCCTTTCGCGCTGCACCCACAGGCGTGAGATCACCCAGCAAAACAGGATGGTGACAGCAAAAAAGGCAAAGGCGAGCGCCATCGTCCATCGGGCCTGGCTATGCCAGTCGTCCAGGTAATCGTCAGTGGCAGTTTCAAGCTTCAGGTAGAACGGATATCTGGCGAGCTTGCGGTAAGTATTGAGGCGCTCCTGGCCCTCATTTTCGGTAAAGAATATGCCTTGCCCGGGTTCAGCCGCTAGCCGTGCACTCAAGGCCGGCGCGTCCGCGCGGCTGCCCACCGTATTTTTTGGATCGGCATCGTTGTCCTGCCCTTGGAGAGTCCGCCGCATGATCAGGCCCAGATCGCGGTCGTAGACGCTGATGGCGGCGTGCCTGCTCAATACCACCCCCGACGATATTTCCTGGAAGCGCTGCAGCAGAAAGCCCACATAGACCACGCCGCCAAAACTGCCGTCGTGCTTATTCAGCCGGCGCGCCAGTATCACGCCCCATTTTCCGCCGACCTTTCCTTGCAAGGGCTTCGTAATGATCAGGCCCGCCTTGGGATCATCGCGCAACTGCCTGAAATATTCGCGGTCGGCAATGCTGAACGCCTGCGTAGCAAGTTTGCCGCTTCCCACGATGACATTGCCCTGGGTATCGGCGATGCGCACCGCCTCCAGATCGGGTTGCCGGGCAAATATGCGCGCAATCGCCTTGCTGAGTTCCGCCTGGCTGGAAGCAGAGGTATTGCCGGTCTGCTCGCTGTTTTGCTCGCCGAGCTGGTCGAACTGGTCCGACACGGACAGGAATGCAAAATCGACCCGGTCCAGGGAATTGACAATGTCGCGTTCCAGTATCTGAAGGTGGCCTTTGGCTTCGGCAATGGCACGCTGCTGGAACTGGCTCCAGCTTTGATACAGCGACATGCCGGCCAGCCCAAAAACCAGCAGGTTCACGATGACAATGCCTGCCACAAGCTTGAACTGGAGGCTGCGCGAAAAGCTCACGGACTCCGGCGTTGGGATATCAGGGCTCACAGGTTCCTCTGTCATAGGCGGCGCCTATCGGCAGTCTAGATTCTACCTATAGTATCTCAGGAAACGTCGCAAGACGAGTATTTGACGACAAACTTAACTGCAATGCCGGTCTAGCCAGTCTGCCAGTCCGGCAAGGCTGCGAAAATCCTGCAGCGAGCGGCAAGCGATATCCGGGTGGCGTTTCTGCAGCATGCGCGACAGCGCCGCTCCCGGCCCCAGTTCCAAGGCCACATCCACACCCTGCTCCACGCAAGCGTCCATGCAGTCGGACCAGCGTATGGTCTGCGTCAATTGCCCAAGCAGCCGTTCCCTGGCGACCGCTTTCGCCACTACCGGCTCGGCCCCGGTTCCCGAAATCACGGGAATTACCGTATCCCTGAAAGGCGCGGCTGCCAGCACCTGCTGAAAAGGCAACGCAGCCGTTTGCATCAGCACAGTATGCGATGCAATTTCCACCGGAATGGAAGTCACTTCGCCGCCGAGTGCGGCGATCTCCGGCATTGCAGTGTCAATAGACGCCGCCAGCCCTCCCACAATGAAATTCACCTCCCCGGTGACGATGGCAACGGACAGATCATGCCGGGCCAGCAAACCGGCGACGCTGGCCGGGGCGACCCCGGACACCGCCAGCATCCTTTGCGGCGGGGTCCGGTTTTTTGCCTGGTCCATCAGCTCAGCGCGCGCGCCGGCCAGCGCCAGAGTCTCCGTCGCCGTCAACGCGCCGGCGATACCGTAAGCGGATACCTCGCCTATGCTATAGCCCATGACGAGATGCGGGCGAGGCAGGAACTTCTGCAGGGCCGTCCATGCTGCCATCGCTGCGGCGACGATCACTACCTGCGCATATTTGTTGCGAAACAGCAGATCCGGGCGATCCAGCAACTGCTGTAAGGGCATGTCAAGGTAACGCGGCAAGTCCCACTGCGCCAATTGCTCCCGCGTCTGCGCGTCCTGGCATACGAGTTCAAACATGTGCGCATGCTGCGCCCCTTGTCCTGGGCATAGTATGGCTAGGCGCGGCATGCCGGTCCCGGCTGCGGTTTTTGTGAATTTTGCGGGCTTTGCGGGCTTTTCACTCCGTGCTGCCCTGCCTGCCCCTGAGAGTCGGTGCAATGGTGCAACAGGCATGCGGCGGCCAGCAGGTCCGCCGCACCACCCGGCGACAGCCGGTGCCGGACAAACAATTGATGCGCCTGTATCGCCCTTTGCCGCCATTCGGGATTGGCGCTGGCGCCCGCATCCAGGAAAGCCTGTGCAATCTGTCTAGCCAGGGCCGCGCCTTCGGCGCCGCCGCGGTGATATAGATTGGTATCGCTGATATGCGCAATCAGCGCAAACAAGGCATCTATCTGCGCCTCTTCCCAGCTGCGGCCGGCATCGAGCGCGGTGCGCAATCTTGGCAGCGCTATATCGAATACGGAAGGGAAACCCATCGCAGCCTCTTCCCTGGCGCCGCCTGCGGCATACCGCGCCGCAGCCAGCGCACCGTGCGACTGCCCCAAGGGCACGCCGGTGTGCAGGGCCAGCGCACCTCCCCATTGCTGCTGCAAGGCTGCGCGTATGGAGGCCGGATCAAGGATGCTTTGCCGTGCCCAGCAATAAGCCGTCGCCGCCGCCAGCATGCCCAGGGCAAATATTGCACCGCGATGGGTATTGATGCCGCCAGTGGCACGCAGCATGCGTTGTTCGGCGCGTATGCCAAGCTGCTTCAATTCGCTAAACGGTGCTGCGCGCATGCCCGCCAGGCTGATATCGGTAAAATAATGCCGCAACGAGAACAGGCTGCGGACAAACGTGGATGCCGTCATGTCGTCATGGCTGCCATTGTCCACCGGAGACACCAGGCCGGGCTTAGGGTACAGCTGCAGTTCGCCGTACAGGCTGCGCATCGCCAGCCTGGACAAGCCAAGGGCATATGGCCGTTCTTCGCCTGCGGAATCAGTTCGGTTTACTGCCGGATGCCGGATGCCGGACGCTGTGGATACCTGCTCTGTCGCATGCATGGTCATGCCGTCTGCTCGAAGCCTGCCAGCAGCACCGATATCGGCAGCAATGCTACCTGGTGCAGGCTCTTGGTCAGCACGCGCATGCCGGCCATGCCGCTGTTGGCGGAATAGGCGCTCAGCTCTTTCCACGCTACCGCGCGCGCATCCGGGAATTGCACTTCACCGTCCAGCGGCAAACGGCGGCTGAAATCTGCCAGCAGGCCAAGGCCGGACTGTAGCTGCGCGGCGGAAACCGGGCTGAACAGGATATCGATATCGGAATCGGCGTGCAGGTAAGAGAGCCCCGTCAGGCTTTGCATGGCGAGCGAACCGAATACCTGCAAGGCGATACCCAGCTTTTTTGCCTGGGCATCCAGCGCCCCGAGGCCCTGGCGCCATAAAGGCGGCGCGCTGGAGGCGGCGTCTCCCAGTTTCACGGGTTTTTGCAAACTGCTGATGTGCGACGCCGCGATCCGCAGGGCTACACGGCGCTTGCTGCCGTCAGGACGCGGCGGCAGCGCAATGCCTACGCTTACCATCTTGTCGGAGTAATGTTCCGAGCTGCGAACCTCATCCGCCAGTCCGCCGGCAGGCTCGTCGCGGCGCACAATGGCCGGCCAATCTGCGCGCTCCCACTGCCCGGCCATTTCCAGGTCGGCACTCGCCAGCTGCTGCTTTATCTGTTGCCAGCCGGCAGCTGAAAGATACACCAGGTCATGTCGCTGAAACATCATGTCCATCCACTATCGCGTCCATCACCCTTTGCGCCCACTTGCGGCCGCCGCGCTGCTGTCCTAGCGCACTGCGCTCGTCGCGGGTGTCGGCCTCATTCAAGGCTTGCACCAGCTTTGCCGCGTAATCGCCACTCCAGATAGCATGCAGGCCGCCCATGCGCACATAGTTTTCCGGGCCGGGCGCAAACACCGGATTTTCCTTGGCCAGCTCGGTCAGCTGTTCTTCGGGCACCTTGGTAATACGCGCCATCGCCGGCAAGCCCATGACACGGATCGTTGCATCCGGCAACGCATAGCAGGCATCGGCCATCAAGCCGCTGGTGATGAAACCGCCGGACAAGGCTTGATCGTACACCAGCGCAATGACAGCATGGCCACGGTTGCGCGCCAACTGTATGCATTTGCCCAGATGCGCCATATAGCTGTTGATGCCCAGCATTTCGTCCCTGTGGCGCAGCCGCTGACCCTGGGTGTCCACCAGGATGACGATGGGCCGCTGCGGATGCTCACGCACCGTACGCAATACTGCCTGCGCCTGCGCCAGCGCAATTTCTATCCCTATCGGCGTATGTCCGGTAGTGCCGATCACGGCAACCGTCTTGTCGCCGACTTCAGCTGTGCCGGACAAGAAATGCTCCTGTTCGGTGATGGAAAAACCTTGCGGGAACAATAGCCCGGCGAGAGCATTCCAGTCCATCATGCACCTCCCCTTTTGTAGGGTTCTGCCAGCGCGACGAAGGCGCCGGCCTCCAGCATGGGCAATTGCGCCGGATCGGGAATGCCCAGCGCGGCCCAGATTTCAAGAGGGTCGCGAAAACCGCCGAAATCCTGCAGCCTCGCCTCCAGCATGGCCTGCTCCTGTTCCAACTCTCCCAGGCTCAGGGCAACAGGCACAGCAGCCAGTTTTTCAATTGCCGCCACGGCGGCCTGCCGGAAAGCCGCAATGTCGTCGGCCACCAGCACCTGGCAATCCCCCAGTAGGAAGCGGTGCTTGCCGCCGGTAGTACGCCAGACCAGCGCACGGTCGCGCGAATCGAATTCTTCCACGCCGTTGGCGGTTTCTATCACTTCCGGACCCGACATCGCCAGCCTTGCCTCTTCCGACATGATGATGGTATTGGCGCAGCGCGCGACGATACCCATGCCGCCGAAGCAGCCATTGCTGCCGCCGACCAGCACGATGACGGGAATGCCTGCCGCGCGCACGTCCAGCAAGGCGCGCATCACTTCGGATACGGCAATCAGGCCTGCATTGGCTTCATGCAGGCGCACGCCGCCGGTATCGGCCAGCAGCAGCACTGCATCGGGCCGTTGGACGATGGCGCGCCGCATCAGACCCACCAGCTTGGCACCGTGCACCTCGCCCACCGCGCCGCCCATGAAGCCGCCTTCCTGCGCGGCGGCATATACAAGTTTTCCCTGCAGGCTGCCTTCACCGATGACGACGCCGTCATCAAACGAGGCAGGCGCATTCAGCTGCGCCAGATGCGGGCTGATCACTTTTTCAGAGGGAGGCAGAAATTCGGCAAAATCTTCCAGCAGCGCATGTATGCGCTGCCTGGCGGTGGCTTCCAGATAGGTATGGGAATGGTTCATTTTCCGTGCTCCAGATAGGCTTCCACGGCCTGGTCCAGCCTCAGGCTGACGACAGCCGGCGTTGCGCCCATGTCGTTGATCTCTATGCGGATATCGGCCAGTTGCCAGCGCGACTGGAAATCCTCCATGACCGCCTGCCAGATAGCCGCAAAACCCTGGGCGGCGGTCTGCACCGTAATCTCGCAGCCGGAATTCAGTTCGGCGGACCCGATCAGCACTTCCAGGTTGCCGGAACTGACCACGCCGACCAGTTGCGCCGCCTGCTCTGCCTTGCGCTGCCCATTTTCAAATCGAAATAGTAAACTTTCCATCATCCTGCTCCTCGCGTTACTACTACTGCTGCTATTCGTTGCCGACTCTGCTACCAGTTCCTGAAACGCTTGGGCGGCTGATACAGGCCGCCCGACGCACGCACCAGGTCTTTCATGCTTTTTGCCGCGAGCAAATCGCGCGTAGCGCTACGCTTGTCTATGCCGAGGTCTTCGGCGCGCTGGATAACGCCGCGGTCGCGAAGATTTTCCACCATGCGCTTGTCCCTTGCCAGGCCCACCGGCGTATAGCCGGCAACACCGCGGATGGCCTGCTCGCGTTCTTCATCGCTGCGGCACAGCAGCAGGTTGGCAATGCCTTCTTCGGTCAGGATATGCGTGACGTCGTCGCCGTAGATCATCACCGGCGGTATCGCCATTTTTGCCTGCTCGGCCAGTTGCCATGCATCCAGCGTTTCCACAAAGGCCGGCTGCATATGTTCGCGGAAGGTCTCCACCATCTGCACCACGAGTTTCTGGCCACGCGGTATCTGGTTCTTGCCGGCCCGCGCCTGCTGGCCCGCCTTCAGCCATGCAGGACTGGCATGCCGGCGGCCGCGGGCATCCGCGCCCATGTTCGGTGCGCCGCCGAAGCCGGCAATGCGGCCCAGCGTTGCAGTGGACGAGTTGCCCTGCAGGTCGATCTGCAAAGTCGAACCGATGAACATGTCACAGGCATAGTGGCCCGCCGCCTGGCTCATTGCCCGGTTGCTGCGCATGGAGCCATCCGGCCCCACGAAGAAAATATCCGGCCTGGCGCGAATATAATCTTCCATGCCTAGTTCGGAACCAAAGGAATGGATGGATTCGACAAAGCCAGCCTCAATCGCCGGGATCAACGCCGGGTGCGGATTCAGCGCCCAGTAACGGGCGATCTTGCCCTTCAGGCCCAGTGACGCGGCATACGTCGGCAGCAGCAGTTCTATCGCTGCCGTATCAAAACCTATGCCGTGGTTGAGCCTTTCCACCTGGTATTCTGCGTAAATACCCTTGATCGCCATCATCGCCATCAGCACCTGGATCTCGGAGATCAACGCCGGGTCGCGGGTGAACAGCGGTTCTATGTAATGTGGCGTAGGTGCTTCCACGACAAAATCGACCCAGTCGGAAGGAATATCCACTCGCGGCAGCACATCCACAATCTCATTTACCTGTGCGATGACGATGCCCGCCTTGAACGCGGTGGCTTCTATGATGGTAGGCGTGTCTTCGGTATTCGGTCCGGTGTAAAGGTTGCCGTGCCGGTCTGCCGCTTGCGCTGCCACCAGCGCGACGCGCGGCGTCAGGTCGATGAAATAGCGCGCATACAGCTCCAGGTAGGTATGTATTGCGCCTATATTGAGCTTGCCGGCAGATGCCAGCTTCGCCAGGCGGCCAGCCTGCGGGCCCGAGAAAGAGAAATCCAGTTTGGAAGCGATTCCCTTGTCAAAGATATCAAGGTGTTCCGGCAGCGCCAGCACCGACTGCAGAATGTGCAGGTCATGCACGCGCGCCGGGTCAAGCGCGGTCAGCGCCTTGGCCAGGAAGTCGGCCTGCTTCTGGTTGTTGCCTTCCAGGCAGACCCGGTCTCCCGGCTCCAGCACGGCATGCAGCAGTTCGCCTATATGCGCTGCCGGCAGGGTTTTTCCGTCAAATAGCGCCCCCAGTTGCTGCCGCGCTCGCGCCAGCCGCTGTGCACGGTTCTGTTGCAAAGTATCCCAACGGGCAGGCGCATTCATGTTATTTCACTCCCATTAACTGGTCGGGGAAAGCAGTGGCAATCTGCGGAAAGATGCATAGCAGGATCACTGCCACCAGCATCAACAGCAGGAAAGGCATGACCCCCCAGACGATGTCTTTCAACGGAATATCAGGTGCGATATTCTTGATGACGAAAATATTCAGACCTACCGGCGGATGGATCAGCCCCATTTCCATGACGATCGTCATCACCACGCCGAACCAGATCAGGTCGAAACCGGCAGCTTTCAGCGGCGGCAGGATGATAGGGCACATCATCAGGATGATGGAGACAGGCGGCAGGAAGAAACCGAATACAATCACCATCAGCAAGATCACCGACAGCAGCATCCACCTGGACAGGTGCATATCCACTACCCATTGCGCCGCAGACTGGCTGATGTGCAAATAACTCATCACGTAGGAATACAGCAGCGACATGCCGATGATGAACAGCAACATCGTCGACTCCTTGATCGTAGACATGATGAATGGCGACAGTTGCGAAGGACGCCACACGCCATAAACAATCGCGATCAGCACCATCGCCAGCAAGGCGCCCAGGCCGGCGGTTTCGGAAGGCGTTGCATAGCCGCCGTACAGCGCCACCATCACGCCGATCAGCAGGGTAACAAAAGGCAGCACGCGCGGCAGCATTTCCACTTTTTGCGACAAGGTGAAATGCTCGTCATCCAGGTAGGCGGATTTGACACCGCCCTGCTCATAGGCAGAAAAAGCAAGCTTGTATTCGCGCCGAGCGCGGTACACCGCGTAACCGGAAAACAGCAACACCAGCAACAGGCCCGGCCCTATGCCGGCCAGGAACAGGCGGCCCAGCGACTGTTCCGCCGCCACCGCATACAGGATCATCGTGATCGACGGCGGTAACAGGATGCCCAGCGTGCCGCCGGCGGCAATGATGCCGGCCGCAAAACCCGGCGAATAACCGCGCCGGCGCATTTCCGGAATGCCGGCAGAGCCAATTGCCGAGCAGGTCGCCGGAGAAGAGCCGGCCATTGCCGCAAACATCGCGCAAGCAAAGACATTCGCGATGCCCAATCCGCCCGGCACCTTGTGCAGCCATGCATGGATCGCCGAATACAGGTCACGGCCAGCAGGCGACTTGCCGATGGCAGCCCCCTTCAGGATGAACAGCGGAATCGACAGCAAGGTGATCGACGCCATTTCTTCATAAACGTTTTGGGTGATGGTATCCAGCGACGCTGCCGGCATGAAGAAATACATGAAACCGGTGGCAACCAGCCCCAGCGCATAGGCAATGGGCATGCCGGAAAACATGACGATCAGCGTGACGACGCCATACAGTATTCCAAGGGTCAATGGATTCATGCCACCCTCCCTTGGCGGGAGGCAGCCGAGGCCGTTGCCGCGGCAAGCACCTGCGTCAGTATCTGCAGCGACAATAAGCTCATGCCCAGCGCCATCATTGAATACGGTATCCACAGCGGCGGACCAAAGGTGGACGATGTAGTTTGCCCGTCTACCCAGGCTTCATGGAACAGCGTCCACGATTTCCAGGAAAAGAAAGCGCAGAACGCAAAGCTGAACACATCCACCACGATCAGGCGCGCGCGGTTGACGGCGGCCGGCAGCACCGACGACAGCACTTCTATCCCTATATGGCCGCGGTGGGACTGTACATAGGCGGCAGAAAAAAATGTCACGCCTATCAGCATGAATACCGACGCCTCGTCCTGCCAGTCCGTCGGCAGCTTGAACAGATAGCGCACCACCACCGAATACGTCAATATCAGCGCCGTCAGCAGCATCGCTGCCATCGACACCCTGACGATCGCCATGTTGATCCAGTTCAGCACGTCCTGTACACCGGCCACGGCCGGATTATCCGGCCTGGCCGGCCCCTTGGAGGGTTCCAGCTCAAAGCCATGACTCATATCAGTTTCTCCGCCAGCTTCAGGAATTTGGCGCAGTTCTCGCTGCGGTCCGCATAGTCTTTCCATGCAGTGCTACGTGCAATCGTCTGCCACTTCTTGACCGATGCCGCGCTCAGATCGGCTACCTTGGCGCCTTTTTTCTCATACACGGAGGCAACCAGCAAGTCATCCTTCTTGGCTTCCTTGATGGCAAACGCTTCCAGTTCCGCGCCCACGGTCATGATGGTCGCTTGCTGGTCCTTACTCAGTTTGTCGAAGATCGCCTTGGACATCATCAGGGGTTCAAACATATACCAGTAGCTCTGGCCGCGTCCGCTGGTCAGGAACTTGGACACTTCTTCCAGGCGGAAGGAAATCAGCGATGTGGATGACGTCATCGCGGCGTCCATTGCGCCGGTCTGCATCGCCGCATAGATTTCGTTGGACGGCAGCGTCACGACTGCAGCGCCCGCAGCTTTCAGCATCAGATCGACCTCGCGTGAGCCGCCGCGAATTTTCATGCCCTTGGCATCGTCCGGATCCACCATCGCCTTGGCGCGCGAGGCAACGCCGCCGGCTTGCCAGATCCAGCTGATCAGCACAATGCCCTTGTCCAGCAGCAGCTTGTTCAGCTCCTTGCCGATCTCGTTGGTCTTCCACGCCGCGCCGACCTCATACGACGGCACCAGGCCCGGCATCAGGCCGATATTCACTTCAGGCACTTCGCCGCCGGCATACGACAGCGGCACCAGCGACAGGTCCAGCGCGCCCTTGCGCATGGCGGAGAACTGGGAGTTGGTCTTCATCAGCGAAGAACCGGGATAGATTTCAAACTTTAAAGAACCCTTGCTGCGTTTTTCCACTTCCGCGGAAAACTGGCGGCATAGCCGGTCGCGGAAATCGCCCTCGGTCAGTGTGCCGCCGGGGAATTGGTGCGATATCTTCAGGGTGGTGGCCTGCGCCCATGCGGAGAAAGGGGAAATAAGCGGTGCGGCGGCCATGGCGCCCAGGACGGTTCTTCTCTTCAAGCTAGTCATTCGTGTCTCCTAACAAGTTTGGATGGATTACATATTCACACTAATTGGGCCATTCAGCAGTATCTGTCCGGCATTGTGCGACCGGTACCCATACTATAGAAAAAACAATATATCCTACAAGCAATTAATTTCCGTTTAATGACCCGCCGAGTTTTCCCGTGTGTTTTTATGCAGGCTATACTCAGCTTATGTAGTATGCCAGATTTTATTTTATGTATACAAGATGTTCCACTTTGCATTTTATGTCAATTAAAAAGTATACAGGTGCTAAAATAAACCCACTATTAAAAGAGACATGACATGAAAAACCGCTCTGAAACGCTGAGGGAAACCCTGGAAGAGATGATCGCCGTAGGGCAGCTTGCGCCTGGACAACATCTGGATGAAGTGGAGCTGGCCGCCAGGTTTGACGTGTCCCGCACTCCCATCAGGGAGGCGCTGATACAGCTGGCGTCCATGGGCATCGTGGAAATGCGTCCGCGGCGCGGAGCACTGGTCGCTAAACTGGGACCGCAGCAATTAGTGGAAATGTTTGAAGTCATGGCCGAGTTTGAAGCAATGTGCGGCCGCATGGCGGCGCGCAGAATGTCCGCTGGCGAGCACGCGGAACTGTTGACCGCCCACCAGGCCTGCAAAGAGGCGCGCGATGCTTGCGACCCCGACGACTATTTCTACAAAAATGAGGTATTTCACGGCCTGATCTATGCCGGCAGCCACAACAGCTTCCTGGCGGAGCAAGCCACCAAGCTGCACCGCCGCCTGCGCCCTTATCGCCGTCTGCAACTCCGTGTGCGCGACCGCCTCGGCACATCGTACGGCGAACACGACAATGTCGTGCAAGCCATCATCAACGGCGATGGAGAACTGACCGCGGAACTACTGCGCGGCCATATCATGATCCAGGGCCAGCGCTTTGCCGACCTGATTGCTTCTCTGTCCCGGCTGGAAGTGAGCACTGCAGCTGCCTGACGGGTAGTCTCAGTTCAAGTAAGCAGCAAACGCATGATCGCACCCATGATGGACTGGACTGACCGACAACGCCCTGCTAACAATAGAAACCGCTCTATCGCCTGCAACCTCAAGATGCCAACGTACGGGAGAGGAATTGCAGTCAATGTAATACGAGTAAATTACGGCCTAGCGTAGTGCCACCACCGGCTTGGCCATCACGGGCCGCCTTGCAGGAGCGGGCTTGGCAGCCGCGCCATAGCCCTGGTTATCCAGCTTGAAGGTATCCACGACATTCGCCAGCGCCGCCGCCTGGTCCTGCATGCTCTGCGCTGCAGCCGCAGCCTGCTCCACCAGCGCCGCATTCTGCTGCGTCGTGTTATCCATGTCGGTAATCGCCAGGTTCACCTGTTCGATACCGGCGCTCTGTTCCTTGGTTGCAGCGGTGATTTCGCCCATGATGTCGGTTACCCGCTTGACGCTGGCAACCACTTCCTCCATCGTCGCCCCGGCGGCATCGACCAGCTTGGCACCGATGCCGACCTTTTCCACGGAATCGCCGATCAATATCTTGATTTCCTTCGCAGCATCGGCGGAACGGTGCGCCAGGTTGCGCACCTCGGAAGCCACCACCGCAAAACCGCGCCCCTGCTCGCCGGCACGCGCTGCCTCCACCGCTGCATTCAGCGCCAGGATATTGGTCTGGAAGGCAATCCCGTCGATGACGCTGATGATGTCCACGATCTTGCGCGACGACTCATTGATCGAGCCCATGGTTTCCACGACTTGCGACACCACCTGGCCACCTTTCACCGCAACGTCCGACGCCGTCATCGCCAGCTGGTTGGCCTGGCCTGCGTTCTCGGCATTCTGCTTGACGGTGGAGGTCAACTCTTCCATTGATGCAGCGGTTTCTTCCAGCGAGCTGGCCTGCTGCTCGGTACGCGCCGACAAATCCAGGTTGCCGGTGGAAATTTCACCCGCGGCGCCGGCAATTGCATAGGTGCCGCTCTTGACCTGGCTGACGATTTTGCGCAGCGCTTCGTTCATTGCTTCCAGCGCCAGCATCAGTTCTCCGATCTCGTCGCGGCCCGAAGTGTTGATGGCAGTCGTCAGGTCGCCCGCTGCGACCATCGTCGCGGTATGGATCGCCTGCTTCAGCGGCATGGTGATGCTGCGCGAAATAATGACAGCGGCGACTACGCCGATTGCCACCAGTAGCACGCTCAGCACTATCATCAGGCTGGTGCTGCGGTCATTGGCCTGGTCGATCGCGGCAGCAGTCATATCGATACTCTTGCGCTGCATCGTCAGCAACTCCATGACCTTGCCTTCGTAATTTTTACTGGCCGGCACGAATATCTCGTTATAGGCACGCTCCGCCGCTGCGGCATCGCCGCCCTTGCGGGCATTCATTACCGCTTCCTTGCCGGCCTGGTATTTGACGCGCAGCTCTACAATCTCCTTGTACAGCGCTTTTTCTTCTTCAGTATTGAGCAGCGTTTCTATGCCCTTCATCGTATCGCTGCCCTTTTTGGTGCTGGCGGAGATCACTTCGCTGAAGGTATTGGACAGTGTCTCGTCCGTGCTGCGCGCGATCATCGAGGTACGCGCGATGGCGGAATAGATCAGCACGTACCAGTCGGCGACCAGCCTTTCCTTGGCCAGCGGCTTTTCCATCATCTGCCGCGTTGCAGCGGCGTTGCTCCTGGCACTGATCAGCGCAAAGGATGTCGAAATGACAGAGAGAATAAGCACAATCGCGAAGCCGATGGCAAGGCGGGTGGAGATGCGTACGTTGGTCAGGAGGTTCATGGCGTCTCGTAGGAATGGATTTGGGCTTCTGTTTTAGGAAGGCAGCCGCGAACCCTGGATACGCTGCCTTGGCACCGATTGTGTGCCCAAACATCGCTTTACGCAAGACATGGAGCCCTCGCGTATCAGCAGGCCAACAGGCTTTTGACGAGAAGGCAAGGAAAGCCGGTACAAATCGGATTGTTAACAATAGTGACAAAACAACGGCAACAGGACAACCGCATTATCTGAAAAACATCAGGCGCGTCGCAAAGGTGTAATCGGCCTCGCCCGCCATCAGGCCTATCAGCACCAGCAGTGCGCCGGGCGGCAACAGGATAGCGTAGATAAGCGCCAGCCTTTCCCATGCCAGATGCATGAACACGGCAACGATCAGCCCCGCCTTCAGCGCCATGAAGAGCAGGATCAGTCCCCAGCGCACATACCCCTCGAAATGAAAATAATCCACCAGATAAGACAGCGTACTAAGCACGAACAGCAAAGCCCAGATCTTCAGGTACAGGCCGATGGAATGGGTTTGTGCATGGGCGGCGGTAGACATGGCAGGCCTCACCAGAGATAGAACAACGCAAAGATAAACACCCAGACCAGGTCGACAAAATGCCAGTACAGCCCGGCGATCTCGACGATCTGGTAGTTGCCGCTTTTTTCATAGCGCCCCTGTAATACGCGCCAGGCCACCACCAGCAGGTAAATCACGCCTATCGATACATGCAGGCCGTGAAAACCGGTGATCATGAAAAACACCGAGCCGAACTGTGCTGCACCCATGGGATTGGCCCAGGGACGTACGCCTTCCTCAACGATCAGCTTGGTCCATTCAAACGCCTGCATGCCGACAAAGCAAGCCCCCAGCGCAGCGGTGGCAAACATCAGTGTTGCGGTGCGCACCCGCTGGCGCTGGTAGGCAAAGTTGACCGCCATTGCCATCAGCCCGCTGCTACTGATCAGCACGAAGGTCATGATGGCGATCAGGATCAGCGGCATTTCGGTGCCGCCTATATTCAGCGCAAATACATGGCTGGGATTGGGCCATGGAGCGGTGGTCGATATGCGTACCGTCATGTAGCCGGTCAGGAAGCAGCTGAAGACGAAAGTGTCACTGAGCAGGAAGATCCACATCATCGCCTTGCCCCAGGAAACCTTGAAGGCCTCGCGGTCGGACGACCAGTCCGCCACGAAACCGCGCAAGCCCTGCTGGGAGGCGGCAATTTCATGCACCGGTACGGTTGGTGTGTTCATGGCAATCCCTTCATGGCGGTATCCCACAGATATAGCGTACAAATTCCGGTGAAAGCCAGTTCAGCGCGGCGAACAGCGCGACCCACGCCAGCAACAGGAAATGCCAGTAACGCGCACATAAGCGCATACGCCAGGCTGCGCCGGCCGCATCCGCGGAACGCCATGCAAACCGCGCAGCCAGCATCCAGCACACCAGGCCACCCACGACGTGCAGGCCATGCATGGCCGTCAGCAGGTAGAAGAAGCTGCCCGCAGGATTGCCCGCCGGGCGGACCTGCATGGCCAGCAATACCTGCCATGCCCATAACTGCACGAGCAGGAAAGCCAGCGCGCAGCCGCCGCCCGCCATGAACCACAGGCGCGCAGCCGCAAGCCGCCCTGCCCCGGCAGCCCCGGCAGCCAGCTGCAGCGCAAGGCTGCCGGCCAGCAGACAGGCCGAGCTCAGCCATAGCTGCCACGGCATGCCGACCGGCGACCAGTCAGGGCTCGTCATCCGCATCACGTAAGCGGCCATGAACAATGAGAACAGCGCGCCAGCCACCAGCATGAACACCCCTAAGGCGACGCTCAGTGCCGCCCTGCCCGCTTCCGGCAAGACACCGTAGGGTGCGCGCGGCATGCCATGGCTGCCTGCAGGATCGAGTGCCACGGCGCGGTTCATGCCGGCACTCCGCGCGGCTGTTCGCCATCATGCTCATAAACACCTGCCTCGGGCGGCGCATTTTGAGGAATAAAGTCTTCTTTCGCACCCGGTACGCTGTAAGCATAAGCGCCGCGATATACCACGGGAAGTTGCGGCCCCCAGTTGCCGTGTGCCGGCGGCGTATCCGGCGTCTGCCATTCCAGCGATGCCGCGCGCCAGGGATTCGCTGCGGCCCTTTTGCCGCGGAAAGCGCTCCAGACCAGGTTATAGACAAACAAGAGTTGCACCGCGCCGACGAAGAAGGCCACCACGCTGATGAAGGTACTGAGTGTATGCGCCGATTGCGGGATGAACTGGTAGTTATCGAAATTATAGTAGCGGCGCGGCATGCCGAGTATGCCAAGGTAGTGCATGGGGAAGAAAATCGCGTAGGTGCCCAGGAAGGTAACCCAGAAATGGAATTTCCCCAGGCCGTCGTGCAGCATGCGGCCGCTGACTTTCGGATACCAGTGGTAGATGCCGCCGAACACCGTGAGGATAGGCGCCACACCCATCACCATGTGGAAATGCGCAACGACAAAATAGGTGTTGGACAAGGGAATATCGACGCTGACATTGCCGAGGAACAGCCCGGTCAGCCCGCCTATCAGGAAAGTGCTGACGAAGGCCAGCGCAAACAGCATGGGTACTGTCATGTGGATATCGCCGCGCCAGATGGTCAGCAGCCAGTTGTACACCTTGATCGCGGTCGGCACAGCAATGATCAGCGTGCTGGTGGCAAAGAAGAAACCGAAATAGGGATTCATGCCGCTGACGAACATGTGGTGCGCCCACACGACAAAGCTGAGCCCGCCGATGGCGACGATAGCCCACACCATCATCTTGTAGCCAAAGATGCATTTGCGGGCATGCACGCTCAGCAGGTCGGACACAATGCCGAACGACGGCAGCGCCACGATATACACTTCAGGGTGTCCGAAAAACCAGAACAGATGCTGGAACAGCAGCGGGCTGCCACCCTTGTAGCTGGTGAGTTGCCCCATTGACAGGATGGCGGGCATGAAGAAACTGGTACCCAGCGTTTTATCCAGCAGCATCATCACACCGCTGACGAAGAGCGCAGGGAAAGCCAGCAGCGCCAGCACTGTCGCGGTGAAGATGCCCCACACGGTCAGCGGCATGCGCATCAGCGTCATGCCCTCGGTACGGGCCTGCAGCACCGTGGTGACATAGTTCAACCCACCCATGGTCGCGGCGACAATAAAAATCAGCAGTGATACCAGCATCAGGATGATGCCGCCGTCGTTGCCCGGCGTGCCGGGCAAGATCGTCTGCGGCGGATACAGCGTCCAGCCGGCGCCGGTCGGCCCGCCAGTGACAAAAAAGCTGGCCATCAGCACCAGCACCGACAGCAGGTAAACCCAGAAACTCAGCATGTTCAGGTAAGGGAATACCATGTCGCGCGCGCCCACCATCAGCGGAATCAGGTAGTTGCCGAAACCGCCGAGGAACAGCGCCGTCAGCAGATAGATCACCATGATCATGCCGTGCATGGTCATGAACTGGTAATAGTGCGAAGGATCGATAGCCGGAAAACGCCCCGGAAAACCTAGCTGCAGCCGCATCAGGTTGGACAACAGCAGGCCGACCAGTCCCACCGCAATGGCCACGCTGGTGTACTGGATGGCGATTACCTTGTGGTCCTGGCTCCAGACGTACCGGGTCCAGAAACTTTGCGGAGCATGATGTCCGTCATCGTGGCTTGCGGCGCCATAACTCATATTGACCTCGCTGATTGTACCCTGCCGTATTTCATAAACTGCCTCTTGCTCTTGCTATTCCGGCCGATGCCGTTACTGTTTTTTATTCAGCGGGCTGCCGTATGTCTGGATATACGCAACCAGAGCATCCAGTTCGGCGTCGCTCATTTCTATCTTCGGCATGATCGGAGCAAAACCTTTGACTGTCCTCGCGGCGGGTTCCCGGATAAAGCTCTTCAGGTAGGCTTCGTCCACCAGCGCCGTCGATCCGTCGGCCATGGTTTCGGTTTTGCCATACAAGCCTTTCCACGTGGGTCCAACACCCGCGCTGCCGTCCACCGAATGGCAGGCGACACAGCCCTTGGACTGGCTCAGCGCCTTACCCTGTGCCGCCAGGTCCGGCGCCGCAGCCGTGCCGGCAGCCGCAGGAGAGCTTGTAGTGGACGGTGCAGATGGCGTTGCAGGCGTCAGGCTGGCAGCAAAGGTGGGCTGTGCCTTCAGCCAGGCCTTGAAGGTCGCCTCGTCTTCCACCACCACATAGCCGCGCATATTGGCGTGGCCCACGCCGCACAGCTGTGCGCACATGGCCTCGTAGCGGCCTGCCTTGGTCGGCGTGAACCAGAAGGTCGTGACCATGCCGGGAACGATGTTCATGCGCGCACGGAAAGGCGGCACGAAGAAATCATGCAGCACATCATTGGAACGCAGCAGCACCTTGATCGGTTTGCCCAGCGGCAGATGTACTTCCCCGCTATTGATGATCACGTTGTCCTGCCCTGCCGGATCCTTGGGGTCTATGCCGAAAGGATTACCGCCGTTGATCAGCGCGACATTGGTCAACCCCAGCTTGCCGCTGGGGCCGGGAAAACGGAAGCGCCATTGCCACTGCTGGCCGACGATCTCCAGTACCTGCGCGTCGTGCGGCGCCTTCACATAGTCGGCATATACGAACAGGCCGGGCGCCAAAAGCCCGATGATGCCTATCGAGGTGGCGATGATCAGCCATTTTTCCAGCTTCTTGTTTTCAGGCTGGTAGCCTGCCCGGTGGCCGGAATGCCTGTCCATCGGCGCAGCATTCCCGGCGCGATGCCGGAATTTCAAAATGGAATATGCCAGGAAAACGTTGATGACGACGAAGAAAAAGCCGGTGATCACCAGCGTGATCATCAGCGTATGGTCCATGCGGCCCCAGTTGGACGCCAGCGGTGTCAGCCACCATGGGCTGACGAGATGAAACAGCAAGGAAGCGACGACAATCACGACGAGTGCTATGACCATGGCCATATCCATCCTCCTCTCCGCAGCAATCGCAACGGGACGTCATGCATCAGCGGACGGAAGGACTAGCCTTCCGCCGCGGGAATAGTTTCAGGACGACTGACTATCAGACTAAGAGCAGACTAAGAGCGTGTTGGCTGCACGGCAAACTACCTAGGCATCCGAACGGTTTCTCTCCAGCTGCCGGTACATCACCGCAGCTGTCATGCCGAACAGCAGATGACTCAGCAGCACGATCGCGTTGCGCATGTCCGCAAACCACGGATAGACGCGCACCATGCCGTAGAAATTGAATGCATACAGCAGCAAGCCGAAGACCGCACCGACCAGCAGCGACATTGCAACACTGGAATCAAGATGAAAAGGAGCCATGATGGCGGCCAGGATGGCGCCGAATACGGCGCCCAGCACATAATGGATCACCAGCGCCACGATCACCACGCCCATGCTGAACGTTGCCGACTGCAGCACATCCGGCCCCATCAGGATGGCAGCGACAAGATGCGACGCCGCCCATGGACTGACGTTGATGACGACGGTGGACCAGAACAGTTCCATCACCATGACCACGGCCCCTGCGACAAAGCCGGATACGGCTGCCGCCGTCCAGTCCGGAGTACGGGCGACGTAATGGTGGGAATGCATGTGAAGTTCCATAGCTGTCTCCTAAAAAGCGGAAAAAAAACATCATTTTTTCGGCTCGATATGGACGTGATACAGAGTTTGCACAGAGTAAGACGGGCGTCGCAGGAAGCCGTTGCGAAACAATGCTGAACCGTCCCTGTCAGACGCAGCCATGCCTGTCGCGCAACAGCTTCCTGGCCGTACCTTTAGTAGTCTAAAGGTAACAATAGACGCCAGGAAAGCCGTAGTGGATTTAGTTTAGGACAAATTCATGAACATGCAAAGCAGGCAATCCTGCTGCACTGCGTCATTAACAGACGCACAGGCGCAGGCACTTCAGCATGGCGATGGCAGTACTGCGGCAAGGGCCGGCGAGGCCTGTAGAAACCAGAGCCTGTATTCAGGCACTGAATAAATTCAGGCCCACGCCTGCCTGCGGCAGTGCCGGGAAGACCTGCGCCAGATGCGCGTCGGGCAGGCGCAGATGCTTCTCACAGACTTGTGCCAGCACCTGGCGGAAGTCTGTCGTCACAGGCACGTCACGGCCTTCATATAGCTGTGCGTCTGCCAGGCCGCGCCAGTCGCCGTATACTTTGCCGCCGGCGACATTGCCGCCCAGCACCCACATCACATTGCCGTGCCCGTGGTCAGTACCGCCATTGCCGTTCTGCCGGACAGTGCGACCGAATTCGGACATGACGACAATCGTCGTATCGTCGAACATCGGCCCCAGCTTGCGCGATAGCGTCGCCAGGCCCAAGCCCAGCGGATTCAGGCGGTTTGCCAGTTGTCCTTTGGCCGAGCCCTGGTTGGCATGGGTATCCCAGCCGCCCAGCGCCATGAAGGCTATCTGTATCTTGGGGTCATTGCGCATCAGCGTCGCGAGCCGCGAGGCATCATCAGGAAAGCCGTTCGGCAAGGGCGCGCCGCCGTTCGCCATCTGCATTTCATTCTCCATTGAAGCCGACATCACCTCCTTGTGCGCGGCCTTGGAATCTTCAAACGCGCGCGCATATTTTTCATTGCCCTGGTACAGCTGGGCGAAGGCATTGCCAAGCTGCGGCCGGTCCAGCACATTGGCCTTGGTGCCCGCGGCGCCCGCCGCCAGGTTGGTGGCCGGGGCAACGCCGCTGAGGATGCGCGGCATTACCGGCCCTATGCTGATCGCACGCGTGGGCGTTGTCTGCCCCGGCAAGCCGGTCAGCAGACGGTTCATCCAGCCGTCCTGCGTACTTTTCCTGCCGGGGGTTGCCGATTCCAGGTAGTCCTGCGCATCGAAGTGCGAACGTGTCGTATCGGGAGAGCCGCTGGCATGGACGAATGCCAGCTTCTTCTGCTGCCACAAAGGCTGCAGGTCTGCCAGCGCGGGATGCAGGCCGAAATAGCCGTCCAGGTCCAGTGCGCCGTTTTCTTGCCCGGGACGGCCCAGCGCAATGGTCGGGCGCAGGCGCATATAGTCCGCATCGCCGTACGGCGCCACCACGTTCAGGCCATCCACCGCACCACGCAGCATGATGACGACCAGCTTGCGGCTGTTGTCCACACCCGCGGAAACGTCGGCATTGCGGAAAGCCCAGGCTTGCCGCCCTACCGGAAACGCCAGTCCGGCGCCGGCCATGCACGACAATAAAAAATTCCTGCGTTTCATGTTATCTCCCATGTTGTTTCCCAGGCATCTGCTCTATCAACGCTGCTCTATCAACGCTGCCGTATCAATGCTGCATGAAGTCAGGACTGCCCAGCAGCATTGCCGCGCGCAAGGCTTCGGGATTGCCGGCGATCACATCGCGCGTGCGCGCCGAAATCCCCGGCCCCAGCGCAGCCATCAGGTTTTGCGCATTCAGCGGCGCCATTACCTGCGTACTGGGCTTGTCTGCGCCATCGGCCTGGCGCTCCATTGCGCGCTTGCCCATCTTGTCGCCCTCGTCCAGGTTTTTCGTCAATGGCAAACGGCCGGTTGCCATTGCAGTGGCGAAATTGATACGGCGGGTCAGCGCATCCGGGTTCATCCACGCACTTTCCGTATTTTTATAGCCGTCCGGCGTCTGGCAGCCGTATAGCGGCATGCCCAGCTGCGACAGCGTACCGAGCAAGGGGCGAATATTGGTCACAGGCATCTCGCCCGCGCGGGCAGCCGAAATCACGAACTGGTAGGGCGTCTTGTATTTGGCCGCCAGCACGCTGTCATCCATGAATTCCGGGCTCTTGAACAAGGTTTCCAGCACAGCGCGGATATTGCCGCCGCTCTCCAGGTAACGTTTGCTCATGCGGTCCACCAGCGCCGCAGGCGGATTATCCTGCACAAAATATTGCGCCAGCTGGTAGCTCAGGTGATGCGCCGTCGCAGGATGCATTGCCAGCACGTCCAGCGCGAACTCGCCTTCACGCTGGCCCTGTGCCGCGATATGGCGTCCCATCCAGTCCTTGCTGCCGTTGTCGTGCCGCTCGGCATCGAACTGGAAGCTGCGGTTGTTGCGCACCAGCTCGCGCGGCTCAAAGGTCCAGCCGGTCAGCATGCGCGCCAACTCGGTCACATCTTTTTGCGTGTAGCCGCCGTCCACGCCCAGCGTATGCAGCTCCATGACTTCGCGCGCGTAATTTTCATTGAGTCCGTTGGCTTTCGCCTTTGCACCCTGCACGGCATTGCGACGAAAAGCGCGCGGCTGGTAATCGGCGGAGGTGGACAGCCAGTTGTCCAGGTAAAACAGCATCGCCGGATGTTTGGCGGTGGCGCCCAGCAGGTCGCGGAAATTGCCGAACACATAGGGGCGTATCGCGTCCCTTTCGTAGCTGGCAACCAGCGCCCTGTCCAGGCCCTTGCCGGAAAAGACATTGAAATGGTTAAACCAGAAATCCACCATGACTTCTTCCAGCTGGCGCGGGCTGTCTATGGCGCGGGAGATGCGTGCCTCGGCGGTCTGCTCAACGATGCGGCCCACCAGTTCCCGCCTCTTCTTTTTCGATTCTTCGCTGTCGTCCTTGGTCAGTTTCAGCGCTGACTGGTATTCATACAGCACCTCGCCGGCGCTCGCGTCCTGTACATCCAGCGCTTTCAGGCGCTGCACAAGGTCTGCGGGTAGGGGAATGAAGGCGGGATTCAATTGCTGGCGTATGTAGTTGTCGACGCCCATTTGCGTCACGCGCTGTATGTCGCCCGGTTTGGGACCGTAGCCGAGACGGTTCAGCACGTGGATCGCCTGTTGTTCGGGCGCCAGCTCGGCCGCTTGCGCCGGCAGAGCAGCACTCGCGACAATGGCTGCCAGCGTCAGCGGAAGAATGAGCTTCATGGTCGGCCTCTCGTTATTATTGAAACAACACATGGATGGATAATGTAAACGGCTGCCATCCGTATTGCCTGCACTTCCGCATATTGTGCCGCCGGCCGTGCCGGCACAAGTAACATATCGTAAATTGGCCGGCAGAATTGCAACAAGGCTTGTGCAATTTAAAGGCGATGCATGACCACCAGGCAGCCGTGCACGTCGGCGCCATTATCCTGCCGGATCACCTCCCTTGCCATCTCATCAATAACAAAACCATGCGCCTCGGCAGTTTTCTGTAGATAAGCCGGCGAATGCGCAAAGCGGCGAGAGGCTCGGAGAACAATGTCTTCCTGTTCTGATTCTTCCACTGAAAAAGCGAAAAGCCCCCCCTCTTTCAATACCTTGCCTGCTGCGGCAAAGGTGTCCGACAGGTCGCCGATGTAGACAAACACGTCTGCTGCCACCGCAAGGCCGTAGCGGCATTCACACCGGCGAAGAAATTCGCCTATGTCCACACACGCCAAGCTGTCATAGCATTTTTTTTGTTTTGCCTGCTCCAGCATGGCGGGAGAAATATCGACACCATCCAGTCTTCCGGCATACGCTTTCAACAGCGC
Source organism: Undibacterium sp. TJN25 (assembly GCF_049339885.1). NCBI lineage: Bacteria > Pseudomonadati > Pseudomonadota > Betaproteobacteria > Burkholderiales > Oxalobacteraceae > Undibacterium > Undibacterium sp. TJN25. Next base: position 508,649 of record NZ_JBMPPM010000002.1, on the reverse strand, counting down.
CCCGCACAGACCGGTGCCGCAGCCGAGGTCCACAATATCCAACGCCGCCGCTGGCAGATGCGGGCGCAGCAAGTCCATCAGCAAAGCCGGTGTGCGGTATTGCAGGTTTTGCTGCAGGTGGCTGTCGAAATGGCCGGCGTACTGATCGAACAACTCCCGCACGTAAGCGCCCGGAGAAGCCGCCGGCGCGGCAACGACACCCAGGGCCGCAAGCGCATAGTTCACCTGTTCGGCATCGGCTCCGCATTCCATCGCCTGCAGGTAGCCGGCGACGGCTTCCTCATTGCGCTCCAGCGAACGCAGGCTGTTGGCGCGGCCCAGGTGCGCGCCGGCAAACCTGGCGTCGATGTTGAGTGCCCTGTCGTAACTGCTCACCGCGTGCTGAAAATGCCGAAGCTTTTGCAAGGCCATGCCGCGGTTGCACCAGGCATCTGCGCGACCGGGCTGCAGTTGCAGTACGCGGTCGTAGCTTGCAAGCGCACTGTCAAAATCATGCAGTGCATGCAGGGTAATCCCCAGGTTGTTCAAGGCATCGGCAAACGCCGGATTCCATTGCAAGGCGCGCTGATAGCTAAGCAGCGCTTCATCATGGCGACGCAGTGTGTGCAGTACCGCACCGAGATTGTTATGGGCCTCGGCATAACTGGGTCTGGCCTCTATCGCCTGACGGTAGCTGGCCAGCGCCTCTTCATGGCGCGACAGCCTGCGCAAGGTATTGCCCCGGTTATTCAGCGCCACCGCATAGCCCTGCTGGAGCCGGATAGCCTCGTCGTAACAGGCCAGCGCATCCAGCGGCCGGTCCAGGTCTTGCAATGCAGCGCCGAGATTGCAGTGCGCATTGGCCTGCAGAGGGTTGATGCCGATGGCGCGACTGACCAGTTCAAGCGCCAGCGCCGGCCGCCCGGTCTGGCGCGCAATGACGCCCAACAGGTGCATCGCATCAAAATTGTCCGGCTGCGCGTGTAAAACCTTCAGGTACAAGTCTTCCGCCTGGCCGAAATGGCCTTGCTGCTGCAGGCCGACGGCCTGCTGTAAAAGCGAAGTGATGAGATCTGCGGTTGTCAAAGCCTGTTCCATTGTATGTGCTTGCACAGGAACAGCATCTTACAGCCACCAGGGAGAGACCGCAAAAAATGGCGCGAACACGGCACTCTCTTTTTGTCGGCCTTCAGGAAGATTTTTTTTTTTGCCAGAATCTGCCTGATGCGTCTCACGCAGTGGCTTTAAGCGCTGCGTGTACATATCGGACTGCCACAGCCCTGCAGATCTTCCCGACAGCGTTACGTCGCCACCGTTGACAGCCTGAAGCAGCTCACCATAGGCGCACACCAGGTCATCGACGCTGAACGAACGGTTCAATCCACTGGGATTTGGCAACACCCACACCGATGCACCGCCAAACAGCTCCGCTTGAGGCCCCCAGTCAAGCACGCGCTTGTGCGACATCGCCGCATACGCGACCTTACCGAGAAACGCAATGTAGCGCGGCGCATACCGTTCGATTTTTTCTGTCAGCTGCTGCTGCGCGGCGGTAAATTCATCAATCGCCAGTTCGCCTGCGTTTGCGGTCGCCCGCCCAACTGCCGTGGTCAGTCCATAGCGGTATTGCAGTATATCGCCGTCGTCTTCAGGCGCTATCTGCTCCGGCGTGTAGCCAGCCAGGTGCAGTACCCGCCAGAAGCGATTGCCCCGCCCCAGGAAATGATGACCATGCTCCGCTGCGGACACACCGGGATTGATGCCGCAAAAAACGATATCGAGACCAAGACCGAGCAGATCGGGCAGCGGTTGTGGCGGATGGGGCGCAAACATAAAAAACCTCTTGAAAATCATGGAGAAGACAAGCCCTTCTCCACAAGCATTATGCGCGCCGGCAAGCAACGCCACAAGCGGCGGCATATGCGCTTACCGGTCAATCAGGCTCGCTTTGAGGCCATCCGGCACGCGTAGCTGCAAACGCGTCTCCCATAGCTTCGCATCAGGCTGCGATGCCAAAAACACCATGGCCCGAAACAGACATGATTTGGCCCCGGACAGGAACATCCGGCAATTTCTTTTAAACCGGACCAAACCCATACTAGCGACATCAACAAACGCAAGACCTCACGCGAGTGGTGCACGCCCCGACATGGAAACGGCGAACTAAAAACACAAATGCGGCCTTGAAATTTTACGTTAAACGCCGGGTAGCTTGCCTGGCTGAGGATGAAAATATCATGATGATGCAGAACCGAAGAACCTCCTTCCTGTTTGGAGAAAACGTTCCCTATATCGAGGGTTTGTACGAAATGTATCTGTCCGATCCCTCCACGGTGACGCCAGAGTGGCGCGGCTATTTCGAGGCGCTGCAGGGCGTCCCTGCGGTGGATGGCTCGAACAAGGGCGATGTCGCACACGCACCGGTCGTGGACCGCTTTGTTGAACTGGCCAAGCATGCGCGGCCTGCCGCTATTACCGGCGATCCTTTGCAGCTGGCAAAAAAACAGGTCGCCGTGCAATCGCTGATTGCGGCTTACCGCATGGTCGGCACGCGCGGCGCCTTCCTTGACCCGCTGCAATGGACCCCTGCTCCGCACGTTCCTGATCTGACGCCGGCGTTCTATGGCCTGTCGGCGACGGACATGACAACGAACTTCAGCACGGCGGATACCTATTTCTGGGAACACGACACCGCATCCCTGAAAGATCTCGTGGATGCACTGGAGGATACGTATTGCGGCACGCTTGGTGCCGAATACATGTACCTGGCGGACGCGGCCCAGCGCCAATGGTGGCAGATGCGCCTGGAATCGACACGGGCCAGGCCATCGCTGTCGGCTGAGCAGCGGCGGCACATCCTGGAGCAGCTGACCGCTGCCGAAGGACTGGAAAAGTACTTGCATACCCGTTATGTCGGCCAGAAACGCTTTTCACTTGAGGGAGGAGAATCCCTTATCGTGCTGATGGACGAGCTCATCCTGGCCGGTGCATCCCACGGCCTGAAAAGCATCGTTGTCGGGATGGCGCACCGCGGCCGCCTGAATGTACTGGTCAACACGGTCGGCAAGCCGCCCCAGGCGCTTTTCGACGAATTTGACGGCAAGACAGCGCACCTGCTGCCAGCCGGGGACGTCAAATATCACAAGGGTTTTACCGGAAAGATGGAAACCCCGCACGGATCAGTCGAGGTTTTACTGGCGTTTAATCCTTCCCACCTGGAAATCGTCAACCCCGTCGTCCAGGGTATCGCACGAGCAAGAGCAGAGGCGCTCGGCGTAGTCGGCGATGGCGCCGTGATGCCGGTGGAAATTCACGGCGACGTAGCGATTTCCGGCCAGGGCATCGTCATGGAAACCATGAATCTGGGCTCCACCAAAGGCCACGGCAACGGCGGCACCATCCATATCGTTGTTAACAACCAGATCGGTTTTACCACATCGGATCCCGGTGAAACCAGGTCCACATTCTACTGCACCGATATTGCAAAAATGATCGAGGCGCCAGTGTTGCATGTCAATGGCGACGATCCCGAAGCCGTTGTCGCTGCTGTCCGTCTGGCGGTCGAATACCGCGCAACTTTCCAGAAGAGCGTCGTCATCGACCTGGTCTGCTTCCGCCGCCACGGCCACCAGGAGCAAGATACGCCGAACATCACACAACCGCTGATGTACCGCTCCATCGCTGGCCATCCGGGCGTAAGGGCAATCTATGCCAAGAAGCTGGTGGATGACAAGGTCGTCACGCCCGAGCAAGTGGAAGACTATGGCAATGCCTATCGCGAACAACTGGCCAACGCACAGCCCGAGACTGAGGCAGAAACCGCATCCGCAGCGCGCGCAGTGGCAGCTGGCAGTAAAGGAAGCAAAAAGACCAAAAATAGCGCGGTGGCAAGCGGCTATAAGGCGCCTTCTCGGGAAGAGGTTGCAGGGTGGGCACACAATATCACCGAAGTGCCGCAAAACTACAGCCTGCATCCGCTGGTGACAAAAGTGATCACCGGCCGCCGCGAAATGGCAAACGGCGCTAAACCGATAGACTGGGGCATGGGCGAACACCTGGCCTTTGCGTCGCTGCTGGCATCCGGCATTGATGTACGCATCAGTGGCCAGGATTCCGAACGCGGCACATTCAGCCATCGGCATGCAGTGCTGAATAGCCAGAATCGTGCAGCGCGCGGCGAAGGCCGGTATATCCCGCTGGAACACATCAGCGCGGATCAGGCCCGGTTCACGGTCAACAACTCCATCCTGTCCGAAGCCGCGGTACTGGCATTCGAGTATGGTTATACAACGGTAAGGGAAGATGCGCTGGTCATCTGGGAAGCGCAGTTCGGCGATTTTGCCAACGGCGCCCAGGTCGTCATCGACAACTTCATCGCTGCCGGCGAAGCCAAATGGGGCCAGACCAGCGGCCTGACGATGTTCCTGCCGCATGGACAGGAGGGAGAAGGCCCGGAACATGCATCCGCCAGACTGGAACGCTACCTGCAGCTGTGCGCCCAGCAAAACATCCAGGTGACCCAGCCAACAACACCGGGGCAGTTCTTCCATCTGCTGAGAAGGCAGGCAACGCTGCGCGAACGCCGCCCGCTGGTCGTGATGACGCCCAAGTCCCTGCTGCGCCATCCTGAAGCGGTCAGCAGCCTGGATCAGCTGGCAAGCGGAGAATTCAAGCCTGTTCTCGGTGACTCCACCATCGATGCGGCGGACCGCGGCAATATCGAGCAAGTCATCGTCAGCTCCGGCAAGGTGTACTTTGAATTGCTGGAATACCGCCGTGCCAAAGGCATCAGCAATACCGCCCTCGTTCGCCTGGAGCAGCTGTATCCCTTCCCAGCCGAACAGTTAGCTACCGAACTGGCGCTGTATAAAAACGTCCGCACGGTGGTGTGGGCCCAGGAAGAAGCCCGGAACCAGGGCGCATGGAAAGCCATTGAAGAAGATCTGAGGACGGTTTTACCCGCAAATGCCGTACTGCGTGACTCTACCCGTCCGGCGATGGCCTCTACTGCCCCAGGCTACCGCTCCATGCACATCGCACAGCAGACAGCGCTTGTCGCCAGAGCATTCACAGGCAATCAGCAGTAACAGCACTAAAGAGCATCAACGAGCACCAACGAGCACCAGCATCCCCTCGCCTGCTTACCAGCTGGTCGCGGGGATGTGTTCCAGGTAATGCAAAGCGGTGAATTTATCTGATGGCGGCACCTACCATCTTCACCGCGCGTCGCGCCATCCGCACATATTGCTTCCTTTCCTTTACGTTGTCCTTTGTGGCGTCCATCCATGGCGCTGCAAGGGCGACGTATTCATTTTTTTCAAGGAGTGAAGTATGGACCAGACCATTCAGACCAATCCGGGGATTTCCCCTCTTGCCGGCAAAACAATGACCGGCGCCGATATTATTTTAAGCGTACTGAGCGACGAAGGCGTCGACACCGTGTTCGGCTACAGCGGCGGCGCCATCCTGCCCACCTATGATGCCGTCTTTCGCTTTAATGAAGAACGCGCACTGGCCCCGGAGAGCCAGATCAGGATGATTGTGCCTGCCAATGAACAGGCTGCCGGCTTTATGGCCGCCGGCTATGCGCGCGCCAGTGGCAAGGTTGGCGTCTTCATGGTGACATCGGGGCCCGGAGCAACCAATGCGGTAACGCCGATCGCCGACTGCAACGGCGACTCGGTGCCCGTCGTGCTGATTTGCGGGCAGGTGCCCCGCTCTGCCGTCGGCACGGACGCGTTCCAGGAAGCGCCGGTATTCAATATCATGTCTGCCTGCGCCAAGCAGGTGTTCCTGGTCACTGATCCTGCCAAGCTGGAGTCAACGTTGCGGTCTGCTTTTGATATTGCCCGTTCCGGCCGGCCAGGCCCCGTCGTTGTGGATATACCCAAGGATATCCAGAACTGGAAAGGTGTCTATAAAGGCGAAGGGATGCTGCACTTCCGCGGATATTCGGAAAGATTGCAAGCCATTGCACAGGGGTCAACACTCGGCGCTGCCAAGCGAAAAACGTTTTTTGAACATCTGGCCCAAAGCAAGCGTCCATTGCTGTATGCCGGCGGCGGCATCATCGCCAGCGGAGCAACGCAGGAGCTGATCCGTTTTTCCGAGCGTTATCGCATCCCGGTCGTCAAGACGCTCATGGGCATGAGCGCTTTTCCCGCCAGCCATGAACTGTCACTGGGCATGCTCGGCATGCACGGCATGGCATGCGCCAACTATGCCGTCGAGGATTGCGACTTCCTGATCGCCGTCGGCGCCCGGTTCGACGATCGCGTCGCGGGATGCCCGGCCGGATTCGCGCCGAACGCCCGGTATATCGCCCACATCGATATTGACGAGGCGGAAATCGGCAAGGTGAAAAAGGCAGACTGGAGCCATGTTGCCGACGCGCGTAACACGCTGCTATCGCTGATGGAGTTCGGTGATGCCGGATACCATTCACCCTCCTCCTGGCTGGACACCATCGCTGAATCAAAGCGTTTATATGCAATGAACTACGACAGGGCGAATCCGGGCATCCAGCCGCAATACGTTGTAGAAAAGCTCAGTGAAGTTACGGATGGGCAAGCCATTATTTCGACGGGGGTAGGCCAGCACCAAATGTGGGCTGCCCAATATTATCAATTTAAAAATCCTCGCAGCCTGCTGACGTCGGGCAGCATGGGAACCATGGGATTCGGGCTTCCGGCGGCGATCGGCGCGCAACTGGCATGTCCCGGCGCTCTGGTAATCGATATCGACGGTGACGGCAGTATCCGGATGAATATCGGCGACCTGGAAACAGCCACGACCTACGACGTCCCGGTCAAAATCCTGGTTTTGAACAATCTTGGCGACGGCATGATCAGGCAATGGCAGCGTCTTTTTTTCGAAGACCGTTTCTGTGTCAGCGACAAGTCCCTGCACCGCAAAAATTTTGTCATGGCAGCCCAGGCCGATGGCTTCAGCTTTGCCCACAGGATAGAAAAGAAAGAATTGCTGGAGCAGGCGCTGAGAGATTTTGTGGCCTTTGACGGGCCGGCATTCCTGGAGGTCATGGTAGACCAGAATGCCGATGTATTCCCCATGGTCGGGCCTGGCCAGACCTATGAAAACATGATCACAGGGGATTTTATTCCCTCTCGCCGCAAGGAGTCTGCAGACACCGGGCGCGCCACCCAGGCACAGGAGTTGCCGGACCTGTTCTGAGGTCCGGGATGCGGCATGCCTCTTGATTGAGGCTTGCCAGCAAGAAATGACCCGAAACGGATGTCAATTGGCCCCGCGCGGAAACAGGCGGAGATGTCTTTCAAGCGCTGCTATGCCTACAATCAGACATGGAATGTAGTTCCCTGGTACCGACCAAAGGAGAAGCAACATGGAAACGACAGCAACGCAAGACATCAATCGCCTGATAGGTGATTACCTGTATCTGGAGGAACGCTGGCAGGATGATCCTTCCAGATTTCCCTGGATGGAACTGGAAGCCCTGGCCAAGGCCGGTGCGTCGGCTTATAACGAGGGCAAAGGGCTTTCATTCCATCTGCTGGCGCTGGACGGCATGCAGCATGCAGAATTCCATGAAAAATTCCTTGCCTACTCGCTGGCGGCCGGATTCGATCCTTTCAAGGTGGTTTTTACCGGTAACGGGCTCAACCTGACGACCGTCATCAACCACCGTGGCCTGGCGGAAAGTGCACAAAGCAATCCCGCTTCCGCTAGCATGCAGGAAATGCTCCGGCAGAAGGCGCGCCAGCGTTTTGTGGCTGAGGGCGCTAGCGGTTATCGAAGCCTGGAAGAAATGGCAAGCGCTATTGTCCTTTGCGCCGACTCCATACCGGAGGATTTAATGGAGCAACTGGTGCCTAAGCATGCGATGGCCGAGCACTAAAGGTTTGTGCAAGCCGACACTCCAAAGAACAGGCAAAGCCATGCCGGGTAATAAAGAAGATCCTAGTTCAACCTCAGACACCATGAATATAAATGAAATTGTGAAGGCCCTTGCCAATCCCGCGCGGCGCGACATTATGGCCTGGCTAAAGAATCCGGAAAGTAATTTCTCGTCCCCCGAACATCCACTGGAAGATGGCGTATGTGCCAGCGAGATCAACCTGCGGTCGGGCTTATCCCAGTCAACCACGTCGTCGCACCTGGCTGCTTTACAGCGGGCCGGCCTGGTTTCCCTGCACCGCAAGGGGAAATGGATCTTCTTTAAACGAAATGAGAAGACGGTACAAGCCTTCCTTGAAGAAATGCAGCGCCAGCTGTAGCAGATTACGCTGTCCTTTGGCGCCTGAGGGCGTTAAACATGGCCGCATTGCAAACGCGCGAACCGTCGACGCCGCGAGGGCCATGCGCTGCAGATGACATGCACTTCTTTTTCGCTTGATGACTACAGGCCGCCAGTCGCCTTCATTGCGAAAAGTTCCGCGCCATCGGCTGTTTTTGCAATCCAGGCTGCGTTGACGAAGCCGCCGAACGGAATGACCAGACTTAACGCAAGGCGCCAAAGCTCTTTGCTCTTCCACATTCCCAGGGACGCCGTGGCAAGCAAGACCCACGCATACATCAGGCATGCCACGCCATGAATCGGGCCCATCACAGACACACCCATGCCGTAGCCGCCGATATGCTTCGCCGGAACGGCTATGCCAAGCAGAAAAATCAGCGTCGTTGCCTCAATCATTGCAAGAATTCGCAACAGCTTAAGAAACTCAAGGTCTCGGTTCATGATGTGTCAATACTCGATATCAGGGCCTCCATTGTGAACGTGGGCAATCAGATCAAGCGGCCAATCTTGCGCTGTTTTCGGCCAGGATCTTTCACCGCGCGCCGCACCTGAGCCTCAGCGTTACCGGAACCGAAATCAGCTTGGATTGCAGAACAGGTGGCAACAGAAGGCCGACAGGAAGGCAGGATATGAGATCGCCGTATTGAACGGCATGGAATGAATACGCGCCGAGTGCCCTGTAAGCACAGGCAGGTGTGCCGCCTGAGAGAGTGCCTTAAATAACGCTAAGCTAGCGGCAGCGCAACACCTGCCGCTTATAGCACGGCAAGCTCTACGCGAGGAGCATCGTCCGCGCGAAAGCGCTCTCTATACAGTTTGGGCGTAGTGTCCAGCTGGCGCGAAAAAATCATCCTCATCTGTGTCGCGTTGTGAAACCCGCATCTGAAGGCGACCGTCTTCAACGGAATATCCGTTTCTTCCAGCAGCTTTCGTGCAAAATCTATGCGAACCTGTTCTACAAAAACAGACGGTGTTACATGCGCATGCTTTGCAAAGGCACGCGAAAACGTCCGCCGGCTGACTCCTATTGCGTCGGCAATGCCCTCAATGGTCAACGCATCGCTGATGTGGTCCGTGACATATTTCAAGACCTTGGCGACCAGGGAATCCTCGTCAGGGCCGACTGCAAGATAAGGACTATATTGTGACTGCCCGCCGTCCCGGCGAATGTACACAATAAGGCGCTTCGCTACCTTCACGGCAAGCTCATGCCCCCAGTCCTCGGCAACCAATGCCAGACATAAATCGATTCCGGCAGTGACCCCGCCGCAAGTAAACAGATTTCCATCCCGGACAAATATTTTGTCCGGCCTGACATTTGCACAGGGAAACTGTTTGGCGAGCCGCTCCGCGTGGTCCCAATGTGTCGTAATTTCCCTGCCCGCCAGAAGTCCGGCGTGCGCCAGTAAAAATACGCCGTTGCATACGGCGCCAAACCTGCCGGCACGCTGCGCCCGCTCTTTCAACCAGGTCAGGAAGGCAAGATCCGGCTTGTATTCCGGCACTCTTGGGCCTCCGGCAACGAGCAGCAGGTCACTTTCCGAATGGAAATTCGGATAATCGCAATGGACCTTGAACTCCATTCCGCTCGAGCACACGACGCTGCCGGGGTGCTCCCCGACAAGAGTGATTTCATAATGGTCTTTCTTCGGCAATAAAAGATTCGCCTCTGCAAAAACATCCAGCGGCCCGGCCACGTCAAGCGCCTGCACTCCATCGAAAACAACCAAAGTCAACTTCATCGCATTATTCCTATTCTCCTGCGGCATCTATTTCTGAGACAGCCTTTTTCAATCGGCCCTGTGAAGACCGTATATTTTCCGGTCAATCTGGCTCAGATCTTCAGTCCAGGCCTGCCAGGTTTATCACCGGAACTCTTGCCTGAGGCTGTTTTATGCATGCCGGGCCGCCACGGCCTGTCTGAAATTTACCGATGCTAGTTTACCTCGGCTTCGGCCTGCCGGATATAGCAAAGCGGTTCCGACAGCCGAGGATATGCGCAGTCATGCTATATAAACCGGATTACCGCCTTCCCGGGGCCATGCCCGGTCTTGTTTCTCTCTATGACGGCAGGTGCATCTGCCAAGGTGGCGACTTCGGACACTTCCACCTTCAGCTTTCCTGCAGCTACCTGGGCAGCGATCTCGGCCAGCCTGCTTCCGTCGGGCCGCATCTGGAACCAAAAGCCTAGCTTGCCAGAAGGCGCCGTAGCGACAATCTCGGGCGCAGCGGTGCTGACTATCCTGCCGCCTGCCGCGAGCACTTGCCAGGAGTCAGCCAGCGTTGCACCGCCAACCAGATCCAGAACCAAATCCACGTCATGTACGTGATCGCGAAAATCGGTATTGCGGTAATCGACAACCTGGTCTGCACCCAGCGCGCGCAAATAAGCCGCATTGACTCCTTGCGCAGTCGCGATCACACGCGCGCCGGCACGCCGGGCAAATTGCACCGCAAAACTGCCTACGCCGCCGGCAGCGCCGTGGATCAGTACCGCCTGCCCTGTCTGCAACCGGCCGGTCTCAAACAATGCCTGCCATGCCGTCAGCGCCGCCACCGGTATGGCCGCGGCGCGTATCTCGTCCAGTCCGGCAGGGATCAGTGCCAGCTTGTCTGCCGCAACCGCCACGTGGTCTGCATACGCGCCCAATCCTCCCAAAGCCCCCATGATGCGGTCGCCAACCTTGAAACCGCTGACGCCCTTGCCGGTTTGCACTACCTCGCCGGCCAATTCTATGCCCAGCGTGATCGGCAAGGGCAACTGGAAGACCTGTTGCAGCGTGCCGTCGCGGATTTTCCAGTCCAGGCCATTGACACCGGCCGCGTGGACCCGCACCACAACCTCACCCGCTGCGGCCAAGGGTACGAGGACTGCGTCTATCTTTGCAGCATCTGCGCTGCCATATTGGTGGATTCTCAGTGCGCGGTTCATGCTGTTTGCTCCAGGCTTGGGTAATCGGTATAACCTTGGGCACCGGGCGAGAAAAAGCTGTCCCTGTCCGGCGTATTCAACGGCGCATCTTGCAGAAAGCGCTGCGGCAGATCGGGATTGGCAAGATACAGGCTGCCGAACACGGCGGCATCGGCGCGCCCTTCCTCCAGCGCCGCGGCGGCGCTATCCCTACTCAAGCCGCCACCCTGCAGATAAGCGCCGGCAAACAGTGGCCGCAGCATGCCGTGGTAGTCAAACTCCGTCTTATAAACTGCTACGTGCAGATACGCCAGCTTCAGTGGTGACAGTTGTTCCACCAGGTAGCGGTAAGTTTCCTGAGGCGCGGCATCGTGGATATCGTTGAAATTCATTTCAGGCGCGATCTTGATGCCGACGAGGTCGCCGCCGGCTTCCGCAACCATGGCTGCCAGCACTTCCAGGATGAAGCGTGCGCGGTTGGGCAGCGAGCCGCCGTATTGGTCATTGCGCTGGTTGGTGCCGGAAGACAGGAATTGTTCCGGCAGATAGCCGGATGCCGCATGCAGCTCCACGCCGTCAAACCCAGCCTCCAGCGCGTGCCTGGTGGCTAGGCGGTAATCCGCGATGATGCCGGCAATTTCTGCAGTCATCAACGCACGCGGCATCACCAGGTCTTGCGGGCCGCTGGCGGTAAACACTTTGCCCGCAGGCTGTATCGCGGAAGGCGCTACCGGCGTTGCCTGGTCCGGCAGCAGGCTGGGATGGGAAATGCGCCCGCAGTGCATCAGTTGCAGGAAGATGCGGCCGCCTTGGGCATGTACCGCATCCGTCACTTCTTTCCATGCCTGCACTTGCTCCGCCGAGTGGATGCCTGGCGTGCGCACATAGCCTTTCCCCATTGCAGAAGGCTGTGTGCCTTCGGTAATGATCAGCCCGGCGCCGGCGCGCTGGCGGTAGTAAGTTGCCGCCAGCGGAGACGGCACGCCGGTGTCATTGTCTGCACGCGAGCGCGTCATCGGCGCCATGACAAGACGGTTGCGCAAGGTATAGCGGCCTAGAGGCGTTGGTGTAGAGAGGATATTCATCTGGATTTCCTTTTCTGTTAATGAGCCTTCATCGTATATCGTTCCGAATTTGGAACAAATAGGTATAATCGAAAACACTGTTCCATATTTGGAGCAATCAACCACAAAGGAAGCTGCGATGGAAGTGCTGAACTACATGCGCCTGTTTGTCGAGGTCGCCCGTACCCGGAATTTCCGCCGCGCGGCAGAGGCGCTGGATATGCCCAATTCCACGCTGTCGCGCAATATTTCGGAACTGGAAAAAGCGATCGGCCTGCGGCTCTTGCACCGCTCCACCCGCAAAGTGGAGCTGACGGAGGCGGGCGAGGTGTACTTCAAACGCTGCCAGAGCATCGTCGAGGAAGCGCGCATTGCGCACGAGGCCTTGCTGGATGTTGCAGAACGTCCCAGCGGCACATTGCGGGTATCGATGCCGGTGGATCTTGCGACCGGCTATCTGGCGCCTGTGCTGGCTGATTTTGCGCAGGCCTATCCACTCATCGCGTTTGAGTTTGACCTGACGCCGCGCCGCGTCGACTTGCAGACCGAGCCTTTCGACCTGGCCATCCGCATCGGACCGCCGCCCACCGCGCCTTCGATGCTGGTGGCGCGCCAGATTGCGCTCTTGCCGCGTTACCTGTACGCATCGCCGGCCTACCTGAAAACCGCGCCGCCGCTGGCCGATCCCAGCCACCTGGTCAATCACGTGCTGTGCATAGGCCAGGGGCTGCGGCAGCCGGATGGAAAAAAGACGCTGTATCGCGGCGAAGAAAGCGTGGAGGTAACCGTGCCGACGCGCTTTGCAATGAACAGCGTGGGCCTGAGCCGGGCGCTGGCCAAGCTGGGAGTGGGCATCGCAGTACTGGATACGGAGCTGGCGCGAGAAGACGTCGCCTCCGGCCAGCTACGGCGCGTGCTGCCAGACTGGAACTTGTCACCGGTACAGGTGCACGCAATTACGGAAACCCGTCTGCTACCTGCCAGGACCAGGTTGTTCATCGACTTTATCAAGGCGCGCTGGAATGACACCGCGCCAGCGCCGCCGGTCCGCCGCAAGCAGTAAAACACCGGAGTGGATTTATACGGACCGCTGATGTGGTCTATACTTTATTTTTTATTTATCCGTAGATGCCATGATCCATATACGAGAAATCGACCACCTGGTGCTGCGGGTGAAAGACCAGAACAGCATGATACGGTTTTATTGCGAAGTGCTGGGATGCAGCATAGAGCGCCGACAGGATGAAATCGGCCTCGTGCAGTTGCGGGCCGGCAGTTCGCTGGTGGACCTGGTGAGCCTGGATGGCAAGCTGGGAAAAATGGGCGGCGCGGCACCCGGCAAGGAAGGCAGGAATATGGATCACTTCTGCTTCCGCGTGGAAGCTTATGATGAAGCAGCGATCCGCCATCATCTGGCCGCATTCGGCGTGGAAGCCGGCGATGCCGGATCGCGCTATGGCGCAGAAGGCGAAGGCCCTTCCATCTACCTCGCCGATCCGGAAGGCAACACGGTAGAGCTGAAAGGCGCTCCCTGGCCTGCGGGCTGAACCTGCCCGGCGACGCAGGAACTGCGTGGAACCGGTGCCTTTCTAGCCGCCTACGCTTCCTCCGATGCTACCGCCGCCCATGCCGCCTTTCCTGCCCATGCCGCGCTTGGGCGCATCGGCTGCCGGTTTGGCATGGCTAGAATCTACCGGGCCTTCTGTCTGGCGGCGTAATTGCTCCGCCAGGAAGCCCTGTGCAATCTGACGCTGGTTGTCGTCCAGCGCATCGTTCATGGTCAGCCACAATTCCCTGAGTTGCCTCGCCTCCTGCAGCGAGACATCTTCTTCGGCATCGACCAGTTTATCCAGGTCGCGCAGCTCGCCGCCGCTCTGGTCCATCCTTTGGCCGATCTCCGCCTGCAGATGCTCGCGCCGGATATCCCGCGCATGCAGGATGCTGTTGGTCTTGCTCTCGGTCTGCTGCCATAGAGTTTGCTGGTTAGGATTCAGGTTCAGGGACCTTTTGATTTCACCCATGCGCGGAACCAGGCTTTCCAGTTTGACGTCCATGACGGAGGCGGCATGGGCAGACGCCGTCAAAGTGCAGGCCAGCGCGAAGGCAATCATGGATATTTTTTTGCGTGCAGCGAATTTCAGTGTCATTTTTTTTGGTATCAAATTGGGGAAGGTGGCCGTGTTCGTTTCGCGGTGAATGGCAGCAAAATGGCAGAAAAACGCGCACGGTTTTCGTTATTCGCCATTGTTGGTTTACCCAAAAAAAATGCCTACGTAATCTCTACGTAGGCAAACTCACTGTCGCAGTGAGATGAAGGAGCATGCAGTGAAGCTGTTGACAATATAGCTCCGCGCCCCTGTCTCACTGAGCGTTATTACAATTTATTACGACCTTGTACTTTGTGGATACAGAGGGTGCGCAGGCTTTACATGGATCTTTACATCCATGCCAAAAACGGCCTGCCTGCGCCCAGAAAATCCATGCTACATTTTTCCTTCGGCGCTGTTCAAGGGCCTGGCTTTGGCTTTGACTTCAACCGCTTCACGTTTTTTGTCGCGGCCTTCTATGATCAGTGTCAGCGGCACGATGTCCCCCTCTTTCACCTGCGCCTTCAGGCCCATCAGCATCACGTGATAGCTGCCAGGCTTCAGCTCAACTTCTTTGCCCGCCGGGAGTTCCAGACCGGCCACTGGCCGCATCTTCATCACGTTGTTATCCATCTTCATCTCGTGTACTTCGGCGATCGCCGCCACGGGCGTCTGGATTTCCACCAGGCGCGCATCCTGCGGCACCAGTATCTTCATGAAGGCGCCGGTAGCCTTCTGCTGCGGCACGGTGGCGCGCACCCAGGCGTCCTTGACGACCGTTTCCGCATGGGCGGCCAGGCTGGCAGCCAGCACGCTGCCGGTGAACAAGAATTTCAATACTGTTTTCATCTTATCCTTTTCAATATCAAACATGGGACACGTAATCCGAGATACCCTGCATGCGCTGCAGCGCTTCCAGCAGCAGCGCCGGATCGCCGGACGCCAGCTTCTTGCTGTCCGACAGGGTCTGCCGGAATGCGCGGGCGCCGACCAGGCCTGTCATCAGGCCCAGCATGTGGCGGGTAATGCCGTTCAGCTTCAATCCACCGCCGCTGCCTTTGCCGGGACCGTGCTGCTCCAGTTGCGCGCTGATGTAGGGCAGCATCGCCTCGATCACTTCGCGGCGCGACTTGTACGGCGCATCGTCGTCGTAATAGCGGCTGTCGAACTGCGACATGATGTAGGGGTTGTGATAAGCCTCGCGCCCCAGCATCACACCATCCAGGTGCTCAAGATGCAGGTCGATTTCTTCCAGCGTCTTGATGCCGCCGTTGATGATGATTTCCAGTTGCGGGAAATCGCGCTTCAACTGATAGGCGTAGTCGTATTTCAGCGGCGGCACTTCCCGGTTTTCTTTCGGGCTCAGGCCCTTCAGTATCGCATTGCGCGCATGGACGATAAACGTGGTGCAGCCTGTATCGGCAATCTTGCCGACAAAGTCGCGCACAAAATCGTAGGACTCGACATCGTCTATGCCTATGCGGTGCTTGACGGTGACATCGATATCCACCGCATCCTTCATCGCCTTCACGCAATCGGCCACCAGCGCCGGCTCCGCCATCAGGCAGGCGCCGAAAGCGCCCTTCTGTACCCGTTCAGACGGGCAGCCGCAGTTCAGGTTGATCTCGTCATAGCCCCATTGCTCGCCCAGCTTTGCGCTTTTGGCGAGGTCGGACGGCTCGCTGCCGCCGAGTTGCAGCGCAATCGGGTGCTCTTCCTGGTTAAAATCCAGATGGCGCGGCACGTCGCCGTGCAGCAAGGCGCCGGTGGTGACCATTTCAGTGTAAAGCCAGGTATGGCGGGTAATCTGGCGGTGGAACTGGCGGCAGTGCCGGTCCGTCCAGTCCATCATGGGAGCAACCGATAAACGGCGCGAAGGCAAAGCAGTAGATTTCACGGATAAAAGGTGATTGCACATCAAAATTCTGTAATCCGACATTGTACCGCGTTGCGCCCTGCTCAGCCCGATAGTCCGCAGGCCTGCCCGCTGTGACGGCGGCACAACGTGCGGCGCCCAGTCCCGAAAATAACATTTATATAATTTTCACCCTTGGAGCCAGTAGCCCGCGCCGGCCCCACCGCGGCTGCCGTGATGTTTTCTATTCAGACCAGCGCAGCTTTTATCTATTCTGTCCCGCCAAACATGCAGACTGTCGCAAGGCAATAGATAAACAGGGAGGCTTTCATTACAGTGCAAGCATACCGAACCGTCAGCATGGGAGCCCAAAATGAACAACGCCGCCGCAAGCAAAGCTTTTACCCTCGCCAGCCTGATGGCTGTGACTTTTTTTGCATTCAGCGCCCATGCCGCACCGCAGGCAGCTACTCCCGTCCATGTTACCGGTGCAGACGACGTACAAACCGTGGTGATCAGCGCCAAGCGCCTTACGCCCGCTGAAAAGGCTCGCATCGACCAGATAGAAAATCTGCTGTCGACGCACAATGCGCCATTGCCGAAAAAGCATTTCCGGGTTCTGACCTGAAGCGAAGCCGCCGTTGTTGCAAGCAAAGAACGCAGACTTGCTACTGTAAGCTACACTGGCAAGTTATAGAAAATTACCGCAATTAATAAAAAATCATCATGAACCCGAACACCGTCGAATCCTTAGAGCGTGCCGCAGGCAATTTCAAGCAGGGATTACGCATTGCTTTTGATAAAACCCTGGCATGGGTAACAAAATTGTCATGGTGGAAATTTTTTCTGTTTGCGATCCTGGCGATGACGGCAGGGGCCATTTTGCAGGACACGCTGTTTTCTGCAGAAGAAAGCGTTGTCGTCACCAAGAAAAAGGCAAACAAAAAAGCCAGTAAATCGAAAACCATCACCGATGGCGACAGCAATGTGGAAATCGACGGCACCGGTATTCATATCCGCAAGAACCGCCCGGATGCGAATAGTAAACAAATAGAAATCGACCAGAACGGTGTTCATGTCCGCAAGGGTGGCACAGCCGATTCCAGTGATGCCGAGCCTGACATTGCGCCCAATGCCGCGCCGCAAGCTTCGCCAGCCAATCCGGAACCGCCGGCAGCGCCGACGACAATGCCGAAGGCAGGCGACGATATTCATATCAAGCTGCCGCCGGAAGTGGCACAGGAAATCAGCAACGAGATTGAAGATGCAGTGGCCGATGCGGCCGACGAGGAAGTAAAAAGCTACAAGAAGAAATCCTCGCGCTGGTTCGGCAATTTTGTAGTGCTGCTGGTAGTAGGCCTGTTCGGCATGAAAGCCCTGCTGGGCGGCAAGGCCCGCGCTGAGGAAAACGCGAAGGTCGCTAATGCGGCGGCGGAACGCGAATCACTGCTAAGGCAGGTCAGCGAAGCGCAGATGCAGATGATGCAGGCACAGGTGGAACCGCACTTCCTGTTCAACACGCTGGCATCGGTGGAGTATCTGATAGAAACCGACCCGCCACGCGCCGCCAAGATGCAGCGCAGCCTGATCCAGTATTTGCGCGCCGTATTGCCGCAGATGCGCGAGAATGCATCGGTGACCAACCTGGGACGCGAGGCAGACATGGTCAAATCCTACCTGGACTTGCTGAAAATGCGCATGGAAGAAAGGCTGGAAGTGGAATTCATCATGCCGGAAGGTCTGCGCAGCGCCTCCTTCCCGCCGATGATGTTGCAGTCGCTGGTGGAAAACGCCATCAAGCACGGGCTGGAAGTGAAGGCCGAAGGCGGCACGCTGCGTTTCCATGCCGAGGTGGCGCACAATAAATTACGGGTATCGGTGACCGACAACGGCCTGGGATTTGGCGCAGTGCCGAGCAATGGCACCGGACTTGGCCTGCAAAATATCCGCGAACGCCTGAAGCTTATTTACAAAGAAAAGGGCCAAATGATTATTACACCTAATCAACCCAGCGGAGTTTGCGTTACTATTGAGATTCCTTATGAGTTAGCCAACTAATCTGCTATATCACTGACACTATGCCTACTGCGATACTTGCCGACGACGAACGATTGATGCGCGACCAGTTGAAGTCGCGCCTGGAACAGGTGTGGCCGGAACTGGACATCCTGGAAGAAGCCAAGAACGGCGAAGAAGCCGTGCAACTGGTGGAAACCTTGCAGCCGGATTTTGCCTTCCTCGACATCCGCATGCCGGTAAAAACCGGCCTGGAAGCCGCCAAGGAAATCGGCACCAAGGCACATATCGTCTTTATCACCGCGTACGACCAGTATGCAATCCAGGCCTTTGACCACGGCGCGGTCGATTATGTGCTGAAGCCCGCCGATGTGGAGCGCTTGACCCGCACGGTGGAACGCCTGAAGGCCCGCATGTCCAGCCAGAGCCAGCCTAACGACATGAGCAATATGCTGGCGCAGCTGGCCAAGCAGATGGGTATAGGCGGCAAGGCCAACTACCTGCAATGGATACAGGCGTCGATAGGCCAGGAGTTGCGGCTGATCCCGGTTGAAGACATCCTGTTTTTCCAGTCCGACGAAAAATACACGCGGGTGCAAACCGCCACCTATGAGGCGCTGATCCGCAAACCGGTGCGCGACCTGGCGGAAGAACTGGACCCTGCACTATTCTGGCAAATCCACCGCGCTACGCTGGTGAACGCCAAGGCCATTTCCGGCGTGGTGCGCGACCTGCGCGGCCGGCATCTGGTGCAGATCAAGGGGTTGACAGAGAAGCTGGAAGTGAGCCGCAGCTTTGTACACCTGTTCAAGCAGATGTGAAGCTGCAAGCCTTTCGCCCAAAAATCCCGCTCGCGGGATTTTTTTATGGCTGGAGGCATGATATTTGCTACGAATTAAGTCTTTTGTGCATCACCACATGGAAATTTATTTACATAAGATAAATATATCAGGCATTATTTACGCCGGTATCGACAGACGCCAGGCAGCACCGTAGTTCGAAATGTTGTTTGCCATGTGGAACTATATAAACTGATCTGACTCTGACAGCAGCCGGCACCAGCACCATGGCCGCCACTGATAAAAATATCACCTCCCTCTTCAATAAAGGAAACAAGCATGCATCGTTCATTGATTGCGAGCGCAGTACTGGCTTTATGCGCTAGCTCGGCTTCGACCATCGCACTGGCCGCGCCTGCCGCTGCGACTGTCGCTACTGCAGCCTCCAGTTCGGCCCCTGCGGCCGCGCGCAGTTCCGGCATCGACCTGCAATGGCTGGATACCAGCGTACGCCCGCAAGACGACTTCTTCCGTTACATGTCGGGCAAGTGGCTGGATACAACGGCCATCCCTGCCGACAAGGCTCGCTTCGGCGCATTTGACCAGTTGCGCGACCTGTCGGAGAAGCAGTCGTACGAGATCATCAATGACCTGGCGCATCAGAGCAGTCTGTCCGCAGGCTCCAGTCAAAAGAAGATCGCCGACCTGTTCAACAGCTTCATGGATGAAACCCGCGCCGACGCGCTGGATATCAAGCCCCTGCAAGCCGAGTTCGCGCGTATCGACAAGCTGTCCGGCAAAAACGAATTGCCGGCGATGATGGCGCAACTGGCCAAGCTGGGCATTTCAGTGCCGCTGCAAACCGGCATCAACCAGGATGCACGCAACTCCACCAGCTACGCGGTGTATGTGAACCAAAGCGGCCTGGGCCTGCCCGACCGCGATTACTACCTGAAAGATGACGATGCCAAGCTGAAAGGCTTCCGTGACGCCTATCTGGTGCACATGAAAAAAATGCTGGAAATGAGCGGCCAGCCGAATCCGGAAAAAACAGCGGCCGCCATTCTGGCGCTGGAAACCGAACTCGCCAAAATCCAATGGACCAAGGTGGAAAACCGTAACCCGATCAAGACTTACAACAAAACCGAAGTGGCAGGCCTGCAGCAGTTGCTGCCCGGCTTTGACTGGAACGGCTTCCTGACCGCGACTGGCGTGGGCGGCAAGGCCGATTTTGTCATCGTGCGCCAGCCCGGCTTTGTCAGCGGCTTCGGCAAGGTGTTGCAAGATACGCCTGTCGATGTATGGAAAGCCTATTTCAAATGGCATGCGCTGGACGCGTATGCGCCTTTCCTCAGCAAGCGTTTTGTCGATGAGGACTTTGCCTTCAGCAGTGTCACGCTGCGCGGCATCCCAGAGATGCAGCCGCGCTGGAAACGCGGCGTAGGCCGTGTAGAGGAATCCATGGGGCAGGCACTGGGCCAGCTGTATGTGGAAAAGCACTTCCCTGCCGAAAGCAAGGCGCGTATGCAGGAACTGGTCGGCAACCTGCTGACCGCATACAAGCAAAGCATCTCCACGCTGACATGGATGAGCCCGGAAACCAAGAAGGAAGCGCTGGCAAAGCTGGCGGCCTTCACGCCGAAAATCGGCTACCCGGACAAATGGCGCGACTACAGCAAGCTTAGCATCGGCAAGGACGACCTGGTCGGCAACGTGATGCGCTCGCGCGAATTTGAAAACCAGCGCCAGCTCGATAAACTGGGCAAGCCGGTGGACCGCACCGAATGGGGCATGAGCCCGCAGACAGTCAACGCCTACTACAACTCGCGCATGAACGAGATCGTGTTCCCTGCCGCCATCCTGCAGCCGCCTTTCTTCAATCCTGAAGCGGACGATGCCGTCAACTACGGCGGCATAGGCGCGGTCATCGGCCATGAAATCAGCCACGGCTTCGACGATTCCGGCAGCCAGTCCGATGGCACCGGCAACCTGCGCGACTGGTGGACCAAGGATGACAAGACCAACTTCGGCAAGCTGACGGGCGCCCTCGTGGCCCAGTACAATGCCTATAGCCCTATCCCAGGGTACTACGTCAACGGCGCACTGACGCTGGGCGAGAACATCGCCGACAATTCCGGCCTGGCGATTGCCTACAAGGCTTACCATATCTCGCTGAACGGCAAGCCTGCACCGGTCATAGACGGCTTTACCGGCGACCAGCGCCTGTTCATGGGCTGGGGCCAGGTATGGCGCGGCAAGGCACGCGATGCGGAAACCATACGCCTGATCAACGTCGATCCACACTCGCCTGCCATGTTCCGCGGCAACGGCCCGCTGACCAATGTACCCGGCTTCTACGCTGCGTTTGGCGTGAAGGAAGGCGACAAGATGTTCGTGCCGGAAGATAAGCGCACCATCATCTGGTAACAAGCTTGGGCCCCCAGCAATGGGGGCTTTTTTGTTTGAGCCTGCCTGCTATCGCAGCTGTTTTTTCAAATCCCTCAACAGCATCGGCAACAATTTAACTTCAGCATCATTCTCCAGCCCCTGCTCCAGTAATTCTATTGCCAGTCCCATCTTTCCCATAGACTGGAAAATGCTGCATAAATCCATCAGGCAGCGCTCAAATTTGCTCCTGTGGCCGTTCGACGCCTGGCTTTGCCCAGGCAAGTCTGCATCGGCGGAAAACAGGGGCCCGCGATAAATATGAAATAGCTGCGCCGCGTGTGCAGAAAGTTTTTTTATGGAGGGCGATGCAGAGACTTCTTCCGCCAGCCTGTCCAGAGCCCAGATATCAAGCCAGCACAGTGAATGATTGAGCGAAAGCCTGCCCTCGCTCAGCATCACGACATCATCGTGCCTCAGCAGCTTGCGCAAGCGGTGCAAGGTGGAATCGAATGAGCTCTGTGCGGCGTCGCCGTCGGAATCCGGCCATAGGACGTCGGCGGTTTTTTCGGCGCTGACGTTCCTGCCGCCCTGGGCAATCAGGAGCTTGAGAAGCTCCAGCGGTTTTCGCTGTGCCTTGTGCGTAAACTGCAGCAGTTCTCCGCCTATCCTTATTTCAAAACTCCCCAGCGCGCGTATCTCGACCGGCCAGGGCCAGCCTGGCATGTAGCTGCCGGCAGGAGGAAACAGCTGCCGCCCCCGGATAAGCTGGGCCACATACTCTGTCTCGATGCCGGCATCCAATGCTTCGGCACATAGCGGCGCCACCAGTGCCGGCACCCAGAAAACGGTATTGCGCAAAGCTTCGCGCCTGGCGAGTGAAAATGCCGCCTCCAGCGACTGATGGCAAGCCGCACGCTGGCCGGTATGAAGCTGCAGGTATGCTTCCAGCAAACGCAAATGAAAGTCCAGCAACGGATTGGCCATGCCGGGAAAAAGACTGCGCCCCTCATTCAGCATGTCGGCAACGGCGTCGTATTCACCGGCGAGCACATTAATCGTCGCCAGGGCGACGAGCCCAAGGGCATGGCTTCTGCCGGCGCCTGATTCCTTCTGCAATACCAGCATGCGCTCCGCTTCCGCCTTCGCTTTTGCCAGATCGCCGTACAGCAGGGAACGCCAGGACTTCACAAAATGCGTCATCATCAGATCCATACTCCGGCGCGGCTCAACCATCTGTCCCAGTTTCTCGATCAGCGCATCCGCTTCCTGCAAACAGCCTGCCACCAGACAGGCCTGAACATGGCTGACGTAGACTGAAGCACTGAGAAAAAATTGCCTGGTGTTTGGAATAGCCCGGCTGAGCGATTCAAATTCAGCCCTGGCGTCAGGGTAATTGGCGACGCTGACAAAGTAATGCAGCTTGGCGATGCCAAGCCACGCGAGGCCGACGGCGGTTTCGGGGAATATCGGCAGCGCCCGTACATGGGCCAGTAACTCTTCGCAGATGGAGAACTGGCCCCGCCATGCGTAGTGGTCGAGCAGGCAGCCGGCAATGGCATTTTTTAAGTCCGGCGCCAGCTCCTCATGCAGCATCGACGACAGTTGCTCAGCATGGCCGTCCAACGATGGGCGCTGCGGCTGTGCCGGCGACAGCACGCACAGCAGACTGCAGACTGCCTCCGCTTTCAGCGGTACCGGCAGCTCGGCGCCATACCGGCCAAGCAGGTTCTCCAGGCATTCTCCCCATGCCTCCGCTCCCTTAAAATCTCTGGCCTCCGTTACGTAACAGCGGAGAATGCCCGAGACAGCGGCAATCTGGTGACGAAAATCCGTGGCTGCGGTAAAGCCCTGATAGGCTTGCTCCATTAACCGCCGCGCATGCTGCGGGTTGGAAAAAATTTCCGCTTTTGCCGACCAGTATTGCAGTACCGGACTTTTCGCTATCCACTCAAAAGGAAGCTGCAGCATCCAACGGGAAACAGTTTCCTCCAGACCTGCTGAAAACAGGCGCTCCGCCTGGGTCGACACAATATGCGTTATTCCGGAAAAATCTTCCAGCAGGCGATAAAGCTCGATCGCCGTATCAAAATCTCCCGCCCCCTCCAGGGCAATAGCGGACTTTCTCTGCAATTGGCTGAGCTCGCCGGGAGATAACATGCTCCTTGCCTTCCTTTGCAGGAACTCGCGGAACAGCGAGTGAAATTGATACGTTTCTGTTGCGCCGCTGCGCTTGTCGGTAAAAAAATTCCTGCTATATAAGTCGTCAACTATCTCCGCTGCAGCAGGATCGTCCGCCATATACGCCGCTACTTGCCGTGTGTATTGCGGCAAGAATACGAGCGAGATCAATACCCCCTGCGTCTTGGCGCTTTCCAGCGCGAAAATTTCTTCGGCAAAATAATTGAAGATGGTTTCCGGAGAATGTCCCGGCGCTAGCGACCAGCCGGCCGGATTTCCCGCCTTTGCTCTTTCCAGCAACAGGATCAGCCCGGCAGCCCAGCCCTGGGTTTTTTGCGTGAGTTGATTGAGCAAATCGCCGTTAACCTGCACGCCGGCTGCAAGGCAGAGGGCGGATATTTCCTCAGTGTCAAACTTGAGCACATCCCAGTCGATTACTCCAAGGCGCCGGTTGGCGCGCTCCCTTGCCAGGAAAGACGGTGGCGGAGTCCTGCTGGTGATAAACACGCGGGCATCCGCAGGGGCTTCGGCGATGGCTGCCTTGACAAAATGCTCCAGCGCCCCGCCCTCGGCCTGGTGATAATCGTCCAGCACAATCGCGCAACGGGCCGGTAGATATTCGTAGGCCTCGCGCAAATAGCTGGAACAAAAAAGTGGAAAGTCGAGAATTTGCCCCGACGTAAATTTGCAGAACGCACCCAGCCCACGTTCGCAAAGTTGCGCCAATGCGTCGTCAAAGCATGAAAAAAAACTCGCAGGATCGCGATCGCTGCGGTCCAGGTGATACCAGAGCACCGGCCTATCGTCGGCTTCGAGATAACTGCCTACCAGCGAGGTCTTTCCTCCGCCCGGCGGGCTGGACACCCATATCCCGCCGGCATCGCTCATTTGATCGAGTATGCTGAATATGCGGGAACGCTGAAGGATGCCGCGAAAACGCGGCACACTGATTTTGGCGTATGCCATCTTTTTTTCAATGTGACTATGACCGGCGGCGGCGCCAAGCCAACTCTGGAGCGCACGCCCATGATGCACAGCCGACAGATTCTCTCGCACAATGGTCCGTGCATCCGCCTGTTGCCGCAACAGCCGCAGGCCTCGCTGATGCCCTTGGTGCACCATCAGGCTACTACGGTCCGCAATGAATTCTAGTTCATCAGTGTTGAGATGCCAGCAGTGATTGCATGGTGTGGCTTAAATATGAAAAAAATCAAATCGGTAAGCCATCTGCAAGTCGTCTTTCCTTAATGTACACGGGCAGCCCTTTCACATCTCTTGTGTTGCATTGATGGACCAAACGTTTTTTAAACCGGGACCGACGCTGGTTCCGATTGAGAAAGAGACGCATCGCTTGCTTCCATTTTCCACATGCGACAGAGGTATTGTTCAACGACCCTTTTGAGGAAAGAAATCATGAAAAAATTTGCTTTTGCCCTGATCCTGAACGCGCTGTCCATTGCAGCCATAGCACAAACCGCACCCGACACCGAAACGGTCACTATCGCCGGCATTGAAAAACCGATCTCGCTTCCCAGCAACTACCACAAGATGTGGCCAAACGAGTACCGGGAATACCAGGGTGCCTATATGCTTTCGAACGGAAAAACTTTTTCCGTCTTCAGCAAAGGCACCAAAATGTACGCCAAAATGGAAGACCAGGAAAGACATGAGATTGTCGCTATTGCGCCCAATGCCTTTGTTTCCCTGGACGAAAAATTGAAAATGCGGGTCGATCTGCATGATGACGGCAATGTCAGCGGAGAACTGCTGATGCTGGTTCCACGGGCCAATATTGCAGGCAGCGGCGTCTCCAGCGAAGAACTTGTGACCATTGCCTTCCGCTGAATGATCTTCAGCAATCTGCGGCATTGAATACTTTTCGTAATACTTTCTATCGGAGCGCATCCTTTGCATCTACGTATTTTTTTGAACTGCGAAATACAAATACAAATACAAACGCCAACTTTTCAGTTGGCGTTTTAACAGGCGAGGCATTCATCTGCCCCTTCAAGCATCCCCTGCTTTACAGGATCTGTTTCCCTATCCACCAAGCGACCGCAGCGACAAAAGCCGATGCGGGTATCGTCAGCAGCCAGGCCCAGACGATATTGCTGGCGACGCCCCAGCGCACCGCCGACATTTTCTGCGCGGAGCCGACACCGACAATCGCGCCGGTGATGGTATGCGTGGTGGAGACCGGCACACCCATTGCATTGGCAATGAACAACGTAATCGCGCCGCCGGTTTCAGCACAGAAACCGCCCACTGGTTTCAGCTTGGTAATCTTTTGTCCCATGGTCTTGACAATGCGCCAGCCGCCGAACAGCGTGCCCATGCCGATGGCGGCATAACAGGCAGTGATAACCCACCATGGCAAGGAATCGCCCTTGGCAAGGTAGCCCGATGCGATCAGCAACATCCAGATAATGCCCATGGTTTTCTGTGCATCGTTGCCGCCATGGCCCAGGCTGTACATCGATGCCGATATCAGTTGCAGGCGGCGGAACCATTTGTCTACCTTCATCGGCGTGGAACGCACAAACAGCCACGAGACGATCAGCATCATCAAGGAGCCCAGCACAAAACCCAGCAAGGGCGAGATGACGATAAAGGTCACGGTTTTGATCAGGCCTTCGGAAACCAGCGCGCTGGTGCCGGACTTGGCAACCGCAGCGCCGACCAGGCCGCCGATCAGCGCATGCGACGAAGACGAGGGGATGCCGAAATACCAGGTGACCAGATTCCAGAAAATGGCCCCGACCAGCGCGCCGAAGATCACATATTGGTCGACGATGGACGCATCAATGGTACCTGTGCCGACTGTCGAGGCGACCTTCAGGTGGAAAAAGAAAATGGCGACAACGTTGAAAAAGGCTGCCATCGCGACTGCGGTCTGCGGTTTCAACACGCCGGTGGAAACAACGGTGGCAATGGCGTTCGCAGCATCGTGGAAGCCATTCATGAAATCAAATATCAATGCCAGGCCGATCAACAGGACGAGGACATAAATGCTGATTTGGAGGGTATGCATGGGGTATCACTTCTTGTTTTTGCGTTCTTGGGCGACGCATTTGCTTGTCAATACTTCGGCCGGTCCGGCGCACTGCCGGGTCCGGCCTCATTTCAATGAGTACAGCGCCGCTTACGCGTTTTCTACGATGATGCCTTCGATGATGTTGGCCACATCTTCGCAACGGTCGGTCACGGTCTCCAGGATTTCGTAGATAGCCTTCAGCTTGATCAGGTTGCGCACGTCCGGCTCGTCGCGGAACAGTTTGGACATCGCTGCGCGCATCACATGGTCGGCGTCTGATTCGAGCCTGTCTATTTCTTCGCAAATCAGCAGGATCTCGCGCGAGTTATCCATATTGCTTAGCAGGGCTACCGCCGCTTTTACTTTTTCGGCGCAGGCCAGGCACAGTTCTGCCAGACGCTTGGCTTCCGGCGTGATCTCGCGGATGTCGTACAGGGAAATGGTCTGGCCGGCGTCTTCCAGCAAATCCAGGATGTCGTCCATGCGTGTGATCAGCTTGTGGATGTCGTCCCTGTCCAGCGGAGTGATGAAGGTTTTATGCAGCAGTTCTATCGTGTTATGGGTGACCGTATCAGCCTGTTTTTCTATGACTTCGATCGCATGCACGCGGTTTTCAAGGTCGTCGAAATTAGTCATCAGTGCGACCATTTCCTTCGCGCCTTTGACACACAGTTCTGCGTGCTGGTTGAAGAGGTCAAAAAACTTGCCCTCGGTGGGCATCAATCGTCCAAACATTTTTTTCTCGCTGAAAATAGAACATTCTAAAACATACACTTTGCGGAGCTTGCTTGCCAAAGACAGCACGGCTCCCGGAAAACTGCTACTACGGCAAATGCCGCACTTTATTCATTATCGCCATATACCGACAAGGAGCCGGTGTAATTATCAAACTTGGTGTACTCGCCCAGGAAGGTCAGGCGCACGCTGCCGATCGGGCCGTTACGCTGCTTGCCGATGATAATCTCGGCGGTTCCCTTGTCCGGCGAATCGGGGTTGTACACCTGGTCGCGGTAGATGAACAGGATGACGTCGGCATCCTGTTCGATCGCGCCGGATTCGCGCAGATCGGACATCACGGGGCGCTTGTTCGGCCGCTGCTCCAGCGAACGGTTCAGCTGCGACAGTGCGATCACCGGGCATTGCAATTCCTTGGCCAGGCCTTTCAGGTTCCGTGAAATTTCGGAGATCTCAGTTGCCCGGTTTTCGCCGGCAGAGTTACCGGACATCAGCTGCAAGTAATCGATGATGATCAGACCAAGCTTGCCGCACTGGCGAGACAGGCGGCGCGAACGCGCGCGCAACTCAATGGAACTGAGCGCCGGCGTTTCATCGATGTACAACTGCGCGTCGTTCATCTTCTGGATCGCATGCGTCAGGCGCGGCCAGTCTTCATCGATCAGGCGGCCGGTACGCAGCCGGTGCTGGTCCAGGCGACCTACTGAGCCCAGCATACGCATCGCCAGCTGGGCGCCGCCCATTTCCATCGAAAAGACGGCAACCGGCAAGCCGCTGTCGATGGCGACGTTTTCACCGATATTGATGGAGAATGCGGTCTTGCCCATTGAGGGGCGTCCGGCAACGATGATAAGGTCGCCGGGCTGCAGGCCGGACGTCATGCGGTCCAGGTCGTTAAAGCCCGTAGGCACGCCGGTAATGTCGCTGGTGTGGTCGCGGTTGTAGAGTTCATCGATGCGCTCCACCACCTGCGTCAGCAGCGGCTGGATCGCGGTAAAGCCCTGCGCGCCGCGCGCGCCCTCTTCCGCGATCGCGAAGATCTTGGATTCCGCATCGTCCAGCATCTGCTTGACTTCCTTGCCCTGCGGATTGAACGCATTGCCGGCAATTTCATCGGCCACGGTAATCAGCTTGCGCAGCACGCCGCGGTCGCGCACGATTTCTGCATAGCGGCGGATATTGGCCGCCGAAGGCGTGTTCTGCGCCAGCGCATTCAGGTAGCTCAGGCCGCCTGCGTCGTCGGCCTTGCCGATGCCTGTAAGCGCTTCAAATACGGTGATTACGTCGGCGGGTTTGGAGCTGTTGATCAGCTTGACCATGCACGCAAAGATGATGCGGTGATCGTAGCGGTAAAAATCATCTTCCCGGATGAAATCCGCGATCCTGTCCCACGCGGCGTTATCCAGCAGCAAACCGCCAAGCACTGACTGCTCTGCTTCTATGGAATGCGGGGGTACGCGGATGGAATCGAGTTGCGGATCGGAAGGAGCTTTCATGGCGCGCATTATACCTGCTAATTCAATTTGAAAAGAACTCGACGCAGAGGCAAAATGCCCCTTTGTATCGAATAAAGCACAACGCCCCGGGCATCCGGATAATCATCCAAATTATTTTAAAAATAAATTAGCAACCAGGCAAGCTGCCAACTCAATGCACCGGCCATATCAAGTATAAAAATGACACAGACGCACACAAAAAAAGCCGGGCGAACCCGGCTTTTTTTCAGCAATGACGCTACGTATTAAGCGTGCTCGCCTACTACGGAAACAGTCACTTCAACCACTACGTCTGTATGCAGAGCAACAGAAACAGGATGATCGCCAGTAGTTTTCAGTGGACCCATAGGCATACGGATCTGTGATTTTTCAACTGCGAAACCTTGTTTGGTCAGGGCCTCAGCGATATCGTGGTTAGTCACGGAACCGAACAAACGGCCGTCAACACCGGATTTTTGAGAAATCTGAACGGTCAGACCGCTCAGTTTTTCGCCTTGTTTTTCAGCGGCTGCCAATTTTTCGGCGGCTGCTTTTTCCAGGTCTGCGCGTTTTGCTTCGAATTCAGCAATCGCTGCAGCAGTCGCACGGCGAGCCATGCGTTGCGGGATCAGGAAGTTGCGAGCGTAGCCGTCTTTTACACGAACTACATCACCCAGGTTGCCGAGATTAACGACTTTATCAATCAGAATAACTTGCATATTTTTCTCCTAAACGTTCAGCCGTCAATTACGCTGTGTGCAGATCAGTGTATGGCAGCAACGCGAGGTAGCGTGCGCGCTTGATTGCTGTGTCAACTTGACGTTGATACAGGGCTTTAGTACCTGTCAGACGTGCTGGCATGATTTTGCCGTTTTCTTGCACGAAGTCTTTCAGTGTGTCGATGTCTTTGTAATCAACTTGTTCTACGTGTGCAGCGGTGAAGCGGCAGAATTTTTTACGCTTGAACAGTGGATTTTGTTGCTGACGCTTTTGTTTCAGCTTGCTTTTATCAAATTTTTTACCGAATGCCATTTTTGGCTCCTAATCAGGTGGTAGCTTCGAATTCAACGATGTGAAATACGAGGCTTTTGCTATTGCGGTTCTTGCGCGACAAAAAACCCGTGAATGCCATGACGACGCCCAACTCTATGTCCATGAATCGTTTTGAGATTTCACCCGCAGCTATTGCGGATATTTCAAATTCGACCAGGCGGCTGGTGTTGGCCTCCATCTGCTGCGAGCTATGCATCAATATTGCTGAAGCTATCGGAATTCCGGCCGGCGTATAACGCAACACACCTTTTTCCGCAATACTGGCAACGACTCTAAGCTGGTTCACTGATTTCTGTTGCGTCCTCTAACAGGTCAAATACGAATGAATTAAGCTGCAGGCGCTTCAACGCGTGAAGTCTTGGCAGCATCTTCCTTCTGTACTGCTTTCATCATTGGCGAAGGAGCTGTTTCAGCTTTTTTCATTTTTACTGTGAGGTGGCGCAGAACGGCATCATTGAATTTGAATGCTGTTTCCAACTCAAGCAAAGTCTCAGCGTCGCACTCGATGTTCATGCAAACATAGTGAGCTTTCGCCAGCTTCTGGATCATGTAGGCGAGTTGACGGCGGCCCCAGTCTTCCACACGGTGAACTTGACCGTTGCGGGCTGTAACGCTGGCTTTGTAGCGTTCGATCATTGCAGGCACTTGCTCGCTTTGATCCGGGTGTACGATAAATACGATTTCATAATGACGCATATATTCTCCTTGTGGACAATAAAATAGCCCGCCTCGGCGTCAAGACGAGTGCGGGAAGAGGAAAGCCCACGACTATACCCGGTTTTGCCAAATTGTTCAATAGTTTCAGCCACTTGTTCCCTTTACCTCCGGGCGGATCGCGGCAGCGGCCATTTCAGTTCATCGGCCCGGCCGTCTTTTTCGTAGTTTCTGTGCTTTTTTCAGAATTTTCACAGCCAAGGCTTGCGTTTATAACTATATTTTGCGCTATACTGTACAAAAATACAGGCTGAGCATATAAGCAGCCTGTATTTATGTACACCAGCCCAG
Source organism: Undibacterium sp. TJN25 (assembly GCF_049339885.1). Taxonomy (NCBI): domain Bacteria; kingdom Pseudomonadati; phylum Pseudomonadota; class Betaproteobacteria; order Burkholderiales; family Oxalobacteraceae; genus Undibacterium; species Undibacterium sp. TJN25. Next base: position 477,818 of record NZ_JBMPPM010000002.1, on the reverse strand, counting down.
TCAGCCCTACATCAGAGAAACCACATGCTAAAACTTACTGCACGCCAGGAACAGATATTGACGCTGATCAAGGACGCCATCCAGAACACCGGCTTCCCACCCACCCGTGCCGAGATCGCCAATGAGCTGGGCTTTCGCTCCACCAATGCAGCGGAAGAGCATCTGCAGGCGCTGGCGCGCAAGGGGGCAATAGACATAGCCCCAGGTACATCGCGCGGCATACGCCTGCGCGAATCGGCGCACGACAGCAGCCGCACGTCAGGGATGCAATTGGCACTGCCCCACCCCGCGCTGATGCAGCTGAGCCTGCCGCTGATAGGCCGCGTTGCCGCCGGCTCGCCGATACTGGCGGAAGAACACGTGGACAAAACCTACGCGGTAGACCCGGCGATGTTTTCCGCAACGCCGGATTACCTGCTGAAGGTGCGAGGCATGTCGATGCGCGACGCCGGCATCCTGGATGGCGATTTGCTGGCGGTAAAAAAATCCGACCAGGCCAAGAACGGCCAGATCGTGGTCGCCCGCCTGGGTGAAGATGTTACCGTCAAACGCTACAAGCGTACCGGCTCCATTATTGAACTGCTGGCGGAAAATCCGGATTATCCGAACATCAAGGTCGGCGAGCAGGACGAGGATTTTTCACTGGAAGGCCTTGCCGTTGGCCTGGTGAGGGCGTGGACCTAAATCCGCCGCCATAGGTAGCCCGGAAAGAGCGCAGCGCAATCCGGGAGAACTTCATAAAAACGGTGAACAAACATCACTAATTTAAGCTCTGGCCCATCCAGACAGCAAAGCCAAGAAGGTCAATCGCACATGCCGACTAGCCTCCAATAAAAAAAACGCCCCGATTTTTATTCGGGGCGTTTTTGCATGAGACGAAGTTCTTAGTGCTTTACAACACCGGTATCTACCTGGCCGTCGGTCTTGGCAGCAGCCGCTGCGACCGGCACCTCCTCTTCCACCAGCTCTACCGGCTGACGCTCCAGCGCAATTTCCAGGACCTTGTCTATCCAGCGCACCGGGATGATTTCCAGTTTGTTTTTGACGTTGTCCGGAATCTCGGCCAGATCCTTGGCATTTTCTTCCGGAATCAGCACGGTCTTGATGCCGCCGCGATGAGCTGCCAGCAGCTTCTCTTTCAGGCCGCCGATAGGCAGGACTTCGCCGCGCAAGGTGATCTCACCCGTCATTGCCACGTCTGCGCGCACAGGGATGCCCGTGAACACCGATACCAGCGCCGTTGTCATCGCAATACCTGCCGATGGACCGTCTTTCGGCGTCGCGCCTTCCGGCACGTGGATATGGATATCGCTCTTCTCAAACACCTCAGCCTTGATGCCCAGACGCTTGGCGCGGCTGCGGACAACGGTGCGGGCCGCTTCGATCGACTCCTTCATGACGTCGCCCAGGGTACCGGTGCGTATGACGCCGCCTTTACCCGGCATCGACACAGCCTCGATCGTCAGCAGATCGCCGCCAACTTCAGTCCACGCCAGACCAACTACCTGGCCAACCTGGTTGTCCTTGACTGCCACGCCGAAATCATAACGGCGCACGCCCAGGAATTTATCCAGGTTTTTGGAACTGATGATCGCTTTCTTATCGCTTTTCTTCAGCAGCAGCATCTTGACGACTTTGCGGCAGATCTTGGAGATTTCACGCTCCAGCGAACGCACACCGGCTTCCCGCGTGTAGTAACGGATGATGTCGCGCAATGCACCTTCCGAAACGCTGATCTCTTCTTCCTTCAAACCATTGTTCTTGATTTGCTTCGGCAGCAGATAACGTTGCGCAATGCTGGTTTTTTCATCTTCGGTGTAACCCGACAAACGTATTACTTCCATCCTGTCCAGCAAAGCCGGCGGGATGTTGTATGAGTTGGACGTCGCCACGAACATCACATCGGACAGATCGAAATCCACCTCGATATAGTGGTCTGAGAAAGTGTGGTTCTGCTCAGGATCCAGCACCTCCAGCAAAGCGGACGAAGGATCGCCACGGAAATCGGCGCCCATCTTGTCTACTTCATCCAGCAGGAACAAAGGATTACGCACGCCTACCTTGGACAGGCTTTGCAAAATCTTGCCGGGCATGGAACCGATATAGGTGCGGCGGTGACCACGAATCTCGGCCTCGTCGCGAACGCCACCCAATGCCATGCGTACGAACTTGCGGTTCGTGGCGCGGGCAATGGACTGGCCCAGCGATGTCTTGCCGACGCCGGGAGGACCTACCAGACACAGGATAGGCGCCTTCAGCTTGTCCACGCGCTGTTGCACGGCAAGATATTCCAGGATGCGTTCTTTAACCTTATCCAGACCATAGTGGTCATCTTCCAACACCTTCTCGGCATTGGTCAGGTCATTATTGACCTTGGATTTTTTCTTCCACGGCAAATTGACGATGGTGTCGATGTAATTGCGCACGACGGTTGCTTCCGCAGACATCGGCGACATCATCTTCAGTTTCTTCAGTTCATTCTGAGCCTTGTCGCGCGCCTCTTTAGGCATCTTGGCAGCGATAATTTTCTTCTCCAGCTCGTCAATGTCGGCACCTTCTTCGCCTTCACCAAGTTCTTTCTGGATAGCCTTGACCTGCTCGTTCAGGTAGTACTCGCGCTGGGACTTTTCCATCTGGCGCTTGACGCGGCCACGGATGCGTTTTTCCACTTGCAGGATATCAAGCTCACCTTCCAACTGGCCGAGCAGATGCTCCAGGCGCTTGGCGACACTGAAAATCTCCAGGATGACCTGCTTCTGCTCCAGTTTCAGCGGCAGATGCGCCGCGATGGTGTCGGCTAGGCGGCCGGCGTCGTCGATTCCAGCCAGGGAAGCCAAAATTTCAGGCGGGATTTTTTTGTTCAGTTTGACGTACTGGTCAAACTGCTGGACGATCGCGCGGCGCATGGCCTCAACCTCGGAATCGTCGCCCTCTTCCAGCGCAACCGGTGTCAGGTCCGCGATGAAATGGGATTCGGTTTCGGTGATCTTGTGGATGCGTGCACGCTGAGCGCCTTCTACCAGCACCTTGACGGTGCCGTCAGGCAATTTCAACATTTGCAAAATGTTGGCGATACAGCCGATTTCGTAGATATCGTCGGCAGAAGGCTCATCCTTGGCTGCGGCTTTTTGCGCTGCCAGCATGATACTCTTACCCTGGTCCATCGCAGCTTCCAGCGCCTTGATAGACTTGGGACGGCCAACGAAGAGCGGGATGACCATGTGCGGGAATACGACAACATCGCGTAACGGCAACAAGGGCAATTCGGTTTGTTCAGTGATTGTAGTAGTTGTCATGGCGCACCTTATTCAAAATTTCTATTCGTAGATTGGCGCACTAGGCGGAAACTCAAGCCCGTCATGCTAAAAAACAATAAAAAAAAGCCACACAGAGGCTTCTCCGGTAGCTTTTCGATTGAAGCTAGAAAATTTTTATGTGCTTAAATTGTACTGCGATTCCAGCAAACAGGGGGGACAAGCTTGCCATCCCCCTCAGTTTATTGAAAATCAGGATTTCCCACCCGAAACCTTCGGTTGTTCATGGTAGATAAGCAAGGGCTTGGCGCCATTGGTGATCATGTTTTCATCGATGACCACTTTGGCGACATTCTGCTGGCTTGGCAGTTCAAACATGATGTCCAGCAGCGCATGCTCCAGGATGGAACGCAGGCCGCGGGCGCCGGTTTTGCGCGCTATCGCTTTTTTGGCAATCGCGTGCAGTGCGGCCGGACGGATTTCCAGTTCCGAGCCTTCCATTTCCAGCAATTTGGAATATTGCTTGAGCAATGCATTTTTCGGCTCGATCAGGATCTGGATCAGCGCAGCCTCGTCCAGCTCATTGAGCGTGGCGATAACAGGCAAACGGCCTACCAGTTCAGGGATCAGGCCGAACTTGATCAGATCTTGCGGCTCTGCATCCTGCATGATCTCGCTGGCGCTCTTTTCTGTCGAACTCTTCACGCTGGCCGAAAAGCCGATGCTGCTGCGCTCCGAGCGGTCTGAAATGATCTTGGCAAGGCCATCAAACGCGCCGCCGCAGATAAACATGATATTGGTCGTGTCGATCTGGATGAAATCCTGGTTCGGATGCTTGCGTCCACCCTGTGGCGGCACGGAAGCCATCGTACCTTCGATCAGCTTCAGCAAGGCCTGCTGCACGCCTTCGCCGGAAACGTCGCGGGTGATCGACGGATTGTCCGATTTACGGGAAATCTTGTCGATTTCATCAATATAGACAATGCCTTTTTGTGCACGCTCCACTTCATAATTGCAATTTTGCAACAATTTCTGAATGATGTTTTCAACGTCCTCGCCCACATAGCCGGCTTCGGTCAATGTTGTTGCATCGGCAATAACAAAAGGCACATTCAGCATGCGGGCCAGTGTTTGCGCCAGCAAAGTCTTACCGGAACCTGTAGGACCTACCAGCAAGATATTGCTCTTGGCCAGTTCTACGTCGTCTTTTTTACCGAGGTGCTTCAGGCGTTTGTAGTGGTTGTATACCGCTACCGCCAGGATGCGCTTGGCCGTTGGCTGGCCGATCACATACTGATCCAGCAGTTCGGTAATTTCCAGAGGAGTCGGCAACTCCGTGCGCGGGCTGGAAATGGAATCCAGGCTTGCCACTTCGTCACGGATAATGTCATTGCACAAATCGATGCATTCGTCACAGATGAAAACCGACGGACCTGCAATCAGTTTTTTTACCTCATGTTGACTCTTGCCACAGAAGGAGCAATAGAGCAGCTTTTCGCCAGTGGAGGATTTTTTATCGGGCATGGTACGAATAATTAAACAGAAATGGGTTTGATATTACCTGCAAATTCACAATCCGTCATCGAACTTATTTTTGTCCGCCAACAATAGAGACAAGGCTTTGAAAAATTGGCCCGGCCGGCCTGGCCGTCATGCCAGAGCAATTTTTCAGCAGCCTTGAATTGATTTAGTGCATATTCACAAGCCAGATTATAGAGCACAATAAATAAAACGCCCGGACCTTTAAAGTGCGGGCGTTTTTTATTATTTCAACGATCGGGTGTAATCCCGATACAAGGATCAGGCGCGATGTGTCAGCACCTTGTCGATCAGGCCATATTCAGCGGCCGCATCTGCGGACATGAAATTGTCCCTATCGGTATCCTTGGCGATCTGCTCGATGCTCCTGCCGGTTTTTTCAGCCAGCATGGCATTCAGGCGTTCACGCAGATACAGAATTTCACGAGCCTGGATTTCGATATCCGAAGCCTGACCTTGCGCCCCACCCAGCGGCTGATGGATCATGATGCGTGAATTAGGCAAGGAGAAGCGTTTGCCTTTGGCGCCGGCAGCCAACAGGAAAGCTCCCATCGATGCAGCCAGACCGGTACACAGCGTCGAAACATCAGGCTTGATGAACTGCATGGTGTCGTAAATTGCCATCCCGGCAGAAACCGAACCGCCGGGAGAGTTGATGTACAGCGAAATATCCTTGTCAGGATTTTCACTTTCCAGGAACAGCAATTGCGCCACGATCAGGTTGGCAGCCTGGTCATTGACCGGGCCAACCAGAAAAATCACACGCTCTTTCAGCAGGCGGGAGTAGATGTCGTATGCACGCTCACCACGGCCGCTTTGCTCAATAACCATTGGCACCATGCCTAGCATGTTGGTTTCTAATGCAGAATTGTGGATGATGCCTGACATGTGATTTCCTTAATTGTTAAGCTTGCGCGTTGTTACCCATTAATTCGTCGAAAGGCAGAACTTTTTCTGTCACCTTCGATTTACCCAGCACATAAGTAACGACGTTTTCTTCTAATACAAGGGCTTCGACTTCAGCCAGACGGCTACGATCGCTATAGTAGTATTTAACTACCTGTTGCGGATCTTCGTAGCTCTGGGCGAAATCTTCTACCTGGGCCTTGATCTGTTCTGCAGTTGCTTGCAGGTTATTGGCCTTGACCAGCTCAGCCAGGATCAGACCCAGGCGTACACGGCGTTCAGCTTGCGCAGCAAACAGTTCAGGCGGGAATGGTACATCATTCACGTTCATGCCGCGCTGCTTCATGTCTTCGCGCGTCATTTCAGCCAGACGCTGGCCATCCTGCTCTACCAGGGTTTTAGGCACGTCAAATTCAACGGCCTTGACCAGAGCATCCATCACGCTGTCTTTAGTCTTCGCCTTGACTCGGCCTTTGACTTCGCGTTCGAGGTTTTCTTTGATGTCGGTGCGCATTTTGGACAGGTCGCCATCCGTGATGCCCAGCATCTTGGCGAATTCTGCATCCACTTCAGGCAAATGCGCCCATTCCAGCTGTTTCAGCGTGATCGTGAATTCAGCAGTTTTTCCTGCGACATCCTTGCCGTGATAGTCTTCCGGGAAGGACAGCGGGAAAGTTTTGCTTTCGCCGACTTTCAGGCCCAGTGTGGCTGTTTCAAATTCAGGCAGCATGCGGCCTTCGCCGAGCACGAATGCGAAATCGTCAGCTTTGCCGCCGGCGAATTCAACGCCGTCGATCTTGCCTGTGAAATCTACAGTAGCGCGGTCGCCGTTTTGCGCAGCTTGTTCGCCGCCGTCGCCATGCGCGCCCTGCTCGCCTTTTACATGGTAGTGCACGCGTTGCTTGCGCAGGATATCGATCGTCTTGTCGATTTCCACGTCGCTGACTTCGCCTTTGATCTGTTCAACTTCCACGCCGGCCAGATCGCCGACTGTGAACTCAGGATACACCTCGAAAGTAGCGTCGAAAGCGACATTGCCTTCCGCGACTGTTTCGCTGGTTTTAGGCTCGATGCGCGGAAAGCCTGCTACGCGCAGGTTGTTTTCGTTGGCAGCCTGGTTGAATGCCTGGCCGACTTTGTCGTTCAGCACTTCAGTCTCAACCTGGTAGCCGAACTGGGCGGCAACCATTTTCATTGGCACTTTGCCTGGGCGGAAGCCCGGTGCTTTCGCCGTGCGGGCACGCACTTTCAAACGTTTCTCTACCTCGGACTGCACTTCTGCGATCGGGAAAGAAATAGTAAGACGGCGCTCTAATTTATCTAAAGTTTCGACTGCAGTTGCCATGAAAATCGTCCAAATATAAAAGGAATCTGTGGTGCGAGGAGGGGGACTCGAACCCCCACACCATTGCTGGCGTCAGGACCTAAACCTGGTGCGTCTACCAATTTCGCCATCCTCGCGGGAATTAGCACAAAAGCAAAGGGCGACCCGAAAATCAAGTGTCGCCCAAAACTATCGTATGTGGCATATCAACCCCAGCCGCGTATTCTACTGGATTTTACTTGGGCGTGTCTCGTTTTTTTCATAGTAAATTGCAATTTAATTGACGGGGAGAACCGTTTATACCGTTTTCTTTCAGTAAAGCATGCGGGGCTTGCGGCGCCTGGGAATTCCCAGCCCTGCAAGCCCCGCTTCAACCGCCTTCATTTTGCACCTGAACCACGGCGTTTACTTCAGCCTAGGCCGGCTTTTTCACCCGGAACCATGCCGCATACAGCGCGGGCAGGAATAGCAGCGTCAACGCAGTCGCAATCACCAGGCCACCCATGATGGCCACCGCCATCGGCCCCCAGAATACCGAACGCGACAATGGGATCATCGCCAGCACTGCCGCCGCCGCCGTCAGGATGATGGGGCGGAAACGCCTTACGGCGGATTCCACGATGGCGTCCCATGGGCTGGCACCGTTCAGGATGTCGTGCTCGATCTGGTCGATCAGGATCACCGAGTTGCGGATGATCATGCCGAACAGCGCAATGACCCCGAGCTGGGCAACGAAACCGAAAGGCCTTTGCAACAGCAGCAAGGCCATGGCCGCACCGGCAATACCCAGCGGCCCCGTCAGGAATACCAGCAGTGCCCGCGAGAAGCTATGCAGCTGCAGCATCAGCAAGGTGAAAATGATAAAGATCACCAGTGGCACATTGGCGGCAATCGAATCCTGCGCCTTGCCGCTGTCGGCCGCAGCGCCGGCCAGCTCTATCTTATAGCCGGGCAGCAGACTGGCGCGGATCTGGTCCAGTTTCGGCGATATCTGGCTGGACACCGTCGGGCCCTGGATGCCATCTACTACGTCGCATTGCACTGTCACGGCCCATTCACGGGCTTCACGCCAGACCACACCCGGTTCCCACACCATCTGTATACGCGCTACCTGGGATAGCGGCACGGTCTTGCCGCCGGAGGTCGGGATATTCGCCTGGCTCAACGCATTGATGGTCGAACGCTCTTCCACCGGCTGGCGCACCAGGATATCAATCAGGTTGATACCCTCGCGGAACTGGCCTACCGTGGTGCCGGACAAAATCGTGTTAGCCGCGCGCATCACGCTTTGCGAGGTCACGCCCAGCGCACGCAGTTTTTCCTGGTCCAGGTCGATGCGCACGACTTTGACAGATTCATTCCAATTGTCGTTGACGCCGATGGCATTAGGATTGGCACGCATCACTTCCTTGACGCGGTCCGCCACCTCGCGCACCTTGTCCACCTCCAGGCCCGTCACGCGGAACTGTACAGGATAAGGAACCGGGGGGCCGTTCGGCAGCAGCTTCACGCGGCCGCGCACCTCAGGAAAATCTACCTTGAATACTTGCGTGATCTTCAACCGCAGGTCTTCCCTCGCCTTCAGGTCTTTTGCCAATACGACGATTTGCGACACGTTGGTTTGCGGGAAAATCTGGTCCAGCGGCAGGTAGAAACGCGGGCTGCCCGTGCCAACATACGAGGTCACGCTTTCTACACCCTGCTCCTTGCCGATAAAGGCTTCAAACTTTTTCACCTGGGCTTCGTTCGCCTTGAACGAAGAACCTTCAGGCAGCCACATTTCCACCATCAGCTCCGGCCGTGCGGAATCGGGGAAGAATTGCTGCTCAATAAACTTGAAGCCATACACACCCAGGCCGAACACGATCAGCGTGATGGTGATCGTTGTCTTGCGCCACTCCACGCACCAGTTCACCAGCGCGCGGAAGCGCGTGTAGAAAGGCGTGTCAAATAATTCGTGATGGCCGTCCGCCGATGCCGCCGGCTTCACCTTCAGTAGCAGATAGCCCAGGTAAGGCGTAAACAGCACCGCCGCCAGCCACGAAATGATCAGCGCCAGCGCATTAACCGAGAACATGGAAAACGTATATTCGCCTGCGGCGGATTGCGCCAGCCCGATAGGCAGGAAGCCGGCTGCGGTGATCAGCGTGCCGGTCAGCATGGGCATCGCCGTGGATGTGTAGGCAAAGGTCGCGGCATCAAAACGCGAGAAGCCCTCTTCCAGCTTGCGCACCATCATCTCCACGGCAATGATCGCATCGTCCACCAGCAAACCCAGGGCGATAATCAGCGCCCCCAGCGATATCTTGTGCAAGTCGATGTCGAAGATGCGCATGAAAAGAAAGGTCACCGCCAGCACCAGCGGTATGGTCAGCCCCACTACCAGGCCGGGCCAGATATCCAGCCGGAAAGGCCGCGTATGCAGGCCCAGCGACAGGAAGCTGACCGCCAGCACGATGACGACCGCTTCGATCAGCGTATGGATGAATTCACCCACCGAGGATGCCACCGCCTTGGGCTGATCGGAAACACGTTCGATCTGGATGCCGACCGGCACCTTGGCGCGAATCTCTTTCATCGCGCTTTCCAGGTGTTTGCCGAGTTCGATGATATTGCCGCCCCGCTCCATCGATATGCCCAAGCCGATGACTTCCTTGCCGTTGAAGCGCATCTTGTCGGAAGGCGGATCGGTATAGCCGCGCGTAACATCGGCAAAGTCGCCCAGTCGGAAAGTCGTGCCGTTGGCGCGCAGTTGCAGGTCTTCCAGGTCTTTGACTGTCATCAGCGCACCTGTAACGCGCACCTGCAGGTTATCGGTAGGCGTCACCATGACGCCGGTGCCTTCCACCGAGTTCTGAGACGCTATTTGCGATACAACGGCATCAAACGGGATGCCGAGCTGCGAAAATTTCTTTTGCGAGAAGACGATATTGATTTTCTGATCCTGCACACCGAACATCTCTACCTTGGAAACAGAAGGAATGCGCAAGAACTGCTGGCGCACGAAATCGGCATAGTCCTTGACCTGCTGGTAAGTAAAACCGTCGCCCGACAGCGCAAAAATGGAACCGTAGGTATCGCCGAACTCGTCATTGAAAAATGGCCCCTGCACGCCTGGCGGCAAGGTGCTACGGATATCGCCTATTTTTTTCCGCACCTGGTACCAGGCCTGTGCCGTTTCCTTTGGCGGAGTGGATTCGCGCAACTGCAGGATGATCAGCGTCTGCCCTGGCTTGGAGTAGCTGCGTATCCTGTCTATGTAAGGTGTTTCCTGCAGTTTTTTTTCCAGCTTGTCGGTAACCTGGTCAGCCATCTGTAATGCAGTCGCGCCGGGCCAGTTGGCGCTGACAACCATCGCGCGGAAAGTGAATGGAGGATCTTCGTCCTGGCCGAGACGGCCATAGCTCCAGATACCGCCCAGCAGCAACGCAACGATCAGGTAGCGCGTCAGCGGGATATGCTCCAGCGCCCACCTGGACAGATTGAAACCACGGGATGAATCGCTCATTTAGCCGCTCCCGCAGCCGAAGCTGCTGCAGCGGTGGACGCCGAGGCGGCAATTGCAGGAGCCCCCTGTGCGGCCGGTGCGGCCGGTGCGCCTGGAGCTGCAGGCGGTACCGGCACGGTTGTCTGGCCGAGTATCGTCACTTTTTGCCCAGGTTTCAGCAGGTTGACGCCTGCGGTCACGACCGTCTGACCGGGCGTAACGCCGCTGGCAATCAGCAGGTCATCCCCCGAAGATCCGCCTACCTGAACCGGCACCAGGCGCACTGCGCCGTTTTCCACTATCCATACCGAAGTCGCATTTTTTTCCTGGAACAAGGCCGTCAGCGGCAGCTTGATCATCGCATTCGGATTTTTGGCGCCGAAGGTAACGTAGGCAGTCATCCCCAGCTTGACGCCCTGTGCATCCGAAGGAATGGCCACTTTGGCAGTAAAAGTGCGGGTGGTGGGGTCCGCAATCGGGGATAGTTCGCGCAGCTTGGCCGGCACAGTCTGGTTGGGATTGGCCCAGAAACGCACGCGGATATCAGTAATCTGGCGGATGGTATTCACCTGGTCTTCAGGGATGCCGACGACGACATCCATGTCTCCTGCCTGTGCCACACGCGCCACCGGCGTACCGGCAGCTACGACCTGCCCTGCTTCGGCGTCAATGCCGGTTACCACCCCGTCTACGTCGGATACCAGGGTTGCATAGCCCGCCTGGTTGGACTGGTTCTTGTACGCGGCGGCTGCCTGCTCATAGCTGGCCTGGGCCGCCTTGAAGGCGGTTTGTTTGCTGTCCAGCACAGTGGCGGCGACGAAATTCTTTTCCCGCAGATCTTTATACCGCTGCAGCTCGGCCTTTGCGAGGTCACGGTTACTTTCGGCAGAGTACAGGCCCGCCTTGGCCTGCGCCTGGGCCAGCGCCAGGTCTTGCGGATCAAGCTGCATCAATACCTGGCCGCGCTTGACAAGCGTTCCCACGTCCACCTTGCGCGAAACGATCTTGCCGCCGACGCGGAACCCCAGACGGGATTCAACCCGTGCCCTCACTTCGCCAGAATACTCGTTGCTGACATCCACATTGCCGGCGGCGATCTTGATCGCCCGGACTGGCCGGATGTCTTCCGTTTTCTCCGCAGGTTTACTGCAAGCTGCCAGCGCCAATACGGCGGCAAAAGCCAGCACCGGTGCATAGGTTCCCATGCCGTGTTTCCTGTTCTTGCGCAAATCTGTCGCCGCATCCGGGCTATCTGTAGTTTGTGGTGTTGACACGAGAATTTTCCTTTACTATGCAGGCTCTTCAGGCTCTTTAAGCAAGACTGACCAGTTTTTTCAATTGAATGCGGTTGCCGCGCTTGAGAATATTATTATTTTACTACTCTGCCTGGCTATTTTTTAGTAACTGACTTGGCGGTTAGTAATTATAGTGACGCATTTTATATTTGCCAATGACTTTTCGGTCATTAAGAGATTTATGTCGGTAGAACACTACGAAAACTTCCCTGTCGCCTCTCTGCTACTGCCCGCCCGCCTGAGGCCGGCGGTTGAATCCATTTATGCATTTGCCAGGACCGCGGACGACATTGCAGACGAAGGCGATGCCACTGCCGATGAACGGCTAGCCGGCCTGAACGCCTATGAGCGTGAACTGGATAGGCTGGAACAACAGCTGCAAAGCGGATCAGCACTATTTCAATCGCTGGCGGCAACTGTCAGGCAGCATCACCTGCCGGTACAGCCGCTGCGAGATCTATTATCGGCATTTAAACAGGATGTTGTGACCACCCGATACGCGGATTTTGCCAGTTTGCTCGATTATTGCCGGCGATCGGCCAATCCGGTAGGTACGCTGATGCTGCACCTGTACCGCGCCGCCGATGATGCGAGCCTGCGGCAATCCGACGCCATCTGCTCCGCGCTGCAACTGATCAATTTCTGGCAGGATGTCGCGGTGGACTGGCAAAAGCGGCGCATCTATATACCCGAGGAGGATTTACGGCGGTTTGACATCAGCGAAGATGACATCGCTCAAGCCAATTCCGGCCACGCCTGGCAGCAGATGATGCTTTTCCAGACGAGTCGCGCCAGGGCAATGCTGGTGACGGGCAGTCCACTCGCAAAAAAACTTCCCGGACGCATAGGCTGGGAACTACGCCTGGTGATCCAGGGCGGCCTGCGCATTCTGGAAAGAATAGACCGCGTGAAGGGAGACGTATTTACGCAAAGGCCCAAACTGGGCAAGTCCGACTGGGTCATACTGCTGTGGCGCGCACTCTGGATGTAGCCGGGGTAAAGACTGTTTTACCTGCACGGCAGCGCTTTACGAACGGGCGTTTTTTATCCCTTACAAATTGTTGCAAACTTATCATGGCGTCATATGCTGCGGCAGTTTTACCATGCGCAGGACTGTAGCAAGGCGCTATCAATAGGCGCAAGCCTTCAGGCTGCCTCGCGTCGTTGCACTATGTTACAGGCCGCAACGGCCAAGGCTGCCTGCGTCCTTGTATATGTGGCGCAGCTTTCCTACTATGCAGCTTTGCATCGGGCATAAGTTGCGCCTGGTATGGCCGGCACGACAAATACCGGCGCCGGCATGGCTTGAAATAGCGGCAACCGTCGCCACAACTGACGTAATAAGCCGCATACAAATCCTCTATGCGGTTTTCAGAAACAAACAGATCCAGCTTCCATGCCTACAGAATTACAAATTGCAGAACACCGTAAAGTCCAACTCGCCGCCAAAGCCGTCCTGGACGCGCTGGCGCCACTGATCACCCCCGAAGATACAGAACAAAGCATTGCAGCCAAGGCCCATCGCATGCTGCAGGAAGCGGGTTATCCCGATACCTGGTATTACGATTGCCCGGCGCTGGTGCTGCTGGGATCGCGCAGCTGTGTGTCGGTGTCTGGCCGGGATTACAGCCCCTGCGAAGAAAGCGTGGGCTCGTTCAACCTGATTACCGTCGACCTAAGCCCTATCCACCGCGAGTACTGGGGCGACTGCGCCCGTTCTTTTGTCATGGAAAACGGCAAGGTCACTGCGGCGCCGCAATCGCTGGAATTCAAGAACGGCCTGCGTTTTGTACACCAGATGCATGCGCAGATGCCGGCCGTGGTAAAGCCCCACACAACTTTCGGCCAACTGTTCGACTGGACCAATATGCGGATACGCCAGGGCGGATTCGTCAACCTCGACTACCGCAACAATGTCGGCCATAGCATTGCCACCAACCGCGAGGGGCGCCAGTACATACAGGCCAACAACGATGTGCGGCTGGGCGACGTACCCTTTTTCAGCTATGAGCCTTTCGTCAGGCTCAAAGGCGGCAAGTGGGGATTCAAGCATGAGGGGATTTTTTTCTTCAACCAGGCAGGCGAGCTGGAAGAGCTTTAAGCCGGCGTTTTCAACTGGCTTATTACTGCCATGCCGCCGGCTCACTGCCGGGGCATAGCAACAGCACCGAGTGACCTTCACAGCGGCGTCGCCGCCATGAAGGCTTCAAGCTTTTACTGGCAGGTCACCAGGATGTTGCCGGCAGCAGTCGGGTTCGACAGTTGTGCAATGCCGGAACCGTTTGCCACCGTGCAGGTCTGGCCTGCAGGCTGGGTATTGACGGTAACGTTGTAAGGCTTGCCGTCGCGGATGCTGGTATTGAAATCAAACACGCCATTGATGGTCGTCGTGATCATGTTGATCAGTGTCGTATCGCCATTGTCCATCAGTACCAAGGTCTTGCCTGCTGCCAACCCGCTGATATTGACTGCCACCGGAACCGCCTGCACGCAGTTGACGGACACAATATTTGCATAAGCACCCGCCTGGCTGGGGTCGGCTACGCCGGTCCCATTGACCACGGCACAGTCCTGCGCTACCGGCTGGACAGCGACGCTCACATTGTAGGATTTGCCCGGAGGCACGTACCTGGCGAAAGTAAATACACCATTTGTCGTTACGGACTGAGCCAACGCTGCCAGTGTGGTATCCGTGCTGGTGGCATTGTTTTGCAGCGACAGCGAAGCGCCCGTGTTCAGGCCGCTGACCGTGCCGCCCAGCGGTATGCTGGGGATACAGGTGACGGCGACATTGGTCACGGATGCGGAACTTGTCATCCTGCCGGAACCGTTGGCCACACTGCAAAATACCTGGTTAGGCTGGTTGAATATGGAAATGACATAGGCGCCATCACTCGCAACATTAAAAGAAAATGGACCGTCGGTCGTCAGAGCGACCCTGTAGTTCTGGTCATTTGTCAGCGTCAGGCTGTTTGTGCCGTCGCTGGGTAGGCCCTTCACCGTGCCACCGACGGTGGTATATACAAAACCGCCGCATCCCGCCAATACGGCAATGAGGCCAACAACAGCTGCAACTGTTCCAAATTTTAATTTCTTCAAGATATTTTCCAGTTTTAATGTTTTTAATGCGAAAGGCTTGCGGGCAATATTATAATGCGCGCACCATTATACGAGCTAGATATACCTGAAGGGGCAGGCGCCGCTTGCAGGATTACACTCTGTTACCTGTCTTTACATCGCCTTTGCAGGGTAACAGCCCATGAAGGGCAGGTGAAGCGCCAATAGCAGATATCCGATACGCGGCCAGTATACCTGGATTTTGATGCGATAATAGCATCAATCCCTGCGTCAGGATCCGGCTATGCCTGAAAGACGATGTTACCGCAGCGCGATGCGCTTTTTTCCTTACTGTCAGCCCTAGCCCAATTAAAGCATGTCCCCAGACGAATATTGCCAACAGAAAGCAGCTCAAAGCGGCTCCAGTTTTTATTACAGTTTCCTGTTCCTTCCCATGCCGAGGCGGCGCGCCATTACCGCGCTGTATGCCTTTTGCCGCGAAGTCGACGATGTCGTCGATGAAAGCACCGACGATTCGATCGCGCGCGCCAAGCTAGGCTGGTGGCGTCAGGAAATCCAGGCCATGCTGGCCGGCAACCCTACGCACCCGGTTACCAAGGCCCTGCTGCCGCACATGACCGAGTACGCGCTGGACGGCGCGCATCTGCTGGCTATTATCGACGGCATGGAAATGGACCTGAACCAGACCCGCTACCTCGACTTCGTCGCGCTGCAAAAATATTGCTGGCATGTGGCCGGCGTAGTCGGCATCCTGTCGGCCAGCATCTTCGGCATCAAGAATCCGCAAACCCGCGAGTTTGCCGAAAAGCTGGGCCTGGCCTTCCAGATGACCAATATCATCCGCGACGTCGGCGAAGACGCGCGCAAGGGCCGAATCTATTTGCCTGTCAATGAGCTGCAGCAGTTCCAGGTAACCGCCGCCGATATCCTGAATGCGCGCCATAGTCCGCAATTTGAAGCATTGATGCAGTTCCAGTACGAACGCGCGCAAAAACTGTATGACGAAGCCTTTGCCTTGCTGCCCGCAGAAGACCGCAAGGCGCAGCGCACCGGGCTGATCATGGCGGCAATCTACAGGGCGCTGCTGGTGGAGATCAAAAATGACGGTTTCCATGTGCTGAACCAGCGTATTTCGCTGACGCCCATCCGCAAGCTATGGCTAGCGTGGAAGACCTACGTCCGTGGCTGACGCTTCCGCCCTGCGTATTGCAGTGATCGGCGCCGGCTGGGCAGGTTGCGCCGCTGCTGTCGAACTGGCGGACCAGGGACACAATGTCACACTGCTGGAGGCGTCCCGGACGCTGGGCGGCCGTGCCCGCAAGGTGGAACAGCATGGGCGGACGCTGGATAACGGCCAGCACATCCTGCTCGGCGCGTATGCGGAAAGCCTGCGGCTGATGCGCAAGGTAGGCGTGGACCTGGAAAAGTCGCTGCTCAGGCTGCCGCTGCAAATGTGCTATCCGCCCGCTAGTGGAGGCATGCATTTTGTGGCGCCCACACTGCCGGCGCCGCTGCACCTGCTATGGGCACTGCTAACATCCACGGGCCTGAACCGGGAAGATAAAATGTCGCTGGCGCGTTTTTCAACGACAGCGCGCTGGATGGGCTGGCAGATGTACCAGGATTGCAGCGTCAGCGAACTGCTGCAACGCTTCGACCAGACCGAGAGGCTGTGCCGCCTGATGTGGGCGCCGCTCTGCATCGCCGCGCTGAACACGCCGCCGGAACGCGCTTCCGCGCAGGTGTTCCTGAACGTCTTGCGCGATAGCCTGGGTGCAAAGCGCGCGGCCTCCGACATGCTGCTGCCACGCACGGACCTGACCGCGCTATTTCCGCAACATGCAGCCGATTTCGTCGCGCAACGCGGCGGGCAGGTAAAAACAGGTATCGCCGTACGAAAAATCCGCAAGACGGGCACGAACTGGGAATTGGAATGCGGCGCCGGTGAAACCCCGGACGTACAATTGTTCGACCGCATCATCATCGCGACCGGCGCTGACCGTGCGGCGAAACTGCTGGCAACGCTCGAAGGGGCCGACACCCCTCCCGCGCTACCCTCCTTCGGCTATGAACCCATTACTACCTGCTACCTGCAATATGCGCCGGAGATAACGCTGCCGCGCGCATTTTTCGCACTGCTTGACCAGCCGGAGCTGGGTCACTGGGGGCAGTTTGTGTTTGACCGCGGGCAACTGAACCCGGAACAGGCAGGCTTGCTGGCCGTGGTGGTCAGCGCATCGGGCAACGCCATTGAACTGGATAACGGCGCGCTGGCAGCGGCGATTGCCGCGCAGCTTGCGCAAGCTCTGGGCCTGCCGGAGCTGGCAGCGCCCTTATGGCAGCAGGTCATTTCAGAAAAACGGGCTACCTTCTCCTGTAGCCCCGGCCTGGCAAGGCCGGGCAATGAGACCTCCATTCCCGGCTTGCTGCTTGCAGGCGATTACACTGCCGGAGATTATCCAGCCACGCTGGAGGCTGCCGTCAGAAGCGGCGTGCTGGCCGCCGGCAAGGCAGCACTCTTTACCTAAACGGCAGGCTCCGCTATATAACTGTCCACATCGCGGATTTTATTCAGCGCTTCCTCGATGCGGTCCACGCCGATAATCGTCAGTCCTTCTATCTTCTGCTTGGGCGCATTCGACTTCGGAATCATCGCGATGGAGAAGCCGAGCTTGGCGGCTTCCTTCAGGCGCTCCTGGCCGCGCGGCGCCGGGCGTATCTCGCCGGCGAGGCCAACTTCGCCAAACACCACCAGGCCGCGCGGCAGCGCCTTGTTGCGCATGGAGGAATTGATCGCCAGCAGTACTGCCAGATCGGCCGCCGGTTCAGTAATCTTGACGCCACCCACCGCGTTGATGAACACATCCTGGTCAAACGCGGCCACGCCGGCGTGCCTGTGCAAGACCGCCAGCAGCATCGCCAGCCGGTTCTGCTCCAGCCCCACCGACAGGCGGCGCGCATTGGGCGCGTGGGAGCTGTCCACCAGCGCCTGTATCTCCACCAGCAGCGGACGCGTCCCCTCCTGCGTCACCATCACGCAGGAGCCCGGCACCTGGGTATCGTGCTGCGACAGGAACAGCGCAGAAGGATTCGATACACCCTTCAGGCCGCGCTCGCCCATGGCAAACACGCCTAGCTCGTTGACGGCGCCGAAACGATTCTTGATGGCCCGCACCAGCCGGAAGCTGGAATGCGTATCTCCTTCAAAATACAGTACGGTATCGACGATATGCTCCAGCACGCGCGGCCCCGCCAGCGCACCCTCCTTGGTCACATGGCCGACCATGATCATCGTGATGTCCATGGTCTTGGCAGCGCGGGTCAGTTGGGCCGCACATTCGCGCACCTGCGCCACCGAACCGGGCGCGGAAGTCAGCGCATCCGAATACATGGTCTGTATCGAATCGATGACGACTACCTGCGGGTTTTGCTCGCCCAGCGTACCGAGGATTTTTTCCAGCTGGATTTCAGCCTGGAACTGAAGATCCTGCGCATCCACCGCCAGCCGCTTGGCGCGCAAGGCGATCTGGGCGCCGGATTCCTCGCCACTGACGTACAGCACTTTTTTCAGCCGGGACAGGTTGGACAGCGCCTGCAGCAGCAAGGTGGATTTGCCGATGCCGGGGTCGCCGCCGATCAGCACCACCCCGCCGGCAACAAGGCCGCCACCCAACACCCTATCAAACTCTTCAATACCGGTGCCGAAGCGCGGCACGTCCAATGCCTCTATCTCTGCCAGGTTCAGTACCGGCGCGGTCTGCGCCAGGCTCTGATGCTTGCCGGAAAAGCGGTTGCCGGCAGTTTCGATGATCGTTTCCACCAACGTATTCCACTGGCCGCAGGACGGGCACTGGCCCGCCCATTTATTGACGATGCCGCCGCACTCGGTGCAGGTGTAATTGGTTTTTGCTTTTGCCATAAAATTCTTGTTGATATTCTTGCATGATAGTGTCTGCTTATGCCGCAGCGCACCAAATGTATTGCAGAAAAAATGTTCACTAAAACGCTGCTCGTCCGTTGAATATAGAGGCATCAGTCCCCTTATCAACAACTACTGAGCATGCGTTCAGCAAAGTTTCTCGTATGCTTACATTTTACCGAGCATTTACCGGAGCCGGACTTTAATTCGCGTGAAAGCAATCGTTTTCATGGTATAAAGCAAGCCGGTGACATTTTGTAACAGGCAAATAATACGAATGAAACGCGGTTTTTACACCATCATGGCAGCGCAGTTTTTCTCATCGCTTGCCGATAATGCGCTCCTGATTGCAGCGATGGCTTTACTGGCCACGATGAAGTCGCCGCAGTGGATGACTCCACTGCTCAAATTGTTTTTCGGACTTTCCTATGTACTGCTGGCCGCCTTTGTCGGCGCCTTCGCGGACTCCTTGCCAAAGGGGAAAGTCATGTTCATCACCAACCTGATCAAGGTGCTGGGCTGCGCACTGATGTTTTTCAATGTGCACCCGCTGATCGCCTATGCGGTCGTCGGTTTCGGCGCTGCAGCCTACTCCCCGGCCAAATACGGCATCCTGACTGAACTGCTCCCTCCCGAGAAACTGGTGGCCGCCAACGGCTGGATAGAAGGCCTTACGGTGTCTTCCATCATCCTCGGCACGGTCATGGGCGGCATGCTGATCAACCCCAGTGTTGCCGCGCTGCTGCTGAAGTTTGAATTGCCGATGGTAGACCTGGGCATAGAAACGCCGACCGAAGCAGCCTTGTGCGTCATTACCTCCTTATATGCGATGGCGGCGCTGTTCAACCTGAGGATACCGGATACCGGCGCCAGGTATGCGCACCAGGAGCGCAACCCGGTGAAGCTGGTGGCTGACTTTGCCGGCTGCTGCTCGGTGCTGTGGAAAGACAAGCTGGGCCAGATATCGCTGGGCGTGACAACCTTGTTCTGGGGTACCGGCGCCACACTGCAATTCATCGTGCTGAAATGGGCTGAGAAGTCGCTGGACATGCCGCTGGACAAGGCTGCCATCCTGCAGGGCGTGGTGGCAGTCGGCATCGCACTTGGCGCGATAGGCGCGGCACAGTTCATCCCATTAAGGAAATCCCTGTCGGTCATGCCGCTAGGAATTATCATGGGTCTGGTCGTGATGACCATGACAATGGTCTCCAGCGTCTGGGTCGCTTATCCCTTGCTGATCGTGATAGGCGTTCTAGGCGGTTTTTTTGTCGTGCCGATGAATGCGCTGCTGCAGCACCGCGGCCACGTGCTGATGAGCGCAGGCCACTCCATTGCCGTGCAAAATTTCAATGAAAACCTGTCGGTATTGTCAATGCTGGCGCTGTACGCGCTGATGGTATCGCTGAACCTGGACATCAACGTCGTGATTATCCTGTTTGGCATGTTCGTGTCCGGCACCATGTATATGGTCATGCTGAAGCACAAGGCCAATCAGCGCGAGCACGATTCGCTGGCGCTGATCGGCGAGCACCACGACTAGGTAGCGTGTACGTGGCTGCACAAAAAGCAGCCTTGCAAAAAGGAAAGGCTTACAGCAATCGACTGTAAGCCTTTTTGTTTCTACTCCCAATGGTAGCGTACCAAAGGCGCAACCGGGATAATCCCGCCTATATCAACGGACTGCGCAACAACCCCCTTCTTTCTGCCGCCTGCCGTAGCCATTTGTCCGGCACAACCATGCCACGGCAGATTTCCTGCATCAGTTCGCCATTGCGGCGCATGATGGCCACCATCGCGGGTGCGCTGTCGTTTGCGAAATGCCGCAGCAGCGCATCCAGCAGCAGGGGCTTGCTCATCACTTCCTCTTCCCTTGCCTGTGCAGGCGCCAGCCACTGCTGGCGCGGCAATATCATCGCATACGGGATCGCCAGCTTGTCCATGTCATCCATGAACCACCAGAAACCCCGGCAATGGTTTGGAGATATGCCGGCGGCGCCGTGCTCGGCGTGCGCCAGGTCGCGGTAGAACAGCCAGCCCTTGACCAGCGCCTGCGACTTATAAATGGATTCCTGCACAACGAACTGGGCCAGGGGATTTTGCGCCAGCGGCAATTGGTGATCGATGATTTTTGCCATCTTCGCGCCCAGCGTATCTGCGAGGTTGGGGCCGACGTAGCTGTACAGGTCGGGCTGGTAGCCGGGTTGCAGTTCGCCGGTTTCCGAACCCGGATCGAACAGGTAAAACTTGGTCGTCAGTTCCCAATGTGCGAGCCCGCTGCGCTGCCGCACCAGGAAATCGAACTCCCCTACCGTTTGCCCTGTGCCTTGTTTGACCTGCAGGCCATGCGCAAACAAGGTGCCCTGATGCTTCAGGTAGAACGCCAGCAGGTTCTCGGCATAGTGCCCCAGCCGGCTGTGCTTATGCAGTTCCAGCGCCTGGTGCAATGGGGCGGGCTGGCGATCCAGGGCGCTGAGCCAGCTGATCAGCGCCTGCGGATCGGTGATCGGTATGCTGGCGATCTGGTTGCTCCAGGTCGGGGATTTTGCCGCCAGCAGGTCGGGAGAAGTCAGCATCCACGCAAGCGAGCGCACATGCGGGTCATGCAGGTGCTGCCAATACTGGTGAAACAGCGATTGAAATTCCATATCAGGCAAACTCAGGCATCGCCCGCCTTTGCATTTTCTGCTGCTGACGGGCCTACCGTGCCGCTGGCAGTCCTGGCGAGGCACAGGTCGGCCCACGCCTTGCTTTTTTCTACAGGCTTGCGTAACAGGTAGGCAGGATGATACGTCACGACCAGCGGCACCCTGGCATAGCGATGCTGTTTGCCGCGTAGCTGGCCGACCGGCGTTTCGGGGTCCAGCCCCAGCAGCGATATCGCAGCCGTCTTGCCCAGCGCCACGATAACGCCCGGCGCGATCAGCGCTATCTGCCGCTTGAGGTAAGGCAGGCAGGCAGCAGCCTCATCCGGCGCCGGCGGCCTGTCCTTGCCCTGGGCATCGGTAGGCCTGCATTTGACAACGTTGGCAATGAAGGTATTTTCGCCACGCTGCATGTCCAGCGCGCGCATCATATTGTCCAGCAGATGGCCGGCGGCACCGACAAAGGGCTCGCCGCGCAGATTTTCATTGTAGCCTGGCCCCTCACCCACGAATAACCAGGTAGCTTTGCGGTCGCCGACACCGAACACCGTATTGGCGCGGCCTTCGCACAGCCTGCAGGCACGGCAGCCGGCGACACTGGCTTCGAGCTCGTCCCAGCCCATTTCCGCAATGGCGTCGGCGCGTTGCAATGCCCTGTCCTCGCTGGCGATGGTATCCGGCATAGACGCGACAGAACCCGGGGGCGTCAAAGCAATTTCGGCAACATCGGCGGCAAATGCATCTTCCAGAGATGCAGGAACGCTTCTCTGCTGCGCAACCGGTGCATTCGGGGCCGCCAGTACAGCCGGGGCCTCAAGCACGGGCGCCTCCAACTCGGCAACGCCATGCGCCAGTGCAGAACCTGCATGCAGTTCATCTACCGCGCCAGGCTCTCCCTGGGTCTGACGTAATTGCCATACCGGCCCCAGGCGCATTTCGGCCAGTATCCGCGAGCGCCTGTCGCTCGGTGTATTTTTTTCAATAGCTTGACGATTATTCACAGTGCCATCCGCATGACGATTGCATCTTCCCGGGTATTATCCTCCGCCGGATAATACGCCTTTCTGCGGCCTATTTCAGCAAAACCGTAGTGGCGGTAGACTTGAATCGCGCGATTATTCCTCACCCTGACCTCCAGCAAAATAGAGGCAGCCTTGTTTTCACGTGAATATGCGCACAGGCGATCCATCAGCAATGTAGAAAAACCATGGCCCTGCCGTGAAGCCGTAATGGCAAGATTGAGCAGATGCACCTCATCCACGACCAGCATCGCCAGGAAATAGCCGACCAGTTCGCCCCGCTCATCGCGCAGCCCGCATATCTCATAACCTTCGGCCAGCGAGTCGGTAAAATTACCCCTGCTCCACGGATGCGCATAGACTTGCTGCTCTATCGCCAATACCTGGTCGACATGCTCCAGCGTCAGCGGGCAAAGCTGGAAGCCGGGAGGCAGCACACTCATGCATTCCCTTTCCCAGCCGCCGCTTCCTGTTTGGCCAACAGGCGCTCTTCCGTGGTCAGTGCAATCTTGTTGCGCAGATAAAGCGGTTGCGCCTGCGCTGCGGACACCGCATCGCCATTCCTGTAGCCCGCCAACGCCAGATACGCCACCTGTTTCGCATGCGGCATGCAGGGAATCGTCGCCGTACCGGCAGGCACGCCTTCCAGCTTAAGGCCATTGCCATGCACCAGCGCTGCAATGGAAAAATCGGCAATGGCCAGCAATTGTGCAAACGAAGAAAGGGCCGGCTCACTCAGCGTCTGCCATCCTGCGCCGGTATGGCGGTAACGCGCCCAGTAGACCTCTTCCATGCGCGCATCCAGCACACAGATAAATTCTGGGTGCCCCACTTGCTGCGCCGATGTACGGGCACCCTCCGCCATTGCCAGCAAACTAACGACCGGCACCACCTCCAGATCCGCACCAAAGGCCAGGCCCTGCACGATGCCGCAGGCAGTACGCACTCCGGTGAAGGCCCCTGGACCACAGCCAAAGCCTATGGTGTCGCACTGGCTCAGTGAAACGCCGCCCTGTGCCAGCAAGGCCTGCACCATCGGCAAGATGCCTTGCGAGTGGGTCTGCACGCCGGACAGCTCTTGAAAAATAATACCGTCGTCCGTCAACAATGCCGCCGATGCCAGCTCGGTAGACGTTTCTATGCTTAAAATAATTGTCATGGCCGTATTTTACCGCGACGTAGCGGCAGGAGTGCAGATAGAAGCGAGGATAGAAGCGAGGGCAGAATCAAGCGTCCGTAGCGCTTGCAAAGCCGTGCATGCGCATGAGCAGCCTATACAGTAAAATGTGGCATCATGAACCCAGCCTCCGCCAATACAGAAGATCTTGCCCATATCCAGGCAGAATTGTCAGACAAACCCTGGCTCGTGGCCTGCCTGTGTGCCGCCTGGTGCAATACCTGCGGTGATTACCGGGCGGCTTTCGACGCATTGCGCGTGCAGCATCCGGACAAATGCTTTGCCTGGCTGGATATTGAAGACCAGGCCCACCTGGTAGACGAAATCGATGTAGAGAATTTTCCCACCATCCTGATCCAGCACGGCGATGAGGTGCTGTTTTTCGGCACCATGCTGCCCGATGCCCGCCAGGTACACAGGCTGCTGGCTTCGCTGGAAGAAACTGCCGGCCAGGGCATTGCCGGCAGCCGGCTGCTCAATCAGGGCACGCCTGCCGGCTGGAGCCTGCGCAGGCTGCTGCTCGAAGCCGCGTAAATCCGGCCAGGCTCAAACTTTTCAAGCCACTGAATAAAGCCCTTGCCGGGAAATCCAGGCGTGACCACACCGGGACGACACAACGCGCGAGATTGGTCCCTTAATTTTTTGATTGCAAACCGACGTAGACCATTTTTGTGAACTGGTCGCCGTTGAATACAAAGTTTCCCCATTTGGCGTCGAAGGCAGCCGTCGGTTTGGCAGCAATAATTTCGTCGAGTGATTTGCCCTGCTGCTTCAGGGCCGCAACGGCGTTGCGCACAGCGACCAGCATGTCGCGAAATTCAATCAGTTGAGCACGCGTACCGACCGCACCGTGGCCAGGGATGACGATGGTGTGATCAGTCGTACGCGCCACTGCCTGGTTGGCCCATTTGATTGCGCCATCGATATCGCCGCCATCCTCATTGTCGATATACGGATAAATGCCATTCCAGAAGGTATCTCCTAACGCCAGAACATCCGCCTTTTCGAAGTAGACCCACAGATCGCCATCGGTGTGGCCATGGCCGAAATTTTCCACTTCTATCCTGCCTCCTGCAAAATTAAATCTCTTTTTACCGTTCACCAGCAGCGTCGGACGCGCCCCTGCCGGCACCGGATCGAAGGTCCAGTTCCAGGCGTTGACATGCGTAGTTTCTGTCAAATGCCTGAAGGTATTCTTGTGCGCAACGATGGTGGCGCCCGCCGCATGCAGCCATGCATTGCCATCGGTATGGTCCCAATGCCAATGCGTGTTGACCACGTATTTCAGTGGTGCTGGACTGATGCTGTCGAGTACGGCCTGCAATTTTTCATGCGATTTGCTGATGCCTGCGTCCACCAGGAATTTGCCTTCCTTGCCCGACAGTACAGTGATATTGCCGCCCGAGCCCATCAGTACGGTGATATTTCCACGCAGAGGTTCCACAACGATATCCGTATCGGCACGGCGTAAATATCGGGCGCCTGCGCCGGTGTGGAAATAATCGTCCGGCGTCGTATCCTTGCTTTGCACGGCCTGGCTGACGGGATCGGCAAAGGCCGCAGGAGAAATCAACAGGGCGCCTGCAGCAAGGACAATTCCTGCGGAGAGCAGGCAAGATCGCAGGCAGGATGCCTTCGCAGTTGTTCCGGTTTTCTTCGACGCATTCATTGGCGCTACTCCTTTTGACTGAGCGAACGGGATCGCCCGCATGCGTAAGGATTATGCGGATAAGGCCTGAATTTCGATATAAAGACGGAGGTCGCCTTGATGCCAATCTGCACTGGTTTTCTGCCAGTGAAAAGAGCTGAAGGCTGAGCCGGATATGACGGCAAGCGGATGACGATTTCCGAATGAGCAAGGAACCGGAACAAGAAAGAAAAAAGGGACTAGATTTTCATCTAGTCCCTTGAATCTGGTGCGGCTGGCAGGAATCGAACCCACGACCCCTTGGTTCGTAGCCAAGTACTCTATCCAGCTGAGCTACAGCCGCGAAAGAACGAAAGTATAGCACGGGTATTTTCAAATAGAAAGAATATTGGTGCAAAAGTGGAATAATTTAGTAAATATGCGGCACGCCCACGCTAAAACGCAACAGCCATGCACTCCACAGGCAGATCAGCCCCAGGCATCGCACCACGCGTTCACGTGTACCTGCTTGCCGGGAAATAATGCGCAAGCGCCCCACTCCTTGCTTCTTTCCTCAAACAGCTGGCAAGTACCGCAGATCTGGCCTTTTTGATAGGTGGGATATTTCGTCTTGTCCACCGTGGACGGATCCATTTTGTAGCCATGCTCAAGCGCCAGCGGATCTGCTTCCTGCAATTTGGGATCTTCGGCCCGCGCCAGGCCGCAGCCCGCCAGCGCAGCCGCGCCGGCCAGGGAGCGAATGACGAATGTCCTGCGGCGTAAATTCGAAACGGAACTCATGTGAATATCCTCAGCCAGATGGGTAGCAAATATACGCCCGCATACGGCAAGCCTCATGGCCTGCTTGTCTTGCGGCAAACTTTTCTTGACAGCGATTATATAGGAATCGGCGCGCATGCATTCTCACCTGCCCAGCCGGAATCCACCTCAAAACCAGTGGCAAAAAGGGTCATCCGCTTTAAAAATGTTAAGGAAATCCCGCATCATCTGCTACATTAAGCTTACCTACACCAAGCGCGCCAGCCAGCTGGCGCTGACAGCTCATGCTTGCAGCCCCGATTTCCGATAATGATGCAGAACGCCTGGCAGCGCTGTATGCGCTGCTGATGCTGGACACCCCGCCGGAAGAGCGTTTCGACAAGATAGTGTCATTCGCAGCAGCGGAGTTCGACGTGCCTATTGCATTACTCACGCTGGTAGACCAGGACCGACAATGGTTCAAGTCGCAGCTGGGGCTGAGCGCCTGCGAAACCTCGCGCGATGTATCCTTCTGCGGCCACGCCATTCTCAAGCCGGAAATCATGGTGATACGGGATGCCCTTGCCGACGAAAGATTTGCGGATAATCCACTGGTGACCGGAGACCCCTTTATACGCTTCTATGCGGGCGCGCCGCTGATCATGCCATCCGGCCATGCGCTGGGCACACTATGCATCATCGACACCCGGCCACGGCAAATGGACCAGATCGAACTGGCGATTTTTTCCACGCTGCGCGACCTCGCCGTGCAGGAGCTAAGCACTAGAAGCGAGGTGAAACATGCCTGAATTGGGTAAAGACAGTATGCGCATGCTGCTGATGGAACCGGAAACGCTGCTGCGCCGTACCGTGGCACTGACTGCGCGCACCCTTGGCGTCGGCAATATCCAGGAAGCCGGCAATGCGGCGCTGGCGGAAAGAATGCTGAAAGAAAAAGCCTTCCACGGCGCGGTCATCGCCATCGACACCGGCGCAACCGACACCGTATGCGATCTCGGCTTGCTGGATCAGGTAAGAAACGGCATGACGGCCAGCCACAGCGCAATCCCGATCGCCGTGCTGGCGGAGCGCTGCGACGCCGCGCTGCTGCAGGAACTGCGCCGGCGCGACATCACGCGCATCATCCTGAAACCCTTCCGGGCACGCTTGCTGTTGGATGTGTTTACCGAATTTAGTACCGCAGATGTTAAAGTGAAAAACTGGAATTAGCGGCACCGCACTCCGGAAAGCGATCATTTTTTCTACCAGCACCAGTCAACCAACAGTTCAGCCCTCATCTTGCGCGGATTCCATCCCACTCAGTTGCTGCTTCAAATTATCAATGTCCTTGGATGGAAGGTTTTCAATTTCGCTTCCGAGGAACTTTCCAGTGGCATCCCAATGGGTCATGCGAATAGCATGTCGCCAACTTTCATTGATTGAATACAAATCTATTTGTGTGCGCACATTATTGGAATGAAACAGGATAACGGAGTAGGAAGGCGGCGGCGGGCTGACAAGAACTGGATGCCAGCCAGAGGCGTGAAATTTAAGCCATGCGCTCAGCTTCTCCAGTTGCCCCGCCGATAGCGGCCAAGTGTGTCCCTGCGTCTCTTTTTGCACAACGGTGTATTTTCCCAAAAATAAACCATCATCGATAACGGTCCCTTTCGTAATCGGGGCCATGCCATCAACGCATCCTGCAAGGATTAAAACAGGGAGTAGGAATAAAAGTTTGAACATCTTTTTAACTCACAAACACCGAATAAACCTGAAAGCCGTAGCTGGCAAAATCAGGCAGAATCATTTTTTTACTACCATTCACTTGCATGCATCAGATGCAAGACCAAGCAGCGCACCAATCTCCTGACCGAACGCAAGTTCCAGCGTGTGTCCGTCAGGATCTCTCAGGAATGCCCAGTAACCAACCGGTGGTCCGGAATCCTCCGGCGGCCTGGCAAGGCATCCTTCTCCTTCCGCCCTCAGACAAAGAAGGTCCACCGCCTCCCTGGAAGCAAGGGCTACGCCTAAATGCGCCCAGGGCATCAGCGAAACAATGTTCGCCGACGTTTCGATCAGCACAATGGCAAATGGTCTCGTCCGGTCGCTCAGCCATACCACGCCAGGCCTGCTATGAATGACCTGCATGCTCGCGTAGATACCGTAAAATTCGATACTCGCAGTAAGAGAACGGCAGGGTAAGGCAATGTGTGTCAGCCCTATATCATTCATGGTTGATTCCAATTAGGTAAATTGCGTGCAAGGCAAAATATTTGCTCACCATTGAACTCGGTTTTCAGCAAGCGCTCTTATCCGATATTGTATTAGCAATTCTTTTCTATCAACACACCCCCAATTTTTCGATCATGCCGCTTCCGGCAGTTTTAGTCCAGCAGCCTATTTTTTACGCCTGACCCAACCCAAAGTTTAATACCCGTGGCAAGTCGACAAATAATTACTGTTGACTAAGCACTGCAATTCCCGTTATCTTTCGCTGGTTTCCATTTTCCGGAGTCCCTCATGGGTACTTGTTCGAGTGATAGTTGTAGCCAGATAATTTCTGGCACCGCCTCGGCAAGATAACGGAGCTTCCCCGCCGTCATCTTGCTCAACGCGGATGATGGCGTTCAACGCGGGCTGAGGCCCGCATCACACCATCCAAATTCCTGCTGCACACATGTTGCCACGCCGATCGCGCGTGCGCCCTTCTTTTGTCGTTCATTGCAAACATGAACCGCAGGGTGCGCTTAAGGTCAGCTGGCGACCCGTGCAAGCCGAGCGATCTACCGTGATCGCCGCTTCGCAGCATCCCCCTTATTGCGCCCGCTGCAGGGCTATCGATGGCCGGATAAATCATGCTGAATACTTACTTTACCGCGGCTGCACCAGTTCGCGCCCTCGCCGCCGCCTGGCTGAAAAAACTTGGCCCAGGGCTGATCACCGGCGCCGCCGATGATGACCCAAGTGGCATCGCAACCTACTCGCAGGCCGGAGCCCAGTTCGGATTGCAAATGCTGTGGACGATTTTGTTCACCTATCCGCTGATGGTCGGCATCCAGATAGTCAGCGCAAAAATCGGCCGCGTCAGCGGCAAGGGTCTGGCCGGAAACATCCGCGAGCATTTTCCGGCATGGATGGTGCGCACGATCGTGGCGTTGCTGCTGATCGCCAATACGATCAATATCGCGGCCGATGTTTCAGCCATGGGCGAGGCAATGACATTGATCGCAGGTGGTTCGCCACGCTGGTACGCTGCGCTGTTCGGCTTGATATCGCTGCTACTACAGGTGCTCATTCCCTATAGCAGTTATGTGCGCTTCCTGAAATGGCTGACCCTGGCACTGCTGGCCTATGTGGCGACCGTATTCACGGTCCACGTGCCATGGATGCAAGTGGCGGCCGCCACCGCGCTGCCGCATCTGAAATGGTCGTCCGGCTATGTCACGACAATGGTTGCCGTTTTCGGCACTACCATCAGCCCCTATCTGTTTTTCTGGCAGGCATCCCAGGAAGTTGAAGAGCTGCAGGCCTGCCCACACTCGCAGCCGCTACGCGAAGTGCCGGCTCAGGCCCGCGCCAATTTTCATCGCATCAAGGTGGATACGATGGTAGGCATGGGATTCTCCAACCTGGTCGCGTTCTTCATTATCCTGACGAGCGCGGTGACGCTGCACATGCACGGCATAGACGTCATAGAGACGTCCGCGCAGGCGGCAGCAGCTCTCCGCCCATTGGCCGGTGACTTTGCATTCGCGCTGTTCAGCGCCGGAATCATCGGCACCGGTATGCTGGCAGTTCCGGTACTGGCCGGTTCGGCCGCCTATGCGGTGGCGGGCGCCTTTCAGTGGCAGAAAGGACTGGAAAAAAAAGCATCGCAGGCCAGGGGCTTCTACAGCGTCATTGCCCTCTCCACAATGGCCGGCATCGCATTAGGTTTTACGTCGATCAATCCTATCATGGCACTGTACTGGAGCGCGGTGATCAACGGCGTGATCTCTGTTCCCATCATGGTCGTAATGATGTTGATGGCAGGGAGACCAGCCATCATGGGCCGCTTTGTCATCGGCCGCCGTCTGCAGGTACTGGGATGGGGAGCGACCGCCGCAATGGCATTGGCGGTATTGGCAATGTTCTGGATGATGGGGCAATAAATTTCGCGAGGACGCTGCACCGTTTTCAGGGAACCGGCAAACCACTGAAATGGGCGGCCAAAAAGAAAAAAGGGACTAGATTTTCATCTAGTCCCTTGAATCTGGTGCGGCTGGCAGGAATCGAACCCACGACCCCTTGGTTCGTAGCCAAGTACTCTATCCAGCTGAGCTACAGCCGCGAAAAACAAAATTATAGCATAGCTATTTTTCGTTTGTCATCCCCTTTTGTTCAAATTTCTACCTGGGAACCTACTTCAATGACACGGTTGGTCGGCACCTGGTAATAATCCGCCGCATCGCGCGCGTTGCGCGACAAGGTGACGAACAGCCATTCGCGCCACATGGCCATGCCGCCGCCGGGGCGGGAGATGATGGTCTGGCGGGCGATGAAGTAGGATGTTTCCATCGGCTCGAAGTGCAGGCCGTGGGCAGAACACAGCTCCAGCGCTTTCGGAATATCCGGTTCATTTTTAAAGCCGTAGAACACATCCAGCTGGAAGCAGTTGTGCCCCAGATCGCTGATCTTGACGCGATCGGAAAACGGCACCCACGGTATGTCCGTATTATGCAGCGTCAGGAATACGACGCGCTCGTGGAGTATCTTGTTGTGCGACAGGTTATGCAGCAAGGCGTGCGGCACGCCGTCTGCTTCGCCGCGCAGAAAGATCGCCGTACCGGCGACGCGGGTAGGCGGCGAGACGAACAGCGACTCCAGGAAATCTTCCAGCGGAATCGCATGCTTGCGCAGATTATCGAACACCAGTTCACGGCCGCTCTTCCACGTCACCATGATGGTGAACATCAGGCCGCCGAGCACAACCGGGAACCAGCCGCCCTGCAGGAACTTGAGCGCATTCGCGGAAAACAGCGCAGCATCAATCACGAAGAAAAAGCCGGTCGCCAGGAAACATATTGCGAGGTTATATTTCCAGCCGTAACGGATGACGAAGAAGGTCAGGATGGAGGTGATCAGCATCGTGCCGGTCACCGCAATGCCGTAGGCCGAAGCCAGCGCGGACGAAGAACCGAAGCCCACTACCACGCCCACCACCACCAGCAACTGCAGCCAGTTGACGATAGGGATATAGATCTGGCCGATTTCCTTGGCAGACGTATGGATGATTTTCATGCGCGGCAGGAAACCGAGAGAAATCGCTTCCTTGGTCATCGAGAACGCACCTGAAATCGTCGCCTGCGATGCAATCACCGCGGCCACAGTCGACAACACCACCAGCGGATAGACACTCCAGGGACCCAGCTGCTGGTAGAAAGGATTGTTGACGGCTTCCGGCCGGGACATCAGCAAGGCGCCCTGCCCCAGGTAGTTCAGCGCCAGCGCAGGAAATACAATCGTGAACCATGCGACGCGGATAGGCCTGCGGCCAAAGTGCCCCATATCCGCATACAGCGCTTCCGCACCGGTAAACGCCAGCACGACTGCGCCCAGGGCGAGAAATGCGAGGTAACGGTGGTAATTCAGGAACTCCAGCGCATACAGCGGATTCAGCGCCAGCAATATGCTCGGCATCTTGGCGATATTCACCAGCCCCATGGCTGCCAGCACGCCGAACCACAGCACCATGATGGGGCCGAATAACTTGCCTATGCCCGCCGTGCCGCTGTACTGCACCGAGTACAGCGCGATCAGCACGATCAGCGTGATCGGTATCACATAGGGCTTGAAGGTGGGTGTGGCCACTTCCAGCCCCTCGATTGCCGACAGCACCGAAATGGCTGGCGTAATGACGCCATCACCGTAAAACAGCGAGGCGCCGAACAAGCCCAGCACCAGCAGCACGAAGTGCCAGCGCGACGCCTTGGTGACAGACTCCAGCGCCAGCGCGGTCAGCGCCATGATGCCACCCTCGCCGCGGTTGTCGGCACGCAGGATCAGCGTCACATATTTGACGGCGACGATGGCGAACAAGCCCCAGAAAATCAGGGAGACGATGCCGAAAATATTGGTTTGGTCGAGTGCGAGGCCATGCTCTTTGGAGAACACCTCTTTCATCGTGTAAAGAGGACTAGTGCCGATATCGCCGTAGACGATACCGATGGCAGCCAGCGTGAGAGCGCTGAGGCTGCTTTTAGTATGTTGGGTAGACAAGTGAATACCTAGTTATTATTGGTGCATTGCACAATAGGTGATTCCCGGTCGAATTTCAAGATGGAAATCATTTTTTGCATTTGCTTAGGTAAATGCGCAACAGAACGGCAGTTTTGCACAAAATCCGGTTGCGGCATAGGCAAAAAAATACTATGACGCACTGCCCGCACTAAAAATGCACGCATGGACGCCCTTTAGAGCGGCATCGTGCTGCCTGGGCGCGAACCCTTTGCCACGACAGAAAATGAATACAAAAACAAAAAACCCCGCGTTTGCGGGGTTTTTTGTCAGAATATTTTTAACTGCTACAACAATACATGAGTGGATTCCCGAAACCCAGTTCTATCTGAAAAGTGGCCTCGACGTGAAAGAATCAACTCATGTATTACCGCAGCAGCACTGCGTTTCAACATTCATTGGAAATTAATATACCACGAGTATTTTTTTGGTGCAAGCCTTTTCTGCAAAGGCCCGCATGCCCAAGGCCCTTTGCTTATGCTACAGGCCCCGCTCCAGCAAGGTCAGGTTGTCCCTGTATTCGGGCTTCAGCCGGTAAAGCTGCGCGGGCCGATGAGCGCCGGCGGCGCCGAACTGGCCATCGAGTTCTTCCAGCATGCCCATTTCGTTCATCTTGCGCCTGAAGCTGACCTTGTTCAATTCCTCGCCCATCAGGGCCTCATAGACCCGCTGTAATTGCGGCAGCGTAAAACTTTCGCCGGCAAGGTAACAGGGCAACGACGAATACTGGCTCTTGCTGCGCAGCCGCGCCACCGCGGTATCGACAATCAATTTATGGTCAAACGGCAGCTGCATCAGCCGGTCCACGCTGGCCAGCCTGATCTGCTCGCTACAGCCCTGCTCAATGATGTCGATGGAGACCAGCGCATAGTAGGCAATCGATACCGACCAGCCGCGCGGGTCGCGCGCGGGGCCGGAAAAGGTGGCCAATTGTTCCAGATAAGGCGTTGCGATATGCGTCTTTTCCAGCAACACACGCAAGGCCGCCGCACGCGCGTCAGCATCCTCCCCCGCGTGGATGAAGCCGCCCGGCAAAGCAGGCACATCCTTGAAAGGTTCTTTATCCCTTTTCAGTAGTGCAACCTGGAGTTCGCCGGCCTTCAGCGTCAGCAAAACCAGATCCACCGTACAAATTACCTGACTCACGCTATCCTTCATTTCCACTATTAGTTAGGACAAATCTGGATCAAAGATAAGCGCGATAGATAATATTGTCAATATTCGTCTATTACATGTCATTCAATAGATCACGAATACTTAGTTGCATTTTTATTTTAAGTATCCTACACTAGAATCACATCAGAGCACATCACACAACGCACGCAAGGATGCACATCATGCGCAATATCCATTTGTTGATCATCGACCCGCAGAACGACTTCTGCGACCTGCCCGAGAATTACCTGCCGACCGATGCCGCCACCAACACACAGATCTCGCCTGCATTGCCCGTCGCCGGCGCGCATGCGGACATGCTGCGGCTGGCAAGCCTGATTCGCCGGGGCGGCACAGGCATTAGCAATATCAGCGTCACTTTGGATTCCCACCACAGGCTGGACATTGCACATCCAGGCTTCTGGCATACTGCCGGCCTGCAGCCTGTGCAAGCATTCACGCAGATATCCGCTGCAGAAGTAAGCAACGGCAAATACCAGCCGCGCGATGCCCGGGCCTTGCCACGTACGCTCAGCTACCTGGATGCGCTGGAAAGCGCGGGCCGCTATCAGCTCATGGTGTGGCCTGTGCATTGCGAGATTGGCACCTGGGGCCAGAATGTGCATGCGGACATCCATGCTGCCTACAACGAGTGGGAAGATGCCAACCAGCGCATCGTCGCCAAGCTCAACAAGGGAGCCAATCCCTGGACCGAGCATTACTCCGCAGTGATGGCAGAAGTGCCCGATGCGGAAGACCCGGATACGCAGTTGAACAGCAGCTTTATCGCCACGCTGGCAGCCGCCGACGAGGTGCTGATCGCGGGCGAGGCAGGCAGCCACTGCGTGCGGGCGACTACGGAACATATCGTGGAAAATTTCGGCGCACAGCAATTATCCAAGCTGGTGCTGATTACCGACTGCATCAGTCCCGTCGGCGGATTCGATGCGCAGTACCAAAGCTTCCTGCGGGACATGCAGGAAAAAGGCCTGAGGCTGGCGCAAAGCGCTGACATCCTGCCGGAACTGCTGGCCAACGCTTCCGGCCCCTAATATCAGTCCCGGCAAAATATTACAGTACCTGTTCCCTACATCACCGGACAAACAGAATAATGAAAACCATCGTACGCAGCCTGCTGGAAAACGACCTGTATAAGTTCACGATGTGGCAGGCGCTGCTGCACAGCCACCCCAATACGCAGACGGAATATTCCTTCGTTTGCCGCAACACGCCGGAATATCCGCTGGCGGAACTGAAGGACGAAGTCAACCAGGCGCTGGACCATTTATGCACGATGTCCTTTACCGAGGACGAACTGGCTTACCTGCGCGGGCTGCGTTTCATCAAAAGCGATTTCGTCGATTTCCTGACCGTATTCCGCTTCCAGCGGCGGCTGATCACCGTTGAACAGGAAGACGACAAGCTCGTCATCCAGGCCAAGGGGCCGCAAGTGCATGTGATGGGCTTTGAGATCTATGTGCTGTATATCGTCAATGAACTGTATTTCCGCCGCTTCAATGCAGAACCGCTGCTGGAAGAAGGCCGCAAGCGGCTGCATGCCAAAATCGCCGTACTGAAAGAGTTCAGCAAGGAAGCGCCGCGCCGCAATCCGTTCGGCTTTTTCGACTTCGGCCTGCGTCGCCGCTTCTCGGGTGCGTGGCAGGAAGAAGTGGTGTCAACGCTGGCGCGCGAAATTCCCGAGTATTTCAACGGCACCTCCAATGTGTACCTGGCAAAAAAATACCAGCTGGTGCCTATAGGCACGATGGCGCATGAATACCTGCAGTCTTACCAGTCTTTTGGCGTGCGGCTGCGCGATTTCCAGAAGGCGGCGCTGGAAGGCTGGGTACAGGAATTTCGCGGCGACCTCGGTACCGCGCTGACCGACGTCGTCGGCATGGATGCCTTCCTGGCCGATTTTGACTTGTACTTCGCCAAGCTGTTCGACGGCTTGCGCCACGACTCAGGCGACCCTGTCATCTGGGGAGAGAAGGCAATCGCGCATTACCAGAAACTGCGCATCAACCCCAATACCAAGCGGCTGGTATTTTCCGACGGACTGGATCTTGCGACTGCGTTTTCTCTATACCGGCATTTTTCAGACAGGACTATGGTGGCCTTCGGCATAGGCACGCACCTGACCAACGACATGGGCATTACGCCGCTGAACATCGTCATGAAGCTGGTGTCCTGCAATGGGCAGGCGGTAGCGAAGCTGTCGGACGCTCCCGGCAAGACACTGTGCAAGGATGAAACCTTCCTCGCCTACCTGCGGCAGGTGTTCAACCATCCGGCCCTCCCCGCCACAGAAAAAGCCTGGACTCTTATCCGGCCACATCCGGTCCACTGCCAGCCTACCATGCTGAATATCGCCATTGCCCAACTGAACTACACGGTCGGAGACTTTACATCCAACGTCGCCGCTATTATCGGCGGCATGCGCACGGCCTTTGCACGCGCTGCAGATATCGTCGTTTTTTCCGAACTTGCAGTCTGCGGCTACTATCCGGGCGACTTGCTGGAAGATGCTGCATTTCTAGAGCAGTTTGAACCGGCACTGGAAAAACTGCTTGAAGCCTCCCGGCAGATGCCGAAGCTGGCTACCGTGGTCGGCACCGTGCGCCGCAATACGGGAGCCGGCAAGCCGCTGCACAACAGCTTGCTGGTCATTCAGGACGGCATCATTATTGCGGAGTACCATAAACAGCTCTTGCCGACCTACGGCATTTTTGACGAATACCGCCATTTCGAGCCGGGCCAGCAGACGGCCTGTACACTCCGCATCGCCGGCCACCACATCGGCTTCCTGATATGCGAAGATGGCTGGAACCAGCCAGGCCGCGACTACAAGATCAATCCGTTTGACGCATTAAGGCGGGCCGGGCCTGAGCTGGTCATCAGCATCAATGCCAGTCCTTCGGACATTGCCAAGCGCACGCTGAGGCACTCCACGCTGGGCAAGGCTGCTGCCGACACAGGGCTACCCATCCTGTTTGTCAACCAGGTGGGTGGCCAGGACCAGTTGGTATTCGATGGCGCCTCCTTTGCGCTGATGCCGGACAGGCGCATCGTTTTCGAGGCGGAGCAGTTCAGCGAAGACTTCCAGCTCATCGCCTTCGATGAAGGAAATTTCACCGCTGCCGGCGGTGCTGCCTTGCCCATACCCAGCCAAGGCCTGTCGACGGAAGAATTCGCCCGGCGCCAGATCATCCTCGGCGTGCAAGACTATGCGCGCCGCTGCGGCTTCAGCAAGGCCGTGGTCGGATCATCCGGCGGCATAGATTCGGCGTTGACGCTGGCGCTGGCCGTGCAGGCCCTTGGCGCGGAAAACGTGGCCGCTGTGACTATGCCCTCCGGCTGGTCCAGCGAAGGCTCGGTATCCGATTCGCAAACCCTGTGTGCAAATCTCGGCATTCCTCTCTATGTTCACCCCATTGCCAGTCTGGTACAGCAATATGGAGCCGGCTTCAAGGATGCGTTTGCAGCACCGCTGCAAGGCCTGCCGCTGGAAAACCTGCAGGCCCGTATCCGCGGCACTGTGCTGATGGAGTATTCCAACAGCTTTGGCGCACTGCTGCTCACCACCGGCAACAAGAGCGAAATTTCGGTCGGCTACTGCACGCTGTATGGGGATACCAACGGCGGCCTCGGCCTGATCGGCGACCTGTACAAGACCGAGGTGTATGCACTGTCGCGCCATATCAACCTGCAGGCGGGCCGCGAGCTGATTCCCGAGGCCGTCATCAGCAAGGCGCCCTCTGCGGAATTGGCGCCGGGACAAAAAGATACAGACAGCCTGCCCCCCTACGAAGTGCTGGACGAAATACTGAAGTGGCACCTGGAAGGCAGGCGCATGCCGCAAACGGAAGCCGACGCAGCCTATGGATTTGTCCAGCAATTGCAGGCCGGCGATGAAGGCCGGCAGCTGGTAAAGCGTATCCTCGGCATGGTCGCCAGGAACGAATACAAGCGCCGCCAGGCTCCGCCTCTGATCAGGGTGCGCGCTCGCGCCTTCGGCAGTGGACGCCAGATGCCTATTGCTGCAAAATACTGAAAACTGAATAACAATCGACAGGAGAACGGCAGACTCTGAAATCCTGCCTCCCGGAAACCATAATGACGACAACTCAACCGACCGACCTGGCTGTCCTGATAGGCCGCTTCCAGCCCTTCCATCATGGCCATGCTGCATTGCTTGCCAAGGCGCTGCAAAGTGCGCCGAAGGTCGTCGTCATCCTTGGTTCGGCCTTTCATGCGCGCAACCCCAAGAATCCCTTCAACTGGCAGGAGCGCGCCGCGATGATCGCCAATACGCTGAGCGAGGCGGACCGGCAAAGGGTATCCTACATCCCGCTGAGGGATTATTACGACGACAAGCGCTGGGCAAGCGCCGTGCTGAAAGAAGTCGGAAAACAGGTGCCTGCTGCCGCCCGGATCGCGCTGGTCGGCCACTTCAAGGACGCGTCCAGCCACTACCTGCGCCACTTCCCGCAATGGGAGCTGATAGAAATCGGCAGCCAGGGCGACATTGACGCGACCAATATCCGCCAAGTGCTGTTCGAGGCAGAAGACATGGCCATCTCGCTGGACGTCGTCGCCGCTGCCATACCCTTGGCCGTGCGCCACTACCTGAAAGCCTGGTCGCTGCTGCCCTGCTACCGGGAGCTGGTAAGGGAATACGCGATGCTGAAAGAGCATAAGGCGTCCTGGAGCGGCACCCCATATCCGCCGATTTTCTCCACCGTGGATGCCGTCGTCAAAACCGCCGGACACGTACTGCTGATCAAGCGTAAAAACCATCCCGGCCTTGGCCTGTGGGCGCTGCCGGGCGGCTTCGTGGAGCCGCGCGAACGCCTGCTGCAGGCGGCCATACGCGAACTGGAAGAGGAAACAACTCTGGGCGTGCTTAGCAATACGCTGCCGGATGCGCTGGTGGGCGTCGAAGTATTCGACCATCCCGACCGCAGCCTGCGCGGCCGCACCATCACGCATGCGCACTTCTTTGACCTCAAGCATGAGCAGTTGCCCGAGGTGGAAGCCGGCGACGATGCCGCCAGCGCCAGCTGGGTGCCGGTGCATGAACTGGCCGGCATGGAAGAATTATTCTTTGACGACCACTTCCATATCCTCAACCACTTTTTGCACTTGACCAAGGATTGATGCGGCTGCATGCCATGTAGCGGCACCGAAGAAAACCGACAGCCGGCGGCTGCCTCCGCTTAGGCAGCGAAGCTTACGCCGGTTTAGCCGGCCGTCTTTTCGCCAGCTCGCTCGCCAGATCCGCCACCGGCATGGGTTTGCCGAACAGCCAGCCCTGCGCGAACTGCACACCGTGCTCACGCAGGAACTGTTCCTGTGCCTCGGTTTCCACCCCCTCCGCGATCATTTTCAGGTTCAGCGATTTTGCCATCTGTATGATGTGCAACACCACGCGGCTGGTGGCGGCGTCGGTGCCTATCGTGTCGACAAAGGATTTGTCTATCTTCAGATAATCCAGCTCAAAGGATTCCAGATACGACAGGCTGGAGTAACCGGTGCCGAAATCATCAATGGCAACGTCAATTCCCAGTGCGCGGATATCGCGGACGACTTCGCGCGCAATGTCGGCATTCATGAAGCCGCGCTCGGTGGCTTCAATCAGGATATTATGCGGCCCGGCGCTGGCATCGCGCAGCAGTTGCTGCAGCAGCGCGACGGTTTCCCCTGCATGCAGGTCTGCGGACGACAGGTTGATGCCGATATGAAAGTCGGGATGCTGCCTGAAAATTTGCGGCACGTCCTGCGCCGCCAACTGCAGCACATGCTGGGTAATGCGCTGTATCATGCCGCTTTCTTCCGCGGCCGGAATGAACTGGTCGGGCCGCATCATCGTGCCGTCTGCCCGACGCCAGCGTATCAGCGCCTCTGCACCCACCCATTCGCGCGTCTGCAAATCCACCAGAGGCTGGTAGACCATGAAGAATTCATTTTTCCGGAGCGCAGCCTTGATCAGCGTCGGCAGCGATTGCTGCAGCTTGGTCAGGTAGCGGGCGACAAAGGCCAGTGCAATACCGGCCAGCAGACCCAGCGGGACGAGGATCATCGCGAATTCGCGCACCCGCGTGTTCAGATACACGCCGGGCACCGCAGCAACCGCGCCGGTAGCAAAGCGGGTGGACTGCACTACCGCCACGACATATTCGCCGTCAAAAAAAGTGACTTCGTTACGGCCTTGCAACCGGTCTATCCACTCTTGCTTGACCAGGCCGCGCGAGGTTCTGAATTCGCGGTAACCGGGGGTGAAGGTCGCCAGCGAAACATCTTTTTCCTGTGTGGATACGTCAATGGGAAGCGACTTGTGGATGATGGCCGCATAGCTGCCCCGCTGTATGACGATGAAGGTCGTATCCGGCACCGCAGTCGGCAGGCGCACATTGGTGCGCACCAGGGCATTGCTGCGCGTGACCTGCTCTGCTGGCCCCAGCGCAAGGCCGCCGGGATGCACGCCCATCGATGAACACAGCATGCGTTCGCCGGACACATAGCCTATCGCCTGGATATAGCTGGAGCTGAGGTCGATCTCGCGCATCAGCGCAATCTGGGTTTCCGAACAAGGATCATCGCCACTGTCGCCGCGCGTGCGCACCAGCTTCTCGATGCCGTCAAAAATTTGCAGTGCAGTACGCTCGGACCTGCCCATCACTTCAGTCGCATAGCTGAGCGCTCGCTCTTTTTCCGATTCCAGGCTTTGGTACTGCGCCAGCTTCAGCGCGGCGAGTATCGGAATGGACAGGGCAATAAGCCCGGTAATAACGGCCAGCGTGGTTGCGGATGCCTTCGGCATGTGTCCCCTACATTTATTATTGTCGCAAGCCTCTGCATGACCAGGATTTGCCTTGCATGCGCCTCTGGCGGGGCACTCCGGGCAAACGTGGAGTAAGTGAAAAGTATAGAGCAAGGCGTGCCAAGTGTATATCCGTGCCTGCGGAGCTTACAACAGCAATGCGACCGAAAAGGGCTTGCACTTAAGTCTTGCGTCGTCGGAGCAAGGCATGGCGCGGGAATCGGGCCGTCCGCGGCGTAGCGGATTAACTGGGTGCGAAGATGATGAAAAAAGAGACTACGGCAAAACCGCAATAGGTGACGACCGTATAGGTAATCGTGTAGCCGAGCGCAAAAGAAAGCTTTTTACGATGGGCAAACTTGTACAGGGCAAGGAAGGTAACGAAGAAAAAAGCCGGCAGGAACACGCCGACGGACAACATCAGTAAATGGTCGAAATAATTAGGATTACCCGTGTAGTCGGCAACCCAGGTAAACACAAAAGCGCAGGCTTGCAGCAGGGCACACGTCGCCGCGAGAATTGAAATTCTCGATGCCAATTTCCTTTTAGAAAGCGCAACCAAGTCCCCTGCTCCTATCGCTAAGCCACGGAAAGAGAGAAATGGTTTAGGGTTTCCGTTGCAATTGCATACTAGAAAGTATAGACCAAATGCAAGTAAAAGGTAATGAATTCCTACAAAATAGTTTATCCAATTGTGAAATACAACAATAACAACAAGACAAAATTGCCTTGTTGCAAATGCGCAGAGTGATAAATTTTGCCGTGCCAGAAAGGAGGAAATTCTCGTCCTGAGGCGCAACGTCAGCGCTGCTGTCCTTGCAAGCGCTGCAGCGTGAATATCCAGTCGGGCCCGTCCGTGGCAGGATATTGCGCGCTGCCATCCAAACCAAAATGCAGGGCCTCCTGCTGTTCATTGCGCAATAACGATACACGGTAAGCACCGGGCTCAACGCTGACCGCGGCAGTCGGCAAAGGCACTCCCAGTTTGCTGACGCAGCTGATCTTCAAGCGGCCACTGGGGCACACCAGATCTGCGGTATGCGGCAGTACGTCTTCGAGATGCAAGCCGTCGTTGCGGTCTTGCAGCAAAGGCGGCGCATACTCGATGGCTACCTTGAAAGTGCCGTTGAACGGCAAGGCCCAGGCCAGCAGCTCGCCGCGGCTGGCGCAGGAAATCAGCTGGCGCTCCAGATAATAGGAAGCCAGGCGCGCTTCAGTTTCCTTCGCGTCCATGACCTGCCGGGCAGCATCCAGTTGCGTTTCAATGAAGCCTGCCGTATTGGCCGGCCCTGCCTCGTCATAGATGGCGGCGTACTGCGCTTCGGTCTGGATATGGATGTCTGTCATGATGCCCGGCTCCGTTCTTCAGTTCAGCTTGCCACTCGCAATACAGGCTAGCTCAGGTGCAGGCTCTTGCCCACATAGTCGAAAAATATGCAGTACAGCGCAATCGGCAACGGCAAGCCCAGCAATGTGCCTAGCAGGTATTGATAAAACCTGACGCCCGAAAGGGACAGGACATAATTCAGCGTCGGCATGGTCTGGAACAAGGTCCTCAACAGGATGATGCTCTTGACCGGATGCCTGTCCAGCTGGCCGAATATCCGCGCGGCATAGGGGTTCTTCAGTTCACGCAAGGCGTTTCCGCCAATGAGGCGTATCGTGAAATAGGTCAGGATGCAGGACGCCACCGCAGCGATATAGGTCGCCAGGCCGCCCCACAGCTTGCCGAAAGCCAGCACCGCCGCAGCCAGAAATATCAGGCCCGGTATATGCAGCAGGTTACCCAGGCAAAACAGCGCTATGAAAATCAGCAGTCCGCTCAACTTGTGCTCAGTGATGGCCTGATGCACAAACGCCAGGTTGAAATGCTCGCGCAGGCCGGAAAGTTCGAACGCGCCGAGCAGCAGCGCCAGAAAAGCAAGAACCAGCAATATTCTCTTATAAGCCTGCATGCATCCCCTGCTCACATATTCCAGTATTTTTTGATCTTAAAATCATGTTCGAGCACCAGCCGGGTAGACGCAATCAAGGGACTCAGGCCCACGATCAGCTGCGTCAGCACCTCGCCCGGCAAGGCCCAGATCTGCCCGCGCGGCGACTGCACGCGGCTGCTCGCCGTAATGACGGGAGCAACCCATTCTGCATCCGGCGTCACATCCAGCACGATCTCGCCTTCCGATGTGGTGTGCAGATAGATCTCGCCGCCATATTGCAGATTAAAGCAAACGCCATGGCCGATCGGATTCTTGCCGTCGATGCAGCGCTGCAGCTCGCGGTTGTAGTTGTCTATCCACATTTCCACATCGTAGGTGGTGCTGAGGACAATCCACGGATATTCCGGCTGCGGCTCCCTGCTGTCGTCCGATTCTTTGCTGCTCTGGTCCATCATTGCTTTATCTGTTTAACTCTTGAACCCCGTAGGGTACCTCAAGATCCGGCGGTCAGGCCAAACAAAACGGCCGTGCCGTCATACAAAAAAATCAATTTTTCGCTACACCCCAGCAAATTACATCATATTGTGATGTAATTACGATCCACGGCGATGATGATCGCCAGTCCAGGTCACCGTATCAGTGTCTGTTAACCTTACAACCAGGAGGACGAATGGGTCTAAACCATAACACATGCTGGACGGTGTTTTGGATTGAACGCATCTCCTGATGTAAATGTTAACAAGCCCTAGCAAATAGAAAACCAGAATGAAAGAAGCCTTATTGCTGTGGCTGCACAGCTTCCTGCCCTCAGCCAGTCCGGTAGACCGGTTTGAGCGCATGCGCGCCTGCACCGGCGCACTGTTCGGCATGGTGCTGACTGCCGCAATCAGCTACCTGCTTCTGGGGCATGATCCAGCTGCCGTGTGGCTGATTGCCCCCATGGGCGCATCGGCGGTGCTGTTGTTTGCGGTACCGGCCAGCCCTCTGGCGCAGCCGTGGTCCATCATGGGCGGCAACCTGGTTTCCGCGCTGATCGGCGTTGCCTGCGCCAGGCTGTTCGGCGAGCCTGTCATTGCCGCGTCCGTGGCGGTTGCATTGGCGATAGGTGCGATGTTCGCGCTGCGATGCCTGCATCCTCCCAGCGGCGCCGTCGCGCTAACTGCGGTGCTGGGCGGCCCGGCCGTGCATGCGCTGGGTTACCAGTTCATCCTGCTGCCGGTTGCGGCGAACTCGCTGCTGCTGGTCATGACGGCGATATTTTTCAACAACACCACAGGCAGGCGCTATCCGCACCCTCAGCAGGCGGAACATAAAAGCAGGCATGAAACCGCCGATGCGCCTCCTACCGGCAGGCTGGGCTTTACCACTGCCGACCTAGATACGGTATTGCAAAAATATAACCAGGTGCTGGACGTCAGCCGCGACGACCTGGAATCCATCCTGCTGCAGACCGAGATGTCCGCTTACCGGCGCCGTTTTGGCGACGTCAATTGCGGACAGATCATGTCTGGCGATGTAGTGACCGCAGAGTTCGCCACGCCCCTTGACGAAGCCTGGCAGCTGATGTGGCAGCACCGGCTGCACGCGCTGCCCATTGTGGACCGCAGCCGGCGTGTGCTCGGCATGGTCACGACCGATAGCTTCCTGCGCCATTCAGAGCTGGAGCGGCATGCCGAAATCGGCAGCAAGCTGGGACGTCTGCTGCGCCGCACCCGCCGCATGTATGCCAGCAAGCCTGAAGTTGCCGGCCAGATCATGACAACCGGCATCCAGACCGTACACCTCGGCAAGCCCATCGTGGAACTCGTCCCCTTGATGTCCGACCAGGAAATGCACCAGATACTGATCGTTGACGACCAGAACAGGCTGCAGGGCGTAGTCACGCAGTCCGACATGATTGCAGCGCTGTTTGAGGCGGGGCTGGGAAAAGCGCAGGTCGCCTAGCACCCTGCACTGCAGCCGGTTCTGTTGCATAATCTGCGTGGGCAGGAGCATCGACAACGCCGGAAAAGGACAGGCCGTGATCTACATATTTCATCTGTTGGACAAGCCCGATTCACTGGCGCTGCGCACCGAATTGCGCCCCAGGCATAAAGCCTACCTGGCCGAGGTTGTAGACCGCATTGCCTTCGCCGGGCCGCTGATGAGCGAGGATGGCAACAGCATGCTGGGCAGTCTGCTTGCCATCGACTTTGCCAGCCGCGAGGAAGCGCTGCGGTGGCAGGCGGACGAACCGTTCACAAAAGGCGGCGTGTACGGCAGCGTCTCGGTGCTGCCGTTTGTCAACCTGTGGCCACAAAAAGCGGGCTTCCCACAGGATTAATGTCTGTCGCGGTCAGGCGCGTGATTTGAACCAGTCCGCCGTCGCCGCATCGGCCGGGAAAAAGCATTCCACTCTCAGTTCATGCACAGTCACATCGTGTGGCGTCCCCAGCGTTGTGATGGATGTGAATAATCTGAGTTCCACATCATCCTTGCTTATGATCACTGCCAGGAAG
This sequence comes from Undibacterium sp. TJN25, assembly GCF_049339885.1. Classification (NCBI taxonomy): domain Bacteria; kingdom Pseudomonadati; phylum Pseudomonadota; class Betaproteobacteria; order Burkholderiales; family Oxalobacteraceae; genus Undibacterium; species Undibacterium sp. TJN25. The sequence continues at coordinate 433,103 of NZ_JBMPPM010000002.1, read as the reverse complement.
GGCAAGGCGCGCAAATCCAGGTTGGGCGCCTGCGACGCCGCCCTGATGCCCGGCAGTGCAGTCAATTCTTCCAGCAACTGCGTGGCCTCGCTGCCGGGGCCGTCCCCCATGGCCTCGCGCTGTATCCAATGCAGCAGGTCGGCACACACCTCTTCCCAGTTGAGCAGGTACTTGCGTACGCCCGCCGGATCCAGCATCAGCTTCAATACATTGATCCCTTCCCGCGGCAACAGCTGGCTGTCCGGCATGTCCAGCAGCCATTTCATCATCATCGCCGCCGGTCCGTTGGTCATCACCAGATTCCACAGTCGGTCAACCACCAGCGCCGGATAAGGTGCCTGCTGCGCCAGCATGAAATCCAATGCCTGTTTGACGGATTGCAATTCGGGATCGGACAATTTCCTCTCCTGGTACGCGGGAGCAAACCCTGCGGCCAGCAGCATTACATTGCGCTGGCGCAGCGGAATATCCAGCACCGTGCCTAGCTTCAGGATCAGCTCTTTGCTGGGCTGCGAGCGCCCGCTTTCCAGGAAGCTGATATGCCGCTGGGAAATCGCGCTTTCGACGGACAGGCGAAGCTGGCTGTAGCCGCGCTTGCCACGCCAGTAGCGCAAGGCTGCCGCAAAATCACTGAAATAACGGTCCGGCGCAGCCGCTGGCTGACTTTGGCCTGTTTGCATGACACCTTCTCCATGGTCGTTAAGCGCTGGGCGCTACGCTAATCTACCATTGCCTGCCAAACTTGTGCGAGCGCCGACATACCCTGCCCTGCCTGCGCCGCCTGCCCTGCTAAGGCGCCATTACGTCCAGGAAGCCGGTAACGCTGCGGATGCGGCCGTCTTCGGCGATCAGGGCCACATCGGTTCCGTACGCCACCGGTTCTGCACCGTCCGCCGCCAGCGCCCAGGAAAACCGCACGACGTCATGATGGCCATCCTGTTTCCCATGCAAGCGGAAGCGCAGGCCTTCGAACTGCTGCTGCACGGCGCCTATCATCCCATCCAGTGCCTCATGCCCGGCGCTGCACGCCATAGGATCTGCATAGGCAGCGTCTGCAGTAAAGACCGCGGCGATCATTGTACGGCGGCGGACGGCGTCCAGCTCATTCCAGGCGGAGAGATAGGCTGACGCAATATGCAAGGGATTATGCAAGGCGTGAGGATTTGTCATGATGATTGCTCCTTCAAAAGTGATGTGAACATGTGCCGGGCAACCGGCAGTCGATATCGACCATTGAATTGTCTGCGATCGCCAGCGACGGGTCGATTACGTCCAAGGTAATCGTAACGAAGACCGCCTGCCGGCGTTTTCCGCAACCATTTCGCCGCCAGCAACGGGCAGCAAAGATTGCCCGGTAAGCGTCAGCGCCGTATCAAGCGCTCGCGCTTTTGCTCATCCTCGAAGAAGGCCCTGGACGGCTTGATCAGGTCGCTGCGGCTGATAATGCCGATGAGCTGCATGCTTTGCAGATCGCGCACCACCGGCAATCGCTCCAGATGGTGCGTCGCCATTCTTGCCGCCGCGATGCGGCAGGTTTCGTGAGGCAAGGCAACCAGCTGAACCAACTGAACCAGCGATTCAGGTCCCGGCTCAAACAAGGTCGCCACCGGACGCACAGCGCTGGACAGCGCAGGAAAACTGCTCCGCTCTATCATGCCCGTCAAGCGTCCATCGGCATCTACCACCGGGTAGCAGCGGTGGATTTGCCGAGTGCCGAAATAGCCATCCAGCGCCGCCGCAACAGACAGGCCCGCAGGAATGGTTTCGACATCTTTCGTCATTACCTCGTCCACGTGCTGGCGCTCCATGGGATCGACACCGTATTCCCGGTAGATGTGATAGCCGCGTCGCGCGATTTTCTCAGTCATGATGGAACGCTTCATGGTCAGTACGGTAAAGCCGTAGGAGATCCCAGTCGTCAGCAGCAAGGGCAGCAAGGCGTCAGCGTCGCGGGTCAGGCCGAAGGCAAAAACGGCCGAGGTCAGCGGCGCGCCAAGCACGCCCGCCAGCACCGCCGCCATGCAGATCAGCGGCAGAAGCTGTGCGTCCGCACCCGGCAGCCAGGGCGCCAATAAGACGCCGAGACCGGCACCGATGATCAGCAGTGGGGCCAGCACGCCGCCGGACGTGCCCGAACCCAGCGCGATGACCCAGATAACAGCCTTCACCAGTAGCAGGCCGAGCACGACCTGCAAGGCGAGGTAGTTGTTCAGCAAATCGCCGATGACGTCATACCCGACACCCAGCGCCCTCGGCTCTATATAACCGCCTATACCTACGGCGATACCGCCGATGGCGGGCCACCACGCCCAATGCAGCGGCAATTTGCCAAACAGGTCTTCTACCCGGTACAGCGCAGTAGACATCAATGCCGATAAGGCCCCGCCCAGGATGCCCGCGACGACACAGGACAGCAAGGCTGCCACACCCGCCTGCGCTGTATGCAGCGGAAACAAGGGCCCAGACTCCAGCAACAATGGACGCGTAAATCCGGCGACGGCGCAAGCGATGATCACCGGCAGCAGGCTGCGCGGCCTCAACTCAAACAGCAGCAGCTCCACCGCCAGCAATACTGCTGCTACCGGGGTGCCGAATACCGCTGTCATGCCGGCCGTCGCCCCTGCCACCAGCAGGGTTTTACGCTCCGCCGCCGTCAGGTGAAACAACTGCGCAATCAGCGAGCCTATCGCGCCGCCGGTCATGATGATGGGCCCTTCGGCACCAAACGGGCCGCCGCTGCCGATCACGATTCCCGATGACAAGGGCTTCAGGATGGCGACCTTGGCGGACATTTTACTTTTGCCGAAAAGAATGGCCTCGATCGCTTCGGGAATGCCGTGGCCGCGGATTTTTTCAGACCCAAAGCGCGCAATCAGGCCAACGATCAAACCTCCCAGCACCGGCAGCAATACCGCCCATAAGCCCAGGTGATGGTCTGCGGGAGAGCTGGCGCCAAATGAAAACGACTGGTAATAAAACAAATTGGTAAACAGTCGTATCAGCTTCAGCAGCAGGAACGCCGCCAGCGTTCCGCAGCAGCCAATGAAGGCAGCGATACATGAAATTTTGAGCAGGCGTGCATCGGCGGCGAAATCGCGTTTGTGCAGATGATGCGGGGAAGGATTGGAGGGGTGCATGATGGAGGGTAAAAAATATCGGCTTTTTAAAAATTCAGTTCGCCGACAATATATCACAGCATGATATATTTTACGGATGCCGAGCCAGACCACTTCTTCATGCTAGTGCGAATAAGCGGCGCCGACCTCCAGTTTTAGCGCATTGTCCCGATTCAAACCGGTGTTGCAGTTTCCCCCGCAAGAACAGCCGCATGAAGCATCTGGCGGCACATACGTAGTATATTTATCAGGCTTGCTTGCTACATTGAATAGTCAATTGCTTAAAAAAGAACTCTTTTTTTGATAAATACGCTTTTATTTACCAAAAGCAATACATAGAACGCTAGAATTACGCCTTCGCATAGCCCACATCAGACAGTCCGACGCCACCTGCACGGAGGCGCATCCAATACTGCATATCGCCCACGACGATATATCCGGCTTATTCAATGCGATGTAATGCAACCCGCTAGCGCCTGGCTGACACGCTGAATCAGGGAACGCATCATCCAAAAATCGGAAAATTAAATGCCTACTACCATATTCAACCCACGCCTCTGGGGGGTTGGTGAAAAATTTGCGTTTTTCACTTTTGCCATGTTCATCCTGGTGTTTGCTGCCTTTACCGGCGCGATAGGAAATGCCACCTATCATTTGCTGCAAAACCGTTCCGTTTCCGACCTCGCGCAGCAGATGGCCAGTGTCAATGGCATGTTTGAAATGTTCGACAAGACCGTTAAAAGCGATGCGACGCGCATCAGCAAGGTATTCAAATCCAGTTTTACTCCCGGCTTCTCGCTGGACACCGCGGCCAAGGTCGATACCGGCGGCAAATCAGTCCCCACGCTGAAGAACGGCGACAGCACTGTCAATATGAACTATGCGGTAGTGGACCAGTTCACCGCGCAAAGCGGCGCGCTGGCAACCGTCTTCGTCAAGGATGGCGAAGATTTTGTGCGCATTTCCACGTCGGTAAAAAAAGAAAACGGCGAACGGGCGATAGGCACACTGCTGGACAAGACCAGCCCTGCCTACCCTGTGCTGGCACGGGGCGACACTTTTACCGGCATGACCAAGCTGTTCGGCAAGGATACGATGACAGTCTATGAACCTGTGAAGGACAGCAGCGGCAATGTGATCGCCGTGCTGTTTATCGGCATTGACATTACCGGCGACCTGAAACAGCTGAAAGACAAGGTAAGGTCCGTCAAGATAGGCGATACCGGCTATTTCTTTGCCGCCGACCAGAAAGCCGGCAACACGCGCGGCACGCTGGTGATTGCGCCCGATCATGAAGGCGAGCCGGCGCTGGAGCGCAAGGATGCCGACGGCCGTGAAATCATCAAGGAGATGATGGAACGCAAGGAAGGTGTCATGGAATACCCGTGGGTGGACAAAGGAGCGGGACAATCCGCCAGAAAGCGGATCGCCGTTTTCTCCCAGGTCGGCAGCATGAATTGGCTGCTGGTCGGCGACGTCTATGCCAGCGAGATCACGCGGGAAAGTACAGACCTGCTGGTCAGGTACGGCATATTGGCCGCGGTGCTGATCCTGTTGATCGCGATGCTGCTGTATTACGCGATTCACAGAATGATCACGAAGCCGTTGGGCTTTGCGACCCGCATGGCGGAAAAAATGGCGACCGGCGACCTCAGCAGCACCATCCATGCGCACCGCAACGATGAAATCGGCAAGCTGATGGAAGCCATGGACGGCATCAACCAGGGCCTGAGCAATGTAATAGGCAAGGTGCGCACCGGTACGGAAACCATCACGCTGACGTCGCAGGAAATCGCTGCAGGCAATGCCGACCTGTCTTCCCGTACCGAATCGCAGGCCAGCTCGCTGGAAGAAACGGCAAGCTCGATGGAGGAACTGACCGGCACCGTCAGGCAGAATGCCGACAACGCGCGCCAGGCCAACCAGCTGGCGGTATCTGCCAGCAGCATCGCGGCGAAAGGCGGCTCGGTGGTAGGGCAAGTGGTGGAAACCATGGGTTCGATCAGGGAAAGCTCGGGCAAGATCGCCGACATCATTTCAGTCATCGACGGCATTGCCTTCCAGACCAATATCCTGGCGCTGAACGCGGCGGTAGAAGCAGCGCGTGCCGGCGAACAAGGCCGCGGCTTTGCCGTGGTGGCCTCCGAAGTGCGTAACCTGGCGCAGCGCAGCGCCGCTGCCGCTAGGGAAATCAAGGCACTGATAGGCGACTCCACCGGCAAGGTGGATGCCGGTAGCCGCCTGGTGGATGAAGCAGGCCAGACCATGACGCAAATCGTCGCCAGCATACAGCAGGTGGCCGACATCATGGCCGACATCACCGCCGCCAGCCAGGAGCAAAGCGACGGCATAGAACAGGTAAACGTCGCCATTACGCAAATGGATGAAATTACGCAGCAGAACGCCGCACTGGTGGAACAGGCGGCAGCAGCGGCAGAAAGCATGCGCGAACAGGCAGCCGCCTTGCATGAGTCTGTCAGCGTATTCAAGATTGCGGAGACCTCGCTGCCGCCAGTGCAGCCGGGAATTCACAAGGCTTCTGCAAGCAAGACCGGCAAAGGCCCCTCCGCCAGGCGCCCGGCCATCACCCGCAGCTGAACCTGCGAGCGTCGTCGATCAGCGCGCGGCTTGCCACTCCTGCAGGAGCTGGTCAACCTTGCAGATACGTGCAAAGCGTTTTTCCAGCACCAGCTCGGTTTTTTCCTTGATTTCCGCCGGCTCATACAAGCGGCCGGTGGCAAAATGACGCATCGGGAAAGTCAGCGTAGCTTCGGTAACGTAATCGATCTGGAAGCCGAGGTCGGACGCATTGCGGGTCGTGGTTTCGCAGCACTGCTCGGTGCGTATACCCGAGATCACCAGCTTGCCTATGCCCCGCACGTGCAGCCATTCCACCAAGCCCGTGCCCACCATGGCGCTATGCACCTGTTTTTGCACGGTATGGTCGGCATACGGATCGCTGCCTGACATCGCAACGACATAGCCGGACGCCGGGTCGAAATGCGGAAACTCGGGCATACCGATGTCTGCGTGGAACACCCGCACCACCGGGAGGCCGGCGTCGCGAGCGCCGGCAATCAGACGATTCTGATGACCGAGGTACGCCTCAAGATCATCTTCGCGCCAATAGGCGGCGTGCCGGAAGGATTCCTGGACGTCGATCACCAGCAGGGCTGTGGCGTTTTGCAAAGCGGACATAAGATACTTTCAGTGGGTGAGTAACTGAACAGATTCTATCCCCAGCACCACTGGCACACAGCACCGGCAGACGACAACTATCGGCCATATCGGGACAAGCTGGCGCAGGCGGGGAATGTCGATGCGAGACTCGCAGCCGCTATACTATTCCGTGGCAGGCGCCTGGAGTACGGACCAGCGGTTGTCCTTGAACAGATACAGCGCAGAAGAGACCTTGCCGCGTTCGCTGCTGGAATGCAGCTGCGCAATCAGCTTGCGCAGGCGCTCCACCGACCTCGCATCATCGGCGGGAACGAACAGCAGGCTGCTGCGCTTTGGGGCTGCCACCACCAGCCCACCCGGCGCCTGCGCCAGCAGGCTGGGCCAGAATTCCTTGTCCAGCAGGTAGCTGCTGCTGAAGTCTGCGGATTTTCCCTGGATCAGCATCAGGCCGCCATTGCCGCGCCTGATCTCCGGTTCGCCATAAACGCGCCTGATATTTTGCAGCGCCACGCGCACCGCCTGGTTGGGTGTCAGGTCCAGTGCCCGCAACTCCTGAGGCGAGGCATCGCGCAGGCTGAGACCATCGTCAAAAACAAAGCGCAATTGCATGTCGCCGAGATAATCGAACCAGCCGCCATCAGACGGGCTGACCGGATCCGCAGGCACCATGATGTCGTCCGGCTTGTTGGCGCCGGGCGCCTCGCGCAGCAACAGCATGAGGCTGGCGGCATTTGCGGCGCGCTCCTGCGCCAATGCGCTGGCAGTCCATCCGCCTGCGCACACAACACCCAGCATACCTAGCGTGGCGCATAGCCGGAAAAAACGCAGGCAGTTCATCATGCCTTGGCCTGTTCCTTTAATTTTCCACGCACCATGAACACGCCCAGGATGGTCTCTGCTTCGCGGCGCAGCGCTTGCCAGTGCGCCATGCCGCACAACTGCTCCAGTCCCGGCGACGTGTCGATGGCGCCATTTGCCAGAGGGTCGATGATGTGATGGTACTCCATCATCGCGGCGCGTTCTTCATCTGAAAAAACCGGGTCCGCATAGCGCGTCTGCCATTCATCTGTCAGCCAATCTTCCCACTGGTGCAGCACTTCAGCCGGCACATTGATCTCCGGCGACCTGGCCTGGTAGGCGCGCTGCTCGTCGAACGATGCCGCGATTTCCAGATACTCGATGATGTGCTGGCGCACCCGCTGCAACACGGCGGGTTCGATGGCGGGATAGGAAGTAGAAGCAGCAGTTTCTAGAGAGGACGCGGAGGACATGACAATATTCAGGCTGCAGCTAACGGCCGCAAATTCATAAAGCGGGAAGTATAGCGGAAGCTGGCGCCTAGGCGGGAATGCTGCGAGGTTCGCGCGACCGCATCAAGGGCAACAATACCGCCAGCGCATAACAGGCTACCGCCGCGCTCGCCGCAAAAGCGCCGTAACGCACATGCTGGCCCATGCTGGCCAGTAGTACTATGCAGCACAGCGTGACGGCTGCCAGCGGCAATTCAAACAATGCCAATTTATACGCATGCAAGGCAAATGTCCCTGGCTTAAGCCACGCGCCACACTGCACAGCGGTGGGCCATGCAAATAGCAGCAGCACTACTGCACTGGCAATACTGGGCCACGGATAGGCTGAATAGGCGGCAATATCCGCGGGCTCGTCAGCAACCGCCTGCGCGGCCACAGCGGGGTCCTGGTCTGTGACTTTGAGTGAACATTGCGATAGGGGCAGGAAGAAGCTGAACAGCAAGGCCATTGCGGCAATACGCTTGGCGATGGTCAGAAAATGGCTCGTCATCGATAGCTCCCGACAGGAAGATCCGGCGCAGCAAGCGCCAACGATGAAGATTTTACAATACCATGACAAGCCATGGCGGCTTATTTGGGCGTCCGGACAGCACCCAACTCCGGAAGAGTAAAATCAGGCCATCTCCAGCGCCGCAGCGACTGCATCGAGAATTTCCTTCTCCCCCGGGAAGCCATCGCCGGTTTTCCTGGCGACGGCCTTGCCGTTGACGGAGACCTGAAAAATACCGTTCTTGCGCGATACCAGGTCTGCATCCAACCCCAACTGCATTCTCAGGGCCGCGGCGGTATTGAGGGCACTGGCGGCAAATCCGCAGGGCCGGCAATAGGTGATGGTTACCGAGCCCGGTCTTGCCGCTGCATGGCCGGCTTTATCGATTGTGCCTGACATCATGCTCGCTTCTCCTTGAGAAACGTCGCAAAGGCCATGCTCTTGAATTGCTGCAGCGGCCGCGGGCTGCGGTCCACTTTCATGCGTAGCATGGCGCCCTGCCAGCCGGCAATCAGGAAATCCGCCATGTCTTCCGGCGGGAAGTCGGCCTCTATCTGGCCCTGCTGCTGCGCCTCGCGCATGCAGACCGAAAAGAAATGCCGCCATTCAGCAAAGATGGCCGATAGCTGCTGGCGTATTTCCTCGCTTTGCGTGGCCGTTTCCAGACTGAGATTGCCAACCAGGCAGCCACGCGACCAGCCGGTAGACTCCTGCTTGCAGGAAATCATCTCCAGGTAGCTCTTGATGCGGTCCAAGGGCGTCAGTGACTGGTTATTCAGCGTCGGCTCCATCCACTCCTTCATCAGGGTGAAGTAACGCTGTATCACTTCTACAGCAAAGGCTTCCTTGGTCTTGAAATGATTGGAAAAAGAACCCAGCGGCGCGGAGGCAGCCGCCGCAATGTCGCGCAGGCCGGCGCCTGAATAGCCTTGTTCCAGCATGACGGCCAAACCGGCATCCAGCAAGGCATCGCGTGATGAAGGTTTCGGCATGGCAATCCTTGCAAGAAATGAGGCGAACAACAGTGGTGAAGAAATAATACGTACGTACGTCATTCAAGTCAAGGAAGAAAAATGGAATAAACCGATATTCCCGCATCTCGCCAATCTGCAAGCTTGAACTCAGTCCGTCTTGCCGCCACCGCTATTGAGCATATTGCAGAACAGTGCGCCCTGCTCCAGCGCATCATCCAGCGCCACATGGGTATGCGGCAGGTCATCGAACCAATGTTTGGGCATCGCGCGCTTGCTTGTGTTGCGGTAGGAACTGCCCAGTTTGGCCATGGCATAGGTCTTGATGTCCAGCGCGGAATGCGAAAACGGACTTTCCCCATTAAAACGGACCAAGTACCAGTAGACGAACATGAAGTCGAATGCGGCCGGATAGCCGACAAATACGGGCTTGCCAGGCAAGGCGCGCAGCCAAGCGGCATAGCGCTGCATGGCCAGGGCGGGAATTTCCAGGTCGGCCCGGCAGGCAGCCCACGCTTGCGGCCGCTCTTGCCACCAGCGCATCGTTGCAGGGTCGCTTGCGGCTTCCGGCAAGGTTTCAAGATTGGCTGAAAACGTGTCGAGCAGCTGCTTGTTTTTGCTGAACGCGGCGGACGCAAAACTCAGCATGGAATACGGACCCGGAATCGGGCCGTCGGTTTCGACGTCGGTGCTGACATAAATTTCCATGGGAATTCGCCCTCCTGGCAGGTTTAATCCGAGCGCTGTGCCGTGGTTGACGGCGTTTGTTACAAAATCGAATTGGCGCAAAATCCGGGCCCTCGGCGCCTGCCTTGGGCAAAAAAACGGGCCTGCCCCCACAAACCATAGGAAAATTAATAGAAAATGATGCAGGAATTTGCCCACAGGCATCACATATTGCAAAGCATGTGCTAATCTATCCGTTCTTACAACTATGGAGTTTTTATGAAAAAAGGTGAACTGATTGCAGAATTCGCAGCGCGTACAGAATTGTCCGCCAATGCTGCCAACAATGCAGTGAATACGCTGATCGACATCATTACAGAACGCCTGAAAAAAGGTGACACTGTAGGCATTACCGGTTTCGGTACTTTCTCTGTAGCCAAACGCGCTGCACGTAAAGGCCGCAATCCATCGACAGGCGAACCGATCAAGATCGCAGCATCCAAATCCCCAAAATTTTCTGCAGGCGCGACATTGAAAGCCGCAGTAAATCCTAAGAAGAAGTAATAAGCATCACTCGCCAGCGTACTGGATGACGAGGGGCCGCTGGCCCCTTTTTCTATTTGCAGCCTGGCAGCGGGCCCTGCCCCTGGTCAACCTTCTATCTGCAGTCCGCCGTCATTGAGCAGCTTGACCAGCTCGCCGGCCCGCACAGCATATTCCTGCATCACCTGTACGCGCACGCCGCCGACAGCGATCGCAATGAGCGAATACGCCTGCACCAGGTTGCCGTCCACCACCACCGCCGGGATGCCATCGGCCTCCAGCCGCGCCCGCAGTATCTCCGCTTCCAGCATGGTGCCGAACACGGCGACCGTCTGCAGCGACATCTCTTCATTGACGTACGGCGACACCTGGTCTTCGACGGCAGCATTTTCGCGCACATGCTCCAGGCGGAAGACCAGCGTATTGCACAGGCTATCACCTATGCGCCGCCTGTCGCGGCAAAAAATGAAGGCCCAGTCCAGCACCGGCAGGAACACCAAAGGAAAATTGCGGCCTAGCGCCTGCCAGCGCGAACATACACCGCCGTCCCGATCCGACACTACGGCAATCCTGAATATCTGCTTGCCAGGACTGCGCCCAGGCACGGCGGTATCCAGCCCCAGCACTGCCAGCATCCACGCCAGGCTGAGCGTAGCAGCAGAAAACAGCTCGCTCAACGCCAGCACCCAGCAGGCCGCTGATATCAGCACCAGGTCGATCAACCGCGCGGCGAACCTTTTGCTTCTCGGCGCCAGTTTTTCCAAATCCGTTTCTGTCATCTCTGTCATAAGGCGTTTTTCCACAGTTTGGTGAATCGGGCGCTCAGCCGAGTTGGCCGTTTGACGAATCACCTATTTTTTTAATTTTATCAATATAACAATCCGTTCCCCCTGTTTTACCAGAAGCGGAACAGATATCGAAGCGAAACGTGGCCCTATCACAAAAATGCGCTGTTTTGAGACAGTAAAAATACAGAAATACGCGCAGGCGTACTTCCAGGTCGCGTCAATCTGAAATTTATTTCCAGACCTGTGTAAGTTTTCCCCCGCAAGGCCGACGAAATGGAATCATCAAAGCCAAAGCTGCCTGCTCGCAGGAATGAATGCGCTCCAGGCTGGCGGCCAGGCATGGCAGCTCAAGCTGGATTCCGCCAGAAACAATCAGGCGGACCGCAGCATCAGTGCATATAAAAAAGGAAAATATCATGGTACAAGCTATCGCGCCGGACACAGCAGCTGCCACGAGTGCCGCCAGCAGCGGCTCAGCCAGTGCAGCATTGCAAGCGCAATTGGACCGCTACCAGAAAGAGCTGTCGGACTGCGTCAACTGCGCATCGGCAAAAACGCCAGAGGGTAAAACCCAGATCGACGATATCTCCAGCAAGATCAGCGACCTGAAAAGCCGCATAGACAAGGTCGGCAATGCCAAGGCCAGCGACTCTACGAACCAGTCCGCCGGCAGCACGGGCAAACTTAAAGACCATGCCGCCAGCCAGGTAAATAATAAGGTGAACGAAAGCACGGGCACCGTTGCCGCTACCGCTACCGCTGCTGCTGCGTCCAGCGCCGCGCAAACTCAAAACACTGCCAGCGGCACACCCAGGCCGGGTTCAGCCAGCCTGACCGTAGGCGGTTTCCTCGATTTCTACGCCTGAAACGCACTTCCAGCCAGGCCCTCGGCGTCGGGCCGGGAGCGGCGTGCATTAAAAACTATTGACAGTCTCGGTATCGATGCGCATCTGCCCCATCAAGGTTTTGTGCACAGGGCATTTTCCTGCAATCTCGGTCAGCCTTGCCTGCTCTGCTTCGCTCAGGTTTCCCACGTATCGTATCCTGCGTGTGAAAACATAAACGCCCTCCTGTTGCGCATGTTCTATGCGCACATCAATATCTTGCAGATCCATCAGCTTGCGCTTTGCATACATCGTCACCGTTAGCGCGGTACACGCGCCCAGCGCAGCCGCCAGCAGGTCATGCGGCTCGGGTCCAGAATCCTCTCCGCCCAGGGCTTCAGAGACATCCGTCAGCAGCCTGTGCCGGCCGATGTCGATGACATGCTGCAGTTTGCCCTCACCTTTGCTTATCTTTATTTCCATGTCCCGCTCCCAAAATCGTTTAATTGTATTATTTGTATTGGCGAATGTTATGCGCCAGACAATGAGCATGGTACCTAAAAATCACCGGTATTCCTACCAGCGTCAGGAGCTCGCCCGGATTATCAATGTGGCAGATAGATTAGCCTTTGCAATCTACCAACATTTCCATAATGCACTACAATGGATGCATCGTCTGCCCGCATTGTACTTTTAGAGATTCCCATGGCCATCAGTCATCTCATCAAAGAACCGACTTTTTTCACCAAATTCAAGATCACGCCGGAAAACGCGGATGCCATCTATGCCGAGGATGATGCGATGGCAGATTTTATCGTCAATGGCGACATCATGATTTTTGACATCTCGAAGACCATACCGCGCAATGGAAAGATATTTGCGATTGAACTTCATGGCCGCCTGCAAGTGCGGCAATTATGGATAGAGGCAGATGGCTGCTGGCTGCTGGAGGGGCGTAATCCAGACAAGGAAGCCTATCCGGACCAACGATTTGCTCCCGATGAACTGGCCGGCATCAAACTGTTCGGAGAATTCGTTTACCGGCAAGGCGGCTGACGATCTAAGCCAGGCGCAGCGCGCATAGACCCAAACAATTTTTCAATTATTGCTTATAATCATTTACATTCAATTCAGCACTTCCCTCATCTCCTAAAGGCGGCATCGTGAATACCCGGCACAAGCTTCTCACTACACTGACAGCCTTGGAGCAAAGCTTGCTGCAGGCAGAAGTTCGTGCCAACGCGCTAGCGCTGGACCAGTTGATTGACGAAAGCTTTGTTGAATTCGGCTCCAGCGGCCGGATGTTCCGCAAATCGGAAATCCTGTGCCGCCCACCCAACCTGCCGCTACTGGAATTCGTGCCGGCCGACTTCAAACTGAGGGAACTGATACCAGGTCTGGCGCAAATGAGCTTCCACTTGAGAACCGTCAACCCGGTGTCGGGAGAGATCAGCAACAGCTTGCGCAATTCGATCTGGAGACGCTCAGGACATCACTGGAAGCTTGTCTTCCAACAAGGATTGCCTATGGCGGCTTAACAGCCCAATCTCAAGCCATAAAGCAAAACGCCCGCATTAGCGGGCGTTTTGCTTTATGGCTTGAGCCACTTACAGAGTAAGGCCGTATCCCGGAATGGAATTGGCAGTCAGGTCTGGCAAGGTATCGTTTTCAGAATGATAAACATCGCGTGTCAGCAAAAGCTCCAGGCTGGCGTCGCTCAGCCACGGAAATTCTGCCAGCGTGCCTGCCTGCCAGATCGGCATCAGCGCCGCTCTTTCACTGTGGGGAACGGAGTTCACCAGATCATGGCCGAATTTGACGGCAGACTTGCAGATGCGGCTATACACATCTAATTCTTCGCGGATCAGGTCGGGGTATTTGCGGGCCAGCACCTGCTGGATGATGGTTGCGCTATCGTCTCCCGACTGCAGCACTGAATTCAAACCGCAATTCAGGATTTCTCTTTCTTCCGACAGCAGGGTGCCTACGTTCGTTTTTTGAGATTGGAAGCCAAACATATTCATTACCCCTTCACCGTCCAGAGTTTCTGATCAATTCCAAGCTGCAGGTTTCAGCAAAACACCACGACTGATTCAAAAGAAAGCTCATATTTTTCGCTCGTAAAGTTATTATCGTTATTTGCAATCCGTCGCCATTAATTTTCTTAATTTAATAATAGGACAAGATTGTACTTTTTTCATTTATATTTACTTTTGTAACAAGCACTCTACCAGCTCGCCTGCTTATATCGATATTACTCATATAAACAATTATTAATGTTACCGATAAGAAGCATAATTACAAGCTAATTCTTACATTTGATACACTTATTACATGTAATACGACATTTTTTGACAAATGTCCAATTCTAAAGAATGGTTTATACCAATATCGACATCTATTGGAAAGCTGGAACTTCTCTCAGGGTCCTTTGAGCCACCCTGCGAACTCTCTCTGTCATCCTACAGGATATCCAGGACATTTGCGGGAAAGCTTGCCGGCATATGGCTAAGGGTTATTCCACTTTATCTCTCCGCCTAAACATTGTCAGGGCAAGAAATGCCATCCTGAACATCGGACTTTCCCTTACCAAGCTGTCAGAATCGTCTTATAAATTACGGTTACTTTCAAGCAAAACTTTAATTAAAATCATTCCTCGGGGCAAAAAAAAACCCGCATACCTTGCGGTAGCGGGCTAATTCCAATCCCTTAGGAGGCTTGGAGGAGACAGGTACAACTATACTCCCATCCATTGTGCGATGCAACATAGTAAAAATACGGTAGCACTAAAACCTCCGGCATCCCCTCTGCTGCTGGCATATCCACCATGCATGCGGCATTTGCGCTTGCAGCAAACAATGATCAGCCATTGGCGGTACATGCAGCTACCTGTATCATAGGGACGCTTGAAAACCCGTACAGGCGGGAAGACGTTTTTACGTGTGCCTGCTGAACTATTTCCAGCCTTTCCCGTCCAAACGGCACAAGAGCAGCGCAAATGCCGTCCGCCACCCGCTTTGCTTATGCGTCACGATATTGAAAAACGCGGCCAGTACAATAAGGCCGTGATGACTGAATTTTTTTGATGAGCTCCCCTATCGCAAGGAAAAAATCTGCTGAACACCGCCAGCGTGCAATTGCCGTGCTAATACTGCTGGGCGCTTTCGCAACGGCCCCAGGTGCAACCGCCGAAGAGTCGGTGCCTCCCACTCAGCCCGACATCAGCAAGACCCTGCCAGAACTGCCCGGCGACAACGCTGCGGCACCAGGCCACACCGACCTGCGTGAAAAGAGCGTGTCGCTGAACTATGACAGCCTGCAGCAAAAATGGCGCGCCAGCATAGATGAATACAAAAGCAGCAATCCCATGTTCATCTTTGATTACGGCCTGCGCCTGACGGATGAGCTTGCCGCCGGCGGCCGCGTCACGCACCAGCGAGAATCGTCCGAAGTGCTGGTCAACGGCGTCTATGCGCCCCGCCCCAACCTGCGCTTTACCGTTTCCGGCGGCCAGTTGCGGCCAAATAGCGACTATGTGTCCGAGTCCAGCAGCAACGGCTATAACGCCTTGCTGCAAAACAGCTATCTGGTGGATGTCAAGAAATACTGGTCCAAGGACAGCCTGATCTCCGACATCGGCCTCACCTCCTATGTCGTGGAAGCAAACGGCAAATCCAATGCGCTACGGCCTGCGGCCAATACCAACGCCAACACCGGCACCGACATGGGCGATACAGAAAGCATGTATCTGGACACGCCTGCGCTGGGCAAAAAGACCAGCGTCGTTTTCAACCTCGGCCTGCATCCCACTGCCGATAGCCGGCTGGAATGGCGGCGCGAACGCGGCCGCCTGAATTATTATGTCGGCGACGATGCCACCGATAGGGAAAACCTGATGTCCAGCCGCTTCAAGTATTCCCATAACATCGACAATTGCACGCAGCTGCAGGGCCGTTACCGCAGCAGCGATAATTACGACCGCATGAACCTGGGCATAGAGCGCAACAACTGGAACCTCAGCGTCAGCCGCACGCGCGACGATGGCGTCAACGATACGGGCATACAGGTGGCGTACAAAATACCGCTGTCAGGATCGCTGTCCAGTGTCAGCAACTGCAAGCAAAAACCGGATTCCGGCCCCAGCTTCAACCCCATCCTGGAAACATCCACCAGCCGACCCGACCTGTTCCCCAAGGATGCGCTGGTAAAGTAGGCACCTGCCGGTCTGTTGGTCAACGTACAGAGGCCGGATGGCTTTGGCCCTACCCTAATCGCTCTTATAGCGACAAAAAGGGGCACATCATGACATTCACCACCGAAGATTTCAGCAAACTGAAAAGTAAAATAGACCAGGTCAAGGTAGGCATGCTGACCACGATGGATGGGTCCAATTACCTGTTCAGCCGTCCGATGACCAGTCAGCAGCTGGATGAAGAAGGTTATCTGTGGTTCTTCAGTTCCGACCATTCCGCGGTAGCGCAGCAACTGGCGCAGCATACACATGTCAACGTGGCCTTTTCTGATCCGGGCAAGAGTCTGTATCTGTCTGTGTCGGGCCATGCTTCAGTATCCGGCGACAGGCAGAAAATCGAACAGCTATGGAATCCGCTGGTTGCCGCCTGGTTTCCAAAAGGTAAAGACGATCCGGAGGTTGCGCTGATCAAGGTCCATGTGCACGCTGCCGAATACTGGGATTCAGATTCCAGCAAAATGATGCAGCTTTTCTCGATGATCAAGGCCGCCATCGTCGGCGAGCAGCCGAAAGACATAGGCGAGCACGGCAAAATCAGCCGTTAATTTGTTGAAACCCGGCGTCGCGGCAGCAAGCTTGCGACGCCTGCCCTTCCCTCCACTATATCCTCCTCGGCATCCTCCACCGCAACCCTGCCGGCCGCCTGCTATTCTGTCCCGGGGTAACGGCAATGTAACAACATTTGCTTATAATTTTGCGAAGCCGGAAAATACCCATTCCGCCGACTTCTCATTCCCTTCCTCCCACAGATGATCACATTCGCCACTTTGCGCTCCGGCCGCCGCTGCATCCAGCTACCCGTCGCCGCCATCTTCGCTTTGCTGGCGTGCGCTGCAATGCTCGCCTGCCCGCGCGGTATGGCGCAAAACCGCGACGCTGCTAACGATGCCGGCCTGAAAGCCGCATGGGTAGAGCTGGGGGCAGACAGCCAGGCCATTGCGCGCGCAATCGTTGCTGCGGATACCTGCCCTGCAATCAGGGTAGACGGCACGGTACAGGCAATGGCCTTGCGCAGCGGCCCGTCCACCAGTGCGCTACGCCCTACCGCCAGCGCGCCGGAAGACTCCAAACCATCGGCGTTTCCGGTGGCAAGCTGCGAATACAAGCTGCCGGCCAAAGCGACCGCAGCATCCATAGGCTCCCGCCGCCTGCCGTTGCCAAAAGCTTCGCCGCAACGGATTGTCATTCTTGCCGACACGGGTTGCCGCATGAAAAGAGCGGACAACGCCTGGCAAGCCTGCTCCGACAGCGATGCATGGCCGCTGGCGACGATAGCTGAAACCGCCGCCGCGATGCAGCCCGACCTGGTGCTGCATATAGGGGACTACCATTACCGGGAAAATGCCTGCCCCCCGGATATCGGTGGCTGCCAGGGCAGCCCATGGGGTTATGGCTGGGATGTGTGGGAAGCCGATCTGTTCACACCGGCAGCCGCCCTGCTGGCGGCCGCGCCATGGATAGTCGTGCGCGGCAACCACGAGGAATGCGGGCGTGCCGGCCAGGGCTGGTTTCGCTTCCTGGATACGCAGGACTATGACAGCAAGCGCAGTTGCGACGATCCGGCCAACGACGGCCTGGGCAATTTTTCCGACCCGTATGCGGTGGCACTAGGCTCCGATACGCAGATTATCGTATTCGACTCCAGCAAGGCCGGTAGATCGGCATTGGCGGCCACAGATCCGCAGTTCAAAAAATACCAGGCGCAGTTTCTGAAAGCAACGCAGCTGGCAGCCAGGCCGGGCATCAACAGCATCTTTACCGACCATCATCCCATACTGGCGTTTGCGCCGCTGGCAGGTTCGGTGCTGGCGCCTGGCAACCAGGCGCTGCTGTCGGTCATGCAAACGGTAACGCCCACAGCGTACTATCCGGCCGGGGTGACGACGGCGCTGCACGGCCACGTGCATGATTTCCAGGCCATCAGCTTCACGTCGGACCATCCCGCCACTTTCGTTTCAGGCAACGGCGGCGACAACCTGGACCTGAATTTCCCTGACCCCATGCCGGACCATGCGTCGCCGGCGCCGGGTGCATTGATAGACAGCATTTCGCACACCAGCAGCTTCGGTTTCATGGTCATGGACAGGCAAAGCAGCGGCTGGGCTTACAAAGCCTACACCAGCAAAGGCGCGCTGATGACAACCTGCCTGCAAAAAGGCAGCAAGATAAGCTGCGACAAAACCGGCTTCCTGTTGCCGGACTGATGCAGCGGCTCCGGGTCTTTATGATGCTGCTGCGCGGCATTGCTGCAGGCCTGAACTGCGGATTTGCCGCCGGCCTTGTATTTATGGCCTGTCAGCCTGCCATGGCAAACCCGGCAGGCTCCTCAACACCCACGCCACTGTTGCAAGCCATGCCTGATCCGCTGGCGGTTGCGCCTGCCGACCCCACGCTGGCTGCACTGGGTCGCAAGCTGTTTTTCGATCCCAGGCTGTCTGAACCCCGGGGCACCAGCTGCGCAGCCTGCCATATACCCGCGCAAGCGTTCTCGGGCGACCACGGCTCCGGCCTGGGCGTGCCGCTGGGCAGCAAACCCGACAGCATGGGCGTGCGCAATACGCCGTCTTTGCTGTATCTGCGTTATACGCCGCCGCGTTTTTTTTACCAGGACGACGATGCATTGCAGCCGGCCCCGTTCGGCGGCTTCTTTGCCGACGGCCGCGCCAATACACTGGCTGAGCAGGCCATGGGGCCGCTGCTGAACCCCATGGAAATGAACAACGGCAGCGCGCGGCACGTCGCTGGCAAACTGGAACAGGCGTATGGCGCCGCCATGCGGGCACATTTTGGCCGCCGTATCTTTGCGCACCCGGAACAGGCAACCGCGGCGGCCGGCAGCGCGCTGGAAGCTTTCCTGCGCAGCGAAGACATGAGTCCATTCAGCTCCAGGTACGATGAGCACCTGCGTGGCAAGGCCAGCCTCGGCAGCGCCGAGCTGAAAGGCTTGCAGCTGTTCAAGAATCCGGACAAGGGCAACTGCGCGTCCTGCCACAAGTTCAACGATACATCCAGCAACCCTGCCCGTTCCTTGTTTACGGATTTCGGCTACGACGCCATTGCCGTTCCGCGCAACGGCAAGATTCCGGCCAACCGTATGCCCGGCCACTACGACAAGGGCCTGTGCGAAACCGCGCGGACACTGGCATGGCAGGATCCCGGGCAATGGTGCGCCTACTTCAAGACCCCCAGCCTGCGCAATGTCGCAGTGCGCAGCCACTATATGCACAACGGCGTGTTCGATTCCTTGCGCGACGTAGTGCGCTTTTATGCGACGCGTGCCACCAAACCCGGCGACTGGTACACACCCGGGGTGAAGTTTGATGACGTGCCTGAAAAGTACCGGGTCAACGTCAATGTCAACTCCATTCCCTATAACCGCCGCGAAGGCAGCAGGCCGGCGTTGAATGACGAAGAGATCGACGACATCGTCGCCTTCCTGAAGGCACTGACAGATGCCCCTTATGCCGCTGCGGCGGCACAGAGAAAATAAGCCTGCTAGGCATACCTGTGCGCCGTGTGCAGGCTGCTTTAACGCAATGCCGGATCGGCACGCAACGTTTGCGCCAGAAGGTCAACGAAACTGCGCACCTTGGCCGATACCTGCCGCCCTTCGCGGTGCAGGATATGGATGGGCAGCCGGGCCGGCTCGTGGTCATCCAGCACCGTCACCAGCCGGCCTGAAGCCAGGTGTGGCGCCACCTGGTAGGACAGCAGCCGCGTCAGGCCGAAGCCTTCCAGCGCAGCCTCAATGGCGGCATCGTTATTGGTGACGGTCAGGCGAGGCATCACTTTAACCGTGCTCACATTGCCGCCGGGCTTTCCGCCGTCCCTGCCGATACCGAACCGCCATTCCAGCGATGGCGATACGGCAGCCGCGGCGATGATCGCATGCTTGCCCAGTTCCTGCGGCGTAGCAGGCGTACCATGTTGCTGCAGATATTCCGGCGTAGCGCACACCACCCGCCGTACATGGCCGACCTTGATCGCCCGCATGGATGAATCCGGCAATTCGCCTATGCGCACGCCGACGTCCATCCCCTCTTCCAGCAAATTGACGACGCGATCCAGGAACACGGCAGACACCGCCATGTCAGGATACGCACGCAAATAGGCAACGATGCTGGGCGTCACGTACATGCGGCCAAACAGCACAGGCGCGGTGATCGCCAGCGAGCCGCGCGGCTCTGCATTGATGCCGGCAACCGCATCGTCCGCCTCGTCGGCATCGGCAATCAGGCGGCGTGCGCTCTCCAGGTAGCGCAGTCCCGCATCAGTGGCGCGCACGTAGCGGGTGGTGCGGTTCAGCAGCTTCACACCCAGGCGTTCTTCCAGTATCGCGATAGCGCGCGTTACCGCAGGCGGCGACATCGACAGCCTGCGCGCCGCACCGGCAAAACTTTCTTCCTCCGCCACGGCGACAAAGACGCTCATTAAATGAAACCGGTCCATCTGCTGGCCTCCTCCTTACATGCTCACAATTCCAATTAGAGAAACAATGAATTACTCATTTTGATTATTCTTAATTTTACAGGAACTATCTATAGTGATGGAATCCGCAGTACACGACAGAAAGACTGGCGGACAAGTTGCATGCGCTTCGCGAAAGAGGCTGTTCATCGCAAAGCATTGAATTACACCCAATCGTCATTTTGTTAAAGGAATACCATGAACCGCATCGCCATCCCTTCCGCAGAACAAACTCCTGCCGCATCGCAACCATTGCTGGCTGCCGTCCATAAACAACTGGGTGTCGTGCCCAACATGATGAAACTGCTGGGCAACAGCCCGGCTGCGCTGGAGGGTTACCTCAGCCTTAATGGAGCGCTGGGGAAAGGCAGCATCGGCTCCAAAACCGGAGAACGCATTGCGTTGGCAGTTGCGGAGTTCAATGCCTGCGGCTATTGCCTGGCCGCGCATACCTACCTCGGCAGCAACCTGGCCAAGCTGGACGATGCCGAGATCCTCGCCAATCGCAACGGAAGCTCGAATGACCCTAAAGCAGATGCAGCGGTACGGTTTGCGCTTAAAGTAGCCGGTGCGCGCGGCCACATTGCGGATAGCGACCTGCAAGCGGTGCGGTCCGCCGGCTTTAGCGCGGGAGAAATTCTGGAAATCGTGCTGCATGTAGCGCTCAATACGCTGACAAACTATGTCAATGAAGTGGCGCAGACCGAAGTGGATTTCCCGGCAGCCGCTGCTTTGAACAACAACTGATCTTGCCCGCAACGGATATGCGTAAAACCTGGGCCAGGTTTTGCGCTGCTCCTCTTCAATGCGGCTAGGCCAGCTTCCAGCGTATGAATAGTGCCAGCGCCGCCGGCACGCTGAATACCAGCGCAAACATCGACAGCTCTTCGGCCACCGTATAGCCGGCGCCCGCCACCCCCATCCACATATTGCAGCCGGCGGTCACCAGCCACAAAGGAAGAAACATCAGCGTGGCCAGCCTGGTCGCGCTGGCGCTGGTGGCGGCCAGCTTGCGCGCAAGGATATGGCATACACCCAGCAGGATGACGCTGAAGAACAGCACAACGGCGGTATGCATGCCAGCCTCCAATGGATAAGCCTGCTTGCCCCGGACATGGGGCGAACTCCCATTTCAAGCATAACCTGAAATTATGCGGTCCGCATAAAAAATCAGTTGCCATGCCGCATGTGGATACCCCACTACATGCCACACTGCTTTACACTGGGAGCTTGCCGTTTTTGCCTCATTACAGCTTCCACCTTCATCTCGACCCGGACCACTATGCGCAGATTGATCAGTTTGGCCTTTTTCCTATGTGCAGCCCCAGCCTTGCAGGCGCAAAGTCTGTTGCCTGCCAATGTCAGCGAAGCGCTGGTCAAGGCTAACCTGCCTGCGCAGGCATTGAGCGTATGGGTGGCGCCGGTCGGCAATACCACGGCGCCTACGCTGGCCAGTTTTGCAGACCGCCCAATGAGTCCCGCTTCCACGATGAAACTGGTGACCACGATGGTTGCGCTGGATGAACTCGGCCCCACCTACCGCTGGAAAACCGCGCTGCTCAGCGACGGCAGCATCAAGAATGACACGCTGCGCGGCACCTTGTACCTGCGCGGCGGCGGCGACCCTAACCTGAGCTGGGACAAACTGGAGCTGATGCTGCGCAAGCTGCGCGACCAGGGTATCAAGAAGATAGGCGGCGACATCGTGCTGGACCGCAGCTTTTTCCAGCCCGGCCGCTTCGACATCAACGTGCCTCCTTTCGATGACACTCCAGACGCGTATTACAACGTCATCCCCGACGCGCTGATGGTGCACAGCAACCTGATCAGCTTCAGTCTGGAGTCCTCTGCCGACAAGATCACCGTGCGCACGTCGCCGCCGATGAACAAGGTAGCCATAGAAGACCATTTATCGCTGGACGACCGCGACTGCGCGGCGTGGGAAGCAGGATGGAAGGCGCCTGCCGCCGAAATCGTGCGTAACAAATCCATCAGCATCGTCCTCAGCGGCAGCTTCCCCCGCAACTGCAAAGCGGCAACGGAACTGAACACGCTGGACCGCAACCTGTATATAGAACGGGTGATACAGGCGCTGTGGCGCGAAATCGGCGGCACATGGAACGGCAGTGTGCGCGACGGCCTGACGCCGGCCGGCGCCAAACTGCTGGTGGAGCGACAGTCGGAAACCCTGGCCGACAACATCCGCATCGTCAACAAACGCTCCGACAATATGATGGCGCGCATGCTGTACCTGACGCTGGGTGCGGAACAGGCCAAAACGGGCAATTACCAAAGCACGCTGCAGGCGGCCAATGACAAGATCATAGGCTGGTTCAACAAGCATGGCATAGACCCGAACGGCATGGTGCTGGAAAACGGCTCGGGCCTGTCGCGGCTGGAACGCATCAGCCCCGCGCAAATGGCCGCCCTGCTGAAAGTGGCGGAACACAGCAACTGGTTTGCGGAGTATGCCAGCAGCATGCCTATTGTCGCCGTGGACGGCACCATGCGCAGGCGGCTGAAAGGCACTGCAGCCGAAGGGCGCGCCAGGATCAAGACCGGCACGCTAAAAAACACTGTGGCTGTGGCCGGCTATGTGCGCGACAGCTATGATGAAAACTGGATCGTGGTCGCCATGATCAATAATGACGATGTATCCAAGGGACGTATCGTGCTGGATGAGTTGCTGGTATGGGTTGCCAACGGCGGCGCGGAGGGTGCGACCAAGCTGGCGCAGCAGACGATAAAAAAAGATCCATGACCGGCAATCCGCAGCGTAAAAACAGGGCAATGCGGTTTTTTTCCTGTTGCCTGCGGATAAACATTGAAAAAATTCGTATAGCGCCTATATATGGAAATCATCCCCACGGCGCTGGGGCGTATTGAAAAAAATTCAATACTGCCCTCAATACTGGTCCAGTAGCGCCACCAACCTTAGGCGGCAAGCAAATGACCCTCACCTCTACCCAGCCAGGCACACTGAAGATCGATTTTGTTTCAGACGTTTCCTGCCCCTGGTGCATCATCGGCCTGAAATCCCTGGAACAGGCGATAGACCGTATCGGCGGCGACATCAAGACCGATATCCACTTCCAGCCGTTTGAACTGAACCCCAACATGGGCAGCGAAGGCCAGGACATCACCGAGCATATTGCCGAAAAATACGGCGCCACGCCGGAGCAAAGTGCTAGCAACCGCGAAGCAATTCGCGCGCGGGGCGCGGCATTGGGCTTTACTTTCAGCATGGACAAGCGCGGGCGTATCTACAATACCTTCGACGCCCACCGCCTGCTGCACTGGGCAGAACTGGAAGGCAAGCAATATGCGCTGAAAACGGCCTTGTTTGACGCCTACTTCACCAACGGCCAGGACCCGAGTTCGCATGAGGTGCTGCTGGCGCTGGCGGAGCAGGCAGGACTGGACAAGGCGCGGGCTCAGCAGATCCTGTCCTCCGATGAATATGCGGAAGACGTGCGCCTGCAAGAACAGTTCTACCTGAACAGCGGCATTCACTCGGTGCCGGCAGTCATTATCAACAACAAACACCTGATTTCAGGCGGCCAGCCGCCGGAAGTGTTTGAACGGGCGCTGCGCCAGATCGCGGCAGGCAACTAAAAGAAAAACAGCCGGCAAGTAAAATCACTTGCCGGCTGTTTTTACATTCTTAAAAATTCAATAACGCTGCCAGTAGCCGCCGGAAAATCTCCATGCATTACCGGCGTGACCCCAATGACCCGGCACCCAAAAATAGCCTGGCCGGCGCGCTTCCCAATGGCCTGCTACCCAGCTATGCTGGCCACCCGCCCAGCGCCAGTAACCGCCAATCCAGAAAAAATTGGGACCCGGCGCCGCCGTCAGTAGCTCGACGCGCTGCACGGGAGGCGCAACCGTCACCACGACAGGCACGGCCTTGGGTTCCGTGATTAGCTGTACCCAGCGGCCTTTGTGAAAGACCCAGCCGCCATGTTCGCTACTCCAGTAGGCCTGCTGGTACACCATGTCCGGACGGGATTGCTCCCAATGGCCGTTGCTCCACACATATTCATCCTTGTCCCAGATCCAGTGGCCGGCGATCCAGTAGGCGTCCACATAGGGCGCGGGCGAGATGGCTTCCACCAGCGGCGCAGGCGGGGGCGGCATGGCTACCGTCGCGACCCTGTCTATATGCTGGGAACGCTGCGGTGCGGCGCAGCCGGCCAGCACCAGCCCGGCCGCAGCCACTGCCGACAGCAGCAGCCTGCGATGGTGAAAATGGACTTCCTTTGAATTCATTGTGGTTGGCGTTTCGTCAAAATGGGCTAAAAGAATAAATACTCCACTCATTAAACAAAAATTTGCACTGGAAAGGGAAGGGATTTACAAAACATTACAAATTGACATGTTTTGACAAACCGGCTTGACTGTTTATGGCTGCCCTGACGCCGCCTTATTCGGCAGCCTTGCTGGCGCCGGTCTCCTTGTCGATCTGCTGGCGCTGGGCATCAGCAGCCTTTTGCACATCCTGCTCGACATTCCTGGCCTTCTGCAGCGATTTTTGCTGCCCCTCCAGGAAATTGACAGGGGGCTTCTCTTCTTTCTTGCCGCAGGCACTTAACACACTGAACAACAGGCCGGCTACTAACAGCGGACGCAAAAAGCGCATAATGAACTCCGAATCGGTAATGAAAGCTGCGGGAAACCGCAGCTGGAACAGGCACAGGATAATACAAACTGCGTGAAGGCAGGCAGCAATATAAGCACTGCCCGGCGGACATGCAAGAAACTGCGCGCGCAGCGTGTTCCGCGGTTTAAAGCCTTTTCTCGCGGAAAGCACTATAATCCGCCCTCCCCACAAATCCTTACCCATACCCTTCGGAGTCCGCATGCTGATCATCACCATCAAACAAGGCAAGGAAAAAAGCCTGCTGGACAAACAGCCATGGATCTATGCGTCCGCGGTGGAAAAAGTCGATGGCAAGCATGAAGAGAGGAACAAGCCCGGCGCTACGGCGCTGGTGCAATCTTCTTCCGGCCAGTTCCTGGCGCGCGCGGCTTACAGCCCCAAATCGCAGATCCGCGCCCGCGTCTGGAGTTTCGACCAGAATGAGGCGGTGGACCATGCGCTGGTCAAGCGCAGGGTCAAGGCTGCGGTCGCCGCACAGGCTGGCGCCAAGGGCGACCACATTGCGCTGATCACCGGCGAAGCCAATGGCCTGCCCGGCCTGCTGGTGGACTGGCATGGCGGCAAGCAGGGTTACCTGATCTGCCAGTTCAATGCCGCCGGCGTCGATGCGTGGAAAGTACCCATCGTGCAAAGCCTGATCGCGGAAACCGGCTGCGCGAACGTCTATGAGCGCGCCGATGAACTGATGCGCAAGGGCGAAGGCTTGCCTGTCGTCGAAGGCGCACTGGCCGGTGACGAGCCGCCGGACGAAACCCTGCTTATTGAAAAAGGCCAGCGCTACATCGTTGACTTAAAGACTGGGCACAAGTCAAAAGCCGGCTAAACGCTGCAGCAGCCACTGCAATCCGGCATTGGTCCGGTCAGCCAAGCTGCAGCTTCAGTCCCTCATGCGTCGCGCGGAAACCCAGGTTTTCGTAAAAGCGGATGGCACCCGGGCGCTGCTTGTCCGATGTCAGCTGCACCAGCGTGCAATGCCTGTCCCAGGCGCGCTGTATCGCCCATTGAAAAAACGTATTTCCCAGCCCCTGCCCGCGGTAGCCGCTGTGGATGCGCACTCCTTCAATAAGGCAGCGCCAGCTTCCCTTGTGCGTCAGGTAAGGAATGAAGGTCAGCTGCATCATACCCACGATTTCGCCGCCCTCCTCCGCCACCGTCAATTCGTTGTTGGGGTCGCTGTCTATAGCGCTGAATGCGCCTGAATAAGCAGCATTCAGCGGTAGCGATGCGTCTTCACGCTGCGCGCCCAGGGCATCGTCCGCCAGCAGGGCCACCAGTGCAGGCAAGTCCTGCTGCCGCGCCTTCCTGAATTCCATGGCTATTCTCCTGTTTTCTGCGCTGCCGCGTTATTGATCCAGCGCCTGCAGCACTTGCTCCGTGCTGCGTACGCGGCCCATTTTAGGGAAGATATTTTGCACGCTGAAATCGTGCAGCTCCCTGGCCATCGTGCTCATCGCATCTTCGGCGAAAATCAGTTCAAAACCCTGGTCATACGCCTGCCGGGCGGTAGATTCGATACCGAAATTGGTGGCGATGCCCGCCATGACAAGTGCACGTATGCCGCGGCGGCGCAGTTGCTGCTCCAGGTCGGTCCCATAGAAAGCGCCCCATTGTTTTTTGACGATCAGCACGTCACCGGGCTGCACGCCTGCTTCGGGCACGAGCTCACAGGCATTTGCAGGCAAAGGCGGTGCGCCAAGCGGGCGGTAGGTCGGTGTATCTACCGGCAGCTTCAGTATCTCGTCCACCAGCACCCTGACATAAACAACCGTGCCGCCGCGCGCGCGGAATGCCTGCGCCAGCTGCGCCGACCGGCTGACGACCTGCGCGCCGGTATGCGGCGCCAGCTCCCGCGCTACGATGCCGTGCTGCAGGTCCACCAGGACTAATGCCGTGCTTGCCGCTTCTATCGCCAGACTGCTCATATTCGCTCCATTTCGCTTCATAGAATTCGTTACAGTAAGTTGCCCGCCGTTACATGAGGCCAACCTCACATTATTATAACGTATAATCTGAGGATGCCCTCACATACAAAAAAACCAGATACCCCCGCCACCGCAAAATCAGCCGGCAGGCGCACGCCGCGCCAGGCACGCAGCGAAGACCGGCTGGCCGGCATGCTGGAAGCTGCCGCGGAGCTGATCGCAGAAACCGGCTATGAAGCTGCCACGATGACGGCCATTGCAGAGCGCGCGGGCTCATCAATAGGCGCGTTATACCAGTACTTCCGCAACAAGGAGGAAATCGCACGTGCGCTGCGCGAACAGTATGGAGAAGAAATGGCGCAGGGTTGGGCGGCGCTGGATGAAGCTGCGCAGCAGCTGACGCTGGAACAGCTGGTCAGCCGCCTGTTCGACCTGATGGTGGAGTTCATGGCCAGCCGGCCGGCCTATATCCCGCTACTGAGCGCGCCACTGAACTACCAGCGCAATGCCGATGCCAGGACACGCCTGCGCGAGCATTTCGCGCATATCTTCCAGCAAAAAAAACCGGGGCTAAGCGCGGAGCAGGCCTACCTGATCGCCAATGTGACGCTACAACTGGTGAAGGGGCTCAATCCGCTATATGCACAGAGCAAGGCCGCGGAGCGCAAATTGCTGGTGCAGGAATTCAAGACGGTGGTGACGACTTACCTGACGCTCAGGCTGAGCGACTAGTTTTACGATCCACCTTCGGAAACCGGGCGTTGCGCCATCAAGGCTGCAACGCCCGCCGGATCAATAAGCCCAGTAAGGACCGACACCTTTCGGCGTATTGGCATTTTCGATGGCCACAAACACGCGGCGGCCGAAGAAGAACGGCAGGCCCCAATCGAAGGTAGTGCTGTCCGATGATCCCGCTATCGATGCTGCAGAGACGGAGGGTGATAGCGCATCCACATTTTCTACCGAGAAGTTGACGGTGCCCGATGTGCCATTCGCCCCGGTGTTGACCGCGCTCAGGCTCTGCGTCGATGGCGGGCAATAGAAGCCGACCGAAGACGAACACTGGGCGATAGAAGAATCCGCAAAGAAGTAGCCGTTGGAACCGCTATCCAGATAAGAGGTTGTCAGCGTACGGCCTTTATACAAGGTCGTGAAATTGCCGATATTGTTGGTTGTGTAGACGATTTCCGACGCAAACGCATTATTCGACTGCGTGCCTATGCCGAAGATCAGCGAACCCGTCAGCGTGGAAACGCCGCCTGCCGGCACGGACGGCAATACCAGCACCACCCCGTTATTATCCTGCGGGAATGAAGCCACAGGGTTGGAAACCTGCTGCGCGATGGGCAGGGTAATGGCGGTGCAGGCAGAGCCGCTGCAGGAATAATAGGCATCGGACCTGGCCTGGCTCGCACAAGCCGTACCGCAATCCTCCTTGAAGACGCCGACGCCGAGGATGCCGTTGGCACCCAGGCTGGCAACCGTGCCCAGGTTCGCGTTGGCGGCATTGCGGCAGGCTGCCGGCACGGTGGCAAATGACGTATCGCCGATAATATTGATCGGCAGGTTGGACGCGATTTCACCGCCAAGCTGCACGTCTGCCTTTTTCACGGATCCCCAGGTATAGCCGCTGGTGAATTTGACGCACTCGCCGATGGTTGCGCCGGCAGATGTCGTTGCCGACGGCAGGCTCAGCGAAGAACTCAAGATACCGGGAGCGATGATGCGCAGGCCGTAAGAACCGGTATCCACCAGGATATGGTCGATGGTCTGGCAGCTTGTCGTGCCGGGCGTGCAGATCGTCACGCTGACATAAGGCTGGTTGATGACGCTGCCATCACCAGCCGGGCCGGCATCGACGGTCATGGGTATCGAATTGACGATGGTCGGCGTGACAGGCGTTACCGGCGTCGTTGGGGTAGTCGGCGTGGTGGCAGCGGAACCGCCGCCCCCGCCGCATGCCGTCAATGCGAGGCAGGAGGCGACAGCAAGAGCGCCGGTAATGCCCGCGCCCCTGGATAAACGGGAAACCAGGAAGTGCTTCAATTGTTGCGGTAGGCTGGCAAAAGATCTCATGGATATTCGTCCCTGGTATTGTTATTGGATATCATCAGCGGTAACGCCGCTGGGAAGATCGGCCGGCACCCAGGCCCGCCCCTGATACGCGCGCATGTGGCCGCCGGAATGGATGATCACTTCCGGCCGTGAAACCGACAACTGGGAATTGCCGGCCCTGGGCTTGCTGGCGGCGGCAGTGTTCAGGGTCTCGGCATGCTTGCCGAGCAGCGTCTGCAGATCGGGAATGAGCGGGCCGTTCCAGCTGACCGCAAAAACGCTGCCGTTGCTGGCCACATATTCCCGCACCACGGTGCCGGAGGACAGCGTGCTTTCGCTGACGCTGTAATTGGCGCGGGCATTATTGGCGGACAGCATGCGCAACTGGCGACCGCTGTCGCTGGCGCCGAAATCGGTGGGCGCGCCGCCTAAAGCCGCCGAGGCTGTCGAGCAGTATGCAGACAGTAATAACAAAGGTAGGATGATACGCATAAGAACTCCCTAATGTACCCAAAGTGCTCAAAGGCCGGCAGCCTGCTACACACTGCCGGCATACGATGTAATCGATATATTCAAAGCCAAATTAAATGCCTGACGACAATGTAATGATTATTGCAAGCACTGTCTGTAAGCGTTGGTAACTGCGCCGGTAACGCTTGAAACTCACACCTTAGAATCACCACTGCCTTCGCCGGTTTGCCAGCCATTTTATCAAGATACCAGAGAATATTGACAATCTGGTTACTGTCTTTTGCAAGCTGGCCAGCCAGCATGGATTTTCTTTTCATGACAGCATATACGGAGCGGCACTCGCACGCTGCGGCCTGACAGATATCTCAACAAACCCTGTCAAAAGATTGAACCTAAACCGTGCAAAACTGTCCATTGCCTTTACGTGCATTTACACAAGACATTTTTTGCAACCAGGGTTTCATGCTTCATAAAAGCGATGGGTCTGCATACGTAGTGATGTACTTGGTGCACAATTCTTTGTTATGATCACGCCAAGTACAGATATGCAGATGAATATCTGCTCAGCATAGAATCCGGTTCCAACGCCAACCATGTTTAACGCCCTTTCCGCCACCGCGCCAATGCTGCAAAACTCGCCACAGATGTGGCGGCTTTTGCGCGTGCACGCCGGCCGCGGCTGGCGCGCGTGGGTAGCATTGCTTACCGCCGTCAGCTTCGTGCTGCTGGTCTCCACCGCAGCAACGCATCATCACGCAAGCTCGCTGGAAGACCAGGGCTGCTCGCTATGTACCGCCGTTGCCCATAAACTGAGCGGCGATACGCCTGTTCTGAAACTGGCGCAGACCGTCGTCTTCCTGGCTTACCGCCTGCCGCCGCTGCACCTGATCAGCGTCGCCTATACCTGCCCCCTGCTGTTCCCGCCTAGCTGCGGCCCTCCCGCACTCTCCTGATCCGCTTGCAACAGACGTAGCGCATGCAAGATAGCAGCTCCCTGCCTTTCCGGCAGTAGCCGTTCTAGCGCCAGCGCGTGCTCTCAGCCTGATCATCTTCCGCTTGTCAGCCCTTCCGTTTTATACGTTCGGCTGACTGCAGGCAGAAGAGTTTCAGCTGGCACATGCAAGCCGGATGATCCCGGTTTCCAGCACATTACAACAAGAAAGCGCTGTCCCGCGTCCGTCGCGGGCCACGCTGTTGATTCAATTCCAAGTTTTAAAGGTTCATTATGCAAGGTCCGCAACGCACGCTCCAGCAACACACTTTCCAGTTACGTAAGCTGCCATTGATACTGGCCGGCCTATTTGTCGCTTCCTCCGCCTATTCCGCCACACTGCAAAGCGATGTGCGCAACAGCCAGGGCCAGGCAGTGCCGAATACCCAGGTCAGCCTGTTGTCCGCCTCCGGCGCGGAACTGGCAAGCACGCAAACCGACGCCAAAGGCCAGGCCGTCTTTGCCGATGTCGCCGACGGCCACTATATGGTGGAAATCAAGGGCAATACCGCCAGCCGCAAGGAAATCGATGTCGCCGCCGCGGGCGCCAAGGTGTCCCTGATAGTGGATGCGGTTTCCACCGTGGAGGTGACCGCAGCGCATTTGAAAAGCGCCCGCATCGACCTGTCTCCCAAAGTCGGCACCACCGTCTACTCCATCGACAGGCACATGGTCGATACGCTGGGCCAGGGCGACAGCACGCCTTTCAATGAGGTGCTGTTGCGCCTGCCGGGCGTGGCGCAA
Organism: Undibacterium sp. TJN25; assembly: GCF_049339885.1. Taxonomy (NCBI): domain Bacteria; kingdom Pseudomonadati; phylum Pseudomonadota; class Betaproteobacteria; order Burkholderiales; family Oxalobacteraceae; genus Undibacterium; species Undibacterium sp. TJN25. The sequence continues at coordinate 401,650 of NZ_JBMPPM010000002.1, read as the reverse complement.
GACTCCAAGGCCTCCGGCGGCATCCACGTGCGCGACGACCATGCCAATGTGCAGTACCGCATCAACGGCGTGCAGCTGCCGGAAAGCATCACCGGCTTCGGCCAGTCCATCGACACACGCCAGATCGATGAAACCGATTTCGTCACCGGCGCCCTGCCCGCCCAGTACGGCCTGCGCACCGCGGGCATTGTGGACATCCAGACCAAGGAAGGCCACACGACGCCTGGCGGCCGCATCGGCATCCTGGCCGGCAGCAATAACTATTACAACCCCAGCGCAGAATTCTTCGGCACGCAGGGCGCTTTTAATTACTACGTGTCGGGCAGCTACCTGTCCAACTCGCTGGGCATAGAAAACCCGACGTCGGCGCGCAGCGCCATCCATGACAAGACGGAACAGAGCAAGACCTTCGGCAACCTGTCCTATTTCGTGGATGACAATACCCGCCTGGGCCTGATGTTCGGCACCTACAACGGCAAGTTCCAGATCCCCAATAATCCCGGGCAGGCGCCAGGCTTTTCACTGACAGGCATCAGCGATGCGGATGCCGGCACCAGCACCTTGCCCTCCGCGAACCTGAATGAAAACCAGCGCGAGGTTAACCGCTTCCTGGTGCTGTCCTTCCAGAAAACCATGGGCGATGCGAGCTACCAGTTGTCCGCCTTCCATCAATATTCCGAACTGCATTTCACACCGGACGCATTGGGCGACCTGGCCTACAACGGCGTCGCTTCCGATACGCTGCGCTCCAACTCTGCCAGCGGCGTGCAGGGCGATGCCAGCTACAAGCTGAACCCCGCCCACACGCTGCGTGCCGGTTTTGCGTATACGCGCCAGACCACGCATAGCGACAACACGGTAGGCGTGTTCCCGACCGGCGACGACGGCACGCAATCGTCCACCGACCCTTTCAAGGTTGTCGACAATTCCAGCAAGACCGGCAATATCTACAGCCTGTATGCGCAGGACGAATGGCATATCACCGCACCGCTGACATTGAACTACGGCGTGCGTTTTGACCGCGTATCCGCCTTCGTGCAGGAGCGGCAATGGAGCCCGCGCCTGAACCTGGCCTATAAGCTGAGCGATTCCACCGCGCTGCATGCCGGCTATTCACGCTACTTTACGCCGCCGCCGCAAGAACTGGCTTCGCAGGAAAGCATCAACCTGTATGCGAACACCACCAATGCGCCGGCCATCGGCACATCGGACAACGTCAAATCAGAACGTACGCACTACTTTGACGTGGGTATCAGCCAGAAGGTCAGCGACAATCTGACGCTGACGGCGGACGCCTACTACAAGCGCATCGCCAATATGCTGGATGAAGGCCAGTTCGGCCAGGCGCTGATCCTGTCGCCGTTCAACTATGCAAAAGGCTTTGCCAAAGGGCTGGAACTGTCCGCTGTGTACAACGACCGCAACTGGGGCGGCTTCCTGAACGTGACGCTGCAAAAAGCACAGGCCACCAATATCACTTCCGGCCAGTCGCTGTTTGATCCGGATGAGCTGGCCTACATCGCCAACCACTACATCTATGTCGATCACGACCAGACTTATTCGGTCTCTGGCGGCGTGCATTACCATTTTGGCGATTCACAGGTCAGCACCGATTTCCTATACGGCAGCGGCTTGCGCAAGACGCCGGATGGCGGCGCGCCGAATTCTGCTTCGCTGGCTGCGTACACTACCGTCAATGCGGCATTCACGCATAACTGGAAGAAGACCGCAGTCGGCGACGTTGAAGGCCGCGTCTCGATGATCAACCTGTTCGATAAATCCTACCTGTTGCGCGACGGCTCCGGCGTCGGCGTGGGCGCACCGCAGTTCGGCCCCCGCCGCACTCTGTATGTAGGGATGTCCACCAGCTTCTAAACGAAGTAGTGCTACCTAAGCGGGGCGCATGCTGCGGCATGTGCCCCGTTTTTTTGTCACGATGCACGGCTCCGCATTCGTGGCAAAGATATAATTCTCATTTTTATTCGATGATAGTCAGATCAAACCAACCCAGACCAACTTAGATCAAACCAGATCAGATATGACAAACACACCCTGCCGGGCTGGAACGACGGCCATCTGTACCCTATGCCTTTTTTTGACTCTGGGCATGCCGGGCGGCGCGCGAGCAGCTCCCCATTCTGCACACCATACCACCGTGGATATTTCCAAGGCGCCGGACGCGGCGGACTTTGCCAAAAAAAGCCAGGCCCTGGTCGAAGAGTGGTACCCGCGCATCAATACGGCGCTGTTCGGCGCGGGACACCGGCTGCCGTTCAAAACGGTACAGATCGTTTTCGAGCCCGACCTGGGAGTCGAAGGCGCAGCCGCCTATGCCAGCGGCAGTTCCATCCATGTGTCGTCCACCTACATCCGGACCATGCCGGACGATTTCCGCGCGATGATGATCCATGAACTGACGCATATCAACCAGAGCTACCCGTCAACCGAGAATGCCGGCTGGCTGGTGGAAGGCATTACCGACTATGTGCGGCACAAGTATTTTGAAAAAGACATCCAGTCAAGCCTGAAGCTGGACGCCAGCGGGAAGATGACCGGCTATTCAAAAACCGAACCGTATTTCTATGCACTGGAAAATGCCGGCGCCAGCCTGGAGGAACAGGGTTATCTGAAGGCCTATACAGTGGCATCCACCTTCCTGTACTGGCTGGAAGAAAAGAAAGACAAGAATATCGTACGCGAGCTGAACCTGGCGCTGAGCCGCAGCGCTTATTCGGCCGGTCTGTTCGAGACATATTGCGGTGCGCCGCTGGACAGCCTGTGGCAGGAGTTTGTGGCCGCATCGAAAGCGAGCCAACCTGGCGCCGCCGGTTGATGCCTTCCTGCCCGCTTATTTACTGCGGCAGACTATGCGTTCAAACGACGCAGAGTTGCCGCTTCCTGTAGTGCCCATTGTGGCGCCGATCTGCCGCCAGGCAGATCGGCCTGCTTCGGCGATATGTTCGCGGTGGTTATAAACCGCCACCGTGCCGGCTGCCGCTTCAGCGGCGACAAAAACCGCCAGCAGGCCATGGGATAAACGCTTACCCAGGCGATGCCCGCCGAGTAAAGCCAGCCCCGCCAGGCAGCAGCTCATGACCGGGCCTCAGGACAATCATGCATATTGCAGATGCGAGACATGCACATGCAGCCTGGTCGCCAGCTCATGCGCCGTCATCGCATCGCTGAAATGGCTGAGGTAGGCGCCATCCGGCCCCAGCAGATACGTCAATGCGGTATGCGGCACCACATAGCCATCCTCTGCATCCGCGTCTTCCGCCCGTTGCGCAAACACCTTGAACTTCTGTTTGACGGATTCAATTTGCTTCGTGCTGCCGGTCAGGCCGGTAAGCCTTGGGTACTGGCGTAAAAATTCCTTCATCACCGGCGGCGTGTCGCGTTGCGGATCCACGCTGATATACAAGGCATGCAGGAGGCTTGCCTCATCGCGCAGCAGTTCTAGCGCTTCGCTGATCTTGGACAAGGCGCGCGGGCATACTTGCTTGCAATGGGTAAAACCGAAAAAGACCAGTACCAGCTTTCCCCGGTAGCTGTCCAGCGTAACAGGATTTTCATGATGGTCTGTCAGGCTGAATGCGCCGCCGATGGCGACATGCCGGGCCGCTGTCTTGGCTGGCGCCGCCATGCCAGGTGATTTGCAGCAGCAGGATTTTTCTGCCGGCATTTCTGTCATTGTGCTCATTCTCTTACTCCCATTGTATACGCAGCTCGCTGGCATCCGGCAGCGTACATTCAATCATCAACTGGTCGCCCCGCTGCTCAACCACCATATCGCCGCCAGCAGCGGCAACAGCAGCAGCCCGGCTGGTGACGGCTAATACGCCATCCCGCCACAGGCTCCATGCCCGCGCTGCAGGAACATTGCCGATGGTCAGGCGCGTTCGTGTCGGGCCAGGGCTGCGGCTACCCACCGTCAGCAGCAGGCCTTGTTCCTCGCTATACACCGCGCGTCTGACATCGACGCGCGGCTGCATGTCCGTCAACGCCGGGCGCATAAAATGGCTGGCATCGAATGGCGTCCGGTACAGTTGCATCAATCCGCCCGGTACGTTCAGCCTCGCATACGCGAGCAGGGTATTGCCGGTCAGCGGGTCCATGTAGATCATATTGCCGTCGCCATCCCAGGAAGCATCCTGGCGCGGGTAATACAGGCCGCCCTTTTCCATTGCCGGCTGCATGTACCGGTCTGCATGGGCCAGCAAACCCTGCAGCACCTCCTGGTCGCCCAGTTCCGAAGCCCACATTGCTGCATAACCGAATTCGGGCGCCGTCCAGCGGTAGGCAGTATCCTGCAACAGCGCCGGGGTTCCGCCCTCCGCCGCTGCAACGCGCGCGGCCTGGGCCACGGTAGGCGCATGCAGCGACACGCTGCCGTCTTCGCTGCGCTTGAACCATTCCGCCGATTGCCGCGGATACTGCGCGCGCACATATTCCGGATTCCACGCATGCATCGCCGCACCCAGCCAGGCGTCGGAGCTGGCCCGCCCTACCGAGAAAAAATTATCCTGCTGCACACGCCAGAAGTAATAAAAATGGCCGTCCTTGCCCAGCATGCCCTTCCGGGCCCACGCATCTTTATAGGCGGCGGTGGCTTCTTCCGCAATCGCGCTGCCATGCCTCAGATCGTGGAAGCGGAAACCCAGCATCGGGTACTGGTTGCAGATCAGGAACACGCAATTCGGTTCGCAAGGCACGCCGAGCCAGCCGCTTTCCACCATCTGCCAGTAGATCACGTCGTTCAGCTTCTGGAAGTCGTATTCAAATTTTTGCGGACCCATGCCCCAGAAAATAGGCGCATGGGTAAAGCTCAGCGCGCCCGGCTGCGCATAGCGGTCGTCATTGAACAGCACTGCATACAGGCCGGCCATCGCATGCAAATGGCCGCTGTACATGATGTTTTCCTTCACCACCGGATCTATCCACGGACTGCGCAATTCCGTCAGATCCGGGTTAATGAATTTGCCGGACTGGCTGGTGTCTTTCCAGTAACCCCATACGTCGCGCCGCAGCATCTTGCGCATCAGCGACTCATACACCGGCTTGAAGACGCAGGGCGCCGCTGGCAGCCGGTGCAGATGTGCCAGGCCCAGCGTATAGGCGGCCATTGCCAACTGGTAGCGGTAAGAGTCCAGCCACTCCTGGCCGGGATCGGCATTGCCCATGTGAGACCAGTCGCCATCTGCCTGGCCTGCCAGGTTTTCTATATGGCGCAGGTGTGCCAGCTGCAGATCGTCCAGCCCGCTGGTCGCGTAATCCAGCTGTGCCTGGCCTGCCGGGGGCGCTGCCAGCGTGAGGGTATCGGTCATTTTGTCTCCATGGCGAATGTGCTTGCGTCGGTGGCCCCAGGTATTTTTTTGAATAAGCCGCCTGCCTGAATTAATATAGCTGAACGCGTTCACTTAATCAAGCAGGTTTTACCAAAGGCCGAAAGCATGGGCCGCCCAACAGAAGTGCCAGGCGCCAGGCTTGCCTGACGTATAATAATTTTTTGACCTAAGCATTTGTCGCCCGCCAATGGAAAAACGGACAAACCGCCCCGACCGCAGCCGCGCTCGCGCCACCGAAGACAAGGAAAAGGTGCGTGAAGCGATTGTGAACGCAGGCCGCCAGTTGCTGGCGACGGAAGACCCATCCAAGGTGTCGCTGAGGCGCATCGCCGCCGTCGCCGGCTATTCACCGGCCACCGTCTACAATTATTTTGACGATTACCGCGCGCTGTACACCGCGGTGCGCGCGCATGAAATGGAGTTGGCGACCAGCCGCTTTGAACGTATCGCCGCCCGCACCAAAGATCCCGAGCAAAGGGTAAGGAAACTCTTCCTGGCCACCGCCCAGTACTGGCTTAAGCACCTGGATGATTTCGACCTGGTGTTTGCACTGCCTGCAAAAAAAGCCGCCGACCCTGCCGCAGACCCCAGCCCCTTCGGCCAGTCACCTACCGTCATGCGCGCGCTGAAGGTGTATTACGATGCCGTAGATGCCTATTTCAGCACCCTGCCCCACCCGCCTATTCCACCGCGCCTGGCAACCGATACGCTGATGGCCGCCGTACACGGCATCGTCGCCTTTCCGCGCATGACGCGGACCATGGTGTGGTCGGATATGGAGACGATGGCAGAGATCGTTATTGATGGAATGCTGCATCGATGGAATGCCAGCGCAGAGTAGCCCAGCCGGAACATTTCCATTTTGCTTGCTCCGAGCATATTGCCGGTTAAGCAAAAAATCTCTAGTATTCCTGCTGAAGTTTTCATTTGTGCAGCTTAGCTCCAGGAAGACCAAGACTTCACAACTTGCCAACCAGCGAAACGAGGAATTTTTATGACCACATTCAATACGTCCCGTGAAATTCCGGCTACCGTAGAAAAAGTCTTTGCCGCGATCAAAGATCCGCAGCGCCTGGCGCTGTGGTGGGGGCCGGCCGGCTTTACCAACACCTTCAAGGTCTTCGAGTTTACAAATGGCGGACAGTGGTCTTTCACCATGCATGGGCCGGATGGCAAAAACTATCCGAACGAAAACATGTTTGCAGAAATAGAGGCTCCGACAAAAGTTGTTGTCCAGCACGTGTCGGAACCGGTATTTCGCCTGACCATACGCCTGGCCTCATCAACTAAAGGAACAGTGGTGTCCTGGTCGCAGGCATTCGAAAGCCCGGAAGTGGCGAGCCGTCTTGAACACATCTGTGTTCCTGCCAATGAACAGAATCTTGATCGCCTGACGGCGGAAGTGTCGCGCAGTCCAGATCGTTAACATGCAGAACCAGGTGGCCGGGATGTTTCAAGCCTCCAGCCACTCCCACAGCATATCCCAATCGTTCGGCTGAAACGAACCTTCCCGCTTCAGCAGCACATGCCTTTGCTTGTCCAGCACGAAATGCGTGGGCTGGCGGGCGATGGGGCCGAAATTGTCCTTGTAACCGGGTGCGCTCCGCCACAGGATAGGGAAGCGCTGCTCTTTCGGTATGCTGAGGGCGATTATCTTGTTGTAGGCTTCAAAATCGCCCCTGGTGTCGTCCAGGCTGACAGCGAGCAGGATGAATTTGCGTTTGACGTTGCGCACATAGAATTCGCGCATCAGCTTCAGGTCGTGGTTGCAAAGGTTGCAGCCGGCCGTGAAGAAGCTGACCAGCACGGTGTGGCCGGGGAAATCGGACAGCGCGAATTTCTTGCCGCCGGCGTCCACGCCGCTGAGGCTGAGTTCCTGCGGATCCAATGCCGGCGGCGCTGCCGCCTGCTGTGCCTGCAGCGAGGGATAGGCGCCCAGGCACAGGCTGCCGGCGGCGAACTGCAAGAACTGTCGCTTGTCCATGATTTTCCTTGTTGATGTCACACCTGAAGACCTGCGCCACTGAGGCGCTGCAGTCGATATTATTTCCACTATGCAAGCTTTTGTCGCCGACAGTTGCAAAAACTTACACTCAGGTACACCTTTTCGGGGAAACATGGACAGGGATGCGTTCCGCCTGTTCCGGCGCAACGCGCTGCCCTAAAGCTTAACTTCCACCCCAGCCCCCGCCCAGCGCACGGAAAGTGGCGACAGCTGCGCGTGCATTGTCTGCATGCACGCGGGCGAGTTCGTCGCGGGCGGTCAGCAATTGCCGTTCTTCCTGCAGCACTTCAAACAGGCTGATGGCCCCGCCCTTGTAGGCATCTTCGGAGGCGTCCCTGGCACGGGTGTGGGCTGCGACTTCTTCGTTCAGCTCCTTGGCCTGCGCTTCCAGCTGCGTCAATTCTACAACGGCGTTTTCCACGTCCTCGGTAGCGCGCAGCATGGACTTGCGGTAATTGATCAGCGCCTCTGCATTGGCGCCCTTGGCTTGCGCGACTTCGGCATCCACCCTGCCGAAATCGAACAGGCGCCAGCGCAGGCCGGCTGCCGCTTGCGGCTGGAAGCTTGCCGCGGACAGCAAGGTGCCGCCGCTCAGGGTTTCAAATCCTATCAGTGCCGACAAGGAAAACTTAGGGTAATACTCGGCAGTGGCAACGCCGATGCGGGCGCTGGACGCCGCCAGCCGGCGTTCCGCCGCGATGACATCGGGACGGCGACGCAGCAGGTCCGCCGGGCCTTGGGCCAGCGCGATCGCAGGTACCGAACTGCCTGCTGAGCCAGCTCCCTGCGGCAGCGGCTGTGCCAGCTCTGCAGTATAGGTACCGGGCTGCGCGCCCATCAATACATCCAGCCGGTTCAGCTGTATTGCCAGTTCTGTGAGCAAGGGCGGGATCGTGACTTTTGCCTGCGACACCAGCGCTTCTGCCTGCGCGACTTCACGGCTGCTGGCCATGCCGTTATCCAGCCGCAGGCGCACCAGGTCCAGCAGGCCGCGGTTGGTCTTGACCTGGTCTTGCGCCAGTGCCAGCCGCTGCTGTGCGCCGCGCACACGGAAGTAGGCATCCGCGGCTTCCGCGGCGACCGAGATGCGCACGCCCATGCTGCCGGCTTCGGCCGCCTGCGCCTCTGCCTTGGCGGCTTCGGTACCGCGCTTCAGTCCGCCGAACAAGTCCAGCTCCCAGCTGGCGCCGGCGCCTACGTCAGTCAATGTCTCGTTCCTTTCATAGCCGGGGAAGGCGCTGGCGATTTTGCCAAGCGGGCTGCCCAGCGACTGGTGCTGTCTGGCTGCCTGCGCATTGATGGAACCTGACGGCATCTGCTGGGCGCCGGCTTCGCGCGCGGCTGCACGGGCCTGGTCTACCCTGGCCATGGCGGCGGCCAGGTCCAGGTTCTGGTCCAGCACACGCTGGATGATGCGATTCAAGTCCGTGTCATTAAAGCCTGTCCACCAGGTTTCCAGCGCAGGCGCGGGCAGCACTGCCTGCCGGTCATTTGCGGCTCCGGCGCCCTGGTAAGACTTGCCGGCTTCTATCTGCGGCGTTTCATAATTGGGGCCGACCACTGCACATGCCGACAGGCTCATGGCCATGACGGCCAGCAGCACTGCTTTTGCACCGGAAGAAAATACCGGTTTTTGCTCCAGCTCTGATTTGATAGCCATTTTGACCACTCCTTGAAAAATATCGGGAAAAACTTAAAAGTAACTTGCATCACAATAGTGACTAGTATAAAGTTACTTTCATGTTGATAGCAAGTGGAGAAAACAGTCATGCAAAGAAAAAGTTTTGAAGGATCGCGGTGCCCGGTAGCCCGTAGCCTCGAACGGGTGGGCGAATGGTGGAACATCCTGATTCTGCGCGATGCTTTTTATGGAATGACGCGCTTTGATGAGTTCCAGAAGAGTCTGGACATCGCCCCCAATATGTTGACGCGCCGCCTCAATGGCCTGGTCGAAAGCGGGTTGATGGAGCGCCGCCAGTATTCAGAGCGCCCTCCCCGCTTTGAATATGTGCTGACCGATATAGGACGCGATTTCAAGCCGGTGATGACGGCGTTCATGACCTGGGGCAATAAGCATTTTGCGCCGGAAGGTATCGCAGTCATGCTGACCGATGCCAGCACGGGCGAACGCGTCTCTCCGGTACTGGTCGATGAAGCCAGCGGAAAAAAAATCAACGCCCGTGACTACATCATGGCTGCCGGCCCCGCCGCCAGCGAAGCGATACGCAAGCGCATTGCCTTTGCCGCAGAAAAACGCGCGGCGCCGGACAAAAAACCGGATTTCCCGCCAGAAGGCGGCGATGCGCCGCAAGCCTAATCATTGAATAGATAAATAGCTAAAGTTAACAGGACCGATCATGACAACCACTACTGCGCCAACCGACGCAACCCTCATTTCCCTTCCGACCGCCAAAGCACCGCCGGGCAAAAAACGCCTTGCCGTCACCATTGCAATCATCGTGGCAGCAGCCGCACTCGGCGGCTTCGGCTACCACTGGTGGACTGAAAGCCGTTTCCTTCAAAATACCGATGACGCTTATGTAGGCGGCAACGTGACCGTAATAGGCCCCAAGGTCGCCGGCTACATCACGCAGGTGGCAGTGACCGACAACCAGCTGGTGCACGCCGGCGATTTGCTGGTGAAGATAGATGACCGCGATTACCAGGCAGCGCTGGCAAAAGCAGAAGGCGCGGTCGCCGCGCAGCAGGCTCTGCTGGCCAACCTGGATGCGACCCGCAACCTGCAAAATGCCGTGATCCAGCAGGCAAAGGCCGGTGTCAGCGCCAGTGACGCCGATACGGTGCGAGCGCGCGACGACCAGACCCGATACCAGAACCTGTCTTCCAGGGCTGCCGTATCCGTGCAAAGCTCGCAAAAAGCCGACGCCGACTATAAGCAGGCGGTCGCCAACGGCCAGCGTTCACAGGCCGGCCTGGTGGCGGCGCAAAGGCAGGTGGATGTGATCGGTGCGCAGAAAATGCAGGCAGAGGCGGCACTGGCGCAGGCCGTTGCAGAACGCGATATCGCCAAGCTGAACCTGGCCTATACCGAATTGCGCGCGCCGATAGACGGTGTCATCGGCAACCGCCGCGCGCGTGACGGCGCCTATGCGACACCGGGCTCGCAACTGTTGTCTATCGTACCGGCTTCCGGCCTGTGGGTGGATGCCAACTTCAAGGAGGGCCAGCTGGCGCGCATGCGGCCGGGGCAACGCGCAACGATAGAGGCGGATGTGTTGCCGGGCAAGATCCTGCACGGCACCGTCGCCAGCCTGGCGCCTGCAACCGGCGCCCAGTTCAGCGTGCTGCCGCCGGAAAACGCGACCGGCAACTTTACCAAGATCGTGCAGCGGGTGCCGGTGCGCATCGTGCTGGATGCGGAAGACTCCAGGCTGGGCATGCTGCGCCCTGGCCTGTCGGTCGTAGCCGAGGTGGATGTCCGCAATAAGGCGGACAACCGGGCAGCCGACATCGGCACCGGCGCCGACCACAACGCCCGCAATACCGCAGCACTGCAGCAGGCCGGGCTATGAGCACGGCGAGCCTTCCTGTTTCTGCCGGCCAGCCGGCAGCCCCCCTCGCCACTCCAGCTCCCGCTGCGCCGCCTCCCGCATTTTCGATAGGCGAGCTGTCCACACATGCCAAGATTTTTGCGTTCGCGACCATGTGCGTGGGTATGTTTATCGCGCTGCTGGATATCCAGATCGTCTCCGCGTCGTTGAGAGATATAGGCGGCGGCCTGTCCGCCGGCGTCGACGAAACCGTGTGGGTACAGACCAGTTATCTGATCGCGGAAATTATTGTGATCCCGTTATCGGGATGGATGTCGCGGATAGTGTCCACCCGCTGGCTGTTCAGTCTGTCCGCTGCCGGTTTCACGCTGGCCAGCCTGCTGTGCGGCACCGCATGGAACATTCAAAGCATGATCGCCTTCCGTGCGATGCAGGGCTTTTTGGGCGGTTCGATGATCCCGCTGGTGTTTACTACCGCATTTGCTTTTTTCCAGGGCAAGCAAAGAGTGATCGCCGCGGCCACGATAGGCGCGCTCAGTTCGCTCGCCCCTACGCTGGGGCCTACCGTGGGCGGCTGGATTACCGACAATTACTCATGGCACTGGCTGTTTTTCATCAACCTGCTGCCAGGCCTGTTCATCACCGTTGCCGTGCCCATGCTGGTGCGCATCGACAAACCGAATTTCTCGCTGCTGCGCGGCGCAGACTACCTGGGCATGGCGATGATGGCGGTGTTCCTCGGCTGTCTCGAATATACGCTGGAAGAAGGCCCGCGCTTTGACTGGTTCGGCGACGATACCATTTTGCTGACAGCATGGCTGTCGGGCCTTGCCGCGGTGGGTTTTATCTGGCGCAGCCTGACGCATGAGCAGCCTGTGGTGGATCTGCGCGCGTTGAAGGACAGGAACTTTGCGCTCGGCTGTGCGTTCTCGTTCATGAGCGGCGTCGGCATCTTTGCCACCATCTACCTGACGCCGCTGTTCCTGGGCCGGGTGCGCGGCTTCAGCGCGCTGGAAATCGGGCTGGCAGTATTCTCCACCGGCATCTTCCAGGTGTTGTCCATCCCTATCTATGCATTCTTTGCCAACCGCGTAGACCTGCGCTGGCTGACGATGTTCGGCTTTGCCTGCTTTACCCTGTCGATGTGGAATTTCTCCCCTATCACGCATGACTGGGGCGCACAGCAGCTCTTGCTGCCGCAAGCCTTGCGCGGACTTGGCCAGCAGTTTGCCGTCGCCCCCATCGTAACGCTGACGCTGGGCGGACTCGCGCCGCAAAAACTGAAGCTGGCGTCGGGCCTGTTCAACCTGATGCGCAACCTGGGCGGCGCCATGGGTATTGCGGCCTGTGCCACACTGCTCAACGACAGGACCAACCTGCACTTCCAGCGCATGGCCGAACACCTGAATTCCACTAACGAAAACATGGGCCAGGTCTTGCAAGGCATTAGCAGCAGCCTGTCATCATGGGGGCTGGATGCGGCGGACTCCCAGGCAGGTGCATTAAGGCAGTTATGGTCGCTGACCTTCCGTGAAGCGCAAACCCAGACCTTTTCGGATATCTTCGTCATCATTGCGGTCTGTTTTGCCATAGTGACCATTTCCGTGCCGCTGATGCGCAAAATTGCGCCGCCCAAAGCACCCTCCGCAGATGCGCATTGAAATCATGAGCGGATTGATGTTAAGATAAAGCTACCTACCTTAAGGTAGGTATTTAGTTTATCCGACGAAAAATATGATCACCAGCATCCCCTCACTGACCGGCGGCACTCGCGAGCAGATCATGAATGCGGCGCAGCGCATGATAGAAAAGCGTTCCTACCTGGGCTTCAGCTTCCAGGATATCGCAGATGAGATAGGCATACGCAAAGCCAGTCTCTACCATCACTTCCCGACCAAGGAGGCATTGGGTGAAGAAGTGATACGCGAAGCCACGCGCAAGTTCAGCGAATGGACAGGCGGCATGCATTACGCGCCTGAAAAAAAGCTGAAAGCCTATTTCCTGATGTACCGCAATGCGCTGCATGCAGGCGAAGGCATGTGCCCTGCCGGCGCGCTGGCGCCGGGCTGGGACTGTATCAATGATGGCTTGCGGGATGCGGTGCGCGACCTGCGCAGTACACAGGTACGCTGGCTGACAGGCCTGCTGGAAGAACTGAAGCCTGCCGGCAAGCAACCGCCCGCCAAACTCGCGGCCTATATTTTTGCCGTATGCCAGGGCGGCCTGATTGCTGCACGCATGACGGAGGATGTCGCCGATTTCGACGATACGCTGGCGCAACTGAAGAATTCGCTGTACGACAAATAAACACCGGCATGCCAGGAAACAAGTTTTTCTTGCATGCCGATTTTTTGACCGCAAACCCTACCTACCGGTAGGTAGCAACACAGTAACAAAAATAGAAACAGACGGAATACCCCTTGGCATCATATTGCCCCACCGCCGATACGGCGCTTTTTAAAAGAAGGATCACATCATGAAAGCAGTCATCTCCGCCTACGCCCGCTCCCCCTTCCATTTTTCCAAGAAAGGCGCGCTGGCCAATGTACGCCCGGACACAATGGCAGCGCAGGTCGTTAAAGGCCTGCTGGAACGCACCGGCCTTGACCCCGCCTTGCTGGAAGACGTGATTCTCGGCTGCGCCTATCCTGAAGCGTCGCAGGGCAATAACCTGGCGCGCATCGTCGGCCTGCTGGCCGGCTTGCCATTTGAAGTCGGCGGCATGACGGTGAACCGCTTCTGCGGCTCGTCAATGCAGGCCATCCATATTGCCGCGGCGCAGATAGAGGCCGGCATCGGCGAAGCCTACCTGTGTGTGGGCGTGGAATCGATGACCATGGTGCCGCAAGGTGGACTGAATTTTTCACCCAGCCCCGAACTCTATGAAAATAGCGACGCCTATATCTCCATGGGCGAAACCGCTGAAAACGTCGCGGAACGCTGGAAAGTCAGCCGCGCCGACCAGGAAGCGCTGGCTGTGCAGTCGCACCGCAAGGCGGCCGAGGCGCGCGAGCAAGGCCGGCTGAAAGATGAAATCGTCCCTATCCGCACTGCCGACGGGGAACTGATCTCCGCCGATGGCTGCATACGCCCGACCACGTCGGCAGAAGCCTTGGCCGCGCTGCGCCCGGTTTTTCGCGACAACGGCGTGGTGACTGCAGGCACTTCGTCGCCGCTGACCGACGGCGCCGTGGCCGTGCTGGTGACAACCGATGAATTCGCGCTACGCCACAATCTGCACCGCCTGGCACGCATCAAATCCTGGGCAACCGTCGGCGTTGACCCGGCAGTCATGGGCATAGGCCCCATCCCTGCCACCCGCAAGGCGCTGGCGCGCGCGGGGCTCACAGTGGCTGACCTGGGCGTGGTGGAAATCAATGAAGCCTTTTCTTCGCAGGCACTGGCCTGCATCCGCGAACTGGGCCTGGACCCTGCCACTGTCAACCTCGACGGCGGCGGCCTGGCAATCGGCCATCCGCTAGGAGCAACCGGCGCCCGCATCACCGGCAAGGCAGCTGCGTTGCTGGTACGCGAGAAAGCCAAGTACGCGCTGGCGACCCAGTGCATAGGCGGCGGCCAGGGCATTGCCACGATTCTTGAAGCTATCTGACTCGAAAGGAATACTGGCATGGGTCATCCGCAGGTAGAGGCGCTATTTCACGGCTTCACGCATCCTAAGCAAAAAGCATTGAGCGACGCCGAACAGCAGTTGCTGGATCAGGGCCAGCGCAGCAGCATTGCGCACGAAGGCGGGCATTTATTTGCGTGGAAGTGGGGGGATGACCAGTCTGCCGCTGGACGCGTGCTGCTGGCGCACGGCTGGGAAAGCCGCGCCAGCCACTGGGGCGCATTCATCCCAGCGTTGCTCGCAGCAGGCTTTCAGGTATGTGCATTCGATATGCCGGCGCATGGAGAATCCTTCGGCAAACAGGCCGATGTCGTCAGCTTCGGCCGTGCAACGGTGAGTGCTGCCGCGCACTTCGGGCCGCTGCTCGCGACGATAGGCCATTCTGCCGGCTCGCCTGCCACGCTCTATGCGTTTGCCCATGGCGTACAGGTAGACAGGAGCGTGCATATCAGCGGGCCTTCTTCACTGGTACGCATGTTAGGCATGCTGGAAAACGGCATGCTGCCGGCAGAATTGCGGCAGGAGTTCCGCGACCGTTTTGAAACTTATCTCGGGCAGCCGGCAACGGCAATGGATACCTCAAGCCTGCAACACGGCCTGCGCCACCCGGCGCTGCTGCTGCATGATAGTGAAGATGCGGAAGTGCCATATGCCGAAGCAGTGGCGCTGCAGCAGGCATGGCCACAGGCAACGCTGGAGGCGGTACAGGGGCTTGGACATCGCCGGATTTTGAAAGACCAGGCCGTTATAGAACGGGTGATTAGTTTTTTAAAAGCGTAACGAGCTTACCGGTGCTTGAAAAGCCCCGGGGAGGTAGCCTGGATAGAGCGCAGCGCAATCCGGAAGCGCTCCACAGACTTGCAGATATGCATCCTGGATTGCGCTACGCTCCATCCAGGCTACGCAGCACGGTATGCCACCGCTATCTCATTTACTCATATGGATAAAAAAATGCCCGGATGCATTGACGCATCCGGGCATTTCTTCTGCTACTGTTCCTTTACCGCTCAGGAAACCCGCAAGGTATTCGCTCGCCTTGCCGCAACCGCTACCGGCTGCGCCGGCCTGGCGGCAAAAGCATTGACACCGCTCAGCTTGAAGACGCTGACCGTTTGCGACAGCATGCCGGCCTGCTCTTCCATGCTTTCCGCCGCTGCGGCGGCCTGTTCCACCAGCGCCGCGTTCTGCTGCGTCATCTGGTCCATCTGCGTCACTGCCAAATTCACCTGCTCGATGCCCGCGCTCTGCTCCTGGCTGGCCGCGCTGATCTCGCTCATGATGTCGGCCACGTGCTGCACGCTGTTCATGATTTCTTCCATGGTCTTGCCGGCTTCATCCACCAGTTTGCTGCCCTGGTCTACCTGATCAACGGATTCGCCGATCAGCGTCTTGATTTCCTTCGCCGCGCTGGCGCTGCGCTGCGCCAGGTTGCGCACCTCTGAAGCCACGACGGCAAAGCCGCGGCCCTGCTCACCGGCCCGCGCCGCTTCCACTGCGGCATTCAAAGCCAGGATATTGGTCTGAAAAGCGATGCCGTCGATCACGCCGATAATGTCCACGATCTTGCGCGAGCTGTCCTTGATGGTGCTCATGGTGTTGACCACCTGCCCCACGACCTTGCCACCCTTGATTGCCACTTCGCTGGCGGATACGACCAGTTGGTTGGCCTGGCGCGCATTGTCGGCATTCTGCCGCACGGTGCTGGTCAGCTCTTCCATCGACGAAGCGGTTTCTTCCAGCGAGCTGGCCTGCGACTCAGTGCGTGAGGAGAGGTCGGCATTGCCGGCAGCAATTTCCTGCGATGCGACGGTGATGGTTTCGGTTGAAGAGCGCACATTAGACACCAGGTGCGACAGGTTGCTGTTCATGTCCTGCAAGGCATTCAGCAACTGGCCTGTTTCATCCTTGGTTTCATTGCTGATCTCTGCCGTCAGGTCGCCGGCGGCGACCTGCTTGGCGACCTGCACGGCCCTTGCCAGGGGCTGCGTGATCGATTTGGTCAATATCCAGGCACACACCAGTACGAACAGCGTCATCAGCGCTGCCAGTGCCACCATCAGGTTGCGGCTGGTTTTATAGATGCTCTGAATCTCGGCGGCTTTATCGTCGATGGCGCCGCGCTGGTTGTTCAGCAGGTCTTGTATCCTTTCGCCATAGGCCTTGGCGGCCGGAACGAATTTCTGGTCCACCATCTGGTTCGCCTCATCCGACTTGCCATCCTTCTTCAGTGCGATGGCGGTATCGCGCGCGCTCAGGTAGCCTTTGCGCAGTTCCGCCAGCTCGGCCCATAATTGCTTTTCCTTGTCGGTAGAGATATGCGGCTCGATTTTCTTTTGCAGCTCGCCCGATAGCTTGGTGGAGTTTGCCACTTCGTCCGCAAAGAAAGTCGCCAGTGTGGAATCGCTATTTTTGACAATGGCCATCGTGCGGCGGATGCCGGTGAAGACGATGCGGTACCAGTCGGAGATCAGGCGCTCCGTGGTCAGCGGGTCATCCAGCAGATCCTGCGTTTCCGCCGCCACGGCATTCAGGCGTGTGATGCCGATAAAGATGGCAACAAGCGCGCACAACAGGACAACCGCGAAGCCCATGGCAAGGCGCGTCCCTATGTTAAGGTTTTTAATAAAATTCGGCATGAACTTCCCTCTTTTTTATGAATTTTGAATTATTGATTTAGTTGAACCATAAAACCGCAGAACCGGATAAACCGTATAGCCCGAACACCGTCCTCTACATCCCCTTGGGGTAAAACTAGACAGGTGGTGAGCAGCCCGGATATATTAAGTGAACGCATCAAAAAATAGGTTGCTGCGATTAAACAAATTCAACAAGGCAATATTTTTAACAAATGCCGCGAGCAGCAAGACCACTTTGCCGCCGGCTGCAAGTCCTGCGTCCCGGCCCCATAACTTTTTCACATACCACCCTTGCAAAAAGTCAGTCGTCCGTATCCGTTTTTTGTGAAAAGATTCACTGGCGTTATAGACGCCCATGCTGTCCTGAACCAGCGGCATGGACGTCGTTAATGTTTGCAACATGGCAGCAATTCCGCCATGCAGCTCTGGATTAGGGATGCGCGTCGTGAGAAAACTGCATCCTCCAAGATAGATCTGAAGCAAGTAATCCGCAATGGCAAGAATGAAAGCAACGCGGTGCCCCTGGCGACACAATCGCCTTGGCGGCCCTACGATGCCTTCAGTGTTAAAGGTATTTCCCAAGGAGCAGTACCCTCATCTCTCCCCCACGATGGATGAGCCTTTGCAGGGCGCAACCGCGCCCTGTTTTTTCGTCTACAAAAATCCACGGAGCAAAACCCATGACGGGATCAGGCGGCGGCACAGCGATTGCGGGCAAGGCAGTTCCCCCGGAAACCGGCAAACGGCTCGTGTCGCTGGATGCATTCCGCGGTTTTACCATCGCCAGCATGCTGCTGGTGAATAATCCCGGCGACTGGAGCCACCTGTATGCCCAGCTGGACCATGCAGAGTGGGCCGGCTGGACATTTACCGACTGGATCTTCCCTTTTTTCCTGTTCATCGGCGGCATATCCATGCACCTGTCACTGAGCCAGCGCGCGGCAGCCGGAGCGAGCAAGCCGGCATTGCTGCGGCAGCTCGCCAGGCGCGCGGCGATTATTTTCCTGATCGGCCTGTCGCTGAACATGATCCCGCATTTCGATTTTTCCATCGTCCGCATCCCCGGCGTGCTGCAGCGGATTGCGCTGTGCACGCTGCTGGCCGCACCCATCGTGCTGTACTTCAGCTGGAAGCAGCAATGCGTCTGGATAGTTGCGTTGCTGGCCGTATATTCAGCGATGATGCTGAAAGTGCCGGTGCCTGACCTGAATGGCGTATGGAGCGCAGGCGCGCTGGAGCCGGGGCGCGACGCGGGCGCCTACATAGACCGGCTGCTGCTCAACGGCCATCTGTGGCGCAGGGTCAAGACCTGGGATCCGGAAGGCCTGCTGAGCACGCTGCCCGCGCTATGCAACCTGCTGTTCGGGGTATTGACCGGCCACCTGCTCGCCGGCAGCGCGGGCAAAAAGCAAAAAACGGCATGGATGGCGCTGGCCGGGCTGATCTGCCTGGTATCAGGCTTGCAGCTCGATATGCTGCTGATGCCCATCATCAAAAGCCTGTGGACGACGTCGTATTGCATCTTCATGACAGGCTGGGCATTGCTGCTGTTTTCTGGCTTCTATTATTTTCTTGACGGCAATAATTCGCTACGCATGCAACAGCTGGCGCGGCGCATCTGCATGCCTTTCATTATTTACGGCATGAACGCGCTGTTCCTGTTTGCCTTGTCCGGCCTGATCGCCAGGATGCTGGGCCTGATAAAAATTGCGCAGCCTGACGCTACGCTGTTATCCTTGCAAGCCATCCTGTACGCGCCGATTAAAAACCTGCCCGTCGCCCCGGTCAATGCATCGCTGATCTTTGCATTGCTGTTCAACCTGGCCATGTTCTGCATTGCCTGGCTGATGTGGCGAAGGCGCTGGTTTGTCAAAGTATGAATGAGCATTTATTGAAACATCGAACCTCACATCCACTTCCCCTTTCCCTGCTGCTGAGCCTGCTGGCCGTGATGCTGGCCCTGTTCAGCGGCTGCGCCGGCAACAAACCCGCCGTACCGGCGCCAGTTGTCAGCACCAATGCCCAGGGCACCGCCCCAACGCCGGGCTTCCCCGTTACCGACCTGCATACGCCGCCGCCTGCGCCGCGCGAATTCCGCGCCGCCTGGGTTGCCAGCGTCGGCAACATAGACTGGCCTAGCCGCAAGGACCTGAGCGTAGCGCAACAGCAGGCGGAAATCATCGCGATACTGGATACCGCCAAATCAATGCGCCTGAACGCCATCGTGCTGCAGGTACGCCCAGCCGCCGATGCGCTCTACCCGTCCACGCTGGAACCCTGGTCCGAATACCTGACCGGCGAACAGGGCAAGCCGCCACGACCATATTACGATCCGCTGAAAATGTGGATAGACGAAGCCCACCTGCGCGGGCTGGAACTGCATGCGTGGTTCAACCCTTACCGCGCCAGGACGGTGGCCAACAGCAAATCGCCGGCCGCCGCCAGCCATGTCAGCAAACAGCGTCCGGCAATCGTGAAGCAGTATGGCGACATGCTGTGGATGGACCCCGGCGAACCGCTGGCGGCAAAGCAAACGCTGGCAGTAATTACCGACGTGGTGCGCCGATACGATGTGGACG
Source organism: Undibacterium sp. TJN25 (assembly GCF_049339885.1). Taxonomy (NCBI): domain Bacteria; kingdom Pseudomonadati; phylum Pseudomonadota; class Betaproteobacteria; order Burkholderiales; family Oxalobacteraceae; genus Undibacterium; species Undibacterium sp. TJN25. Next base: position 381,945 of record NZ_JBMPPM010000002.1, on the reverse strand, counting down.
GCATCCATATCGACGATTATTTCTATCCCTATCCGGTCAATGACGCCAAAGGCAGCGAGCAGGACTTCCCCGACGAGGTCTCATGGCAGCGCTACCTGAAAGACGGCGGCAAGCTGGCGCGCGCGGACTGGCGCCGGCAAAACGTGGACCGCCTGATAGCGCAGATCCATGCCGAAGTCCATAAGGAGAAAAGCTGGGTCAAGTTCGGCGTCAGCCCTTTCGGCATCGGCCGCCCAGACCGCCTGCCGCCCGGCATCACCGGCTTCAGCCAGTATGACAAGCTGTATGCGGACGTGGAGTTGTGGCTGCAAAACGGCTGGCTGGATTACCTCGCGCCGCAACTGTACTGGCCCATAGACCAGGCGCCGCAGGCGTATAAGACATTGCTTGATTACTGGATAGCACAAAACACGCAGGGCCGGCACTTGTGGGCCGGGCTGTATACCGGCCGCATCACCGACACCGAACAATCCTGGCAGCCGCAGGAAATCCTGAACCAGATCGCCGCCACGCGCGACAGGCCCGGCAGCGGCGGCAACCTGCATTTCAGCATGACGGTGCTAATGAAGGACAAGAAGAATATTCGCGACCTGCTGCAGCAAGGCCCCTACCAGAATGTGGCGCTGGTGCCGGCCACACCATGGCTGGGTAACACGCCACCTGCCGCCCCGGCATTGACGGTGGACAGCAGCGCGGCTGCCAATGCCAAAACGCCTGTCATGACAGCCAAAGCGGCCGCCGGGACATCGCTGCTGGCAGTCTGGAAACGCTATGGCAAGCTGTGGCAGTTTTCGGTGCAGCCGGCCTCCAATACGCTCATCAGCACGGCGAATGATCCCGTTTATGGTGCACTGCAAGAAATCCAGATATCGGCGGTAGACAGGCTGGGCAATGAGAGCCCACGCGTGCCGCACGAATTCCACTAGAAAATCCCTCCCCGGCTGCCCGTAAAAACCACGCTGCAAAGTGTGGTTTTTCAGCACGCACGACCATGTTTTTATTCCCCTGGCATCTCGCGAAAAATCCCGTTCCCGCCCTCTTTCGCAGCTAAACCACCGCATGGCGCGGGGTGGCGCAGAACCCTATATCTTTTAGTTATCGATTGGAACTTTTTTTTCATTTGTCACATGCCGATCCCACACCCTAGTCTGCATTTCGGTGTAAACCATTTGCAGCAAACATGCAGTTTCAAAATACGTGCAGTTCATCATTCATAAAAAAAGGCAGAAGCAACACCCGCCCCGTGTGCACCATTACCGGGACAGGCAAGCAAGCGCCACCAAGGCTTAAGTAGTAAATAAATGGAGAGTCAACCGTGAAACTAAAGAAAATTGCCCAATGTATTGCCCTGATAGGCGTGTCCAGTACCGTCTTTGCTCAGGAACAGGCGGATCAGCAGGGGGAACCGCAAAAAGTTGAAATCACAGGTAGTAGCATTAAACGTATCGCCAAGGAAGGCGCCTTGCCGGTGCAGGTAATCACCAAGAGCGATATCGAACGCCAGGGCATTACCAGTGCCGAACAGCTGATGAGGATTATTTCAGCCAACGGCACCGGCACCAATAACATGACGTCCGGCAACAACGTCTTCGGCGCGGACGCCGACCGCCTGGTGGGCGGTGCCTCATTCGCCAACTTGCGCGGCCTGGGCCCTTCCAGCACGCTGGTGCTGCTGAACGGCCGCCGCGTTTCCGCGCACGGCACCAGCGGCAAATCAGTGGACTTGAACGCCATCCCGATGGCAGCAGTCGAGCGCATTGAGATCCTGAAAGACGGTGCTTCCGCGATCTACGGTACCGATGCGATTGGCGGCGTCATCAACTTCATCCTGAAGACCAACTACACCGGCGTTGAAATTGCCGCCGACACCAATATCACGCAAGAAGGCGGCGGCGCAACCCGCCGCGCGTCTCTGCTGGCCGGCAAGGGCACGCTGGACAAGGACGGCTACAACGTCATGGCCAGCCTGACACTGGACAAGGCAGACATCCTGCGCTCCAGCCAGCGCGATTTCGCGCGCGGCTACCAGCCTGCACGCGGCCTGTCCCCGGACACCACCGGCACGCCTTACGCCAATCAGCTGTCTGGTGCCGGCACCGCGCTGGGCACAGGCTTCAAGCTGCCGGGCGATCCCAACTCCTACCTGCAGGCCAGCCTGCTGAGCCTGACCGGCAAATGCGGCACCATTCCCGGCATGTCCCAGTACGATGCGCCGCTGTGGCAGAACTCAACCTCCATCCTGCGCTCCACCTACTCCTGCGCTTACGATTACGGCGCAGATTATGTGATGCAGCAGCCGGTGGAACATGCCAACCTGGTGTCGCGCGGCACGATACAAATCAATGCCGACACCAAGGCCTTTGCCGAACTGACAGCATCGCGCGCCAAATCCAGGGCAGAGTTCACGCCGCTGCAAATTTCCACCAGCATCGCCAGCAAGAACGTCTATCCTGTCGGCGGCCCTTACTACCAGGATCTGTCGGCGTATATCCCTACGTTCGACAACACCAAACCTATTGCCTACAAGTGGCGCGCCAATGACCTCGGCAACCGCACGCAGGAAACGACTTCCGACAATGCCCGTTTGCTGTTGGGCATGGAAGGCGTCGTTTTGGGCAAGTGGGATTACAAGCTCGGCGTATCCGCGGCCCGTTCCAAGGCCGATACCCAGCTGGTAGATGGCTATTCCTACACGGATAAGCTGTATGCAGCACTGGCAACCGGCATCATCAACCCGTGGCTTGCGCCAGGCCAGAAGCAGACGCCGGAAGCAATGGCGCTGCTGAATTCGACCAAGGCGTATGTGGACCTGCAAGGCGGCACTACCAAGCTGACACAGGCCGACGGCAATATCTCCGGCGAACTGTTCCAGCTGCCGGCCGGCCCGCTGAGCATTGCAGCCGGTTTCGACCTGCGCCGCGAGTCGTATGAATTCTCGCAAGGCATCGACGCCACCACGATCCTGCTGGCGCCGGGTAACGCTGCATTGCCTAGCGTGAGCCGCGACATCAAGGCGGTATATGCTGAAACGATCATTCCTATCACCAAGAGCCTGGAACTGCAGGCAGCGGTGCGCCATGACCAGTACAGCGTGATCGGCGGCACGACCAATCCTAAACTGGCCTTCCGCTACCAGCCGCTGGAAGCAATTGTGTTCCGCGGCTCGGTCAATAGCGGCTTTCTGGCGCCAAGCTTCCAGCAGCTGTATTCCGGCCAGTTGACGCAGGAACTGCCTAACGGGGCGGATGATCCGGTGCAGTGCCCGCTGCATCCTGGTGATCCTAACTACTGCTCCATCAAGATGGATTACCGTACAGGCGGCAACTCCGCACTGAAACCGGAAACATCGAAACAAGGCAGTATCGGTTTTGTCGTATCACCGATGAAAGGCCTGACAGGCTCGCTGGATATCTGGGAAATCCGTTCCAAAAACCGCATCCTGAACCGTACCGTGACCCAGGTACTGGCGAACTACCAGTCGCTGCTGAACAACATCGTGCGCAATCCGGACGGCACCATCGATTACATCCAGGCCGGCTGGATCAATGCGGCAGGCAGCCAGACCCGCGGCGCAGACGTCAGCCTGCACTACGATACGGAATCCCTGCCTAGCGGCAAATGGAGTTTCGCGATTGACGGCACCTACACCAACAGCTTCAAGTACCATGAATTTGAAGACCAGCCTTATCAGGAACTGGTCGGCAACTTCGGCACCAGCGACCTGTACCTGCGCTGGAAGCACAATGCTTCCATCACATGGACACGCGGTTCATGGAGCGTGATGGGCACGCAGCTGTATGCATCCGGCTACAAGGACCAGCTGCCTAAGGGTGTGATCCCTCCGGGTTTCAATCCTTACGTCGATGCGTACATCACGTATGGCCTGTCGGCGACCTATACCGGGTTTAAAAACACGACCATTACCGCCGGCATCCAGAACCTGTTCAACACAGATCCTCCGTTCACTGCCCACAATGTGGATGATGTGGTCGGCGCAGGCTGGGATCCACGCGTAGCAGATCCACGCGGCCGTGCCTTTACGCTGAACGTGAATTACAAGTTCAACTAAGACGGCGCCGATACGGCAATGTAAAAAGCCCCTGCAGCGGAATGGCTGCAGGGGCTTTTTTTTGTGCGGCAGAAACAGAGAAACGGCGGGCTGGAACCGTCGCCTACTTTACAAAATATCAGCCACTGATCTGGTCCATGTCATCCGGCAAGCCAAAGGCATCGGCATAGGTCAGGTGGTCGTCAAAGGAGCTGACGCGGGACAGTTCCCTGCCTTCGCGGAACACCAGTTGCAACCCGTGCTCATGGTCCCAGTCGCAATCGGCCACGACCTGCACATACACCTTGCGGTCGCCCTGCTGGCGGCGGCAAACGCGCACTTCTTCCGGGCGCACATGCTGCCAGGCTTCAGCGGCACTGCCAATGACGCAGGAAAGCTTTTCCGGCACGGCAGCTGCCGCTGCTGCATTGAAAGCTTCCAGGATATGCGGCGCGGCCTGCGCCTGCTCTTCCTTGGCCTTGGCCAGGAAATGGGATACGGCGGCGGCAAACTCTTCCGGATGCGCATCGCCTTCCACGCCTTCCAGCACGAATTCCAGTTCCAGCCCACCCAGATAAGGAATGGCGACCGGAGCGCTGATCAGCCAGTCATCCAGTTCTTCGTCTTTCGTCAAGGAGCCCAGTTGTGCGATCTGCATGTTGTATCCCTCTTTGTATGCGGCCACGGCCGTGAATGGCGGGATTATAGCCGAGCCACGCAAGAATCTAACGAAAGCCGCGCACCGGCAGGTCTTTGCCGCGCTGTATCCAGTTGCCGGCGGAATACGCGGTGCGGCCGTCAGTCGCATGCAGTGTATAGGCATGGCGCGACACCGGTGAACGGTTGGGCGCGCTGTAGTGCGGCAGCAGGCCGTGGAAACATACCAGGCTGCCGGCGGCCACTTCCACCGGTATGGCGGTGCTGTCGTCCGGCCATGGCATGGCATCCAGTTTCTCTACCCTGACAGCATCGCCTTCGCGGATGAAGCGCTCACGCAAGGGGCCGCGGTGGCCGCCCGGCTCCACCCACAGGCAACCGTTTTCCAATGTCGCGTCTTCCAGCGCAAACCAGAAGGTCGTGACACTGATCGGCGTGCTGTCGAAATAGGTGGCATCCTGGTGCCAGCGCACTTCGCCGCCGATGCCGGGCTGCTTGAAGATGTACATGGATTGCCATACCTGCGCTTCGACCAGACCGATGTCTTCGGCGACTTCCGCCAGTTTGTCATCGCGCGAAAAGGCCATGAACACCGGATCGATGTCATGCAGCGCATGGCCTATCTTGTTGATGGACAGCGACTTGTCCTGGCGCAGCGCGCCATCGGCGCCGAAGGCTTCTTCTTCGAAAAAGCAGCGTACCTTGTCGGCGGAACCGAGAAAATAGTCGTCGGTTGTTTTTTCCTGCTCTTGCGTGGTGAAGATAGACACGCTCTCCGCCGGGTCGAACGCCTCCACGATCTGCGCCGCGCGCTCCCTCAAAGCGGCAATGTCGGCTGGACTCTTGAAACCCGGCAGCACAAGGTAGCCGTCTTTTGCATAGTGTTCTTTTTGCGCTTCTGTCAGCATCAAATACTCCGTGTCTGGTTAGCTGGTTTTGCTGACATTGTAGCGATTATTCGCGCTGCGTTGGCAATCCTCTTAAGCCTGCGGCCAGGCTGTTTCCACACATTTTGCAAGTAACGAATAAGGGTATTGACAACAATATCCAGTAAACTGGATAATAAATCCACTATGAAAGAAATTACAGAAAAACCCTCGTCCGACATCAATCTGCGCATCGCCCGCCGCGTCGCCGGCCTGCGCGCCGAACGCGAGATGTCGCTGGAAGCGCTGGCGACGCGCTGCAATGTCAGCCGTTCGATGATCTCGCTGATAGAGCGCGGCGAAAGCAGCCCGACCGCCGTGGTGCTGGAAAAACTGGCCAAGGGCCTGGGTGTGACGCTGGCATCGCTATTTGAAGACCCGCGTGAAGATGCCAGCCCGTTGGCAAGGCGCAGCGAACAGCTGGAATGGAAGGACCCGCAGTCCGGCTACCTGCGGCGAAATGTCTCCCCTCCGCACTTCCGCTCGCCGATACAGATCGTTGAAGTCGTCTTCCCGCCGGGGGCCAGCGTGGCCTATGAAGCCGGCACCCGCGACACCGATATCCAGCAGCAGATATGGATGCTGGAGGGAAGCATGGAAATCACCATCGGCGGGCAACAATGCAGCCTGCATGAGGGAGACTGCCTGGCGATGCGGGAAGACCAGGCCGTACAGTATCAGAACACTACCGGCAAGGCCGCGCGGTATGTAGTCGTCATCAACAGCGATTTTTAAGGCAGCGGCGCTGCCAGGCATAAGGAGATCATCGTGGAGCATGTTGTGCAGATACAAAAGCTGGAGGCTATCAGCGATGCCGACCGGGAAGCACTGATAGACGTGCTGACCGATTGCGTGGCCGGTGGTGCCTCCGTCAGCTTCATGCACCCTCTTTCTCCTGCAAAAGCCGGGGCTTTCTGGCAGGACGTGGCCGATGGCGTTGCAGCAGGAAAACGCCTGCTGCTGGTGGCCCGCGACAGCACAGGCAGCATCGCCGGCACCGTGCAACTGGTGCTGGGCCAGCCGGAAAATCAGCCGCACCGCGCCGATGTGTCCAAACTGCTGGTCCACCGCCGCGCCCGCAAGCAAGGGATGGGAGAAGCATTGATGAAAGAACTGGAACAGCACGCGCTGGCGGCGGGGAAAACCACCTTGGTGCTCGATACCGCTACCGGCAGCGGCGCGGAACGCCTGTATGAAAGGCTGGGCTGGGTATTTTGCGGCCGCATTCCCGACTACGCGCTGTGGCCGGACGGTGGCCTGTGCGCGACATCGCTCTATGTTCGTGCATTGGGAGCACAATCAGCATGAGCGGCATGAACGCCATGAGTAAAGCGAACGACATCAGCATTGCACTGGAAACGCCGAATCAGGCTGAAGTGATGGCGCTGATCGCCGATCTGGATGCCTACCAGCACAGCCTGTATCCTGCGGAAAGTGTGTATTCGCTGGATCTGTCCGGTGTGGAGCAGGGACAACTACTGTTTGCCGTGGCGCGCAATGCGGCCGGCGGCGCTATCGGCTGCGGCGCCGTGGTACTAGGCGGTGCCGTGGGAGAGTTGAAGCGAATGTATGTACAGCCGAATCAGCGAGGCCTGGGCATCGCCAGTAAGCTGCTCGCGATGCTGGAATTCCACGCGTCGAAGGCAGGCTGCCGCCTGCTGCAACTGGAAACAGGGCCGCTGCATCATGAGGCCCTGATCCTGTATGCGCGTTGCGGTTATCAAACGCGCGCCCCTTTTGGCGGCTACGCCGACGATCCGTTGAGCGTATTCATGGAAAAATCCCTGGCCGCTTAACTGCGGGCGGTTTCTTGCAACGCTGCCGGCGCGATCGCCTCGGTATCATGGAAGCGGGAATAATCGATGTGCTGGTTTTCCTGCTCGTCCATGCTGAAAATATTGATGTAGCGGTGGTTCCAGCGTATCGATTTGTGGCTGTAGAAACTGCGCGCGCGCAGCGTCTGGCTGGTGGTCTCATCCGAGCCTTCCACGCTTAAAATCAGGCCGGCATTGTCCTTGGCCAGCGTCTCCAGATCCAGGCCGAACAAGGGGCTGGTTTCATCAATGACGTGCATGACCGTCCATCCAAGCACAAAGACAGGGTGCTGTTCGCGCTCCAGCTTCAGGTCATATAGCTTGCGGAACACGCTGGCATCCTGCCCATCCTGGTCGCGCAGCAGACGCAGTTTGGCGGACGCCTCACTGATGACGTTCAGCCGCGCATTGGCCATGCGTATCATCAGCACCTGCTTGCCGTCGCGATGATGCGTAATCGGGTGGTGCGCAAATACAATGTGGGACCGGGGCCGGGAAAACCGCGCAAACATGACGCCGGTGATCAGCGCAATACTGGCCATGCCCATGAAGATTTCTATCGCCGACACGACATGGCCATAGATCGTTTGTGGATGCATATCGCCGTAGCCGACGGTTGCTACTGTCTCCACGCTGAAGAAGAACGCTCCCAGGAAACCTTTGGGCGACTGGTTGCCGATGGGGTTGTCGCCCATCATGTAAATCCAGGCGAACAGGACGTTGAGCGAAATAAACACTACGGCAATAGCGCCGAAAAATGCCGGCCAGCTGGAAGTCATTGCGTAGTAATAGATATCCTGCCAGAACTGCGTATGCAAGCCATGGGTGATGATATTCCTGTCACCCATGCTGACACTTCTCGTCTGTTTACGACCGGGGGTAATTGCCATTGTGATTACTTGTTGCGTTTATCTGAAATAAAAAAAGCCGGACACCGGCCAATGCAAATATACCGCGAAATACGGCAAACCCATCAAATAAAATGCCTCACCCCGGCCGGGCCGCAACAGCTAGGCAATCTTGCGGGTGCCGGACAGCAGCGCTTCCATTCTCTCCACGTGCTTGCTGGCAAAGGCCTGCGGCGGCAAGGGCTGCGGCCGCCCTATGCCGTAGCCCTGCGCATAGTCGATGCCTATCTGTTTCAGGCAGGCGATGATGGCGTCGTCTTCGACGAACTCGGCGATGGTCTGCTTGCCCATCACGTGACCAATCTGGTTGATGGATTCGACCATCGCCCTGTCGGTCGGGCTATTGACGATTTCCTTGATGAAGCTACCGTCTATTTTCAGGTAATCGACCGGCAGGTGTTTCAGATAGCTGAACGAAGACATGCCGACGCCGAAATCGTCCAGCGCAAAACGGCAACCCAAGCCGCGCAGGCGGTTGATCAGCGTGACGGCCTTCTGCAGGTTGGCAATGGCCGCCGTCTCGGTAATTTCAAAGCAGATTTTACTGAAGGTAATGCCGGATGCCTGCTGCTGCTCGATGACGTAATCCAGCAGGCGGTCGTCTCCAATCGATGCGCCGGACAGGTTGATGGCCCAGGTGTCGATAGCGGCACCGCCGTCCTTGCAGAGGGTTGCCAGCGCGCTGAAGCTTTTGCGGATGACCCAGCGATCTATCTGCGGCATCAGGTCAAAGCGCTCCGCAGAGGGGATGAACGCCATCGGCGGGATAATCTTGTACTCTTCGTCCAGCATGCGCAGCAGTATTTCCACGTGCTCGCCTTCGCCCGTGTGTTCAGCATGCAGTGACTGGATTTTTTGCGTATACAGGCAGAAGCGGTCCTGGTCCAGCGCGGCCTTGATGCGCGACACCCATTCCATTTCATTATGCCGCACCGACAGGTCTTCATCGTCATGGCTGAACAGGTGGATGCGGTTGCGGCCTTTTTCCTTGGCCATGTAGCAGGCGGCATCGGCGGCCTTCATCACCTCCTTCAGCGATATCATGCCTGGCGCCAACACCACCAGGCCGACACTGACGCCGATTTCAAACGCGCGGCCGCCCCACGCAAAGCGGATGTCCGCGACGCTCTGGCGCAGCACTTCGGCCAGCCGGCAGGCGTCGGTCTTGCTGCAATGCGCCAGCACCACGCCGAATTCGTCGCCGCCCAGCCGCCCTACCATGTCGCCGTCCCGCAGCCTGTGCTTCAGCATGTGGCTGACCTGGCGTATCAGTTCGTCCCCGGCCGCATGGCCGCTGGTATCGTTGATGATCTTGAACCTGTCCAGGTCCAGATACATCACCGCATGCTCTTCGTATTCCTCGTCCACCGGCTCCTTCGCGATTAATTCGCTGAGCCTGCGCTCAAACTCGCGCCGGTTCAGGATGCCGGTCAGCTCGTCATGCGTGGCCTGGTAGGACAGCTGGGCCGCATGCCTGCGTACTTCGCTGACGTCGTGCAGCACGATCACGATGCCGATCACATTGCCGTCCGGGTTGCGGATCGGCGCAATCGACCGGTCTATGGGGATATTGCTGCCGTCCACACCCAGCAGGTAGAGGTCGTTGGTGGTCTCGGTGCCGGTTTCCGGCCACATCACCTGCTCCAGGAAATCGGGCACGTGCTCATGGTTTTTTTCGTCGAATATCTTGCAGACGGCATCGAAAGGCTGCGTCAGCATATCCTCTCGCGACAGGCCCAACATTTGCTCGGCGATCTTGTTGCAATAACTGATGCGGCCCAGATTATCCGTAGTGATAACGGCATCAGCGATCGAGGCCAGGGTAACCTCGGCCAGTTCTTTTTCGGCAAAAGCCTTGGCCTCTGCCATCTTGCGGTCGGTGACGTCGAACAGCGAACCGACCATGCGCACCGCCACACCCTCTTCGCTGCGGATGGCCTGCGCGCGCGACTTGCACCAGATATAGTCGCCGGTCATCGTCTTGACGCGGAATTCGATGTCGTACATCGTATTGGCCACCAGATGCCGCCGCAACGCATCCTGCGCCATCTGCCGGTCATCCGGATGGATCAGATCGACAAAGGCCGACGGCGCGGAAGACATTTCCTTCCCTGAATAGCCCAGTTGCTGGTTGATCCACGGCGAATAAAAGACCTGGCCGTTGACGATGTCCCAATCCCACAGGCCTGCATTGCTGCCGGCAAAGCCCAGGCTGAGCCTTTCCTCGCTTTGCCGCAACTGCGCCTGCAGCCTGTGGCTGCGCTCATACGAGCGCCGCGAATACCAGGTGCAGGCAAACAGCAGCAGAAGCGCGCCAACAATCAACGCAACCAGCAGCATGTTCTTGATCTGCCGCGACGCCTCGCTGAGCGACAGTGCATAGCCGTCTTCCACGGGCGCCAGCAGGCTGTCTATCGATTGCAGTTCGGCGACGGCGGAAAGTGCCGTGCTGCTGCCGCGCTGGCCGGCCAGTTCCAGCTCGCGCAGGCTGAGGCCGATATCATGCACTTTCAGTATGTAATAGTCGCCCTGCTCCCAGTAGCTGATGGCGTTGCGGAACAGCGGCAGGTTCTTGTAGTTGCGGTACATCCACGACATGCTGGCGATATCGTCGGCGGCGACACCGCCTGCCACGAAGCCCTCCTGCACCACGGCGTAATCGGGATCCGGCTTATCGAGCTCCAGCCTGGCGCGCCGGTCTCCCAGCGGCACATCAATTTCTTTCAGGAAGCGCTGGTATTCCGGCTCGGCGCCTGTGGCGGCAAAACGCTGCAATGCATAGATGGCGTCCTTCTGCGCTTTGGACCAGTGGCTTTCTCCACCGACATAGGCGCGCAGCACCGACATGACGATCACGCTGATAGCGGCAAATATGCTAAGGAGAATGATCACGGCAATCAGCGGCAACAGAATTGCCGTCGTGCGTCGCGCGACCAGGATGTTTCTGGCTAGACGAAACAGTGATTGCATCGCTGCTCCTGATTCGTGTCCGTCATGAATTCCCCGCTTTGGCCCGGTTGCACCAATGGGCTGCAACCGAGAATTATCTTTTTGCCATCATCAGTGATTAACAAGGAAATTGCAATACTTCTTTGTGTTTTGCAACACATGCCACCATCAAAGGGCCTGCAACCGGGGGCCGGACAGCAAAACCAATATTAATCTCATTCGACGCAAAAAAGAATTTCCTTAACGCAATATTTAATGCGGCTGTTGCATAAGCGTTGCGGGCAGACAGCGCCCCTCAATATGCGCTTGGGTATATGCCTGAGTATTTGCTCAAATACGAGCTTAAGTACTTACTTAAGTACGTGTTCAAGTATGCGCCTCAATACGCACTCTAATATATTAAAGCCATGTTTGCATACGGCATGCATGCGCGATGCGCATGTAAAACTTCCTGATGCACTTCGGAGTAAGATGACGGCAGCAATTGAACAATAAAAAAGAAGGCCGAAAAGAGACTGCAAGGAGACCATATACGCATAAGCTTATGCAAAAACATTCCTTCCCCCCGCTGCGGCCACATCGCTAGCATGTGCGCCTCTTGAACTAAATGAAACAAGGCCCATACTTCTTATCCAGGGTATCCCTTGCAAATGGACACTGACATGACAAATCAAACTAATCCCGCAGTACTTGCGCTGATTGGCAACACGCCTCTGATCCGGGTTACCCGCCTGGATACGGGTCCGTGTGAACTGTTCCTGAAACTGGAATCGCAAAACCCCGGCGGCTCCATCAAGGACAGGGTCGGCCTATCGATGATAGAAGCAGCCGAACGCGATGGCCGCCTGAAACCCGGCGGCACCATCATCGAGGCCACTGCCGGCAATACCGGTCTGGGCCTGGCGCTGGTCGGCCGCGCCAAGGGCTACCGCGTGGTGCTGGTGGTGCCGGATAAAATGTCCACAGAAAAAATCCTGCACCTGAAAGCCATGGGTGCGGAAATCCACCTGACCCGTTCCGACGTCGGCAAGGGCCACCCCGAGTATTACCAGGACTATGCCGCCCGGCTGACCAAGGAAATCCCGGACTCCTTCTTTGCCGACCAGTTCAATAACCCGGCCAATCCGCTGGCACATGAATTGAGCACTGCACCGGAAATCTGGGAACAGACCGGGCACGACGTGGACGCCATCGTCTGCGGCGTGGGCTCGGCAGGCACGCTGACGGGGCTGACGCGCTTCTTTCTCGAGAAACAGCCCAAGCTGGAATTTGTGCTGGCGGATCCCAAGGGCTCGATCCTGACTGAATATGTAAAGACCGGCCACATATCCGACACCAGCGGCTCCTGGGCGGTGGAAGGCATAGGCGAGGATTTTATCCCGTCGATTGCCGACATGACCGGCGTCAAACATGCGTACACGATAGACGACACCGAAAGCTTCGGCACCGCGCGCGAGCTGCTGCGCGCCGAGGGCATCCTGGCGGGTTCGTCCACCGGCACGCTGCTGGCAGCGGCGCTGCGTTTCTGCCGGGAACAGACTACGCCGAAACGCGTGGTCACCTTTGTCTGCGACACCGGAACCCGCTACCTGTCCAAGGTCTACAACGACAACTGGATGATAGACCAGGGCCTGCTGAAGCGGGAAAGCTACGGCGACCTGCGCGACATCATCGGCCGCCGCTTTGACGACGGCAACGTCATCAGCGTAGGCGCTGCCGATACGCTGATGGTGGCCTTCAACCGCATGCGCAGTGCAGAAATATCGCAGCTGCCCGTGATACAAGAAGGCCAGATAGCCGGTATCATAGACGAATCCGACTTGTTGCTGAAAGTCTCGGGCGACGCGAAGCTGTTCCATAGCCCCGTGCAAGACACCATGACACGCCAGATAGAAACCCTGGCGCCCACGGCCGGCCTGCCGGCGCTGCGAGAAACGCTGAATCGCGGCCTGGTCGCCATCATTGCCGACAAGGATCATTTTTACGGACTGATCACCCGCTTCGACCTTCTTAACCACTTACGCAGGACTTTATCGTGAGCACAAATCCCAAAGACACCCATGCGCAAGGTTTTGCAACCCGCGTGATTCATGCGGGCCAGTCGCCCGACCCTACCACCGGCGCCATCATGCCGCCGATTTACGCCACCTCCACCTATGTGCAGGAAAGCCCCGGCGTGAACAAGGGCCTGGACTATGGCCGCTCGCATAATCCTACCCGCTGGGCGCTGGAACGCTGCGTTGCCGATCTGGAAAGCGGCGCGCAGGCTTTCGCCTTTGCTTCCGGTCTGGCCGCCATTGCCACCGTGCTGGAACTGGCCGACAGCGGCGCCCATATCATCGCCGGCGACGACATGTACGGCGGCAGCTACCGCCTGTTTGAAAGGGTGCGCAAACGCAGCGCCGGCCTGGAGTTCACCTATGTGGACATGACCGATCCGAAAGCGCTGCTGGCAGCAATCCGCCCCGACACCAAGATGGTATGGGTGGAAACGCCGACCAACCCGATGCTGAAGCTGGCCGACCTGCGCGCTATTTCCGAGATTTGCCGCGAGCGCGGCATCATCGCCGTGGCCGACAATACCTTTGCCAGCCCGCGCGTGCAGCGCCCGCTGGAACTGGGCTTCGACATCGTCGTACATTCGCTGACCAAGTACCTGAACGGCCACTCCGACATCATTGGCGGCATTGCCATCGTCGGCGGCGAACCGCACCAGGCCGGATGGCGCGAACAGCTGGCCTTCCTGCAGAATTCAGTCGGCGCAATTGCCGGCCCTTTCGACAGCTTCCTGGCGCTGCGCGGCGTTAAGACACTGGACATCCGCATGGAGCGCCATTGCAAAAGCGCGCTGGACCTGGCGACCTGGCTGCAGCAGCAACCCGAAGTGCAGCACGTGTACTACCCCGGCCTGACCTCGCACCCTCAACACGAGCTGGCATTGCGCCAGATGGACGGTTTCGGCGGTATCATCTCGGTGGAACTGCGCACCGACCTGGCCGGCGCAAAGCGCTTCCTGGAACGCTGCGAAGTGTTTGCACTGGCGGAAAGCCTGGGCGGCGTGGAAAGCCTGATCGAACACCCTGCCATCATGACGCATGCCACCATCCCGGCGGAACAGCGCGCGGCTTTGGGTATTACCGACTCCTTCGTGCGCCTGTCGGTAGGGATAGAAGATGTGGAAGACCTGCGCAGGGATTTGCGCAATGCGCTGGATACGATCAAGGAGTAGTTTGAGTACGTATCCAGTTGTTATCTGCATGTAGTCCAGGTGGAGCGTTGCCCAACCCGGGCGCGCTCCACAGGTTTTGGGTACGCATCCCGGATTTCGCTGCGCTGCATCCGGGCTACAGATAAGGTAAACGGCGATCTCTGATTCCTGTCACCCGGCGCAAAAAATGCAGGTACGTAGCCTGGATGGAGCGCAGCGAAATCCGGGAGCGCTCCACGGGGCAGCGCTCTGCATCAGGCTCTTGCCCTCGTCTTTACAGCGCGTTGATGTCCGGCGTTTCCAAAACGGTTTTTGATCCGCCACGTGCCGCCAGCACAATCATCGCCTTCCCCACCTGCTCCGTCGTCGTAATCGAATTCGGCATCAGTTTTTTAAGCAGCGGCAGCATTGGCGCCGTGATACGGTAGATCGCGTCATACAGCTTTGTCTTGGAGCGTATGCCATGCAAAGGCTGGATCGCGCCGGGGCGGAACATATACGCCGCCTTGAACGGCAGGCGCAACAGCGCGTTCTCGGTTTTGCCTTTGACCCTGGCCCACATACTGCGGCCTTTTTCACTGCTGTCGGTGCCAGTGCCGGATACATAGATGAACGTCAACGGCGGGCTGCCGCCGGCCAGCACGGTTGCGGCAGCCATTGTCAGCTCATACGTCACCCGGTGGTACGCCTGCTCGCTCATGCCAGCGGACGATACGCCCAGGCAGAAAAAACAGGCGTCATAGCCGGTGATCTGATCGGCCACCGGCCTGAAATCGTAGAAATTGTCGTGCACCAGTTCACGGAGCTTGGCGTGCTGCGCGCCGGTGGGCTTGCGCACCACAGACAATACGCTTTCCACTTGCGGGTCCAGCAGGCACTCACGCAATACGCCCTGGCCTACCATGCCGCTGGCGCCAAACAGGATGACCTTCATTGTGTTTCCTTTGCAGATGGTTTTACGGATTCGTCCATGGCCTGTGCGGCCATTTTGTCGCCAGAAGCGGAAGCGCGGGCAGGCAGGCTGGGCCACCAGTGCGCGGCTATCGCGGCATCAGGTGCATTGGCCGGTTCTATGCTTTCACCGGGGCGCGGTATCACCATGCGTACGCCCGCCTTTTCTGCCGCCGCCAGCGCCCTGTCCATGGGCTCGGTCCAGCTGTGGTAGGCAAGGTCCAGCAAGCCGTGGTGCACCGGCAGCATCAGCTTGCCTTTCACCATCTGCTGCGCTTGTATCGCCTGCTCCGGGTTCAGGTGCCAGTCCGGCCAGGCCTCGTCATATTCGCCGATCTGCATCAGGCTCAGGTCGAAAGGCCCCAGCCGGTTGCCGATATCGGCAAACTGTGGCGTCATGCCGGTGTCGCCGCTGTAGTACACGCGCTGGTTTGCTGCGATCATTGCAAAACCCGCCCACAAGGTCTTGTCGCGGTCGAACAGATAGCGGCCGGAAGTATGGCGAGCCGGCACCGCAACGATCTCCAGGCCCGGCAGCTTGCTGCTTTCCCACCAGTCCAGCTCGATGATACGTTCTTCGGGAATGCCCCAGCCTGCCAGATGCGCACCCACACCCAGCGGCACGATGAATTTATTCGTCCAACCCTTCATTGCAACAATAGTGGCGCGGTCCAGGTGATCGTAATGGTCGTGCGAAATCAAGACGGCATCGATAGGCGGCAGGTCCGCCAGCGCCAGCGGCGGCGCGTACCAGCGCTTGGGCCCGGCCCAGGTCACCGGCGATGCGCGGTCGCTCCATATCGGGTCTATCAGCAGTGCATGGCCGCCTATCTCCACCAGCGTGGTCGCATGGCCCAGCCAGGTTACGCGCAGGCCGGACGCCGGCGGCACCGCAAAATCGCTGCGTTTGTCCAGCACCACCGGCACAGGCTGCTTCGGCGTTGCATCATCGCTTTTATGAAAGGCGCCTACCAGTATTTTCCACAAATCATCGTTTGCCAGCGGCTGCGGGTTGTGGAAGCGGCCATCATGCCATTGCGGCGATGCCTGCATACGGACCAGTCGCGCACCCTCCGCCGAATGCCCCAGCGCATCCCAGGCTTGCGCCAGCGCCACGGAGACACCCGCAAACAGCAGCACAAACAGTGCTGCCAGCATCTTGCCTATTCCAAACCGTTTTCTTGCCGTCATCCATGTTCCCGTTATCTGCTTTGGTGGCTGCATTGCCATATACCTTGCCTGCCGCTAAGATAGGTGCATTAGTTACCAATGTAAATAAGGCGCTGAAATGATCCCTAGTAACCCCGAGGTAACTAAAGGCCAGATCGACTACAGTTCCTGCGATGCCTTGGATGCGGATGCAGACCTGCTGGCCAGGGAAATCATCTCCCGGGTATCCGAAACCTGGTCTTTATGGGTCTTGCATGTGCTGCATGAGCGTGGACGGCTGCGCTTTTCCAAACTGATGAATGAGGTCACCGGCATCAGCCAGAAAATGCTGACCAAGACCGTGCGCCAGCTGGAACGGGATGGCCTGCTGACACGTACGATGTATATGGAAGTGCCGCCGCGCGTCGAATATGAAATCACGCCCACAGGCACGGAATTGCTGGTTGCGGTAAACCCGGTGTGGGACTGGATAGTACGCAAGCTGCCGCAGTTCCAGCTGGCCAGGGCGCAATACGATGCGGCAAATGCCGAAGATGCGGGTGTGCAGAAAGTTACGATGGGCCGGATAAAAGACTGAGGCCGGGAATGGCCTCAAGAGCTTCGGTTACACCATCCTGCCTGCAAGCCACGTGCGCCCGGGCAACCACGTCAGCCGCACAGACGGGCGCCTGAGAGTGCGACCGGGATCGCGCAGCGTCACTTCTTCGGCAACGATGTCATATAGTATTCCGTCGCCGGATGACTCATCTTCTACTTTGCCGCCGTTCAGATGGCGGACTCTGGCGTTTTCGCGCAGCTCGGCAACCGCAGCCTTGCCGTCTATCACACAATAAATCGCGCGCGCCTCGCCTTCCGTCCAGGAGGTACTGCCCTCTTTCTTTTGCCGCATCGTCGCCAGTCCGGCCAGCGACAGCACGTTGACCTCTTCGCGGCCATTGTCGTACGTCGTCACGACAATCGTCTCGCCACTTAGCGAGAAGCTGCCTTTGCTCAGCATTGCATGCCCGGTAGCCGTCACCCGTTCTTTAATCCCCTTGCCGCCGGGCGTTTTCTTTACCGTATCTGCGACGATATCGATGTGCCGGCCCAGGTCCGTTTTATCAGCGAGAGCGGCGCCGATGAAAAGCAATTCAGACACAGCAGCAGCGAAGAAAACAAGATGTTTTTTCATGAAGGCTTTCCCTGCGAAAAGATCAGTGTTTCAAACGAGATGTAATGCTCCACGGATATTCATTTCTTTGAGCTATCCAGCAGGCCTTCCCGCTGTTTTTTATAACTGTCGTAATCGGCGGAGTTCCGCGCCAGGCAAGCGCCCCGGTCGGCCTCCGGCAGCTTTCTGCACGTGTCCTGGGCGTTTTCCTGACGCATGGCATAGAAATCCGCGCTGCTACAGGCAGACAATAAAGCCGAAGTCGCAAGGATCAGAAGTACTGGTAGTTTATGCATGTCATGCCCTGTAGTTTTGTCCATGAGCAGACTCCGTTGGGCGCCATTGCTCGCACGGCTGTATTTTGCCATTTTCATTAAACTTATCCGCCGCAAAGAATAAAGTGCAAAATAACAGTACCGGACAGCCCGGAATATGCACCCTGAGGCGTTTGCCGCGAGTATGCGGTCTATCGCACAGTGAGCCTGGCGGAGACTATGTAAATTAAAAGTCTCCTGGGAAAAATACGCCGTCCGGGCTACGATCACAGGAGCACGCAATGACCCAGCTGACATCCGCCACCGAGCTCGCCGCCGCCGCGAGCAAACCCTATCCCAATGACAGCGATGCATACCGCAAGGCGCGCACCGCGCTACTGGCGGAAGAAATCGAACTACGCCGCCACATCGAACGCGTGGCCGCCCAGCGGCGTGCGCTGCCGGCCGGCGGCGAGGCACGCGACTATGAGTTCCTGGATGAGAACGGCAAAACGCTGAAGCTGGCCGACATGTTCGGTGAGCACGATACGCTGGTCACCTATTTCTGGATGTACGGCCCGCAGCGCGAGCGCCCCTGCCCCATGTGCACGGCTTTCCTGGGCTCCATCGACATTCCTTCACGCGATATCTCGCAGCGTGTGGCCATCGCCGTGATAGGCCGTTCGCCGGTGTCGCGGCAACTGGCATTCGCCCGTGAGCGCGGCTGGAACAACCTGACATTTTATGCCACCGTCGGCGACGATTTTGCGCGCGACTACCGCGGCCTGGCGCCCGACGGCAATGAATGGCCGGCGCTGGATGTGTGGATGAAACAGGATGGCAAGGTGCGGCACTTCTGGGGATCGGAACTGGGCGGCACTGAAGACCCAGGACAAGATGCGCGCGGCGCACCCGACCCTACGCCGCTGTGGAATATCCTGGACCTGACACCCGCCGGACGCGGAACCGGCTGGTACCCCAAGCTTTCGTATTAAAAGCGCCCGGGGCGTTCAGGCCATCGCCTGCATGCCCGCAGCCAGGTTTCCGCCCGTCTCTGGCGCGGCAACGCTGTGCTTGTCTATACTGACGCGGTTGCGCCCATTCTGCTTGGAATGGTATAGCGCGTCATCTGCGCGGCGCAGGCCGTCTTCCCATGAAATATCGCCTTGCCCTCGCACGGCAAGCCCTACGCTGACGGTGATGGAAATCGTATTCCCGTCAATCAGCAAAGGCGCTGCGGCGACCTGTTCACGCAAACGCTCGGCCACGTGCCGGGCTTCTTCCAGCTCGGCGCCCGTCACCAGTGCGGCAAACTCCTCGCCGCCGATACGAAAACAGCCGTCGTAGCCGCGAAGCGCTCCGGCCGACACGGCAGTGACATGGCGCAACGCTGCATCGCCGACCGCATGGCCGAAACGGTCGTTAATGGATTTGAAATGGTCGATATCAAAGATGACAAAGGCCAGCGCCGACCCCGTGCGCACGCTGCGCTGGAATTCCCGTTCCGCCATGTCCTGCATCGCGCGGCGGTTCAGCCAGCCTGTCAGCGTGTCCGTCAACGCCAGCCGGCGCAATACCAGCTCCTGGCGACGGATGACAATCAGCGCACAGCTCATCGTCGCCACCGACAGAAAAACAAAGGTCGCCAGCGAACCCGAGGTTTGCAGGAACTGGCTGCCGACAAAGGTCAGGCTCGCGCTGTGGCCAAAAGCGACAACCACGGCGCGCAACAGCAACTGCGCTACGAACAGAATCTCCAGCAGCATCAGCGGCAGGTAAGCCGGCCTTGCTTCCCCTTCCGGCGCCTTCCACAGCATGCGGATCGTCCAGAGGTTAAAGAAAATGACGATCGGATACAGCAACAGCAGCCGGTTCGCCACGGCTGCACGTGCAAAAGGCAGGAAGTGCAGTCCGACCACTGCCACCAGCAACAGCAGCAATATCGCCACGCGGGGCCGATAGCCAAAATGCCGCTGCAGCCCCACCAGGATCGCATAGTGGCCCACCACATAAAACGCATTGCCCAGCGCCGGCGTCACTAGGTAAGGAACCGTATAGGATGATGCAACAAGTCCAAGGCAGCCGGAGACGACATGGAACAAGCCGGCAAGCGACCAGTCCAGCAGATAGGTCTCGCGCGGACTGGCGCGAAACATCATATACATAGTCGCCGCCATGATGACGCTCGCCACAGCAGATGCGATGAGAAGCGTGAAGGAGTCCATTCCAATTTCCCAGGGTTCAACAGTCAGAAAGCGGCAGGATTGCCTACCGTAAAGATAAAGATAGTAGCGCAGAAGACCATCGGCAATATGCTGAGCGTTACCAAAATGCAACGGCTGTCTCTTTTCAACATCGCCGGCCGGGTAGCAGCCTGAGCGGCCTGCAGGGCGCGTCCTCCCCAAAAAGGATTATTGAAACGACGCTGAAGAGTAGATGCCGCGAAGGCGCTTAGGGTTCGTAAGCCCGGATCTCCAGCAAGTGCTTGTTGGGATCATTGAAGTATAGCGTCGGGGCCGGCCCCCGCGCCCCCGATTCCTGCCCGGGCCCGGTGTTGGTGCCGACCGAATCAAACGAGGGACCAAACGCAACCCCCGCAGCCTTGATCCGCTCGAATATGCTATCGAACTCAGCCCTGGACACGGAAAACGCATAGTGCTCAAACCCCGGCGTACCCCACGGCGCGAGTTGCAACTGAAAGTCCGGCCCCACCCTGATGACGGTGAACGGGCCGTCTTTTCCTTCTTCGACAAACCCGAGCACGCCGGTGTAGAACGCAACACTGGCTTCGAGGTCGTTAACTTTCAAGATAAGGTGGTCGAGGTTCATGGTGAGAGTTCTCCTGGATACCTGAGTACTTCTATTTACGTATGTATCATACTAAATAGAACGTCGATTGAGGGGTAGTTCTTGCATGGTGCAAATGCTTGGGCATCGCTTTGCCTCAATGTCTGCTTGCACCTGCGGATTCAACCGGCCGACGCAACAGCTTGGTGAAATCGTTGGGCGGGTGTTTCGTAGTTTAGCGTCTTTCTAGGGCGCTCGTTCAATCGCCTCGCCACGGCATTGAGTTTCGTCTGCGAGTAATTCGAAAGATCAAGGCCCTTGGGGAAATACTGCCTCAATAGCCCATTTGTATTTTCATTCGACCCACGTTGCCAGGGATTCTGAGGGTCGCAGAAATAAACCCGGATGTCGGTGGCCAACGTGAAACGCTTGTGGCCGTGCATTTCTGTACCTCGATCCCATGTCAACGATTTGTAGAGTTCCTGCGGCAATTTATGAGCGTTCTTGATCAGCGCATTGATGACCGTCTCGGTATCCTTGCCGGGGGCCTTCACCAGCATCACGTAACGCGTCTGGCGCTCGACAAGAGTGGCAATCTGGCTGTTATGGCTGCCAAACAGCAGGTCACCTTCCCAGTGCCCGGGTACCGCTCGATCTTCTACCGTGGCCGGGCGCTCGCTGATCGACACCGCGTCGACAATTCTGCCGTGATCACCCGTCTTCTGCGTGTGATGGCGTGAGCGGCGCATTGCTCGGGTACGGCGTAAATGCGCCAGCAGTTCCTTCTTCAACGCGCCTCGGGCCTGGATATAGAGGCTGCGATAGATGGTCTCGTGTGACACCTGATAGTCCTCGTCGTCAGCGTAAGTCTGCTTCAGCCATCCGGCGATCTGCTCCGGTGACCACTGCAATCGGAGCTTGCTGGCTACGATGCGCGCCAGCACCCGGTTCGTTATTAGTTTACAGGACTTGGGACGTCGTGCTCGATCCCAGGCGCCTTGGTCGGTCTCACTCGCCCGATAGCCTTCCTGACCGCCATTGCGCTTAATCTCTCGGCTGATGGTCGACGGCGCTCTCCCGAGAAACATGGCAATCGAACGGATCGACTGTCCTGCGACCATTGCGCGCGATATTTCTTCGCATTCAGCTAAAGTCAGCGCCAACCGGGAACGGCATCGCTGTGCCGGTCGTATACCGCCCGAATCAGCTAGAATCCGTTGTATGGAGGAATGGTTTCGATCAAACAGCTGGGCGATCTGCTGAAGAGACTCGCCTTGCCGCCAACGCTCCCACATCAACGCCTTCTGGCTTTCCGTGTAATAGATTCGAGGTCTTTGTTTCATCGCAACACTCCTCCTGCTTGTACAGTTTATAGTGTGTTGCGTCGGCCGGTTGAATCCGCAGCCGATTCCTGCTATCGAACTTTGCAATTAAGGCTCAGGCAAAGTCGCCGGCGTCGAATCGACATACGTGAGATAAGCGGACCAAATGTCGTGTGTTCTTTCTTGTGTCAAATCAATCATACACTGCAGTGAGACGCGATATCGATAGGTCCCTCGAAGCCAATATGTATAGACGTCGCCACATTGAGCCGACCTGTAACTGAGCCATGCCTTCTGCGCAACATCGAGTGATAGCTCGATGGTTTGGTCTTCCGCGATGCGCGCCTTTGCTGCTTCAATATACTTAGCTAGTTTCTCGTCTGCCTTATCAACTTCTGCTGACATGCACTGCCTATCTTCGATGTCATCTTTCGGGTCATAGCAGACCGCATCTTTCGCACTAGCTGCGGTGAGAACGAAGCTAAAAACAAGTCCCACAACAAAACGTGCTGGCATGTTCACCCTTAACAAATAACAAACCGCATTGGCCGATTCTGGCCGTATACACTCATTCGAGAATGAAGGACGGTGGTAAGACATTTTGCCCAACTATTGGCTAATCCTTCTCAATTTCATTTTCTTTTCACCATCTGGACCAAGCATACCGTTAGAGAAATTTCCGATTAGCCATTTCCCCTGTAAAAACCCTGTGAAATCTCCCTCCCCATAGCATGACTTCGGCAAATCAAAATGTAAGGTGCTTCCAACGATGGTTGCCTCGATTAAACATGGATTTTGAGCGACTCCCTCAAATTCCTGAAGCAAAACATAAACTCGTGATGACGCCTGAATAATTTGAATGCGCCAACCTACTAATTCGCTTTCACTACTTACTAGTTTTACGTTCGTGTATATCTCGTTTCCGTAATCAGAAGTTCCAGTCGTCGCGGATTGTGCGGTTTTAGTACCAAGTAAGCCTAAGGAAAAAAACAAAATGAGAAAAAAATAGTTACGAGTATTCATAATAAATCTTTGATTTCCAAACTAAAAAATCACCTCTAATATTTATCTGAACTACTTGAGTGCGGTTAGAAATTTCGAACGTCCGCATCTGGCCGGAAGCAGATACTACTCTTTTTGATTCAAACTTTTTTTTCCCCCGCCTGAGAAATTAAAAACGTTTTCACCTCGTTTGAACCACGCCCAAGTTCCATAGGCCCCATATAAGCAAACGAGTGGGAGGAGTATCGAATCCCACCAATGAAGCTGAGAATAGTTGAACATCCCATAGATAGAGGCCACAAACATAATTGGTCCGACGATAAACGGCGGCAACCATTTTTCCCAGGGCAAAAGCCACATTCCTAAATTCCTTCGAACAAACGATACGGATTCAATTTTTCTTTTCCTGAATGGCCATTTCTAGCCATAAGCCGACAACGTCCGCTTATGGCCGTTAGCAGACGCCCCAAAGCGGCCTCTGGGCATCGTCGGGCAGTCGACTCTAGCCTGAGTTAAGCCGAGCGCGAAGCGGGCTCGGTGAGAATCAATTGTGAGGCCGCACTTGCCGCACCATTTCAGTGTTGCCTTCAGGACTGCGGATCGAACCCGAAGACGCGCAGTTCCTGGTCGCAGCGACAAGCCTTGGCGATGCGCGCCGCCCACGTGATGGCCTCATCGCGCGAAGGCAGCTCCAACACGGTGAAGCCGCCGTCGAGCGTAGGCGCCCAAGAATAGCCACCCATTGCAACCGCGCCGTCAGCGGAGACGAGGACGGGCGGCACGCCTTCGTCGATTCCACCGGCGAAGACGTAAACACCGGCGGCTTTCGCCTCTTCAATCACAGCGTGTGCATCGCGGCCCACCGCTTCCAATTCGCCATCGGGAACAAGCATCGCCGCGCTTGGAAAAGAGATCAGATACTTGGCCATGGTGCTCCTTCTGGGGATTGATGGCGGTCGTGAAGCCTGTGTAAGGCCTAACGTTAAGCGGACATCCTGGCAATGCCGATTGTGATTAAAAGTATGACGTATAAATCCGCCTTGATCAATCACCACCTCTTGGAGGTTGTCAATGTTCGAGACAAAACCTCCAAAATCCTGCGGTTTCACAGCGATGTCCGGGCAGCGACAAGGCAGGCCTAGAGCACAAGTTCGCCGCTCAGGCGTTTTTCAGGCTTTCCAGCGCAAAGTCGGCAACGGCAAACAGGTCTTGCTGGCTGGCGCCTCCCTTGGCGCTAACTTTGAGGCCGAGCAAGGTGGAGGCGATGAATTTGGCGGCGACCCTGGGTTGTAGCAAGGGTTTGATTTCGCCTTTTTGCTGGCCGTCGGTGATGACGCGTTCCAGTGTGGATTCCAGCAGCATGCCGCTGGAGGCGAGGATGCGGTTGACGTCTTCATCGAGCTGGCCGAATTCGGAAACGGCGCTGACACCCATGCAGCCCTTGGCCTGATGCTCGGCACTGCCGGTGGCGATTTGCAGCAGCACGCCGCGGATGGCCTGCAGAGAAGACTCTGCACGCATGCACAGCAGCAAGTTGCCGATGCTGTCGCTGACATACAGCTGCAGCGCCTCCAAGTACAGTTGGCGCTTGTCGCCGAAGGTGTCGTACATGCTTTGCCGGCCTATGCCCATGCCCGCCAGCAGATCGTCGGTGGACGTGGCTTCAAAGCCTTTTTTCCAAAAGACTTCCATTGCTTTCCGCACCGCTTCTTCGCGGCTGAATTCTTTTTTTCTTGCCATGGCGGGACTATAGAATTAATGGACTGCTCTGTCAATATTGAACGCATGATGGGCGATAGCGCCCTGCCCGGTTTCTGCTTCAGGCGGCGCGGCTCAGCGAAGTGACAAAATCGAGGAAGGCGCCGACCTTGGCCGGCGGCAGGTGCCGCGACGGATACAGCGCGTAGAGCGGAAAACGCTCATCCGGCCATTCTTTCAGTATCTGCACCATGCTGCCGTCTTTCAGATAATCTTCCACCCCCAGCGCCATTACCTGCGCCACGCCATGGCCAGAGCGGCAGATGCCATGCATCGTGCGCACATCGTTGATGATGAGCCGGCCCGGCATGGCCACGCGCGTTACGCTTTTGCCTTTGTGAAATTCCCATGGGAAGGGTTTGCCGGTTTCCGGGTCGCGGTACTGGATGCAGATATGTTCG
Organism: Undibacterium sp. TJN25; assembly: GCF_049339885.1. Taxonomy (NCBI): domain Bacteria; kingdom Pseudomonadati; phylum Pseudomonadota; class Betaproteobacteria; order Burkholderiales; family Oxalobacteraceae; genus Undibacterium; species Undibacterium sp. TJN25. The sequence goes on along the minus strand of NZ_JBMPPM010000002.1, from coordinate 356,640 downwards.
GGCTTGGCCAGGTCCGCGGGCGTCTTGGGCGTGCCATGCTTTTTCAGGTAGGCGGGAGAAGCCACCGTCAGTATCTTCGTGTCCAACAGTTTGCGCGCCACCAGCGTGGACGATTGCGGCTGGCCGAAGCGCACGGCGACGTCGAAGCCGTCTGCGACCAGGTCGCCCATCTGGTCACGCGTGATAATTTCCAGCTCCAGCTCCGGATAGCCGGTGACGAAGTCGCCCAGATGCGGCGCCAGTATCAGCTGCGAGAAAAAAGGATCGGCATTGACGCGCAGGCGGCCACGCACGGCAACGGCCGCGCCCGACACCAGGCTGGCCGCCTGCTCCATGCCGGCCAGCAGCGGCGTGATATGCTCGTGGAAGCGGCGGCCCTCATCCGTCAGCTTGACCGACCTCGTGGTGCGGTCAAACAGGCGCGCACCCAGTCGGCTCTCCAGCCTGGCAATGGCGCGGCTGACGCCGGGCGGCGTCATATCCAGCACTTCGGCGGCGCGCACGAAGCTGCCGGTATCGACGACCGCGGCAAATACACCCATGCCGCCGGCCAGACGGGCATCAAAGCTCATAACATCCGCTCCATTTGCAATTTCATATTAGTAATTCCGCGTCACTTATCAAGTAACACTGATGCTATCGCATAATGCAATGCAAGCATAGATAATTCTCTCCAACGCGGCAACCGCTGCTTTCTTTACGAGGGAATGATCATGATCACCATAATGGGAATTACCGGCCAGGTCGGCAGTGCCTTGGCCGGCAAGCTGCTGGCGGACGGCCAACAGGTACGCGCCATCGTCCGCGATACCGTGAAAGCCGGCTCCTGGGCAAAACAGGGCTGCGAGCTGGCGCTTGCCGATGCCAACGATGCCGATGCACTGGCGACGGCCTTTGCCGGCTCCGACTCGGTCTTCATCCTGCTGCCGCCGAATTTCGCGCCATCCAAAGGATTTCCGGAAACGCGCCGCATCGTCGATGCGCTGCATGCCGCACTGAAAAAGGCAAACCCGAAAAAGGTCGTCTGCCTGTCCACGATAGGCGCGCAGGCTACGCAAGACAACCTGCTGAACCAGTTGCAGATGATGGAAAAAAGCTTTGCGGACCTGACCATGCCGGTCGCCTTCATTCGCGCAGCCTGGTTCATGGAAAACTTCATCTGGGATATCGACCCGGCAGAAACAACCGGCACTATCCCCAGCTTCTTGCAGCCGCTGGACAAGCCGGTGCCGATGATTGCCACCCGCGATATCGCCACCGTTGCGGCGCGGCTGCTGCAAGAAGACTGGAGCGGCCACCGCGTCATAGAACTGGAAGGCGCCCGCATCACACCTGAGCAGATCGCAGCCGACTTCAGCCGCCTGCTGGACAAACCGGTGCAGATGCAGGTCATTGCGCGCGACGCCTGGGAAGGCATCTTCCAATCCCAGGGCATTGCCTACCCGCTACCACGCATGCAGATGCTGGACGGCTTCAACGAAGGCTGGATCGAGTTTGAAGGCAACCACACCGAACACTTGACAGGCACCACCACCTTTGCAGAGGTCATGGCGGAGAAGCTGCAGTCAATGAACTGACCGCGCCGGATACCTGCCGCCTTTCCCGCCCTGCAAATCGGGGATGCGGTCAGGCCAGGTAACCGCCGTCTATGCTCAGGCTAGCACCGGTGACGAAGCCGGCTTCCGGGCTGGCCAGGTAAGCGACCATGCCGGCAATCTCGTCATCCTTGCCCAGGCGGCCCAGGGGCACCAGCGCTTTGATCATGTCCACATGCGGGCCGTCGGCCGGTGTCATGTCGGTTGCCGTGGGGCCGGGCTGCACATTATTGACGGTGATGCCGCGCGGCGCCAGATCCAGCGCCAGCCCGCGCACCAGGCCGGCAACCGCCGATTTTGTCATGCCGTACACGCTGGCGCCGGGGAAGGCGGTGCGGTTTGCGACCACACTGCCTATCGTGATGATGCGGCCGCCCTCTTTCATATGCGGCACCGCCGCCTTGGCGGCAACAAATACCGGACGCACATTCACCGCCAGCATGCGGTCAAAATCTTCCTGCGAAAACTCGTCCACCGTGCCGCGCAGCAGGATGCCGGCATTGTTGACCAGTATATCCAGGCCGCCGAACGCTTTTACCGTTTCTGCCACCGCCGCCTGCACGGCTGCTGCATCTGCGCTGTCTGCCTGGATGGCGAGGGCGCGGCCGCCCGCAGCAACGATGGATTCCGCCAGTTCCTGCGCCGGCTTGGGGGAACTGGCATAAGTGAACGCCACTGTGGCGCCATCCCGCGCCAGCCGCCGGACGACAGCCGCGCCTATGCCGCGCGAACCGCCAGCAACGAGTGCGACTTTGTTAGTGAAAATGTTTGTGCCCGATGTGATGTCTGTAGTCATGAGAGTATTCCCCGGTTATCTGCAGGTCATATTTGGACTATTTAGTCCAAATATGACCAAAAAAAGGGACCGACACGGAATCGGCCCAAACTTGCTAGGGGAAACTTTATCAACTACAGACTGATCAGTCAAGAATAAATTTTCATTTTCTTAAATGAGGTTTTTATGGGTCTCACCAAATCAATATGCGGCAACGGCCAGTTTGGGGTCGATCTGCCAGGTTTCATTGACCAGTTTATTGTCGCGATAAGTGAGCACGTAGCGCACCTTGATCGTGCTCTTGCCTTCGAACAATACGTTGGCAACGACGGTCGCCCCTTTTGGATTGGCGGACTCTTCCAGGCTGCCTATGCTTACTTTCAGCGCACCGGCAGCTTTCATGAATTTCTCCCATGTACCGCGGATACTATCGGCACCGGCATAGCCGCCATCCAGCGGGCCGCCTATCCAGTTCAATTGCGCATTGTCGGCATAGGTGCGCATCAGCACCGCCATGTCGCCGGAGCCTATGGCGGCAAAATGCGTCTGCGCTTCAGAGGCAGGGGTGGCAAAGGCGCTGCCCAGGGAAGCGGAAAAAATGGCGGCGGCGAATAGAACCTGTTTCATCGTGTTGCTCCTGTAATGTCATTCATTGTGTGATGCAGACGTGGTGTGCGTCTGCGGCTTGCAATGAGGTAAACAGGAATACACGCGTTCTATTCCATACGGAAGCAAATATTTTTCGGCGATACGCGTTTCAGGCAGCTGACAGCAGGTAACCGGGTCCAATAAAAAAGGGCCCGCAGATGAATAAACGGGCCCTTTTGTGCGACAGAATTAATCCAGCCTTACCAGACCCTTATCCTGTCTTTGGGTTCCAGGTACAGTTCCTGGCCGGGCTTGACGTCGAAGGCAGAATACCAGGCATCGATATTGCGCACAGTGGCTGCGCGGTACTGGTCCGGCGCATGGCCGTTGGTGGCGATCTGCTTGCGCAGTGCCGGCTCGCGCGACTTGTTACGCCAGCTCTGCGCAAAGCCGATGAAGAACTGCCTGTCCTGCTCCTGCTGCGCAGCGGGGTCTGTCTTAGTGCCGGATGCCGTGCGGTAGGCGTCATAGGCTGCCGCCAGGCCGGCCAGGTCGGCGATGTTTTCGCTCAGCGTCTGCTGGCCGTTAACCGCCACGTCAGCAAACGGACGGTAAGCGGAATACTGCGCCACCAGCGCGGCGGACGACGCATTGAAATGCGCCAGATCGGCCGGCGTCCACCAGTCGCGCAGGCGGCCCTGTGCATCGAACTGGCTGCCGGTATTGTCGAAGCTATGACTGATCTCATGCCCTATCACCGCGCCTATGGAACCGTAATTCACTGCGTCGGAAGCAGCGGGATCAAAGAAAGGCGGCTGCAGGATGCCGGCCGGGAAGTCCAGCGCATTTTGCAGCGGCATGTTAACCGCGTTGACGATTTGCGCCGGCATGCACCACTCTTTCTTGTCCACCGGGCGGCCCAGCTTGGACAAGGCCGCCTGATAGTTAAACGCCTCCGCGCGGGAAACATTGCCCAGCGCATCATCCGGCACTACCTGCAGGCCGGCATAGCTGCGCCAAGTTTCCGGATAGCCAACGCCGACGTACAGGGTTTTCAGCTTGGCGCGCGCCTGGGCCTTGGTGGCGGGCGCCATCCAGTCCAGCTGCGCAATGCGGCGGTCGAACGCGCCGATGATATTGCCCACCATGCCCTGAATGCGGGCCTTGGCTGCCGCAGAAAAATATTTTTCTACATACATGTGGCCGATTGCATCGCGTAATGCCGTATTGCTGGCATCCAGCGCCCTTCGGGAACGTGCAGCCTGCTGCGGAGTGCCCGTCAACGTCGTACCGTAGAACGCAAAATTCTGGTCTGCAAAGGCTTTCGGCAGCACCGGCGAAAAATGGTTGAGCAGGTGAAAGCTCAGGTAATCCTTCCAGACCGCCAGCGGCGCGCTGTCCACCAGTGCCGCCGCCCCCGTTACCGCACTGGGTTGCCACACGATGTAGCTGCCCTGGCGGTTCAGGCTGGCGCCGGCAAAAAATTCATTCCAGTCCAGGCCTGGCGCTTTCTGGTCGAAATCCTTGCGGCTCCAGGTATTGTTGGCCTTGACCACGTCTTCCGAATCTTCCAGGCTGGCGTGGCTCTGGGCGATCTGTCTTTCCAGTTCAAAAATCTTCACCGCGCGCTGCTCGGCATCGGCAAATCCAGCCAGCTTCAGCACGATCAGGATATGCGTCAGGTATTTTCCGCGCTGTTCCGTCACCTTGGGATTAATGGAAAGATAATAGTCACGGTCCGGCATACCCAAGCCGCCTTGCAGCAGATAAGGCCTGTTGCGCGTGGGCTCTTTCAAACCCTGCACAACCCACAGGCCGAACAGGTTCTCGGTATAGAAATTGGTTGCGTTGAGCGGATCGACGTCGGCACGTACATTGCCGCCCAGCACCCTCGCCAGCTGGCGCTTGTCGGAGATGGCATCGATACGCTCCAGCGACGCTTTCAGTGGCGCCAGACCTTTCGCCTCTATGCCGGCTTCGTTCATGTAGGCTGCATAAAAATCGGCGGCCTTGCGCTGATCCGGCCCGGCCTTGCCGCCGGCGTTCAACTGCTCCAGCAGCTTGATGACGCGCTGGTTGGTTTCTTCGGCAAGAATACTCCCGGCGCCCCAGCTGCTGCGGTCTTCGGGGATGGCGGTGCCATCCATCCAGGTGCCATTGGCATAGTTGTAAAAATCATTTCCCGGCAGCTCATCCTGCTTGATGGCATTCAGCGGGTTCGCCGTCTGAACAGAGGCGGGATCCTGGGTCGCTGCCATTGCAGCATGCGGCATCACCAGCAGTGCCGCGCATCCCACGCTGCATGCGGCAATATACTGGGCCGTCCTTCTAAAAAAAGGTATTTTTTGCTGCAATACTGCGCGGGTGGCGTGCGGCATCAAACCGGGGAATATGTGCATGATCATCCTTGGGTAGGCGCTGCCGGTATTTATGCTATAGAAAACACCGGCAAATGGGTATCTGTAAATTGCAGAAAGGATTATACCGGTGAATGCCTTCCGTAAATCATGCGTTCCATGACCCTGACAAGCGTGCAAAATTTCCTCGCCGGGCCCTACGGCAGTTCTTTTGCAGAATGCGGGTCGATGGAATACGGATGAACTTCATCCAGATAGTTTTCCTGCGATTTGACGCGCGCTATCCAGCGCTGCACATGCGGGTAGTCGCGCAGGGGCAGGCCGGCATCTTCCGCCAGATGCACATACGCAAACAGCGACATATCCGCGATTGTGTAAGTATCGGCCACAAAAAATCGCCGCTCCTGCAGCTCGCGGTTCATTATCTGCAAGACTTTCAGCGAGCCCGCTCGCTTGCCGCTGACAACACTTTCCGGCCGCCGCGCCAGCTTGCCCGTCATCGTCCAGTGCCTCAGCGTGGCGATGGTGGCTTGCACGTAGTCGCCTTCAAAAGACATCCATTGCCATACCTTGGCCTGCTCGAAAATGTCTTGCGGCAGGAAACGGCTATGCTGCGCCAGATAAAACAGGATGGCATTGGATTCCGCCAGCACACGGCCGTCTTCCAGCCGGATGGCCGGCACTGCTCCACCAGGGTTGACCGCCAAAAATGCCGGCGTCTGGCCCTGCCCTTCAAAAATGCTGATAAGCTCTTTTGTATAGTCTTGCTGCAACTGTCTGAGCAATAAACGGATTTTGTAGGCATTCTGCGAGGGCAGATAATCGTACAGCGTGATCATGGGTATTCCCTGGATAAGTTTGAGGAATAAACTATAGGCTCCGCCTACCCTGAAATCTCCCCGGTTCTTGCTGTTGAATCGAAAGAGAATAAATGGATTCAAAAGCAAGAATCGAAGTTCGACGGCAAAAAGGAGCCGCTAACATGTATCCATCAACAGTTCACCAGGGATGCATATCATGAACAAAATGACCAATTACGCCGATGATGCCGATGAAACAGGCAACCATACCGGCAACTATGCCGGCGACGCCGCGCGCTGGACTGCGGTGCAGGCCAGGGACGCCGGCGCGGATGGCAGTTTTTATTACGCGGTGCGCACCACCGGCGTGTATTGCCGCCCTTCCTGCGCTTCGCGGCCTGCGCGGCGCGAAAACCTTTCCTTTTTCGATCATGGCGCCGATGCCGAAGCCGCAGGCTTCCGTCCTTGCAAGCGCTGCAAGCCGGACCAGCCAGCGCTGCCCGAGCAGTATGCCGCGACCGTCGCCAAGGCTTGCCGGCTGATAGAGACGGCGGACCAGCTGCCCAGCCTGCCGCAGCTGGCCGAGGCCATGGGCATGAGCCAGTATCATTTTCACCGTATATTCAAATCGGTGACCGGGCTGACGCCCAAAGCCTATGCCACTGCACATCGCGGCAAACGGGTGCGCGAGGAGCTGGGCCGCACCGACACCGTCACCCAGGCCATCTACGACGCCGGTTTCAATTCCAACGGCCGCTTTTACGCCAGCTCCACGCAAGTGCTTGGCATGACGCCGAAACGCTTCCGGGCCGGCGGCAGGGATACCGAGATTCGCTTCGCGCTGGGCGAATGTTCGCTGGGCAGCATCTTGGTCGCGGCAACCGGCCAGGGCGTATGCTCCATTTTGCTGGGGGATGACCCGGACACGCTGATCGAGGAGCTGCAGGACAGCTTTCCGCGCGCAGCGCTGGTGGGCGGCGATACGGAATTCGAACAGCTGGTGTCGCGCGTGGTCGGCTTTGTGGAAGCGCCGGCACTGGGGCTGGATTTGCCGCTGGATGTGCGCGGCACCGCCTTCCAGCAGCGCGTATGGCAGGCCCTGCGGGAAATCCCCGCAGGCAGCACCGTCAGCTACAGCGACGTCGCACAGCGCATAGGTTCGCCGAAATCCATGCGGGCCGTGGCGCAGGCCTGCGCAGCAAACAATATTGCCGTGGCGATCCCCTGCCACCGCGTGGTGCGCAATGACGGCGCCTTGTCCGGCTACCGCTGGGGCGTGGAACGCAAGCGCAGCCTGCTGGACAAGGAAGCGGCCGACATGGGCAAGCCATTATGAGCGCAGCGGTAGATACGCCAGCTACCGGCGAATTCGGCAATGAGATTGCAGTCGGCCTGCTGGACTGGCAGCAGATCAGCGACGATCTGGATGGGCAAGGCTATGCGATGATCCCCGGCCTGTTGTCGGCGATACAGTGCCGGTCCATTGCGGCGCTGTATGCGGATGATGCACCATTCCGCAGCCGCGTCGTGATGGAAAGACATGGTTTCGGCCGTGGCGAATATAAATATTTCAACTATCCGCTACCGGACCTGGTGGCCGGCATGCGGGAAGCGCTGTATGCGCCATTGAGCTCCATCGCAAACCGCTGGAACAAGGCAATGGGCATGGACGTGCAATACCCGGCGAAGCATGCCGGTTTCCTGCAGCGTTGCCATGCGGCGGGGCAAACCCGGCCGACACCCTTGCTGCTGCAGTACGGCGCGGGCGACTATAACTGCCTGCATCAGGATCTTTATGGAGAGCACGTGTTTCCGCTGCAAGTGGCTATCCTGTTGTCCGAGCCAGGGGCAGATTTCGACGGCGGCGAGTTTGTCATGACCGAACAGCGCCCACGCATGCAGTCGCGCCCTGCTGTCGTGCCCTTGCGGCAAGGCGATGCCGTCGTGTTTGCCGTGCACCACAGACCCGTGCAGGGCACCCGCGGCACTTATCGCGTCAACCTGCGCCATGGTGTCAGCGTGCTGCGCCGCGGCCAGAGGCACACGCTGGGAATCATCTTCCATGATGCGCAGTGAAGGGACCGACAGTAACGTAACGCCCGCGACGCTGACCTGCCGCACCAGCGCAGCGAAAAAGAGCTGCCGGCAACGGCCGTGACGGAGATTGAGTACAATCTCCGCACTCAATTGAAACCGGAATTCCATGCCTAAAAAAGACGTCCCTTCCGCCAGCGCCCATCTGGCCGCCATCGACGCCGACTGGGCCGCGCTGGTCCAGCGTATCGGCCCCTGCGGCCTGCAGACCATGCCCGGCCGCGAGCCTTATGAGGCGCTGATACGCGCCATCGCCCACCAGCAGCTGCATGGCAAGGCGGCCGAAGCCATATTGGGACGCTTTGTGGCGATGTATCCGGATGAAGCCTTTCCCTCGCCGGACAGCATCCTGGAGACCGAGCCGGAACTGCTGCGCGCCTGCGGCTTTTCGTTTGCGAAGATTGCCAGCATACGCGGCATTGCAGAAGGCACGGCAGCAGGCGTCGTCCCCACGCGCAAGGCTTCGCAAAAACTCGATGACGAAGAACTGATCGCGCGCCTGGTGTCGCTCAGGGGAGTAGGCCGCTGGACAGTGGAAATGCTGTTGATCTATACGCTGGAACGGCCGGACATCCTGCCGGTGGACGATTTCGGCGTGCGCGAAGGCTGGCGCGTGCTGAAATCGCTGCCGCAGCAACCCAAGCCAAAAGAGCTGGCGCAGATAGGCCTGGCGTGGAGCCCGCACCGTAGCGCTGCGGCGTGGTATCTGTGGCGCGCGGCGGAAAAAGTAAAGCCTGCTATAGACCAAGCGGACTAAGGTCTAGTCATGGCAATGGCGGCATGCTCTTCAGCCTGCTGCCTGACGGCGCCAGCCGCGCGCCCTACGATGCGCTGATACAGTCCGGGATCGGTATCTCCTTCACTGCCTATTACCAGCACGCTGCTGGTCCCGTCCAGGCCCAGTTGCTCCCGCCACGTGGCATCCTGCGCCGCCGCAACAGCACCTACCAGCCCGGCCACGGCGGATTCGCCGGCAACAATCGGCGGATCTCCTAGCCCGCCATCGGCCAGCATTTTCATCGCGAACAGGGCGGACCGGTCGTCAATGGTCTGGAACGCGCTGGCGCCCTGCTCCAGGATGCGCCATGCGAGCGGAGATATTTCGCCGCAGGCCAGGCCGGCCATGACAGTATCCAGTTCACCGTCTATGACGACCGGATGACCGGCAACGGCGCTGTGATACAGACAGGCGGCTCTCTCCGGCTCCACGACCACCAGCCGCGGACGGCGGCTGCCCAGGCTTTCCCAGCAATGCGCACAGACGGCGGCCGCCAGGCCTCCTACGCCGCCTTGCACAAAAATATGCGTGGGCAGATGCTGCGGGTCCGGGCCCATTTTCGGCCCCATTTGCTGCAGGATTTCATCCACCATCACGGTATAGCCCTGCATGACATCGCGCGGCACATCCAGATAACCGGGATAAGACGTGTCCGATACGACAAAATGAGCGTATCGGGCCGAGTCCGCCGCCGCTTGCCGCACCGAGTCGTCATAATTGCCGGCGATGCGCACGACCTGCGCACCATAGGCTTCGATTGCGGCCACGCGGCCGGCGCTGACACCTGCATGCACATAGATGATGCAGCCGCAGCCATAGCGCTGCGCTCCCAAGGCCACAGAACGGCCGTGGTTGCCGTCCGTGGCGCAGCTGACAGTGATGCCGCGGATCAGGCCGGCGTACTCCGGCCGACCCAGTTCGTCCGCGGCAATCTCGTGGCCGGCAAGCCTCGCCACTTCCTTCTGCAACAGCCTGCCCACCGCATAGGCGCCGCCCAGTGCCTTGAAGCTGCCCAAACCGAAACGGCCGGACTCATCCTTGTAGTGAATGCGGCCCAGCCCCACCGCTTCCGCCAGGCCAGGAAGGCTGGCCAGCGGCGTGGCGTGGTAGCCTGCCCACTGCGAAATATGCCGCTGCGCGTCGGCAAAGGATGCCAGTGAAAGCACTTCGCGCATTGCATCGCTGTAAGCCGTATCGGCGGAAGCGCAGCGCGGGTTGGTAAAAAGCGTGCTGTTAATCGGCGGCATGATGACCGGTATGGAAGGATTCATCGTCGGGTCTTCAGGTGTGGTTGAACTCATCGAAGAAGCATTCAGGCGGGCAGCCGCACCCGTGCCAGTTCGGCAAAGTAGCGTGCCCCCGTTTCCAGCACGCGGTCGTTGAAGTCGTAGCTGGAATTGTGTAGCGGCGTGCTACCGTCCTCCTGGTCTGCACCGTTGCCGATGAACACGAAGGCGCCTGGCACTACCTGCAAAAACGCGCCAAAATCCTCTGAAATCATCATCGGCTGGATGCCGGCGTCCACCTTTTCCGCGCCGACGATGTTGGCCGCCGCCTTGACCGCGACGGCCACGCATTCCGGCCAGTTGACCGTGGGAGCGAACTCATGCGTGTATTCAAATTCGCATTCCGCGCCATGCAGCCTGCATACGCCTTCGCTGATCTCGCGCATGCGCTTTTGCAGCAAGGACTGTACTTCCGGCGTGTAGCTGCGCGTATCGCCCTTGATGGTGACGTGGGTAGGAATGGCGTTGCGTATGCCGTCGGTGAGTATTTCCGTGCAGGAGATCACTGCCGGCATGCCGGGGTCAAGGTTGCGGGAGACGATGGTTTGCAGTGCCAGCACGATTTCGGCCGCGATGACGATGGGGTCGATGCCCATGTGCGGCCTGGCCGCATGCGTGCCGCGCCCCTTGATGCGGATGACGAAATTATCCTCGCTGGCCATGATGCCGCCCGTGCGGGTCGCAATATGCCCCGCCGGAATGCCGGGCATATTGTGGGCGCCATAGATTTCATCCACCGGGAAGCGCTTGAACAGGCCGTCGGCCATCATCGCCTTCGCCCCCCTGCCATGCTCTTCCGCCGGCTGGAAGATAAAGCGCACCGTGCCGCTGAAATCCCTGCTTTCGCACAGCAGCCGGGCTGCGCCCAGTACCATTGCCATGTGGCCGTCATGGCCGCAGGCATGCATCTTCCCCGGTGTTTGCGATGCGTATTCACGTTGCGCCACACCCTCGTGGATATTCAGCGCGTCCATGTCGGCGCGCAGTGCGATGACACCAGTGCCATTCCCTGCGCTGAGGCTGGCCACCAGGCCCGTGCCGCCTATGCCGCGGTGAACTTCCAGCCCCATGCCGGACAATGCCTGCGCGACATAGTCGGAGGTCTGCAGCTCCTCGAACCCGGTTTCAGGATGACGGTGCAGATGGTGCCGCCAGGTGACAAGCTGCTGTTGCAAGGCAGGATCGGTATGCATGGTGCGCTCCAGGAGGAAGGTCAACAAGGAATACAGCCAGTATAGGCATCTGCAGCGATACGTTTTCTCAAGCTTGGCACCCGGAATGAGAAAATTTCTCAAAAATTGGCCGTACAATGAAACACTCGCACCATGGGCCGCTATTTCCGCCTATACCTGGACCAAGCTTGGAGAAAAAATATGAACCTGGACCGTCTGGACCGGCAGATATTGAACCTGCTGCAGGAAGATGCAAGCATCTCGCTGAGAAGCCTTGCCGAAAAGCTGCATGCATCCCTGGCCACCTGCCAGCGCCGCATCGCAAGGCTGAAAGCGGAGCGCATCCTGCTGAAGGAAGTGGCAATTGTGGACCGCGACCGCGTAGGCAGGCCGCTGACGGTGTTCGTCTCGGTGGAACTGGAAAAGCAGAATGACTCGCTGCTGAGGGTGTTTGAAAAAAGGATGCTCGCCGAGAAAGATGTGCTGGCTTGCTACGAAGTATCCGGCGAATCGGATTTCCTGCTGATCGTGAATTCGGCGTCGATGGAGAGCTACCATGCGCTGACCCGGCGCGTTTTTTCGTCGCACAACAATGTGCGCAATTTCACCAGCAATTTTGCAATGAACTGCTCCAAGTTCGAAACCAAGATACCGGTGGACGAAGTTGAAGCGGACTGAAGTCCCTCACCGCCGCGCAACTTGTTCCGACAGAAACACAATATATCCCCTTAGCTATCCCCTTACCTATCCCCTTATATTACGCAAGCTCGGCTCCATATGAGAACAACGAAGCCTTTGCTGCGTCCAGGCGCGCAAACTCGCAAAATACGCGCAAAATGGATTGCCTTTATCATCTGCCTTTGACCGAATCCCGCATTATCGAGGAATACGCATGATCCCTTTTTCCGTTTTAGACCTGTCCCCAATCAACCAGGGCGCTACCGCCAGCGATGCCTTCCGCAATACGCTGCGGCTGGCCCAGCAGGCGGAGCAATACGGCTACCAGCGCTTCTGGCTGGCAGAGCACCACAATATGAAGGGCATTGCCAGTGCAGCAACCTCCATCGTCATTGCGCACGTGGCCGGCGGCACCAAGACCATACGCGTAGGTTCCGGCGGCATCATGCTGCCCAACCATGCGCCGCTGGTGATTGCGGAACAGTTCGGCACACTGGAAGCACTGTATCCGGGCCGCATAGACCTGGGGCTGGGGCGAGCGCCCGGCACTGATCGTGCAACGATGCGCGCGCTGCGGCGCGACATGGGTGCGGGGCCTGACCAGTTTCCACAGGACGTGCAGGAATTGCAGGCCTATTTTGAGCCGGCGGAAGCGAACCAGATGATACGGGCAGTGCCGGGCGCAGGCTTGCGGGTGCCGCTGTGGCTGCTAGGCTCCAGTCTGTTCAGCGCGCAGCTGGCGGCTATGCTGGGGCTGCCGTTTGCATTTGCTTCCCATTTCGCGCCGGACATGATGATGCAGGCGCTGGAAATCTACCGCACCCGCTTTGAGCCTTCAGCGCAACTGAAGAAGCCGCATGCCATGCTGACCATCAACGTGCTGGCCGCCGATACCGATGAAGAGGCGCGCCATCAATTCACGTCGCAGCAGCAGGCATTTGTGAACCACCAGCGCGGTACGCCGGGCCAAGTGCCGCCGCCAATCGCAGACTTCAACACCTATTGCTCACCGGCGGAAAGAGCCGGAGTGGACCATACGCTGGGTCAATCCATCGTCGGCTCCGCGGCCACGGTAGAAACCAGGCTGAGGGAATTTTTGGCCAGAACCCAGCCGGACGAACTGATGGTGACCGCGCACATCTTTGATCAGCAGACGCGCCTGCATTCGCTGAAGCTGATTGCTGAAATACGCGACCGCATCAACGCCAGAAAATCACCGCAGCAGGCGCTGGCCGGGCTGTAAAAACCACCAGCGGCCTGGGCGGCGTAGCCTGCCAAGCCGCTGGTACGGTTACACCTAGGCGATCGTATCCACCACGCCGCCATCCACGCGCAGGGCTGCGCCGGTAGTGGCGGAGGCCTGCTGCGAACACACGTACACCACCATGTTGGCTACTTCTTCCGACGTTGCCGTACGCTGGATGATGGAGCTGGAACGGTGTGCCTTCACAAAGGCATTGCCCGCTTCCTGTACGCTGACGCCTGCCTTGGCCGCCGCGTCTTTCAGCATTTCTTCCACGCCTTCCGATAAGGTGGGGCCCGGCAATACCGCATTGACGGTAATGCCGGTGCCGGCCAGGCGCTTTGCCAGGCCGCGCGATACCGACAGGTTGCCTGTCTTGGTAAAGCCATAATGGATCATGTCGGCAGGAATGTTGATGCCGGACTCGGACGACAGGAACACCACCCTGCCCCAGTTGGTTTTTTGCATGCCGGGAACATAGGCGCGCGACAGGCGCACGCCGGACATGACGTTGATTTCAAAGAAACGCGTCCATTCTTCATCCGGAATATCAAAAAAATCTTGCGGCCCGTACACGCCGACATTATTGACCAGGATATCCGCATGCGGCTCCGCCTTCACCAGGGCCGCGCAACCCTCCGCACTACCGACATCGGCTACCGCACCGCGCACGCTGGCGCCGGGCACTTCGGCCTTGATGGCGGCCACGGCCTTGTCCACTGCCTCCTGCTTGCGGCCATTGACGACAACAGTAGCCCCGGTACCGGCCAGCCCCTTGGCGATGGCAAAACCTATGCCCAGCGTGGAACCGGTAACGATGGCGGTTTTATTGCTCAAATCTATTTTCATTTTGCATCCTCCTGAAAGATCAAATGGTGCTTGCACTGGACTTATCTGACGCAGGCCGGTTGGCATCAAGCGGCAGGCACTAAGCATAGACGGTTTTCCCTACTGACGCCGTTTACGTGGCAAATTTTTGGGAGCAGGCTACCAGCGTCAAATTTTCCGCAGGTGGGCAGAAAAAAACTCTGAAATTTTTCTTTCATATTGCGCTTTGCCGTATGCATACAGATCCACGTGGGCCGCTCCCTCTACCATCCATAGGGTTTTGGGTGCATTCGCTCGGGCAAACATGCGCTGGGATTCAGCGGCAGTTGTATGTTGGTCTGCATCGCCAGCGGCAATCAATAAGGGTGCCTTCATGCGGGAAAGCTGGTCTATAGGCCGCAAACTGTCGGACGAAATGCCTAGCCGCAACGGAAACTGCATCAGTAAACCCAGTGCAAGAAAAGGCCCAGCATCGCCCAGATACAACCGCAGCCGATCCTGCACTGCCTCAGCAATGGTTGGGTATACTGATTCCAGCACGACAGCGCTCAGCTCTTCCGCAGGATGTGCGAGCAGGGTCGCAGCACCGCCCAGCGACACACCAATGAGGCCCAGACGCTCCCCCTTTGCTGCAATAGCCAGATAGGAAAGCGACGCATCGACGGCTCTTGCCTCTTCATAACCGAAGGTAATGCGCTCCGCGCGGCTCTCCCCATGTGCTGGCAGATCTATCCACAGCACGGTATATCCGGCGCGATTCAGGAAGCGCGCACGGTCTGTCATCTGCCGCCTGTCACCGCGGACTCCATGCAACAGCAGCACCGCGCCCGAGCCGGGCCGCCCGGGAGCAATCCAGCCTGCCACACTCTCTTTGCCAGGCACGGGAATATCAACTGCGAAAGCAGGCATATCCGCTGGCGGTGCGCCTACGGAATGAAGCGCTGGTCTTGTCAACAACTCTCCCGCCAGGGCCAGCAACACGCAGCCACCGAGCAGTATCAGCGCCAGCACGCCTGCATACCTTATAAAACGGGAAGAACGTATCGTTGCAGGCAAAGGGAGCACACGCAGCCGGATCAAAACAAAGCCTTCGTTTCATCCCACAGCCTGCGCGTCAGCTCGGCCGCCGGAATAGCCCTGGCAATTGCCGCGGCCTGCCCCGCCCAGGCCTGCATGCGCTGCACGTCGCCGGTTTTCAGTGCATCGGCACGCATGGCTGCGGTGAGGCCGCGCTGCACCGGATAAGGCGCGGGTGCGGGAGCGCCTGGCGCCGTAGCGGCCTTGACGTAGCTGGTGGCGATGCTGCGTCCGGCGCGGCCGCTGAAGCCGCGGCTGAGCATGGTGTGTTCGGGTGCGGTCACTGCCAGCGCATCGGCCCAGGCGGGATGGATGCCGGCTTCCGGCGCGCGCAGGAAACCGGTTCCTATCTGCACTGCGCTTGCGCCCAGCATCAGCGCCGCCGCCACGCCGCGCGCGTCGCCTATGCCGCCTGTGGCTACTACCGGTATGCTCACTGCATCAACCACCGCCGGCAATAGCGCAAACAGGCCAACCAGCTGTGCCTCCGCCAGCGTGGCATCGAAACAGCCGCGATGGCCGCCTGCCTCCATGCCCTGCGCAACGACGGTATCAGCGCCGGCAGCTTGTGCCGCTTTCGCTTCCGCCACGGTGGAGACATTGGCAAACCAGCGTATGCCGCCGGCTTTCAGCTTTTGCACGAATTCAGGCGGATACAGGCCCATGACGGACGATACGATGGGTGGCCTGGCTGCCAGCAATGCTTCGCACTGGGCGGCAAAATCAGGAGGTTTGGTGTCGGCAGCCTGCTCCGGCACTTCTGGCCCCCAATGGCCGAGAAAATCGCGCAGTTGCGCCTCGTGCGCCGTATCCCTTTTGGGCGCTGGATCGGGTATCCACAAGTTCAGCTGGAACGCGCCTTTGGTGTGGGCGCGCAGTTCGGCAACCCAGGCCGTGATTTCCTCCGGCTCCAGCAGCAAGGCGCCGCAGGCACCCAGGCCGCCGGCTTCGGCGACAGCAATCGACAACGAAGGCGGGCATGCGCCGGCCATGGGGCCCAGCAAGATGGGCAGACGAAGCTGGAAACGCGCGCAGAAATCGTCAACGCGGGAAAAGATGGCGGCAGACATGATCCGTCCTTTTCAGGAGTGTGGGTCATGCCATTTTAGCATCATGGCGGTAGTATCGCCATCAGCCTTTCGGCGCACCTGCAGCCTGTGCGCTGATGGCCTGCTCCAGCGTCTGGTCGGTAACCTGTACCTGTGCGCCGACGCCAATGCGATCAAACAGTTCACTGACATCGGCGGAGCGCATGCGTATGCAGCCGTAGCTGGCGGGATTTCCCAGCAGGCTTTCCTGCGGGGTGCCGTGGATATAGATGAAGCGCTCATAGGCATGGCGGTTTTGCTCTTCCAGCCCACGCAGCCAAAGTATGCGGGTGACGACAGGGTCGCGGCCGGGGGCATCGGGCGCTACTACCTCGCCCGTCGGCTTGCGGTCCTTGAAGACGGTGCCTATTGCAGAGCCAGCGCCGATCTTTTCGGCAATCTCCATCGTGCCGCCGGGAGTCTGGTAGCTGTCGGGAATGTCGCCTATGCCTTTTTTGGCAGTAGAGATCGTATAAGAAGCCACCGGCACGCCTTTTTCCAGCAAGACCATTTTCTGCTCGGGCACCGAGACTATCAGTTTGTGGCGGGTGTCCGGTGTGCTGCATGCGGCCAGTGACAATGCCAGTGACAATGCCAGCGCCAGCCTGCCCGCGGCTAGCCTGAAAACCATCGTGAATACCTGTATTCTTGCTGCGGTAGCTGGCGCCATCTGCATTCTCCCTGTGATTGAATGGCCTCCAGCGTAGTCATTGCGCCTGTTTATGACAAATACCTCTTCGCCAATGTTGCATTACCTGGGGTTATGGGGTGCCGCCCAGCTTTCATTTGCGGCGATATGGTCTAGGCTGTACATTGGTCCGACCCTATCAACAGGAAGATGGACAGGCGCCGCAGCCTGAGCGTCGCGGTACCGAAGCCGTCTTCCCGCATTGCAGCCGGAGAATAGTTCCATGTTAAATACAGAGCGCCCCAGCAGCCGCCATACCGACCTGGACCAGTACAGCGTGGAGCAGCTGGTCGATGCCTTCGTCAGCGATCAACTGTTTGCGGTAGAGGCAGTGCGCGCCGCCAGTGCGCAGATTGCAGCTGCCGTTACCGCAGCAGTACCGCGCATCCGCGAAGGCGGCCGCCTGCTGTATGTGGGCGCCGGCACGTCCGGCAGGCTGGGTGTGCTGGACAGCGTGGAGCTGCCCCCGACTTTTTCCTGGCCCAAGGAACGCGCAGTTGCGATGCTGGCTGGCGGCCAGTCTGCGATGTTTGAAGCAGTGGAAGGCGCGGAGGACGACGTGGTGCTGGGACGCGACGATATCCTGCGCGCAAACACCGGGCCGCTGGACGTGGTGCTGCTGCTGGCTGCTTCCGGCGCCACACCCTATGTGCTGGGGGCCTTGTATGCAGCAAAAGCCGCCGGAGCGCTGACGATAGGCTTTGCCAATAATCCCGATGCGCCGGTTGCCACGGCAGCCGATATCGGCGTCACTCTCGACACCGGCGAAGAAGTCATATCAGGCAGCACGCGCCTGAAGGCAGGAACCTCGCAAAAAATCGCGCTGAATACCTTTTCCAGCAGCCTGATGGTGAAGCTGAACAAAGTCTACGGCAACCTGATGGTGGATCTGAAGCCAACCAATGCCAAGCTGCTCAAGCGCAGCGTCGCGTTGACGATGCATGCCACCGGCGTGGATGAGCAGCACGCCGAACAGGTGCTGGCAACCTGCGGGCACCATGTCAAGGTGGCGATCGTTGCTATCAAAAGGCAAGTCGACACTGATGAGGCCCAGGTGCTACTCGAAACAGCCGACGGCAACGTACACCTGGCGCTGCAAGAGCCGGCTTGAGAGCTTACCCACACAATGTGTTAACAAGACTGTGGATAAGTCGCGCAGGCAAGCGCCAGGTATTTGATTTATATCGTTTTTCCTCATTTGCTTAAATTTTAGTCAATGCCTGTTTCGGGGCACTGCAATCATTTTCGATGCGGAGTTGCATTGCTTTATTTGCTGTCCATGCGATTTACCCACATTTAATGTTAACAAAATTGTGGATAACCTGGTTCAGGGTCAGGCAGGTGCTTGATTTGTAAGGAATTTTCTTATTTGATTAAAATTTGAGCAAGCGCAATAAATTCCTCTTAAGCTTTTCCGTCCCGGCGCGGTAGAATTAAAGCTTACGCCGGTCACGCCGGCCAGCTTTTTGAATCATAGGTAAGTCCATGCGATTGCGTCATATAGAAGTCTTCCACGCCATCATGCAGGCAGGCACCATCAGCGGCGCCGCCCAATTGCTGAGCATCTCCCAGCCCGCCGCCACCAAGGTCTTGCAGCATTGCGAAATGCAGCTGGGCCTGACGCTGTTTGAGCGCATCAAGGGCAAGCTGCACCCCACGCCCGAAGCCCGCAAGCTGTTTACTGAAGTGGACAGGTTGAACCGCGACCTGCAATCGGTGCGCCGTCTGGCCAACAACCTGAAGAACCATCCGGACGAAGCCGTGCGCCTGGCCTCCACGCCCACGCTATCGATTACCGTCGTACCGTCGGCGCTGGCAGCATGGCGCAGCAAGTTCGCCAACGTGCACTGCAACCTGGCGACCCACCACACCAGCGACATCGTCAATGCGCTGTTGCTGGGAGACGTGGATTTTGCGCTGTCGCTGTATGATCCGCTACACCCGAACATCGCGTCGGAATCACTGGTGCAAGGCGGAATGACGACCATCGCCCCGCTGGGCACCTGGTCTTCCAAGCTGGATAATACGCCGTTGCCTGTCGCTGACCTGCCGAAAAACCTGATCGCGCTGGACCTGGACGACCACCTGGTCAGCCGCGTCATGGATGCCTGTGAAGAACAGGGCCTGAGCTTTACTTCGCACACAGTCGTGCAAACCTATCTGCTCGCCCGCACCCTTGTGGAGCACGGCGCCGGCGCCGCGGTCATCGACCCCTTCACCGCAGCGACGGCCGACCACGGCAAGGTGCAGTGCCGGCCGCTGGTGCCCGTAGTACCTGTGAACCTGTATCTGCTGACGGTAAAGGCGACACCACTGTCGCGTTCCGCGCGGGCGTTTGTGCAGTGTATCCGGGAGTCGGCGGCGGAGTGTATTGCAAGAACTACGGCGGCATCATAGGCACGCCGCTGACGCCTTTTTGCCGCTTAGTCAGTTAGCCTGGCCAATATGATGGCTGACCGTGTATGGTCCAGGCCAATTTTTAATTTTTGTATGCTGAAATTGCCGGCCGGAGCTAGCCTGGCCAGCAATCGATAAAAAGACAGAACTCAAACAAGCAGGCTAAGGACCAACTATCGCCCCGCGATAAAGCACATCCAGTATCTGCTCTTCCCAGATATTCAAACTCGAATATTCACCGCGATTCTTGTCAGGATCAGCCCCCACGCCGCCGATGATATAGATCATCCCATTGCGCGCGACGGGATCGAAAATGAATCCCGAATTCAAGCCCCAGGCAAATCCCAGATGGCCATACCCCTTGAAGCCGCCGCCAGCGACGACTCGGTCGCCGGCATGCGCGGCACTGGTATCGCTGAAATGTTGGGCGCCGAGCCCCCAGGCCTGGAATAGGCCCTGGTAGTTGTCGCCGTTTTTGGCGGCAGCATCGTAATGCCACTGTTCACTCAGCATGGCGTTGACGCTGGTGGCGCTGAGTATCCTGGCGCCGTCCAGTTCGCCGCCGCTCATCAGCATCAGCATGATGCGGGACAGGCCGGCGGCGCTGATGCGCAAGCCGCCTTGCGGGCTGAACAGCGTGGCATTGCTGCCGGGGATGTAGCTGTCCAGCCCTTTGCGCGGCGCCGGCAGCTTGCCCTGGTAGTCGTCAGTCTGCACAACCCAGGGGCCCGCAGTGTTCCATACTTCGTCGCTGCCTTGCTTGCGGTAAAG
Source organism: Undibacterium sp. TJN25 (assembly GCF_049339885.1). Lineage (NCBI taxonomy): Bacteria > Pseudomonadati > Pseudomonadota > Betaproteobacteria > Burkholderiales > Oxalobacteraceae > Undibacterium > Undibacterium sp. TJN25. The sequence goes on along the minus strand of NZ_JBMPPM010000002.1, from coordinate 336,425 downwards.
CACCGCCAGGTTGTTGATGTCGTCCTGCGTCAACTCTTCCGCATTGTAGCCGCCGCGGATGTGCAGCGGCGCCAGCACGGCTTGCTGCATATAGCGGTCGAAGCGCTGGCCGCTGACAGCCTCGATCACGGAGCCGATGACGCCCCAGTTAAAATTGCAGTATTCAAAATATTTTCCGGGAGCGCGATTGCTTCCTGCAATGGGTGCCGCCCATTGCAGGCCCTTGCCATAATTTTTTCCGGCAGGCAGCAGCACGCTGCCCAGCGTGACATCCACCGGAAAGCTGTAGCCGCCCTCATCGCGCAGCGAGGACGTATGGCTCAACAGCATGCGGGTTGTGATCGCCGTATCAGGAAAATACGGATTGCGCACGTTAAAGCCGAGGTAGCGGCTGATATCGGCATCCAGGTCCAGCTTACCCTGTTCCACCAGGTGCAACGCGGCGATAGCGGCGACCAGCTTGGAAACCGATGCAACGCGGTACAGCGTCTGGCTGCCAGCAGCTTCTCCCTTGCTGCCGCCGGAAACATCAATGCGGCGCTCGCCGAACGAATGCAGATAGGTGACCTTGCCATCCCTGATCGCCAGCACCGACAAACTGGCCAGCGGCCGGAGCGGATTGGAGACGATGCTTTGCAATTGCTGGTCGAGTGGAGGCATAGGCTTGGTTTCCTGCGCATGGGCCGGTGTCGCTAGGGCAATGGCGGCAATGACAGCAATGACTGCGGCGACAAGCTGCGCGCCGGCTGCGGGTACTGCATGAAATACCTTGCTCATCAACATGCCTCCGTCCTTTTTTGTTTATAACATTATTCTATGCGGGTATAGGTTTGGCGTATCACCTCGGTATTGCCGAAATCAAAATGCCACCATTCCGTGCTGATGCCGCGAAAGCCGCTGCCCAGCATGGCCATGCGCAACATCAGCCGGTTGTTGATCTGCACCTCGCTCAAAACGCCCTTGGCGAAGTAGGCATCTTCCAGCGCAGGATGGGACAGGTCGTTCATGTCGTCGTAGGCGGTGCCCATGTCCAGTAGCTGCCCCTGGCTGTCCACAAGGCTGACATCGACTGCCATGCCGAAAGAATGGATGGAGCCGCGCGCGGGGTCGGCTAGGTATTTGCGCAGGCTGGTGCTTTCCAGTTCTTCCCACAGCATGTTCTGCACGCGGTGCGGGCGCAATGCATCCAGCACAATAAGCTTGTAGCCTGGACGGTTTTTGGCCAGCCATTTGACGGCAGTGTCCAGCCCCTTGGCGGCGTCTGCGTGCAGGTAGCGGCAATTCAGGTTGCCGTACAGGTTGCGGCCGGCGAAATTATTACTGCTGGCGTAGCGCAAATCGATGGCGATGCCGTTGATGCTGTCCAGCGAGCGGAACTCGGAATGGTCGGCAATAAATTCGCAGCGTACGCGGTTCTTTTCAGTCATCATTTGCGTCAATACTTAGGGATCAAATCAGTACAGCAGACTAAGGCTGAACCCGTTTTGCGACAAATGAATGCTTGTGGTGACGGTATAACCACAGGGTATGGAGAAACAACGGGAGGTGGAGCGAGGCTTAGGCAGGCCGGCCCTTGTGCAAGGGCCTGCTCCGCCGTCAATCGATACGCAGATAGGTCTGGCGCACCACACTGGGATCGCCAAAATTGAAATGCCACCATTCGCTGTTGATGCCGCGAAAGCCGTTGGCAAACATCGCCTGGCGCAGCATATCGCGGTTGCCGGCCTGCTGCCGGCTAAGGCTGCCATCCGCCAGGAACCTGGCTTCCAGTGTGGGATGGGATTTCTCCACCATTTCATCATAGGCGGTACCCATATCGACTTCCCTGCCCTGCGGATCGAGCAGCGTTACATCCACCGCCATGCCGAAAGAGTGGATGGAGCCGCGCGCGGGATCGGCAACATACATGCGCAAAGGCGTGCCTTCCAGGTGCTCCCACAGCATTTCCTGGATGCGGTGCGGACGCAAGGCGTCCAGCACCAGTATCCGGTAGCCCGGATGTTGCCGGGCCAGCCACGCGGCGGCATTCTGCAGTCCTGTTGCAGCCTGATGGTGCAGCCAGCTGCAGTCGAGGTCGCCGTACAGGTCGCGTCCGACAAAATTATTTATACCGATGTAACGCAGCTCAACCACGATGCCGTCTATGGATTCCAGGCGTCGGAAATCAGGATGATCCTTGATCAATTCACACAGCATTAATTGCGTCTCCATGCCTACTGGTAGAGGATTGCCGCGCTACTTCATTACCGGGCAGTTTCTATATTACGAAATTGCAAAAACCATGCCATTTCCGCAAAAAAAATACTGCCGGTAGCGCGAGACAATCTGTATATTCGATCAGGATATTGGTTTGACAAGTCAAACAACAAATGAAACTTTACCGGTTATGTATAACCTGAGGGTATAGCCATCGATACGGCCCTGCAAGCTATCTGGCGGCCGCCCTGGCGGTTTCATCAACGTCCAGGTAGCGCCATGTGGTGAAATCGACAGGATGGCGTTTATAGTTCTTCAGCCACGGTTGCCGCAGGTCAGCAGACAAGGGGTGGATACGCACGATCCACGGCGTGTAGGCGTGCATCAGCTGCGCCATGTCGTGATACAGCCGCTGCCGCTGCGGCGAATCGCTGAGCGCCCGCGATTGCTCATACAGCTGGTTGAACGCCGGCAAGTTGAAGCGGGAATAGTTGGCCCTGCCGCTGTTGGGGCCATACAGCAGTTGATAGAAATTTTCACCGTCCGGAAAATCCGCAATCCAGTTGGCTTCCGTCATCTGCACCTTGCCCAGCCGGGCTGCTTTCAGGATTTCGGAATTCTTGTCGCTCTTGAAGCTGATCCTGATGCCGATGGAGTCCAGGTTCTTGCGCCAGGTTTCGTCGCGCAGGCGGCCCTTGGTGGATGCCAGGCTGTGCATGACCAGGCTCAAAGGCTGGCCATCCGGCATGCTGCGATAGCCATCCGCGCCGCGCTTGTAGCCGAACTTGTCCAGCAAGGCATTGGCCAGCCGCGGATCGTAAGACAGCGGGCTGCGGTACGCCGGGTCATAACCCAGCACATTGGGCGGCAGTGGGGTCTGCGCAGCAATGGCGAGGCCACGCTCCATCAGGCTGATGTCTTCCCGGCTGTTGTAGCTGAGCGCAATCGCCCGGCGCAACGCTACCTTGTCCTGCGTGTAGCCGCCGATGACCGGGTCATCCATGTTCATCCACACGTAATAAGTCTGCAGAGTGGAAAACAGGTCAAGCTGCACCCCCCTTTTAACCAGCTCCGGCTTCAGCTGGATATCCGCGCCCGGCACCAGCACCATCTCGGCCAGCGGCGGCGGCACCTGTTCCAGGTAGTCGAACTCCTTGTTCAGGAAACCCAGCACCTGCGACTGCGCTTCTTCCATGATGCGGATTTCCACCCTGTCCACGCGTGGCAGCCGCTTGCCCTGCAACGCAGCAGCAAGCTGCCGGTCGCGCGCATCCTTGCCCGCAGTGGAAGAAAAAACCACGCTGCGGTAGCTTGGATTGGCCAGCAGCTCGATCTGATAGCTACGCTGCCACTTGCCCATCATGAATGGGCCGGTGCCTACGGGATGGCTGCCGACCTGGTCGGCATAGGCCTCAGCCACTTCGCGCGCCACCGCGCCCGTGGCCGGCGTTGCCAGCTGAAACAGGAAATTGGTGTCCGGCGCCTTCAGGCGTATGCGCAAAGTGTAACGGTCCACCACCTGCAAACCTTCAACCGCTGTATTGATGTCGAAACCTGCGGACTTGAGCTTCTCGTCGCCGAGAATTTTGCCGTCAAACATGAACAGCCATGGCGACTTCAATGCGGGGTCATACAAGCGCTTGATGCTGTACAGGTAGTCTTGCGCCGTCAGTTCGCGCTGCTTTCCCTTGAAGGCAGGGTCAGGCGTGAAGAAGATGCCGGGCTGAACATGCATTGTGTAGGTCTTGCCGCTGTCGGCAATGTCGGGCATTGCCGACAGCGTGTTGGGCAGCAGCCTGACCGGGCGCGCCAGGTAATCGTAGCGCAGCATGGGATCAAAGATGTTTTCATTGATGCTCAGCGAAGCCAGATCGGATGCTGCGCCGGGATCAAGCGCAGCCTCCTGCGTGGTCAGCATCACATGCAGGGTTTTTAGTGCTCCGGCTTTCTGTGCGCCGTCGGCGGCCCTGGTTTGCTGCTGCGTGCCCAAACCCATACCCAGCAGGCACAGGCTTAAACACCATGGAAGAAAGCTGGTACGCTTAAAAATCATAAATATCCGGTAACGAACACCGCACGGGCCTGAAAAGGCGCTTGCGCAGGCAAGAGTATTGTTTTATTGCGCAGCATAGCATCTGCGGCGTCTAGTGTAGTAGTGCGATGGCACTGCATCCAATAGCAAAGCGGTGCAGGCTTATAACTTTTGGACATACCTGTTCCCAGCCGGGGTAATATCGGGCCGGTTTTTACCTGCCCTTCCCCGAAACCGCGTTCAGCCCGTATACTTGCACCATATTTATATTTTACAAAGCATAGTCAATGACCATGAGCCGCCCCGTAGCCTTTGGCTGCCTCGCCCTGAGCATGTCCCTTGTGGGCAGCTATGTTGCGCTGTCCAAGCCGCTGACAGCGGCGCTGCCGGTTTTCCTGCTGGGCTGGCTGCGCTTTGGCATCGCAGGCATTGCCATGCTGCCCTGGCTGAAAAAACCGGCCGACGAAGCGCCGATGAACAGGCAAACCCGCTGGCTGGTGTTCCTGGAATCCTTTGTCGGCAACTTCATGTTTTCGATTTGCATGCTGTTCGGCGTCAGCATGACGAGTGCGGTATCGGCCGGCGTCATCATGGCGGCAATACCTGCGGCGGTAGCCGTGCTGAGCTGGATCTTCCTGCGCGAGCAGATTCCTTTACGGGTCTGGGGCGCAGTGGCTTGCGCCATGGGCGGCATAGGGCTACTTGCCTGGTCCAACTCCGGCGCTACACACGCAGCGCAAAGCAGCGCGGGCAACCATGCCTGGCTGGGCAACCTGCTGGTATTCTGTGCGGTACTGTGCGAAGCCGCGTATGCAGTCATCGGCAAAAAGCTGAGCGGCGTGCTGAGTCCGCGCCGCATCAGTTCGCTGATCAACCTGTGGGGTTTCCTGTTGATGACGCCCATGGGTATTTACTGGGCGCTGAAATTTGATTTTGCTTCGGTGCACGGTGGCTCCTGGCTGTTGCTGATTTTTTATTCGCTGGCGGCCAGTGTCTGGACCGTGTGGCTGTGGATGACAGGACTAAAAGGCGTGCCGGCCAACCTTGCCGGTATTTTCACCGTCATGCTGCCGGTCTCTGCGACGCTGGTAGGCGTGCTGGTTCTGGGAGAAAAGCTGTCCAGCATGCAACTGGTGGCGTTTGCCATTGCCACGCTTGGCGTACTGCTGGCTACACTGCCCAGCAGGAATGCCCTGAAACGACGCTACACGGATGCCTGAACAATAAGTAAGCAGATGGCTGAAGACTGGAAATAAACACTTGCCAATCCGCCTGATCAGGCCGGTTTTTCCCCAAACCAGGTGACGCCCAGCAAACCCAGCGGATCCATCAGCCTTTGCAGCTCGCCGGCCAGCTGCTGCGAAGCCGTTCCTGTATAACGGTGGTAGTAAGGCTGGTTGTAAGGACCTACGCCATGTTCCGCGCTAAAACTGCCATGGTATTTATGCACGACGAGGTCGTAGATTGCATCCCGCACCCGGCTGACCATAGCTGCATCGTACTCCTGGCCTGCATCTGCGGGCCACACCATATTGAAATGTACGCCGCCATCGGCCCAGTGGCCAAAGTCCATGACCTTCAGCCAGGAATAGCTGCTGCGAACCAGGTCCAACGCCTCCGCGCGGAACGGTGCCAGCACAGAACGCGGCATGGAGATATCGAAGGCGATGACCTTGCCCTCCTGCCGCACTGCTTCGCTGATCGCATGGCGTATGCGCCACAAATCCTGGCCCCGGCCAATGACAGCATTTTCCACCACATCGCCGAACAATCTCTCCAGGCTGGCAGAAAGCGCCTGCTCCAGCGACAGGCCCAGGGATTCCGGCGCCGCCGCACTGCTCAGTTCTATCAGCACGCAATATTCAGGCACTGCCTCAGGCGCAAACGGATTGCCTATCGCCGGGATATGGCGCACAACCGCATCCAGTGCGGCGCCGGAAATGCCTTCAAATGCGGCCAGGAATTCGGGAAAATCCTGTTCCAGCGCCTGCAATAATGGCAATACCGCGGCCTGGTCGCGCGGCACCACCAGCGCTGTTGCTGTCTGGCGCGGCACGCGATGTACCTGCAGCACCGCCTGTGTGACGACGCCGTAAGCGCCGCTACTGCCGACAAACAGCTGCTTCAAGTCAGGGCCGGTATTGTTTTTCCTGAGGGCATGCCGCAAGTCCAGCAGTTCGCCCGGCGGGTCCATCAGCACTGCCTGCAAACCCAGCAGGTTATGCCGCACATCGCCGTATTTGATCAGCCGCGCGCCGCCGGTATTGGCGGCAACCATGCCGCCTATGCTGGGATTCGCGCCCAGGTCTATTGGAAAGAATAGACCGTGCGGCTCCAATGCATCGTTGAGCTCTTGCAGCGTCACGCCGGCATCCACGGCAACGGAACGGTTGACGGCATCGACAACGATGTTTTTTCTCAGCCGCTCCAGGCTCAGCACCAGCAGCCGCCCACTGGCGTCCGGCGTACTGGCTGCAACCAAGCCTGTATTGGCGCCCTGTAGCACCAGCGGCAGCTTGTGGCGCGCGCAATATTTGAGGATGGCAGCAACTTGCTCCGCATCCGTCGGCCTCAGCACCGCCAGCGCACGTCCGGCGCCATAGCGCGCACCGGTCGCATAGTGCGAGCATTCTTCCCTGTCTGCCAGCAAGCCGCGCTCATCGACTAGTGCTCCCAGTGCGGCAAGATGCCTGCCCTCTTTCTCTGCCGGCTCAACGCTGGCGGTTATCAGTGTGCTGTCGCGCATGATTCAGGAATTCGCCGTCATTTTAAAGATGCCCTGTGCGTTGCCGGTGTCGAAGTTCAGATCCAGCTGCTCATTGCCTGCATCATCGGTAAAACGGTCGCGCGAGATGAATTCATAGAAGGAGCCGGGAACGGTACGCTCCACCATACCGCCCTTTACCGCAAACTGCCTTTGCACACTGTCGGCCCTGAATGCCGTTTGCCTGACGCGGCCACTGCCGGAAATCTCTACCGACGGCTTGATAGGACGGCCCATTTCCCTTTGCTGATCCGCTGTAGCATGCACATCGGGCACGCGGTCGGTGGCATGGTTGAAGGCGTTGCCTTCGGTGGCGATCCAGGCCATTTCGGCCGATTCGGCCAGCAGTATCTCGTAATCGGCCAGGCTGGGTGCGGCGTGCTGGCGTTCGAAGCAGCTCAGCAGTACCGGCAGCAGTGCGGCGGCCTGCTGCATATCCAGGCTGCCGTCGCGTTCCAGTTCGTTCAGCAGCGTCGAGGCCGCCGGCGTCAGCGGGTCTACCGAGTTACCCAATACGCGCGTTACCGCTTCCTGGAAGCCGCGGCTGAAACGTTCCGGATGCAATTCGCTGACAAAGAATTGCGAAATATTTTCTGCATCGTCGGCATGCGCATACGAACGGCCGGTCATTTTCAGCTTATCCAGCGGATAGTGGCCGTTCAGCCGGTAGCCCAACGGCTTCAATATGCGGGTCAATGCTGTCTCTCCCGGTGGCAGCGCGCCGATGCCAAACCAGCGCACTGTGCGCAAGGCGCCATGATCCAGAAAAACCTTGCCGCTGCGTGCCACCACATCTTGCGTATATGCCTTGCCGGTAGGAACACGCTGCAAAATGCCGTCGAACAGCAGCATGTTCAGCACCTGCGCCAGTTCCGAACGGGATACCCGCCCCTCTTCCCACATCCTGAATTTGGCCGATATATGCAGTAAACTCACTAATTCGGCGGTCTTGCCGCTGCCGACCTGGCTATTCATCAGTGTATGTAGGTTGGAATTCATGATTTTCTGGCTTTCCTGCTATGAAAATGGGGATGTACTATGGCTGAAGATTATTGTGGAGCATGCCCTTTTTATCTGCAAACGATATAAACTCATCACTTAGTGAGTTTTATGCACCAAATATCGACCACCTGATCCATGCGTAAAAAAATCCCCAGCCTGAATGCGCTGACCATATTCGAGGCGGCTGCCCGCCAGCAAAGTTTTACCCGCGCGGCAGATGAACTGGCATTGACGCAGAGCGCAGTGTGCCGGCAGATTGCCGGCCTGGAACAGTACCTGGGCCTGCCGTTGTTTGCCCGCATCAAAAAACGTGTCATCCTGACGCCGGCCGGACGCCAGTACGCGGAACGCATACGCGTGCACATTGACAGGATAGAAAGGGATACGCTGGAACTGATGGCGCAGCAGGACGGCGGTGGCGTGCTGGAACTGGCCGTGGTGCCGACCTTTGCCACGCAATGGCTGATTCCGCGGCTGGCGGAATTCAGCAGGCTCAGGCCGGACATCACGCTCAATCTGCTCACCAGGACCGATGCCTTCCTGTTTTCGGAATCCAGCTTCCATGCCGCCATCCACTTTGGCAGCGCGGCATGGCCGGGAACACAGGGGCATTTCCTGCTGAGTGAAGGCGATACGATTCCCGTATGCAGCCCTGCGCTGATGGCACAAATCAGCAAAGCAGGCCGGAGCAGTAAGAATGGCCCCGGCATCCGGGACATTGCCAATCTCCCTCTACTGCATCTGACAACCCGGCTCAATGACTGGCGTACCTGGTTTGAGTTGCATGAGTATCGCAACGACGTGCCTGCAGTCAAGGGCGCACGCTATGAGCTGTTTACGATGCTGGTCAGCGCGGCGCTGGCCGGATTGGGCGTGGCGTTGATCCCGCGGTTCATGGTGCAGGCAGAACTTGATGCAGGCATTCTGGTTACGCCCGTGGAGCTCAGTTTGCCCGGCAGCGCGGGCTACCACCTTGTCTATCCGGAAGAACACGCCAGCTTTGCGCCTCTCGCTGCCTTCAGGGAATGGCTGCTTTCTGTGGCGGCAGCCTCGCGGAATGAGACTGAGCGCTAGGGCGATTTGGTTTTTTTCACGCCCGCCAGCAGCGAAAGACCGCTCAGCACCAGCAAACCCGTCAGCAGGTACAGCGCACCATCCATGCTGCCGGTATGCGTCTTGATCTGGCCTATGACCCAGGGGCTGACGATCCCGCTGGTAATGCCGACACTGCTGATCAGCGCAATGCCGCCGGCAGCCGCATTGCCGGACAGATAGCTGGGCGGCACGGCCCAGAAAATGGGCAAGGCGGAAAAAATCAGTATGGTGGCAATCGACAAAAGCAGCAGCATCGCAAACAGGCTGGGCAGATGCAGTGTCAACAGCAGCATCGCCACGGCGCCGCCTATTGTACAGAACGCAAAGTGGCGGCGCCTTTCGGCCCGGCGATCCGAGCGGCGTGCGATCAGGATCACGCCCAGCGCGCCTGCCGCATTGGGTATCGCGGAATACAGGCTGATCTCGACGACGTCCTTGACGCCGAAATCCTTGATCATCAGCGGCATCCAGAAACTCAGGGTCAGCGATGCGCAGGTCAGCGCGAAATAAATAAAGGCAAACAGGTAGACTTTGGGATTACGCAACGCCGCCGCGAAGGAGTGATCGGATTGTGCGGTCTCACCGCGGCTTTCCGCGCCGAGCCTGGCGTGCAGCTGGGCTTTTTCGTCGCTGCTGAGCCAGGCCGCCTCGGTCGGTTTATTGTCCAGGTAAAAATGGGCGATCACCGCCAGCACAATCGCAGGTGCGCCTTCAATGGCAAACATCCACTGCCAGCCGTACATCCCGCCGATGCCGGCCATGTCGCGCATGATCCAGCCGGACACCAGGCCACCCAGCACGCCGGCAATGGCGACGCCGGCAAAAAAGATGGACATGACTGCCGCGCGCCGGCTAGCCGGATACCAGTAAGTCAGATATAGCACGATGCCGGGAAAGAAGCCTGCTTCGAATACGCCCAGCATGAAACGCAAGGCATAAAACTGCAACGGCGACGATACCAGCATCATGCCTACCGACGCGATGCCCCACAGCGACATGATGCGTACAAAGGTCTTGCGCGCGCCGAACCGGGCCAGCAACAGGTTGCTGGGTACTTCGCAGACGACATAGCCTATATAGAATACGGCCGCGCCGAAGCCGTACATCGCATCGCTGAAACCCAGGTCATGCTTCATCTGCAGCTGGGCAAAGCCGATATTGATGCGGTCCAGAAAGGACACGACGTAACAGAGGAATAAAAAAGGAATAATCCGCCAGGATATCTTGCGGAACAACTGGTCGCCGGCGGCCGCCAGCGGAAAATGGCCGACCTGATCAGGTATGGGCTGTGCAACGGATGTGCTGCTCATGATAGTCTCACTCCAGATGATAGCTGCGGAACCATTCCGGCAGCGAGGGATTGGCATCTGCGTGCCTTGCGGGATTCGGGCGAAAAGAATCCCCGGCGTTGATCCGAGGATAACGCTCTTGTCGTTTGCTCTTTGTCGGCCAGGGCAACAGCTTTACAAAGCCGTTACAGCGCTGCTGCGGCTTCTATTCCTGCCTATGGCAGGCTATGAGGCAGGCTCAGGGCCTCCCGTGCTCGCTGCCCGGGCAAGCGTCATCGCCTCGTACAGCGTATCGTAATCGCCGATATGGTTGGCCAGCAGCAGGATCAACTGCGCATTGACGGCCTGGCTTTGGGCATCGTCCAGCCCTTGGTGCATCTCTATCAGCGCTTCATAGAAATCGTCCGGCCGCGCCAGGTTGGCTTGGGTATTAAGTGCCATACTGTACTCCGGCTAGGATAAGGAAGGCATGCCCAGCGCGCGTTGCAGCGCGGCTTGCATCCGGTTTCGGTCTATGCTGCGCCAGCGGGCAGCCACGTGCTGGTCCGGCCGGATCAGGTAGCAGGTGCCTGGCTGCGCGTCGTAACGACGCGCAGCCAGGCCACCGGCATCATGCAGCAGCTTGACTCTGGTTACTAATGAGGATGTGAACAATGCTTCCACGTCCGCCGGCAGGGCTTCGCTGCTGGCCAGTACCAGCTTCACCGGCAGCGGAGCTCCGGCTATCGCCTGCATGGCCTTGTCGGCGCTGGCATGCAACGTGTTTGTATCGCAAAACAGCAGTACGGTAAATTCCTGGCCCAGTTCGGGCAACAGCCACTTCGGCCCCTCCTCCGCATTCGCGGTGCTTGCAACCCCTGCCGCGCTACATGCGTGCAAAGGCGCATCCGCGCAAGAGGCGCCAGGCACCATCTGGCCGGAAAAATCCTCAGTAGCCTCCGTATTCAATACAGATCCGTGCAGCACAGCCGGCAACGACAGGCGGCCGCTATTGACCAGTTGGCGGGCAAAGGGATGCTTGCGCGCCAGCTTCAGCACCGCATCACGGAACAGCCGGCTGACGGCGCTCTTGGGCGTGATGAAATCCGTGGAGCGGGTGGAATTGCGGATATTTTCATCCGCCGCATATTCGCGCTCCTGCGCATAGCTGTCCAGCAGGGCCTCAGGCGCTACACCTTTAAGTACTGCCGCCAGCTTCCATGCCAGGTTTTCGGCATCCTGTATGCCGCTATTGGCGCCGCGCGCGCCGAAAGGGGATACGCCGTGCGCAGAATCTCCGGCAAACAACACGCCGCCATGGCGGAACTTGTCCATGCGCAGGCAGGCGAAGGTATAGACGCTGACCCATTCCAACTGGAATTTTGCGTCCTTGCCGAGCAGGGCCTGCACGCGCGGGATCACGCGCTCCGGTGTTTTTTCCAGTACCGGGTCGGCATCCCAGCCTAGCTGGAAATCGATGCGCCAGACATTGTCAGGCTGGCGGTGCAGCAGCACGGACTGGTTGGGATGAAACGGCGGATCGAACCAGAACCAGCGCTCGGTAGGAAACTCTGCCTCCATTTTGACATCCGCAATCAGGAAACGGTCCTTGAAGATGCGGCCCTTGCTATCCAGCCCCATCAAGCCACGGACAGGGCTGCGCGAGCCGTCGGCGGCGACCACGTAACGCGCCTTCAATGTATAGGCGCCGTCCGGCGTTTCTATGGTGAGGGTAACGCCGTCGCCGCCCCGCTCTAAGCCGGCGACCTTGTTTTTCCAGCGTATATCCAGATTGGACAATTCTCGCGCCCTGTCCAGCAGAAAGCCTTCTACATAATATTGCTGCAGGTTGATGAACGCCGGTCTTTGATGGCCGCTTTCGGGCAGCAGGTCAAAGCTGTAGACCATCTGATCTTGCAGGAAAACCTTGCCGACATTCCAGCGCACACCCTTGTCCACCATCGCCTGGCCGCAACCGAGCCGGTCAAAAATATCCAGCGAGCGCTTGGAAAAGCAGATTGCGCGCGACCCGCTGGACAAGGTGCAATCATCATCCACCAGTACGACGCGGATGCCCTGCTGCGCAAGGTCAATTGCCGTCGCCAGGCCAACCGGCCCAGCGCCCACGACCACAACGGGGTGCGTCACTTCCTGCGCTTCTTGCAATTGTTCCGGGCTGCGCCGGTATTCAAAGCTCAGAGATTGATAATCTGTGCCCATTGTTGTCTCCTCCACTACCCGATACTGTCTGAACTTGTTATTTTTATTGAGTCAGTCTTGCAGCGCAGCCCACATTTCCTGGTCTCTCTGTGCGGTCCAGATGCGCGGGTGCTTGATGCCGCTTGCTTCATCATACGCACGCGATACGTCAAACGGCAGGCAGTGTTCGTAAATGAAGACCTGGCCGAACTTGGGGTCCATTGCCTTGCGCGTGTGCGCCATGGCCCCCTTCAGGTCGAGCTTTTGCGCCACCGCTTCGTGCCCTTGCTGCAACAGCGTGGTGACAAAGTCACGGGTGTAGTCCAGGCCCTTGTTGACTTCGGCAGGGTTCAGCAAGGCAGGGCCGCGTCCCGGCACCAGCTTATCCGCTTCCAGGGCGCGCAATGCTTCCAGCGTGGTAGGCCATTGCTCCAGTTGCGCGTCGCCGCAGTAGCATGCCGCGTCGTATTCCACCAGATCGCCGGAGAATAATACTTTTTGCGAAGGTATCCATACCACGGTGTCGCCCTTGGTGTGGCCGGAACCCAGATGCATGATCTTTACTTCCAGCTTGCCGAGGAAGAGCGTGACTTCTTTTTCAAACACCAGTGTCGGCCATGTCAGGCCGGGAACGGTTTCCACGCCGGCAAACAGGCGCGGGAAACGTTCGATTTCCGATTTCATATCCGCTTCGCCGCGTTCGACGATCATTTCATAGGTGCCGCGACTGGCGATCACTTGCTGCGCGCCCTCGTCAAAATAGGCAGAGGCGCCCAGCACGCGTACTGCATGATAGTGCGACAGCACGACGTGCTTGATGGGCTTGTCGGTGACGGAGCGGATGCGGGCGATCAGGTCTTGCGCCATCGCAGGGGTTGCGGTGGTATCGACGATCAATACGCTATCGTCGCCGATGATGACGCCGGAATTGGGGTCGCCTTCTGCCGTATAGGCCCAGGCGTTGTCAGATAGCTGGATGAAACTGATTTTCTTTTGTTCCAGATCTGCCTGGGATGCGAATGCCTTGGCCATTATGTGCTCCTGTTATGCGGAGGCGGCGCCTCCTGTGGAATTTTGCCTGCCGCCATTGTCTGGCAGCTGCTTGATGGATGCATCATAAACCCTGGTTTTTATATTTGTCAATAACAAATTAATTTGACTATGTATAATTTAAAATTGTGAATAAAAATAACTTATCAGGCAAGGACTTGTCTGTTCCACCACGATCCACCGCTATCCCTTATGATGTTGCCTTGTGCAACAAAGTGACCCACTACAGGCTGTGAGCAAATCCCCGATCAACGACCCCATGCCGAAGGCAGGCAAAGACAAGCAGCAGCGCGGCATCCAGAGCGTCGAAGTCAGCGGCAGGTTATTGCAGGCACTGGCCTTCGCCCGCCACCCGCTGGGGCTGAGTGAACTTGCGGCCGGCGCGGACCTGACATCAGCACAGGCCTTTACCTACCTGGTCAGCCTGGTGAAACTGGGCCTGGTCAAGCGCGACTACCTCTCCGGCAACTATGAACCCGGGCCGCTATCGCTGCGTCTCGGCCTGCTGCATCTGGAACATCAACCGGCATACCGCATTGCGGTTCCCCACGTAACAAGGCTTGCCGAGCAGCTTGGGCACAGCGTGGCCATCTGCGCACCCGGCCTGAACGGGCCGACCATTGTCCGCTATGAGCACGGCGGCTTCCCATTACACGTGAATCTGCACATAGGGACAGTGATGTCGCTGCAGATGACTGCCACCGGGCGGGTGTTCTGCGCGTTTTCCAAAGCAGAGGCTTTACAGACGATGCTGGCGCAGCAACTGGACAATAGCGGCACCCACCCTTCTCCCGCCATTTCCGGCCTGATGTCCGACCCAGCATTCGAAAAAAACCTGGCCGCGATACGCGAGCATGGCATGGAGCGCGGCATCAATGCCCCCAGCCCCGGCATCAGCAGTTTGTGCGCACCCGTCTTCGATGCGAAAAACCTGCTGTGCCTGACACTCACAGTGATCGCCTCTTCCGGTGATATTGATGTCTCCTGGGATGGCGGAACTGCAGAAAGTTTGCGTAAAACGGCAGCTACGATCAGCCGCGAACTGTCGGCCTACCTGAGCGAGGCAGCATGAAGGAAGAATCGTCAGGCGTGGAAACCAAACAGCAACGCGGCATCTTGTCGCTGGATAGCAGCGGCGTCATATTGAATGCGCTGGTCACTGCAGCACAACCGCTGTCATTGAAAGACCTTGCGCTGGCCGCCGGCATGCCCACGGCCAAGGCATTCCCCCATCTGGTCAGCCTGCAGAAAACCGGCATGCTGAACCGCGACACGGATGGCTGCTTCTCTCCCGGCCCACTCAGCCTGCAGCTCGGCCTGATGGCATTGCAAAGGCTGTCTCCCACGCGGGAGGCTGAGCAGGAAATCCTGCAGATGGCGCGGACGACCGGCATGAGCGTCGCAATGGCTACGCTAGGGCCGCTGGGCCCCACCATACTGCGGCTGGAAGAATCCGCCCGGCCGCAGCATATCAGCTTGCGTCTGGGTACCGTGATGTCCCTGATCAATACTGCAATAGGTAGGGTATTTGCTGCTTATTTGCCTGAGGACGTGCTAGGCGGCTTACTGGCCCAGGATGACATGCGCATGGCAGGCCAGCTTTTGAGGAGTGGCAAGGCCGCTCAAGAATATCAACAGCGCTTGCAAGCGATCACCACAGAAAAAATGGATACCGCGCTGGATGCGCCCGTGCCCGGCATACATACGCTGGCGGCGCCTGTATTCGATCATACCGGCAGCATCTGCCTGGTGATTGCGCTGATCGGCTCGGCGGGGAGTTTTAATACGAACTACACGGGAGATGTCGCGCAAAGCCTGCGGCAAGCGGTGATTGGATTGTCGCAGCGCCTGGGATATGTAGGCTCTCCGCCGGCCAAAATAGTGGAGCATAAATAAAGATGAGTGTCAGCAGCGAATTCCAGTCCTACATCAGGGAGAAATTCGAGATTCTCGGCGATGTGGTTTTTTCTCGATTCTTCGGCGGAATCGGCATTTCTTACAATGACATCCAATTCGCCATGGCGATGGGCAATACGCTGTATTTTTGCGTGGATGACAGCAACCGGGAAAATTATACGGAGCTCGGCATGCAGCCGTTTTCATACGCCAGCAAAAAGGGAACGATCCTCGTCAAAAAATACTACTCTATTCCTGACGAGGTGCTGGACAATCCGGGCAATTTAAGGGAATGGGCGCAGGCTGCCATCAAGGCAGCACATGCCACGTCCAGCAAAAAATATACGCGCTGAGAGCGCTTGCCGGTCAGGCCGGCAACTCAGGGAACGCGGCCGCTTGCCTTTGTCAGATAAAACCATTCCTCGCCGGCTTGCGCATTCGCATCCGGGAAAATGATACGTCCATCTGCCTCGGCATGCACCGGTATGCCATTGTGCCGGATACCTATCAGGTCGCCCTTTTTCAAGGTATCGAAACTAGTCCAGGGTCGGCTGAAACGGTCGTCCTTATGGGTTTTGTCAACGACATCATAAATGCGTAGCGCTTCCATGGAGACAGGCTCGGGGTCGCCGCCTGCGATCAGCCCCAGATGCGCCAGGGTATTGATAATCGCGCGGTAAGCAATTTCCGGCGCGCGCGGATCCAGGTGCTGGCCACACTCCAGTGTCATCGCATAGCCACCGACGGAACGCATGTATTCGGTAGTCCCCATGCCAAACAGCGGATCGGCGTTCAGCAATTGCACCGCATCGGCCTTATCTCCCAGCGTGGCAAGGTAATCACGGCGCCTGTCCACGCCGCGTGCGTAGGTGCTCAGCCAGCCATCGACAAACCGATTCACGCCCAGGCGCAGCGCCATGGCTTTTTCCTGTTGCGCAAACCTGAAAGGCTCGACAGGGCCGTCATTATTTTCCGGCCCCACCATGACAAAGGCTTCGCCCTCGCCCCGGAATGAATGCAGGTCGAGCAAGACCTCATGCTGCGCCATCAACGGGCATAGCCAGTTAGCGATGTAGTCTTCAAACTCTTTGGGTTCCGATGTAGGCTGCAGCTTGCGGTTCAGGTTGCGGTCGCCGCTGCGCTCGCCACGTTGATAGGCTAGTGGATTGGCAACCGGCACAAACGTAACGCTGCCGGCGACCATGTTCAGCTTGCCGCTTTCCAGCTCCTCAATGATACGGCGTATAGCCTTGGTACCACAGGTCTCGTTACCATGCACGGCGCCGGTGACCAGCAACTTGAGCCCCGGCCGGGGCGAGGCATACGAAATGCTTTTAAAGTGAAGTGAGGATGTTGCTGCGGAAGAAGACATATCGCTACCTTGAAACTTGCTGATCCAGTCGAAGATTATAAAAGTATGCCCGGCAGCTTTGCCAGGCATGCAAAATTTGCCTGCCGGCCGTTGTTCATTTTTTGCGACCGAAACCGGGGTCTATGCGGATCAGTGCGGTAATGCCGAGGCTGGGGATCGCAGCTATGCAGATCCATACGAAGAAGTGCGCATACCCGAGCTGTGCCTGTATCCAGCCGCTGAACATGCCGGGCAACATCATGCCCAGCGCCATGAAGCCCGTGCAGATCGCATAATGCGCAGTCTTGTGCTCACCGTCGGCCACCATGATCATGTACATGATAAACGCTGTAAAACCAAAACCATAGCCCAATTGTTCTATCGCCACCGCTGCAGCGACGACAAACATGTTCTGGGGTTGAACAAATGCCAGATAGACATACGCCAGATGCGGCACATTGATGGAAAGCGCCATCGGCCACAACCATCGCTTCAAACCGTGGCGCGACACCAGATAGCCGCTGGCCAGGCCGCCGACCGTCAGCGCCAGCATGCCTATCGTCCCATAGACGACTCCTACTGCCTGCGTGGACAAGCCCAGCCCTCCTTTGTCCACGCTATCCAGCAGGAAAGGCGGCGCCATCTTGACCAGTTGCGATTCGCCGAAGCGGTACAGCAATAAAAAAGCCAGCGTCAGCAACACATTTTTCTTTTGCAGGAACTTGGCAAAGACGGAAAAAAAACTTTTAACGATATGGCCGGATTCGCGCATCGGACGGTCGGCGGCGGGCCTCGGCAATACCAGCTTGTGATACAGGGATAATGAAATGAACATCGCCGCCAGCACAAAAAATACGACAGACCAGGCAAACGCCGGCTTGCCCGTCATGTCCGTCAGGCTGCCGGCCAGATATACCAGTGCGCCCTGTCCCGTAATCATGGACATGCGGAAGAACATGCTGCGTATACCGACATAAGCTGCCTGCTCGTGCTGCTGCAGCGCCAGCATGTAAAAACCGTCGGAACTGATGTCATGCGTAGCCGCGCCGAAAGCAAGCAGCCAGAACCCGGCCAGCGTCAGCTGGAAATAATTCGGCATGGGTATCGTCAGCGCGACCAGCGCAAATAAGCCGCCGATCAGCAATTCCAGCCCGATGACCCATAGCCGCTTGGTCTTGAACATGTCAACAAAAGGCGACCATAAAGGCTTGATGACGAAGGGCAGATAAAGCCAGCTCGTGTAGAGTGCGATGTCTGCATTGGACACGCCCATTTTTTTGTACATGATGACAGACATCGTCATGACAATGACATAAGGGATGCCCTGGCTGAAATACAGAGAGGGAATCCAGCGCCACAGGCTACCGGAGCCGGAGGCGGCTTTCTCCACGCCCAACTGCTGGGGAGGCGATGAATACTCGGTATTGACGGTGTTGGAACTCAAAAAACCTCCGCCCAGCCTGGCGAGTCGGACAAATGATGTAAAGGATTTAAAAAATCAACGCACATTGCAGCTTACTTATATTCTCAGCAAATTTGGTGCCCGGCGACTGAAATTTTGCCGCGGGCGCATATACAAAAGTTATAGCCGCTCGGAAATGGGCTTGCTGGGGTATTCCAAAAAGTCATACTCTCGCCTTATCTTTTCATTGGCAGACAATTAACCCGAATCTTATGATAAAACCGTACATCCCATGTTCGCGCTGCTTTGATGCAAAACGATCATAACCGTTCCCAATAAAATCATAAAATGATATCTGCCCAGGTCAACCCTTTACCAGCGCCCCCCTTTTCCGGACGGCTGGGCCTTGGCATTGACGCAGGTGGCACGCAAACCCGCTGGGCGCTTGCGGGTGAAGATGGCAGTATCATTGCAGAAGGCTTTGTCGGAGGCTTCACTGCTCTGCAGATAGGCACCAGTTCCGGCCATCAGATAGTCAGCCGGCTTTTCAGCGAGATCGCGCAGTCTGTTTTGGCCGTGGGCCGGCCGCATACGGTGCGGGCCGGCATTACCGGCTTCAGCGGACTGGCGGAGGCTGCAGGAGAGCTGCGCAGCATGCTGGCACGGCCTTTCGGATTATCTTCCGAGACAATCATCCTTAGCAACGACATTGAACTGGCTTACCAGGATAATTTTGCGCAGGGCGAGGGATACCTGGTGTATTCAGGAACAGGCTCCATCGCCGCCTTCATCGACAGCGACGGCGTGTTCCACCGGGCCGGCGGACATGGCGGCGTCCTCGACGATGCCGGAGGCGGCTTCTGGATCGCACGCGAAGCATTGCGCCATATATGGCGTAGGGAAGACGAGCTGCCGGGCAGCTGGCGCTCATCGGCGATGGCGTTGAAGGTTTTCGAGCACATTGGCGGCAATGACTGGGCCTCGTCGCGCGCGTTTATTTATAACTCAACGCGAGGCGAAGTGGGCATGCTGGCATTGGCCGTGGCGGCCGCAGCGGATACCGACTCCGCAGCACTGGCCATCCTGAAGAACGCCGGCTGTGAACTGGCAAGGCTGGGGATGGCGCTTAGCGGGCGCTACGGCGAAAAAACCATCGTACTGGCAGGACGGGTGCAAGAGCTGCATGCGGCGGTTGCGCAAAGCATGCATTCCTGCCTACCGCCCAATACCAGTTTTAGGCAAAGCACCCGCCGGCCGCATCTTGCGGCGGCACGCATAGCAGCAAATATCGCCGCAGCTGACGGGCGACATCGATGAAACCCCTCTGTGTTTTTTTCCATAATCGAGCATAATCCCTACCCAGCGATGAAAAAACTTTTTACCCTGATTGCCATGACCGCTTTCCTTACCGGCTGTGCCAGCACCTTGAACATTGACAGGACCTATTCAGGGAAAATGCAGGATAGCCGCGCCCGCTTCCTGGTCATCCATTACACGGTCTCGAACCTGCAGCGCTCCATCCAGCTGCTGACCGGAGATAATGTCAGCGTGCATTATTTGGTAAGCGATGAGGACCAGCCGCGCATCTATGGCATGGTGGACGAAAGCAAACGCGCCTGGCACGCCGGTAAAAGCGAATGGAAGGACTACAAGAGCCTGGGAGCCAGCTCGATCGGCATCGAGATCGTCAACCCCGGCTATATCGATACCCCTGCTGGCCGCGTTTATGCGCCCTTCCCGCAAAAACAGATTGATGTGCTGATGCCGCTGATCAAGGATATCGTGGCCCGCAACCAGATCGCTCCTGAGAACATCCTGGGCCACAGCGACATCGCACCGCAGCGCAAGCAAGACCCTGGACCTATGTTTCCGTGGAAGCAGTTGGCCGATGCGGGCCTGATTATCTGGCCGAATGCCGACCAGGTAAAAGCAAGGCAGGCCGCATTTGAAAACCAATTGCCGGATATTGCCTGGTTCCAGAAGAAACTGCACGAACATGGCTTTGCCTTACCGCAGACAGGTGAACTGGATGCTGCAACAAAGAACGTTATCAGCGCTTTCCAGATGAAATACAGGCCGTCCAATATAGACGGCAAACCCGATGCGGAAACGGCGGCGATACTGGACGTGCTGACAAGCTCGCCATCGACCCTAGTGACCCCGTTTCTCGAACAGATAGCCCATACACCAAAATAAGGACGAATAATGAAATCAGGTACAAAGATGCGGTTGACGTGGATAGTATTACTGGCTGCGATTGTGGCATTGAGCGGCTGCGCTACGGGGTTACGGCTGGATACCAGCAAAACCGCCGTCAGCCAGGAGAGCCGGGTAAAATTTTTGATCATCCACTACACGGCACAGGATATGCCTACCGCGTTGCATACGCTAACCCAGCAGGAAGTGAGCGCGCATTACCTGGTGGGCGATGATAACCCTACCACGATCTACCGCCTGGTGGATGAAAGCCAGACCGCCTACCAGGCCGGACTGAGCGACTGGAAGGGCTATAGCCGGCTGAATCCCAGTTCCATTGGCATAGAAATCGTCAACCTGGGTTACCACGATGGGCCGAATGGCCGTACCTACGTCCCCTTTCCGCAATACCAGATAGACAGCCTCATCCCTTTGGTAAAAGAAATCGTGGCACGCCATCATATCAAGCCGGAGAATATTCTCGGCCACCAGGAAATTGCGCCCCAGCGTAAACCTGATCCGGGGCCTCTGTTCCCATGGAAGCAGCTAGCAGACGCTGGCCTGATTCCCACTCTGGACGCTGCACTGATTACGGCAAAGAAGGACGAGTACGACCAGCAATTGCCTGACATTGCTTGGTTCCAGAAAAAGCTGGCCCAGCACGGTTACGCAACGCCGCAAACCGGCGTGCTGGATAACGCCACCCGCAACGTGCTGATCGCCTTCCAGGCGCGCTATCGTCCCGCCAAGTTCGATGGCTCTGCCGATGCAGAATCGGCGGCTATTCTGGAAGTGCTGACCACAACCAAGCCGTTTACCAAACCGCAGCAATGAACCTGGCGCTTGAAGAATTAGGAATATCGCAGAGCCTGCTGGACGCGCGTGGTTTCATCGCTCAGGAAGAAGCACGGGAATTGGCAATAGTGGAAATTGGCGAGGATGGCCGCGAGTTCATGCTGACGCCGACAACGGGCGCTGCGTGGCACAGCATGAAAAATGCCGCGCAAGAAGATGGTGTCGCCCTGGTAATGGTATCCGCCTTCAGGAGTATACAAAGGCAGGCGGAAATCGTACGCAGTAAACTGGATGATGGCCTGCAGATTACAGAAATTTTGACAGTTGTCGCGCCGCCGGGATATAGCGAGCACCATACCGGCCGCGCCATTGACATAGGTAGCGACGAAGATACTCCAGAGCTGGAGATAGAATTTGAAACCACGGTAGCGTTTGCATGGCTCACACGGCATGCGGGCACATTCGGCTTCTTCATGTCCTATCCGCAAGGGAATTCTTCAGGCTACCAGTATGAACCCTGGCACTGGTGCTTTAAAGAGCCTTCGACGTGAACGCTGCAACAGGTCTCAACGGCAAACACGCGACGTAATACAAGCTTATATTGGAAACTTGCGTACTACCGCCGTAACGACACCCCACAGCTAAGGATCATCGGCCTTTTTGCAGATGATGGTATCGACATCAGGGTGCTCAGACTTCAATACCAGCATGCCGTGCGAACTGTGCAGCCGCATCAGAACATATTCATTTTCCACAATAGCGATCACCATCTGGCCGCTCTCTGCATGCACGGAGCGATCTACTAGAAGCTTGTCTCCATCACAGATGCCGGCGCTGCACCAGCTATCGTCCTGCACGTCAAAGAAGAAGGAGCTTCCTTTATTCGGCACCACATAGTTATTCAGATCCAGCGTCGTCTCCGCATAACCGGATACCAGCGGCGAAAAATCCGGCGGCAAGCTGCGGCTCAGTTCCGGGATCCTGCACAAAGGTGAATCCGGATCAGGACTGACAGGCAGCTGGCTCAAGGTTTTCTTTTTAAGCGATGATGGATGAAAAGTTCGGGCAGTTTGCATAGCACTCCTGTTGCACCTCGTTTTTACTGTATTTATATACAGTATATCGTAAACTTGGGAGTGTTCAAGACATTCCCGGCTACGCAATCGCCACATCAGGGAGCATCCTCGAATAATTTGCCTGCAGGAAATCAGGACTTGAGTTAAGCTATTGAAATATAAGGATATTTTATTTATTTTTCAGCAATGCATTCACAGAAACGGAATTAACGTGTCTATTTCAGCATTCAGCAGCGGGCTCTCCGGCATGCAGGCATTCCAGCGTGGGCTGGATACATCAGCCAATAATATTGCCAATGCCCAAACGAATGGTTTCAAACCACAACAGGCTTCTTTCAAGGAAGGTGCGACAGGAGGCGTGTCCACGGTAGTGAGCGGAAATGGCAGCAACGGCATGTCTGCGATTTCCCAGGAAGCCAGTGGAACTGATCTGGCAACAGAAACGATCGATTCTCTGGTATATAAGAACGGATTTGATGCTTCAGCCAAAGTAGTAAAAACTGCCGACCAGATGCTGGGTACACTGGTCGACATCAAGGCCTGACATCGCCAGGCCGATTACATCGCTTATCCCGGGTCTCCGGGATACATGTGGTTTGCTCTGATGAACTGCTGCGTCGCGCGGCAACCCGCAACGACCGTATCCGCCTCCTGCATCAGGTCCCGAAGATTTCCTTCAATTTCTGGAGGAAGTGCAAGGGTGAAGGCAGCGGCTGCATTGCTTCCTGCGGCGCCTGCGGTATCGGCGGCGGGGGCAAGTCCATGACAGATACTGGCGGAGACGCGCAGGCCTGAGTCAGTATGGCCGCTGCTGCCATAGGCAGCATGGATTTGGTTAAGCTCATTATTGACATCCTTTCTGATGCGCTGCCCATCCAGCGCCTGTTGTTCTACAATTCGTTCATTGTTTTTTACGCGCGCCAGCAATGCCGACTTTTCAGCTTCCGCTCGCTCACGGCTTTCCTTATCCCACCTGGCCTGTATTTCCGCCCTCCCCTGTAGTTGACCTCGCCTTTGCATGCCCCACATCGCGGCACCCAGTAGCCCGAACAAGACAAGAACTGCAATTAATCTGGCATACAGGCTCATCCCGATTTCCTTAAACACAGTTCTTTTTCTGCCGCTCGACGCTTGATCAGGCCGGGCAAAACCTTCCCTCCTGCATAGACCCAGCGTGGCAGCTCATTACAGGCGCCGGCAAGATCACCTGCATTTAGCTTGCGAGCCATTGACGACCCGCAAAAATTGCCACTGCCAGCATTAAAAATGAATGAAGCAAAAGCCGCACGCTGGTTATCGGTCAAAGGCACGAGCACGCACGCGCGCATTTCGGCATCGGCCTTAAGCAGATCCTTCGCCAGCATGTCGTCACACTGGTCAGCGGTGGCGGTCTGCCCGAGGTGCACACCTTCGGTGTGGCCGCGGCAGATGGTTGGAATACTGACCGGGTCCAGGTAAGCCTGCTGACGCGTTCCTTCAAAAAAAATCACCAAAGGTACGGCCATGCCCAAGCCTGCCGCTGCTATCTTTTGTTTCAGATCCAGGTTCATTGTTGCCTCCGTTTTTCTTTACGCTTTCTCAGACGGTCTTTCAACAGAAAAAAAGTCTGCAGACCAACGTAGACCAAGGTAGCAATTGCCACCCAGTCGTTCAGCGTCAAACCGAATATGATGGAAGCGCTCGTCAGTAACGCGGGAGGCGCCGCTTTGGCAGCGGCAGTGGAGACAGATTCATCTTGCATGATGCCCTCTATAAATGAAAAAAGCCGCACTAAGGCGGCTTGTGTTGTTGCAACTGCTTTATGTCGATTTATTCTTTTACACTCTTCTACGAGCAACTAGAATATGGGGCGATACGTCGTGAATTAAAAACCTTCAGGAATACCCGTCTTCCCATCCAGCTTGGTGATTTTCCATTTTTCCATATTTTCATATTCGTAAAAGAATCTGAAATTGTAGTCCGAATTGATGGCAAGCAGCATCACCATTTTTTCTTTACCCATCACTTCAGCAAGCCTGCTCGCGTTTTCCATCATTTCATCAATAAAATTTGAGTGCCGGCGCATATCAAGGAATTCCACCTTAGAACCCACGACATACGAAGCATTGCAACCTGGTCCGAATTTCTGCATCACAAATCTGAAATACGCTTTTTTCCAGTCCGGCTCCGCGTCAAACATCTCACGCATAAAACTTTTTGCCAAATCCATTGTCAGCTTGGTTTCTTCATCACGTTTTGCGTCATTATTCATCAACCAACTCTCCTTATGTATACCTGTTCTGATCCGTTATAAAAATCTTGCTTCCAATGGTCTATCATGTTCCCATTTGGATCGTTCACTTTAAATTCTATCGCTACATTTCCGGGGCGGCCTTTGCTATTAAAATTTCCGAAGCTGTATACGAAGTTTACATGATTTCCCTGGTCGATGTAGCGGCCAAAATCATTTTCCATGGTGTAGAAAGGAGATTTATTAAATTCCCCATGCTGAGCAAACATATTGATGAGGCCATGGTTTCGTAAAACTGATATCCCAGCCTGTCATACACGCCCGCACCCAGCCCCACCGTATCGATAAATACCCTCGCCGGTTTGTCCTGCTCTATCAATTGCGCCACAATGCCGGCAACCTGCATCGTCGATTTTTTTTCATAAGTCTTGACCTTGGTCAGCACCCGCCCTTTACGCCATACGATCGCCGTCCTGTCATCGCCAAACCGCGCAGGATCCACACCAACAACCAGCGGCCCCGCCATGTTGACGTTTTCAGCCCTGCGTGCAGCCATGATGTTTGCAGCGGGAATCAGGCTATCCCTATTTTCCGCGACGAAAGCTTCCGCAGCATTGTTCGGGTACTCTTGCTGGAACAAGTTTACGTCGCCACTGAAATCATCCTCTATCTTGAGTTTGCGCCAGTACAGCTGGTCATTATCGAGTCCGTAAAGTTCGGCCAGGTCCAGCTCCTCCAGCTTCCTGGCAAAATGCGCCGGGGCAGGCGTACGGTATTCAGGCTGCCAAAACCATGGACAAAATATAGGAATATATTCTCCATGGCCCCCTTCTGCCCGCTTCCAGCGCTGGTGAAATTCATTACCGACACCATTTGCCGTGGATTCCAGAATAATTTCAGTGCCATCCGCATTCGGCACAGCCTGGCCAATACCTGCAAAATGGGATGCGGCGTGTGGCCAGAAAGCCGCCTCGGACCCATGAAAATATTGTGCGGTGCTAGATCGCCCCACTTCCCTGGTTCCCGCCGTAGCAACCTTATAGCCGCTATCGAGCTTGTCGAAATAAAGCTCCCTTGCGTTCGCGGTACCCGTGCTGGGCCGCAACTGCTCAGGTACATTGTCGTGATAACGCTTGGTCATGGCAAACAGGTTATCGGTAGCATTTTGCTCGTGGGTAATGATTACGGCCTTCTTGCCCTTACGAAACTGTAGCTTCCAATAAAATCTTGCCGCAATGTAAGTAGATGCGCCTTGCTGACGGCCCTTCAAGATCAGCGCCCGCACCTTGCCCGTATCATGCAGTTGCGCTTCCAGCTTCGCATGGATATGCAGCTGCGCCTTGTTCAGCACCAGCGGCACAATTTTTCCATCCTTGGATAACACCTTCAAAACACGCGGCGCATGAAATACAAAATCCGTTTTCAGTGTATGCAAGGTCTGCAATTGTTTAGGCGTCACTCACGACCTCCAGCCAGTCTTCGATGGTTTTCCCAGTCTTCTGTTTCACGTCTATGCCGAAGGCTTCACGCTCCAGCGCGACCAGCAACCGCAAGGAATCCACCAGCGACTTTAGCGTGCTGGTGCGGTTTGCATGGCTGATCACTTTCTGGAACAGCTCATTTCGTTTGTCGCGCGCCTTATCGTCCGCGGCTTCCATCAATTCCGTCAATCCGGCCAAGGTGTCGACGCTGCCCGTCTGCTGCTCCAGTTCCTGCAGTAACGCCATTACCAGCATACGCGAGCGCCGTATATCCTTGCGTTGCGCGAGCACGATATCGCCGTGGACATCGCTGTCGGATTTCATGATCCCTCCTGGCGCCTTCGCAGTGCTGGCAGGAACCAGGCTGAGGACGGTAGCATTCAATTTTGCCAATGTCCTGGAAGTGGTCCGCGCAGTACTATCGCGCTGCCAGCACTCGCGCTTTGCCTTTTTATTGATGCCGGACTCGGAAACACCATATTCAGTCGCGATGCTCCTGACAGATTTTATCCCGCCACGAAATTCCAGCTCTATCGGCTCCCAATCTATCATCGCGCTCATCCGCTTTGTTTATTCCAACACTCCAGAGCCAGCCTCTGCCGCGCCGCCAGGCACAGGTTCCTTTACATCTTCGTTAACCGCAGCATCTTTTTCCACGCTATCGGCAAGTGCTTCCGCCGTAATGCCTGACAAATCCAGTTCACCAAAGCCTTCCGCTCCCGTATCTGCAGAACAATTGCCTACACGGTATACTCCGTCATCGTCCAACACGATGACATCGCCGCTATACACCATCTGCGATCCTTCCGGCAGATAGAGAATGCCGATGTCATCTCTTTGGTCATAGCGCTTTACTGCCCAGTGATCACCCTGCTTTAGCCATATTTCGTCCATTTTTACCTCGCTTGAGTCGACTGTTCAAAGAATGCGGGCAAAAAAAAACCCAGACCGGAGGTCTGGGTTTTTGTCCCGTGATCAACAGAAGATTTGCCGCTTCGCGTTTAATGCAAGCGCACTTCCCCTACCCGCAATAATAAAGAAGTCCAACTCTGCCCTCAACTGTACAGGTGTTATCCGCGGAAATATTCACTTCGCGGAAAAGCTTCCTGCGTCAAACCAAGTGCAGACTGTTTTTTGACACTAAACCTACCCTCATTCGTAATGATTCGATTGTCCGCTCTACAAGAACAATGTTTTCTCTTTTATGGGGTTTATCGGAAACAGGCAGAGGCTTACACTCTCGTCTGTGTAAAAAGCTTCATGCACAAAAACAAACAAGTATCGGTCAGACAGTCATTTAATTAACAGGGAGGGCACTATGAAAGCATTAATCGAACGTCAGCTTTATAAACCCTCGCTGGTGCTGGTAATGATCATGCTGATGCAATTGATGGTGTCGCTGGACTTCAATATGGGTCAGGTTACACTGGTAGCATTGGCAAAAGGCATGCGTCGCGCCAGCTGCATTATTCTCCGCAACGGCTGCGGCCAGGCCGGATAACACCCGTTTGTCGTCAAGAATGCACTTTTAAGCTGGCTTGCCTGTCGCAGCGGCTTGCGCTTGCCCTTCATCATCCGAAGGTTTTCCCGTCACGCGGGAGAGATCATCTTCATTCGGCTGCTTTTCATATTCAGTAGGTTCGGCATGCACTGAAGCCTCGGGCAATGTATGCGAAATTACTCTAGGAAGATCTACAAGCGGCCCAGTTACGTTTTGTTTACCCATCGACCTAATCTCCTCTTTTGGCGTTCGTCTAGCTTTCACTTCGGCGGCACAGGATCCAACCCATCGAGGTCAAGATCAGGCTCATCCTTGTTAAAAGAAGCTTCGCGCTCCATATCCACCGACTCATCCGGCAGTCCGTCAATATCCTCGCCCAGATTCCCTTTCGTGAACTGCTCAATGGAAACATCATCATCCAGCGTAGAAGGAATGGAAGCCTCGCCGGCCTCTACCGGGCGGCCTGCAGAAATATCCTGCACCGGCTTACTGTCTGCTTTAAGTGTCTTTGATGGCATCATGGTAATCTTTCTCCTGTTTTTTTCTGCTTTTTCCTATTTATATCTGATTTGTCCTATACCGCCATAATATGGCCAACGAATAACAAGCTCTGTTCGGGAACACACCATTCACTGCTACAGAGGATCCTCGCTGCCCACATCGGGAGGAAGTTTTTTTCCGACGTCACGGCTAAATCTTTTAGCCGCCTCACTTTGTTCATCCTGCGGAGCCGGCTGTGGCTTGTTTGCATCACTGGTCACGCCGCGATCAACAGCTTTGTCGCTGGCTGCCCCTGCGGCCCGTGAAGATTCATTTTCAGTACGCTCTGGAGTAGAGGACAATTCTTTAAGTGTTTCGGGGTTAATAGTATGTAAGGTCATGAATTGCTCCAGCTAGAATATTGATACCCAGTGTAAGGCGACCTCTCAACATCGTCTGTGAGACAGCGCACTCAACACCAAACAAGATAGCAAAAGGTATCAAAGACAGCGTTCAAAACCTTGTTTCTCGCGCTGCGCGTAGAAAATTATCCAGAATAGGCGTGCAATCCAGCAGATGCTGGCTGCCGGCACGATGAAACTCCGGATGCCACTGCAAACCCACTACAAAGCTCGCCTTCTTGTAGCGTATGGCCTCCACAATCTGGTCCTGGTGGGATACCGCTTCCACTGACAAGTCACGCCCCAGCGTTTTAACAGCCTGGTGGTGAATGGAGTTGACCAGCGCGGTCGGCTGGGATGCAAACAGCTTTGCCAGCGTTGAACCCTGTGTGAACTGAATCTCGTGATAATTCCTGTCATACATGTCGTTGACATGCGAAATGGCGGCCGGCACATTACTGGCGATATCCTGGTACAAGGTACCGCCAAAGCCAACGTTGATCAGTTGGCAACCGCGGCATATTCCCAGCACCGGTTTGTCCGCTTCGATAAATTCATGCAACAGCTCCAGTTCATACATGTCGCGCGCACGGTCGCCGTTCCACTCCGGGCGCGTCACTGCCTCGGCATAACTTTGCGGAGAAACGTCCGCCCCGCCTTGCAGCACAAGGCCATCCAGATGTTTGGCATAATCGCGCAAACGGATATTACTGGGATGTAGCAGGCCATTGGTATTTACCGTCGGTATCATGAAGACCAGCACATCGCGCGACATCACCCATTGGGCGATCGACTCCTCCAGGTATTGCAGGGTTTTACTACGTAGCCCGGTGCCGTCTGCTTCAGGATGAAATATGCGTGCAGATACGCCTATCTTCAGTGTCCTTTGCGTCAGGCGCCGCAAGCCCTTGTCCGACAACGATTTAAAACGCGCCGCCAACAGCTTCCAGGTATGGCGCCACGGCGTCTCATCGCTGGATTGGTAACGCGGCAAGGCTGCACTCGGCTCTACCCGAGGATCGGGCCCCGGAACGCCCTGTGTTGGGATTTCCTGCGAAGTGGGGCCGGGGCCGGGGGCAGACGGTTCGGGTTCATTCGTCGTTGACATATTTTTGCTCTTCGTCGTGATTATTTTGTTGCCATCCACATTTCGCTTTGCTGCCTCACTACTTCACTTAATGAACCGCCCTGGGTATAAGTACTGCGCAGCCAGTCGGCGTCGGACGGGCGTTCCAAAAGACGATTAGTCAATAACCGCAATGCATCGGCAGTGCCCAGTTCCTGCGCGGTTTCAGTCAACAGCATCAACGTCTGGAAGATATCTTCCTTGATCGTCGCCTGCGGTTCATTGCTCAGAGGGTTGATCAGGTTGCCCTTCAAGCCGAAGCGGCAAGACTGGAAACGGTTGTAGGTATAGGTCAGGTACACATCCTGGTTCGGCACCAGTTCCCGGTGTTCCAGCAGGTACTTGCACAGGGTTTGCGCATACGCCGCCAGCGCCACTGCAGTTTCTATCTCCAGGGGAGTGTCGCATACCCGTATTTCTATCGTGCCATACTCAGGCTTGGGGCGGATATCCCAGTAAAAATCCTTCATGCTGGCGACGATGCCAAGATCTTTCATGGTTTTAAAATAGCGGTTAAACCCCTCCCAGTCACTCACAAAAGGCATATAGCCGCTGAGCGGAAAAGCATTGATGCTGGTCAGCCGGGAAGACTGGAAACTGGTATCCACGCCTTGGTAAAAAGGCGAGGATGCGGACAAGGCAATAAAATGCGGTATATAGCGCGCCAGCAAATGCACCAGCCGTATCCCTTCG
Organism: Undibacterium sp. TJN25; assembly: GCF_049339885.1. NCBI lineage: Bacteria > Pseudomonadati > Pseudomonadota > Betaproteobacteria > Burkholderiales > Oxalobacteraceae > Undibacterium > Undibacterium sp. TJN25. Next base: position 306,191 of record NZ_JBMPPM010000002.1, on the reverse strand, counting down.
TCGCCATTGACGCAGCCGATGTGAATATGCTGCCCATACACGGTAAACTGCTTGGCCAGATAGCCGTATAGCTCAGATACCAGTGCATAACGTTCAGAAGGATAAATCCGCTGATCGTCCCAATGCTGGAAAGGATGCGCGCCGCCGCCGGCCAGGCCGAGGTTGGTCTTTTCGGCAGCAGCCACGAGCAAGGTACGCATCGCCTTCAATTCGGCCAGCATTTCCTGGTGATCGGTGTGTACCGAAGTCGCAATCTCTATCATGCTTTCAGTAATTTCGGGCTTGATATCATAGCCATGCGGCTTCTTGTTCAATAGCGCCAGCAAGTCGCTGGAGCCACTCGTCAAATTAAAATCGCGCCGGTTGACGATCTGGAGTTCCAGTTCCACACCCATCGTCAATGGCGTTGATGAATTAAATTCCAGCACAGGCAACTCCTTTAATTTTTTGCTTCACCGGACAATATCAGCGCAAAGCGCGTGCACACAGGCCCGGCTATTTCCAGCACCGCCAGAACCGACAATAGCAATGCCGTCAGGAGCGCGCCGAATTCGGGATAAAGCACGGTGGCATTTTTTGCCAGCACGATTGCCACACCCGACATCGGCAGCAGGCTCAGGCCCAGCAAAGCACCTTTGCGTACTGTCAAGCCATTGACCGGTGCCAGAGCGGCGCCAAACAACACACTCACCACCAGACGTACGCCGACGAAACCCACTACCGCAAGCCAGTATTCGCGCATATGCATCAGCTCCAGTTGCGCACCGGCACTGACAAACAGAATCCCATACAATAAGCCGCTGAAGTGACTGAAATCGGGCTCCACGATCGCATATCCGCGGTCGCGATGCCTGCTTGTGATGCCGAACACCAGCAAGGCAATCATCGCCGACAAATTGAACATGCTGGCGGCGCCGACGGTCGCGGCAATCAGCGCAAACAGGATAATGCGTTGGCTCTGATGTTCCCTGCCCAGCCATTCGCTGAGGTAAATCACCAGTCGGCCGGCTATCCAGCCCAGCAAGCCGGAGCCAAATACAAGAAACAAGGGGTGGAATACCAGGATACGCCAGTCGCTGCTGTATTCCAGGTGCAGCGCAGACAGGCTCATCGTAAAAACGATAAACGCCAGCGAGTTGCTGATCGCAATAATATTCAGCATGCGCTCGCTGACTTGCCCTTCGGCTTTCAGCTCATGCACAATATTCAATGCCACCGCCGGTGAACTTGCCATGCCGATCGCAGCTGCCATGCTCGCTACCAGCCGAGGTATCCCCAGGCTGGTCAGCAACAGGTATAGTGCAAAAAATATGGCTACGCTGATCGCGATGCCGGTCACAAGCAGCCATTTCTCTTTGACCAGCCATTTGTAATCTATCCGTCGCCCCAGTTCAAAGACAACGAGACCCAGCGTCAGATCGATCAGCGGGGCCAGACTTTCCAGTGCTCCAGTATTGAGCAGATTAAGTCCCGCCGGCCCAATCAGCAGGCCTGTCAGCACATAACTGGTAATCGTCGGAACCGGCAACAGCCGCGTTATCAGCTTTGCGCCCACGATGCCTGCAATCAGGATAAAACCAATCGCCGTCAACGTATTCAGAGCTTCCGGCATCACCGGAAAAATTGTATGTGGAATCATTTATTGCGACCAATCATGGTGGCGACTGTGAACAAAATGCGCAAACTGCACTCCCCCTGAGCTATCGTTCGTCAATTCCCGGCAGCAAGGCGCCAGCATTTGTGGCAAGGGTATCAATGCCTGATTGTATTGTATGTGCGGTAACTAACGACGCCAGTTCCAGCCTTATGCTGCAGATCCCTGCGCTGTGCAGGCATCTGCCCATTTTCTGCATGGAAAGCAATGGAAGCTTGCCGGCCATGGCCGGCAGCAAAAGGAAGAATTACTTGTTGCCTGCGTACACAATATCTGCACGGCGGTTCTCTGCCCAGGAGGCTTCGTCGCTACCTGTCGCCTTCGGTTTTTCTTTACCCAAAGACACTGCTTCCATTTGCTGGTCCGGCACGCCCAACAATACCAGAGATTTGCGAACCGCTTCGGCACGCTTCTGGCCCAGCGCCAGATTATATTCACTACCGCCACGTTCATCGGTATTGCCTTGAATCAGGATTTTACGCTGTGAATTTTTTTCCAGGTATTTGGAATGTGCGCCGACGACAGAAGCAAATTCAGGTTTCACGACGTAGCTGTCGAAGTCAAAATACACGCTGCGTTTGGCCAGCGGGCCATTCGGATCATTCAGCGGATCCACCGTTGCATCCACCGTAGAAACCGTGCGCGTATCCGGTGCAGGTGCAGCGGGCTTGGTTTGCGCGACGGGTGTTGCCGCCGGAGCTTCTGTTTTTGGTGTGGTTGAACAAGCGGAGACAAACAAAGCGGATGTTGCAAGCAACGTCAGGTTCTTAATAGTATTCATGTGAAACTCCATTCATTAATGAGTAAGCAGGGCCAGTGATGTTTATCGAGAGAATCATTGCAGCATGACAGCGCTGCCGTCTCTGTGTTTATGGATATTAAAATTCACTTTTTTTCTTTGACATATTCTCCTGTAGCGTCAGATGAAGTAATTTCCCGGTTTCTCTCCCTGGTTTCTTGTATGTGCCTATCCATAGGATAGTCGCCATCGCCAAAATGGCTGAATTTTTTTGCCAGTGCATGGTACAAAGCCGTGGGGCAGACCAGTTTTGATGCGCCACTGGCGATTACCGACGCCGCCATCAATGGAAGCAGCATCTGATGGCTGTTCGTCATTTCCATCATGATGATGAACGAGGTGACCGGAGCCCGCGTCACTCCGGATAGATACGCAGCCATCACCAGCATCACCATCGCTCCGTGTGTCGCCAGGCCAGGGAAAAGATCGGCCAGGTTATCGCCGATGCCGGCGCCTACTGCCAGCGACGGAGCAAAGATACCTCCGACAATACCGCTCATGGAAGAAACCAGGGTAGCCGCCAGTTTTGCCAGTCCGAAATACCATGGCAGCGTGTCGCGCCCCTCCAGCGTCAGCCGCGTCGGTTCATATCCCGTGCCAAAAATCAGCCCATGGGTACAAACGCCCAGGATGGCAACCAAGAGGCCGCATAAAGCAGCGAACAGCACCGGCCGGTCTTTGACAAATACCGCCATGCGCCGAGGCAGAGAAAAACTGCCCGCGATCAGCAAACGGCTGAATATTCCTCCTGCCAGGCCACCCACCGTGCCGCACAACAGAATCGCCGCCAGGCCGGAGTGCCAGTCCAGCGATGCGCCGCTGGAACCGAAGTAGGTATAGTTTCCCAGCAGAGATAAGGAAATCAGCCCCGAAACAATGACCGTCACCAGAGTAGAACTGTTCGCATTAAAAACATGCTTCTTGCTCAGTTCTTCAATCGCAAACATGATGCCCGCCAATGGAGTATTGAACGCAGCGGAGATGCCCGCAGCACCGCCCGCAAGTATCAGAATGCGGCGGGTTTCCGCGGACTGGAACGGCCCACGTCCATAAAACATATGCATGATGGAGGCACCGATCTGCACTGTCGGCCCTTCCCTGCCTATCGATGCGCCTATGCATAAACCGGCCAGTGTAGAAAATATCTTACCCGCCGCTATCCGGGCCGACAATAGAGTGCTCCGTTTCTCGGCCCCTGTCATATCCATCGCGGCCATGGTCTGTGGTATGCCGCTGCCCTGTGACCCGGGAAAATAACGCTTGCAACAATAGGCCAGCAGCGCAAATCCTGCAGGCATGAAGAGCAGCGGAGACCAGAAAAAAGTTTGCACCATGGACCGATTCAGCCGGTTCGCATATTCACTTCCCGTTGCCAAACCCACCGCAGCCAACCCCACCAGCCCAGGGCCGAGTACCCACGCCGCTCCCCTGTGCCAGAAATGCACTATCTTTGAACCTAGACTCTGGCCAGACGCTAGATTGCGCCCTGCCTGATCGTTATCGGAAGTCAATATATGAAAAAGCTAAGCGTGCCAAGGGATAAATACAGGCTTTTCCGACCGAAAAGCGCATTGTTCAACAGCTTTGTTTATTGCTACAGCCAAGCTGTATTGGTGCAAAGTATATTCCAACAAACTATATTTGTACAAATTCAATTATACTAAGCTACATACCCGGGAGCAGCAATGACAAAGAAAAAGTTACAGCAGGCGCACGCCACGACAGACAATAAACAAGAAAAATCTCCTTCCCAGCTCGAGATATTAAAAAAACTGCGGGTAGTGATACGCGCGGCACAAAGGCATTCCCTGTGGATAGAAAAGCAATGCGGCGTCAGCGGCGCCCAGTTGTGGATCATGCAGGAACTACATGAAAACAGCGGCCTGCGCGTTGGCGAGCTAGCCGCCAAACTCGCCATTCATCAGACAACTACCAGTAACCTGCTGGATGCACTGGAAAAACGCGGCCTCGTTGTCAAAGCCAGGGATACTGCCGACCAGCGTGTCGTCAAGGTAAAACTTACCGGGGAAGGCACCGCTACGCTGTTGCGCGCCCCGACGCCCGCGCGCGGCTTGCTGCCGGAGGCGCTGATGCAAATGGAGGAAAAAAACCTGGCAGAATTGGACCAGGGTTTGCAAGGGCTGCTGGATAGCATCGACGTGCTGGACGAAGGGTTCGGCATGCTGCCGCTGCCTTTTACGATGTAGCGATGCAATGGCGCACAAAGCCGGACTAGAGCAAAGCCCTCCCCGGCCACCGCACCTCCCTCCCAAAATGGAAGTTCTTTTTGTTAGGTGGCATAGAATTGCAAACGCCTGTTCCGGCCCTGAAGCCCTGCCGTATGCCATAAATGTCACAGGCGTCAAAAAGTCGTAGAATGACGCCTATTGCAGTCCACAGACTGCCTAAGTTGAGGAACATATAGTGGATCTTTTGCCAAGACGCGCCAGACAGGTTTCAAAACAGTATCATCACCGGATTCAAGCATCATGAAATGGGCCTTCATCAGCCTGTATTTCCTGGCGATTCTTCATATCCACTTCCGCGGCAAAGTACGTCTGCCATTCATGCGCCAGATGTTCGATCATTCGTCCTTCATGGCGCCGATCAACCTGTTCATGCACATCTTTTCCAAAGTGCCTTCGACGCCTTACTTCCCTGTCAATGAATTCAAGGATCTGGCTCCGTTGCAGCAAAATTGGGAAATCATTCGTGCAGAGGCAGAGAACCTGCTGACGCTGCAAAAAATCAAGGCAGCAGAAAAGAATGACGATGCCGGCTTCAACTCCTTCTTCAAGAGCGGCTGGAAGCGTTTCTACCTGAAGTGGTATGACGCCAGCCATCCCTCGGCACAGCAATTCTGCCCGCAAACCTTCGAGCTGCTGCGCGGCATCCCTTCGGTCAAAGCGGCGATGTTCGCCGAACTTCCGCCAGGCGGCAAGCTGAACCAGCACCGCGACCCATTCGCCGGCTCGCTGCGCTATCACCTCGGGCTGGCCACGCCAAATGATGACCGCTGCTTTATCGAGGTGGACGGGCAACGTTATAGCTGGCGTGACGGCCAGGGCGTCATCTTTGACGAAACCTATATTCACTGGGCCATCAACGGCAGTGACAGCGACCGCATCATCCTCTTCTGCGATATTGAACGTCCGATGCGCTTTCGGTGGGCACAAGCCGTCAACCGCTGGCTTGGCCGCACGATGATGACGGCCGCCAGCTCGCCGAATGAAACCGGCGACCAGACCGGCGGCGTCAGCAAGCTGTTCCGCGTGTCTTTTGTCATGGGCCAGTACCGGCGCCGCTTCAAGGCATGGAATAAAACAGTCTATAAACTGACAAAGGTAGCGTTGATTATCTCAGCCGCCGCGCTGATCATTTTCATTTAACTTATCTCAAATAGCCACGGGCGCGTTCCATGCGCGCCGGTGTATTCCCTCCCCTGTATTCCAATTGATGACCCCGCCCGCAGCCGGATTGTCGCCAGATGCATACTCCAGATACGCAGCAAAAGCTCAAAGCCCGACAGCGGTCCGCAAGCCGCAAAATAGATGACAAATTAATAAATATCATGCAAAATTAGTTCTTGGGATCAACATCTGATTTTTGCAAATAAACCATCTATTTCCTGTGAAGGCCGGGCACGCTGAAGCAATTGAACGACATCAAACAAATTTTCTTGGACAAAAATGCGCTAGAGCGCCTGAAATTGAATCCTGGGGCAACGGCGGATGAACTGCAAAAACTGGAGCAGCATCTCGGCGTCACACTGCCCGCAGAACTCAAGCAATGCCTGTCAGATTTTAACGGCCAGGAAGGGCCGGGTATATTTCTGGATATACCGCTGCTTAGCATAGAACGCATCAGGGAAGCATGGGATGTGTGGTACGACGTTGGTGCAGACGGAGTGATGAATGACGATTGCGCAGAGTTCATGTCCGCAACGCCTGAAGGATATGTCAAGCCAATGTATACCAATCCAAAAATGGATACCGTTCAGCGATGACTATGGCGGCAATCACCTTGGAATCGACTTCGATCCGGACGAGAACGGGACCATAGGACTGGTGATCATATTCGGCAGGGATGAAGATGAAAAATTCCTAGTTGCCTCATCGTTCGCCGAATTTCTGGCACTGGTCCTTCTTCATCTGCGCACCATTCAATGGTCATTCGACGAAGACGGGTGGAACTTCGATGCAGAAGAAAATGCCCTGCACTATCATGATTGGCTGAGAAACTTGGTCAAACACCCCGGCCAGGATGGCGAGAAATAAGCGATGCACTGCCGGTCCCGCCCTTGGCGGGACCGCGTAATTTGCTAAACTACGAGTGTAAAATGCAGCTCACTTCAACGTCATTCAGCGCAACATGCGGAGAATCATTTGTTCAAGAAGTTCATAGATGCAATTTTGGGTAAGGCTGCGCCGGCAGATGCCTCTGCCCAACCCGCACAACCGGCGGCTACCGAACCATTGCCGCAGTTTCGGGTGAGCCCGCTGGCAGGCTCCGATGACGCCAATCCCTTTGTTGTTGACGGCTACGATTGTCTGTCCTTTGTACGCGCCATGAAGGCAAATGCCTCGGACCCTGCCGTGGCGCGCAGCTTTGCTGAATTCAGGAAAGTTACCGGCAGCAGTTACGCTGGACAATTTCCGCCGGACGCGATGGAAATCGCCAGCACGCTTGAATATCCGGGCGAGCAGGTACGCGACGGCATGCTGTATAAAGCCGGCCAGATGGAACAGAAATGGGACATCTATCTTTACCGCGAGCATTTGTATTTTTGCCGCAGTTGGACCGGCGCCCTGGTGTATGTGGCCGCCTTTGCCATGACAAAAGGCAAGATCGCCGTAGATAAAATCTGGGCAGCAAGGGAAGCGCTGGCAGACGATCCGGCCTTCGCAGTGCGGGAAGTGGATTACCTGATCAAGAGCCATGTAATGCAAGCACGCGTGCCGCATCCGCTGCCACCTGAGCTGCCGCCGGATGCGGAGACAATAGGCCAGTACTCTTTTAGCCAGTACGGCAATATGTGCTGTTTCGGCACCTATGCCGACACCCTGCCCGCGAACCTCGTCAAACCCGAGAGAATCAAGGCAGCGCTGGAGCAAAGCAAGGCAAACCCTCCGCGCCAGTAAAAACAACTGTTTTCTCTTACGCTCCCCACCTGCACGAACCGGAAAACAAGCATTCATGGACATTACCCTCGCCACCCTGTCAGCGTTCCCCCAGCAGCTGGAAGCACATTTCAATGCAGTCCCTACGGAGTTGCGGCAGTGGTCGCCACCATCCTGGGAAGGGGTTCCCAGCGAGGCCCTGAACGCGCTGGAACAGGTATGCCATGTGCGCGATATAGAAATAGACGGCTACCAGTTACGCTTCCGGCGTTTACTGCAAGAGGAACATCCAGTATTGGCATCCATCGATACCTACCTGCTGGTCAGCGAGCGCAATTATGCAGGCGCCGATCCGGCGCACGCTTTTGCCGCAATCCGCGAAGCACGGAAAGAAACCGTCCGTATGCTGGCCGCGCTGGAGCCCGCGCAATGGCAACGTACCGGCAGTTTTGAAGGGTATGGGGATGTTACCGCGCGAGGTCTGGCGCATTTCCTGTGCAGCCATGATCAGCAGCATCTGGCCGGCCTGCAGTGGCTGATGGGGAAAATGGCCATCCGGCGCAGCTGAAAAAGCGCAATAACAAGGAATCACCAGCCAACAACACGGCAGACTCTAAATTCGGCGTTGAGCGCCGTCCATGATATGCTACGCACCTTAATTAACCTGCTAGCTGTTTGTCAATGAATACGAAAGAAACCGGTACTGCTCCCAGCCCCGTGCACCTTGCACGCGCGCTATTAAAACAACTGCAAAGTGACTTTGCCGCTTTCCGCGACACTTTGCCGCTGGCGATAGGCATAGACAAGCAGATCCTGGCAAAACTGCCGGAGCTGGACCGCAAGGTTCTGCGCATCGCATTGGGCCTGCACACCAAATCGCCGCGCTACATGCACGTGATGGCCAAGGCAACCAACCGCTTTGACCTGGAAGGCAATGCCGGCGAAGCAGTCACGGAAGAACACCGCAACCATGCGGTGCTGATGCTGAAAGAACGTGCAAAGAAAGAAGCCGAACTGCGCAAAGCCAGGTTTGCTGAACAAAAAGCCAAGGCCAATGCTGAACGCAAGGCCAAGGAAGAGGAAGAAGCAGAGAGCAAGCGCAGTGAAAAATTACAGCAGCTTGCCGCAAAATTCTCCCGCAAGTAAATCGCAGGCAGAGGCTGACGCGCCCAGGACTGTGCACCGCAGTCCTGCCCTTATGTCTACGACCTAGGCATCTATAATTTGGGAATGCGGAACGTCTTGCTGATCATCAGCGATCCTGACAGCAGGAACAGCAAAGCCAGAGGATGCAGTTCCGTACCCGCCACCTGCCAGCTTCCACCGGCCAGCTGCTCCCCTACCCTGTCCTTCCACGCTGCAAATGCCAGTATCGCGGTCAGCACAACACTGGTCGGGATAGGCGTACCTTCGAAGTACGCAACCTTGTCTGCTCCCACCGAGAGACTCTCGGCAGTGACGTTATAGCGCGCCAGCCTGCTGACGCCGCAACAGACAAAATAGACCAGGCACACCCAGTCCCAGCCGCCTTGCATGCCCGCCGCAAACGCCAGCGTTGCAGGCGCCACGCCGAAAGAAATAACGTCCGCCAGCGAATCCAGTTCACGTCCCATCGCAGAATGCTGGCGGCGCCAGCGCGCGATACGACCGTCCAGCACATCAAAGAAAAACGCTGCCGGCGCCATCGCCGCGGCGAGGTAAAAATAATGCTTCGCTTCATTTCCCGGGTGTGCGATATAAAGCATCGCCAGAAATACCGCAGCCATGCCGCACGCCGCATTTCCAAGCGTAAAAAAATCCGCGAGGTGAAACCCGCGGATCATCGAAAAATGCTTTGCTACTCGACGGCGCTCCGTATCGCCTACCGTATCGCCATTAGCCATACCGGCTCCCTTTTATCAAAGTCACATGGTAACGCTGTTGCCACGACAAATCCATCCTGCTTATGCGCTACTGTTGCGGAGGGGAATTCACTGGCGCAGGTGCGGGAATGATTTCCTTATATTCGCGCAGCACGCCGCCGGCGGCTACGCTGCCGGATACATCTCCATTACGTACGCGCTTGACGCAATCGTCCTTGTCCTGCTGGCTTGCCTGCTCCTGGCAACGCTGCAAGGCATTGCGCTGATAGTCGCTACGGTCCACTTCATACAAGCGGCCGCTGCGTGCATCCTGCAGTGCGGCACCCGCCTCTTTCAGGCAGGTAGCCCGGTCCTGGTTGGATTGTCCGCTCAAGCATATCGCTCGTTCACGTTGATAATTGGCCTGCGCATCCGCCAACTTGCCGGATGCGGGCGCCGCCGCGGCCGCGCCTGCTGCCAGCAGCAAGACTGCCAATAGAATTCCGCCCCACAGCAAAGTCAGATGAAACGGATGGTTTTGTGCCGCCTGTGGTCCTCGTTGCCTGTCCAGATGTCGCATGATATCTCCTTTGCCTTTTTGTACAGAATGGCAAAAGTGTACGCGGCCTACGTGAAAAGCTTTGTTCGGTATGCCACACATAAGATCGGAAGCAGCCTTTCATGCCATTTTTTCCAAGACTTACATGACAGTTTGGTGACAAATCAAGGCTTCTGCCAGCAAGCACCCGAAAACATGATAGCCTACGCATATATTTCCCAAATGTAATTTCTCTCGACTGAACTGACTGCACTGCAATGAGAAAAAACATGACCATCCCCCTGCTGGGGCCGGTGAATGACTTTGTATTTCTAAAAAACAATCTGGCCTTCATCCTCGTGTGGCCGGTGCTATGCGCGATCCTCGCGGGCCTGCTATGGGGTCTCACCCTGTCTACTGTCAGCGAAGATAAAAGATTGCTTAAAGACAGCGCGCTGAAAAATTCGGCATCCCTGTCACGCGCTTATGCGCAATACCTGACCCGCACGATAGAGCAGATAGACCAGATCAGCATGCAGGTTAAATACGACTGGGAAGCCGCGCACGGCAACCTCCGGCTGGAAGACCTGCGCAAAAGAGGCTTGTTTACTGCAGCCCAGTTTGCCGTAGTCGCCATCCTGGACAATAGCGGCAGTCCAATGACCTACACTGCATTACCAAGCCGTTGGCAAGACCGCATACTTGCCAACCAGCTCTCTTTTCACAAAAACAATAATTCCAGCGCACTGGGCATCGCCATTTCCGGCATGGAGGATCAGGCCGGCAAGCGGCTGGTGTATTTCACCCGCAGGCTAGAAAAGGAAGACGAGTCCTTTGACGGCATCGTCGTGATTTCAGTAGACGCCTCTTATTTTTCGTCCTTCTACGATGAACAAAGCCTGGGCAAGAGCGGCCTGCTGGCCGTCGTCGGTGACAACAATATGGTCGGCACTTCCCGCGTCGGCGACCAGGTCTACAACGCAAGCAAGCAGGCGTTCACCGGCGAACTTGTGCTGGAGGCAGACAATGGCACGATACGCGTGTCCGGTCCCAGCCACTTTGCCGACGGCCAATCGCGGTTTGTCAGCTGGCAAAGCCTGCGTGCTTATCCGTTGACCGCCGTGGCCGGTCTGTCGGAAGAGGAATTGCTGAGCAACCACAGCAACGACTGGAGCAGCACCAAGCGCTATACCATCGCAGGCAGTATCTTCCTGCTGGTGTTTGCCCTGGCCGCCAGCATCATGGCCTCGCGCCTGGCGTGGCGCAAGCATCAGGCCAAGGAGGTCCGGGATACTTACCGCCTGGCCACGGAAGGCACCGACGACGGCTTTTACATGATGCATGCGCTGCGCGACATGCAAGGGAAAATCATTGATTTCCGTTTCATCGACTGCAATGCCCGCGGCGCGCAATTCTTCGGCCTCAACCGCGAAGAACTGATCGGCGTCAAGCTGTCTTCAATGCAGGGAGAGGGCTATTTCAAAGTATTGCTGGGTATCTATTCGCAAGCCATGGAAACCGGCTTCCACGAAGACGAATATGAACTGTCGGAAGAAAGCGGCCTGAACATGGCCTGGGCCCGCAGGCGTCTGGTGCGCTCCGGCTCGGGCCTGGCGGTGACGATACAGGATATCAGCGCAAAAAAAGAAAGCGAGCGCGAGCTTGAAATGCTGGCTAACCGTGATGGTCTCACCGGCCTGCACAACCGCCACTGGCTGCTCAACTTTCTGCCCGGGGCTATCGCCAGCGCGGCAACGGAAAACCATCAGCTGGCGCTGTTGTTCATCGACCTGGACGGCTTTAAAAACGTCAATGACACGCAAGGGCATGCCGCCGGCGACAACATGCTCAAATCAGTCGCCTCCCGTCTGCAATCGGTGCTGCGTCCAAGCGACAACGTCATACGGCTGGGTGGAGATGAGTTCGTCGTCATATTGCAGCCGGTAGAGCGTGACAGCAAGCCGGCGCGCGTTGCGGAAAGAATCGCCGAAGCCTTCAAGCAGCCATTCTGGTGGGCAGGGGAAAAGCATCAGGTAGGCGCGTCAATAGGCATCAGCATGTTCCCGCGTGATGGCCGGGACAGCGAAACCCTGCTGAAGAATGCCGACATTGCCATGTATTCGGTCAAAGCCGCCGGCAAGGGTTACTATGATTTTTTCCGGCCCGAACTGTATGCCAAGCTCAGGGCCCGCTTTGAAATGGAGCAGGCGTTGATGCAAGCGCTGGAGCAGAACCAGTTTGTGCTGTACTACCAGCCACGCACCAATACGCTGACCGGCGAAATGACCAGCATGGAAGCGCTGGTGCGCTGGATACATCCTGAACGGGGGCTGATATCGCCAGCCGAATTCATCCCCATTGCCGAAAGCACAGGCCTGATCCTGCGCCTGGGCGAAACCGTAATGGAACAGGCCTGCGCCCAGATTGCCGCCTGGAAGCAGCTGAACCTGCCGCAGATCCCGGTATCCATCAATGTGTCGGCCAGGCAGTTCCATGCCGGCGATCTGCACCAGAAGCTGATCGACTGTCTACGCAAATACAATGTACGCCCAGATCTGCTGGAGGTAGAGATCACCGAATCCTCGATGATGGGGGAAGACAACGCCATCATCGCCGAACTGGCATCGATCCGCGCACTTGGCATCAAGCTGCTGGTGGACGATTTCGGCACCGGCTATTCATCGCTGTCGCAATTACAACGGCTGGACATGGACATCCTGAAAATAGACCGGGTGTTTACCAATGAACTCGACAAATCGAGCGAAGGCAAAATTTTCTTCAGGGCAATCGTGTCGATGGCGCATGCGCTGGACATGACCGTCGTTGCCGAAGGCGTAGAAACCAGGGAACAGCTTGAATTGCTCAGAGCCCTCCACTGTGACGAGATCCAGGGCTACTTCATTTCACGCCCTGTGCCCGCCGAGCAGATTCCCGCATTAATGAAAAAAGGCTTTCTGCTGCCGGATGAATATCCGAGGCTGGAGACAAACCTGCTGAGTACGGTGTAAACGCAAGTTTTCTTACAATTTATATTAAAAAAAGCCGACGCTTCACTTCGCCTTCAACAATAATGTAAGAGAAACAGGCAGGCTATCCCCTTCAAGGGATTGATGAATTATATGCATTCGCTTTTCAACGCGATGCCCGCTAAGATGCGTACAGTTCCAGTTTCCAAACCCCGCCTGAACGCATCGCCCCCTCAGAAAATCCTCTTTTCACGCTATTTCGGGAGACATCCATGTTTGTCACGCAACGAAAGCCTATGCAAGCGGTTACCGGCGCAGAATCACCCGGCTCTGTGCAGCGCCATGACCTTGCCATGGAGCAGACGGTAGAAAGAGGCATTTCCCTGCAATATTCGGTCGGCACACTATGCGCACTGGAATTTTTGCAAGCTGAAGGCGTCAATCAGGCAGTAGCCCAGCGCGTGCTGGCAGAACCCACCCGGCGGCGAAGCCGGCACTAGCGGCCAGTACCGCTCCAGCGCACCCTCCAACAGAATCAGGCTCTGTCACGCCATGCGGTCCAACCGCAAGCGGTCACGCTCGTCCGTCACCGCATTGGCCGCCAGATAGACGGCGCCCGCGGCTGCAAGGCCGCCGGCGCCGGTCAGCAAGAACATCAGCAGTATCTGGTATTTCACGGCTTCCACCGGGTCCATGCCGGCCAGTATCTGGCCCGTCATGATGCCCGGCAGGGTGATGATGCCGGCAGCAGACATCTGGTTGATGATGGGGATCAGGCCTTTGCGGATGGAATCGCGCATCAGCGGCGCCATCGCCTGGCGACAGGTGGCGCCCAGCGCCAGTCTGGCTTCTATTTCCGCCCGCCCCCTGACCACGCCGCCGAAGAAGGTATCCAGGCCAAGGCTGGCCGAATTCAGCACGCTGCCAAGCACGATGCCCATCAGCGGTATCGCATAGTGCGGATCGTACCAGGGTGACGGCCGTATTGCGGTCAGCAAGGCCAGCAGCACCGTCGCCATGCTGGAAATGCCCACCACCGCAGCACCTATCCTGAAATTGGCCCAGCCGTACAGCTTGTGCACCGGCCGCCCCGCCACCTCGCGCGCGGCTGCGGCAATCATCAACGCCACGATCGCCAGTGTCAGTGCAGGCGAACTCTGCGCAAAGACGATGCGTAACACATAGCCCACCAGCAGCAATTGCACTACCATCCGCACGGCAGCCAGCAATACCTGTTTATGCAGGCGCAACCCCAGGTAAATCGAGATCACCACGTCCAGCAGTACCAGAGATGCCGAAATGCCCAGGTCAAGCGCGTCAAGATGGATAGGCTTCATAGCGGATGCAACTGCCCGGCGCGAACTTCAACGCGCCTGTTGCCGATCCGCCGCGCCTGCTCTTCCGAATGGGTAACCCAGACAATCGCCAGCCCGTCCTTCATGCAGTCGAGCAGCAAGGACTCCACCGCCTGGATGGCCGCCTGGTCCAGCGCTGCGGTAGGCTCGTCCAGCAACAGCACGCTCGGCTTGCACAGTAGCGAGCGCACTAGCGCCAGTCGCTGTCTTTGCCCTGTCGAAAGCCGGCTTACATCTGAGGCCAGCAATGCCTCGTCCAGTCCAAGCTGCCCCAGCAGAACCGGCAACAACTGCCTGTCTGCATCGGCAAAGTGCGCTGCAGCCGTAGCCGCCCACCAGGCCGGCTCCGCCGCCTGGTAAACAACCTTGCGGCGCCATTCAGGCGCCGGCATCGCGGCCCGCGCAGCACCGCCCAGATACACGTCGCCCGCATGAGGATCGAGGTCTGCCACCATGCGCAGCATGACACTCTTGCCCGAACCCGATGCCCCAAGCACAGCCACGCATTCGCCCGCGACCAGTTCCAGCGAAAAAGGTCCCCCGTGACTGGACTGCAGCGCACAGATATTCAGTAAAGTACCGGGGTGCGTAGCAGGTCCGGCGGAAGTTTGCGGCGATATCGGCATCGGCCTTTTCCCAGAATCAGGTCAACATGCCTGTCATTGTAGCGGGGAAACAGCGCCATTCCCTATATAGCAACAGGGTTTATCCCTGCCTTATCCGTCCGCTATGGAGTTCGTTAAAAAAACAGCAAGTCCGCCATAAAAATAAGGCAAAAAAAAGGCCTGCAGCGATAAATCTGCAGGCCGAATCCAATTCCTTAGGGAGTAATTGGGAGAGTGGCGCCATCATGCATGAGCAGTATGACGGCGTGATGACACGCATCAAAAAGATGCAGCGTTGCACCACAACCTATATCTACCTCGCACGCACCTGGCACAACGTCCGCACCAAATACGTACAACATCATCGTTCTTGAATAATTATAACGATTTGATACACCTGCAGATGCTAGCAATGCTATATTCCTGCCGGGATTATTTTTTACGCACTCAAAACGGGAGACCACGTGTCCACTTCTTGCCCCGGCGGCCTGGATATAGGCTTTGCTTCACTGGATTACCTTCAAATCGCTATTTTGGGTGTCGTGCAAGGCATTACCGAGCTGCTGCCCATCTCGTCCACCGCACACATGCGCATCCTGCCTGCGCTGCTGGGCTGGAACGATCCCGGTTCCGCATTTTCAGCCGCAATGCAGCTCGCCGCGCTGGCAGCCGTGGTCAGCTATTTCTGGCGCGACGTCAGCGGCGTTGTGGCAGGCAGCGTCGTTGCGGTACGCACCCGCGACTTCGACAGCCAGCCGTTTCGCCTGGCGGTCGCCATTGTACTGGCAACCATTCCCATCGGCATTGCGGGGCTGGCACTGTCTTCGGTGCTCAACGCCTGCAATTCGCCGCTGCGCAGCCTGACGGTGATCGGCGTATCGTCGCTGGTGATGGCGGTGTTGCTGGCGGCTGCGGAGTTCAGCTGCCGCCACCTGCGCAGCATGCCCGAAATGCGCTTGCGCGATGCGCTGATCGTGGGTCTCGCGCAGATCGGCGCGCTCATACCGGGCGTTTCGCGCTCCGGCTCCACGCTGACTGCGGCACTGTTCCTGAACCTGAAGCGTGATGAAGCCGCGCGTTTTTCCTTCTTGCTGGGTTTGCCTGCCATCGCGTTGGCAGGCCTGAAAGAACTGTGGGTGCTATACCACGCGCACATCCCGCCTGAGGCATGGAAATTACTGGGATTCGGCCTAGTCATTGCCAGTATTTCCGCGTTTTGCGCGATCTGGGGATTGATGCGCTTTCTGGAAAAATTTTCCACCTGGCCGTTCGTTATCTATCGCGCGGCGATGGGCATTTTCCTAATCGTCGCCGTGCAGGCAGGTTTGCTGCATTAAACAGCAACAGCGCTTAGTTCGCTATCAGCCTGAGTACCCTCAGTTGGCGGCGTAACGCCTCGCTAGGGGTCTTCAAGCTGGAAGCGCAGCGGTCAAGGTCGCCCCCATGCTGCTCCAGCGCCTGCCGTATTTCTTCCTGGGGAATCGCTTCTGCCCAGCGTATCTGCGGATGGCTTTCCAGCAGCTTGTACATCGTCGGGCGAGAGATGCCCAGCTGCTGCGCGGCATTGCTGATACGCCAGCCATTGCTCTCCATCGCCAGCACGATGTCTTCATGCGTGAGTTCAGACAGCCTGGGTTTGCGTGCCTCCTCTTCCGGTATCGCCATCACATCCGCAGGCGCCATAGCCGGCAGGGCCACTGGGGGAACGGGGCTTTCCACGGCAGAAGGAAAATGCACAGCTGCCTGCGGGCGCTGGACCGACCGGGCTGCAGAACTGAGCTTCATGCTGCGCACGAAATCGGCCAGCACCGGCACCTCGCCGGCACTCGCTGCCATGACGGCACGACGCAGCACCTGTGCCAGCTGGCGTACATTGCCGGGCCAGTCGTCGTTGCACATCTCGCTGACAAAAGGCACCGGCAATTCCACGCTGATGCCTGACTGCGCCGTCCATTGCTGCAAAAAATGCGCAATCAGCACACCCATGTCTTCACGCCTTTCGCGCAGGGCCGGCACGTGGATGACAAAAGCCTCCAGCCGGCGCAGCAGGGCCTGGTTAAAAGCTCGCGCATCCAGATCCTGGTCGGTGGCTGCGATCAGCCGCGCGCTGGAACGCTGGTCGGCACGGGCGCCCAGCGGCCTGTAGTCACCGGTTTCCAGTACCCGCAACAGCATGGGCTGCACCGTCACCGGCGTATCGCCAATTTCATCCAGGAACAGCGTACCGCCGTCCGCCTCGGCAAATAATCCGGCCCGGCTATTTTGTGCGCCGGTATAAGCGCCCTTTACAGCGCCGAACAGGTCGGCTGCCGCCAGCGATTCATTCAGCGCCGCCATGTTCACCGCCACCATCGGGCCACGGCTGCATTTGCTGGCAGCATGAATGGCGCGCGCCGCTACCTCTTTGCCGGTGCCGGTTTCACCCAGCAGCAGCACCGTCAGGTCCGTTTGTGCTACTTGCCGTATCTGGTCACGCATCGTGATCGCCGCGCTGCTCACGCCCAGCAAGCCGTCTATCCCGTTGGCTTTAGGCGCACCGCGCATCCAGTGTATGCACACCAGCACCACACCGCCAAGGCCAAGCACGACGCCGCGGTCCACCTGCTCGGAAGACAGCGCCAGTGAGGAAACCAGTGGACTGCCGTTAACCTCCACTTCCATCAAGCTGTCTGCAGCGATGATTTCCACCGTATTGAGCGCAGTGCGACGTATCGTCAGCGGCGCGCGGGCAATACAGCGGTGCCCCAGCGCGAAGCCGCCCTTCCCCGGCTGGTGAAAAAAGGGAAAGGTGCGACTCAGCTCCACCACGCCCTCTGCCGCAGGCCCCATGAACTGTTCGCCTATCCTGTGCATCTCCGGATGCCACAGGATGGTCAGGCCAAGCAGGGGACCGCTGTTGCGCTGCAAAGCAGGCTGGCGCGAGGTCAGGGTGTATTCGGTGTTGTCGCTCACAAACAGCTCACTTCCGCAGTATCAAAAAATAAATCGGCAACGGAATTATCGTCTACTGATGCGGGCACTTCAAGCAATGCTTGAAAGATAACAGCGACAAAACCGATTTACACCCTGCATAGAGCTGCTTGACATGTAAAAAAGCGTCTTTTTACACCTTGCGATGTACAAAAACGCCTCTACCGTCACCGTTTTTACACCCCGGCAGGCATTTACGCATGGCACAGAATTTGACTATATACAGCCAGAGCCGGCACACAAGCACGGCCAGCATAAAAACGCTGAGGACATATCATGACCGGTTTATTTTTTGTTTCCTACCTGCTAGGGAATACGGATTCCGCCACCAGGCTGCAGCTCGACCTGACAGTGGACACCACGACGCAAAGCATACGCGGCCACTGTCGGCGGCAGCTGCCGGGCCGCCAGGACACGCTGCCGGTATCCGGCAGCTACGACACTGTCTGCGCTCCAGGTTCGGGCGAGCCCCTTATCGTCGCCAGGCTGGAAGCGGATTTGCCTGTGCCTGCCGCGCTGCAAACCGGATTCAGCCTGCATATGCTGCTGTCACCAGGATGGAAAACCGGCAATGCCAGTTTTCGACTTGGCGCGGACTGCGTGCAGGACGCACCTGTCGCGCTGGAGCCGACCCGGCAACTGAAGCAGGCCGCTCTGGGCCAGCTCAACGACTATCTGCGCTGCACTTACGGGCGTGCTTTTGGCGCTTACCTGCCAGCCAGTTTTGAACTGAGTTTTGTAGAATGAGCGCGGCCTGCCTGGCGGGCCATGCCGGCCTGCCGTCGCTAGAAAATTTTCATACTTCCTACTTGCTGGAAAGCCGCAGCGAATTCGGCTCCAGCCTGCAACTGGACCTGTGCGTAGACACTGCCCATAAAAAAATCGTCGGTAAATGCTGCGTCAAGCGGGGATTCGTCCACTTCGACCTGACGCTGAAAGGCGGCTATGTGCATCTTCCAGAGGGCGACGGAGGTGAAGCCGCGCCGCTGTGGATAGAGATCATCGGCAACCCCAAGACTATCCCGCTAAGGGATTCCGCCTTTATCCTGAGGATGAAATTGTCATCAGACTGGAAAACCGGCAAAGCCGACTACAGCCTGTTTTCGCGTCAGGTCGATGATGCACTGGTCATGCAGGACAAGATGCAGGTGCTCGCGTAAGCGGATAAGACGACAGGCCTCGTCGGCAGTTTCTTGCCTGAGGATTCAGGCAACGATGTCCACGCTTTCCAGGATGCCCTGGTTATAGGAGTTGCCGACCTGAATATAGGACAGTTGCGGATTGTAGCGCAGCAGGCTGCCAAGATCCGTCACGCGGGAATAAGGTAGACTTTCCAGCACACCCGTGCCGTTATAGACGCCCGCCCCCACTGCCTTGGCCGACAGCGCAGCCACGATCTCCTTGTCCACCGCCTGCTGCAAAACGGAGCCGCCAGCGCTGGTGGAATTTCCTTGCAACAGGCCATCCACGGTATAAAACGCAGATGCGGCGACACCATCCTGGGTGGATGACAAAGCCGTAATTGCACTCGCCCCCTGATCCAGCGAAGAAACCATGCCAGCTCCTGCAGCAGCGGCGGATGCACTAACAGTTGCGCCCGCAGCCCCGCCGGGAGTATAAGAAACAACTCCCTGTTTCACCGCATAACTGCTGTCAACAGCTGAAAAAGACATGATTTAAAGTTCAAGATGTCGATATTGAAGATGGCCATAGCTAATCCCCGGTCACCGCCTATATTCACTATAGGCGGCACCGAGCCTATTTTCCAGATACCAAAAATGTAACGAAAGGTAAGCGCAACAAGGTATAAGCCACAGGATTAAAACTATTTTAAAAAAGTGGAATAAACCGCAGGCTCCCCTTGTATACCTTGTTGCACGTCCCTTTAATCTGATATGACTGGAATTATCATGAAGAAACTTTCCCTGCTTGGCGCACTGCTCGTCTCCTGCCTGTCCATCGGCACCGCCCTTGCGCAAGAAGCGCCTATGAAAAAAAGCGATGGCATGCTTGTTTCAGAATCCGGCATGACCTTGTATACCTTCGATAAAGATGCTGCAGGCAGCGGCAAAAGCGTGTGCAACGGTGGCTGCGCCACCCTGTGGCCGCCAGCGATGGCCTCCGCTTCCGCAAAGGACAATGGCGACTACAGCGTGGTCACTCGCGATGACGGCAGCAAACAGTGGGCATTCAAAGGCAAGCCGCTGTATACCTATGCGCAAGACAAAAAGGCTGGAGACCACACTGGCGACAATTTCAAGGACGTCTGGCACGCGGTAAAGAACTGAATCGCGCCAACTTATTGAATGAAGCACATGGCTGAAGAAGGAAACCAGCTAGTCGCCTGCATCCCGCGCCTGCGCCGCTATGCGCGGGCGCTGATCAGCGATCACGCCCTTGCCGACGACCTGGTGCAGGACACGCTCGAACGCGCCTGGGACAAGCTGGCACTGTGGCGCAGCGGCAGCGACATGCGCGCCTGGCTGTTTGGCATCATGCATAACCTGCACATCAACCAGGTGCGCAAGCCGTCACTGGCGACCGTTGCAATGGAAGATGAAAGTTTGGCCGTACCGGTGCGGGCCAGCCAGAGCGACCAGCTGGAAGTACGCGACCTGCACGGCGCCTTGCAACTGCTGCCGAGCGAGCAGCGCGCCGTGCTGCTGCTCGTCGCGCTGGAACAGATGTCCTACGAAGAAATAGCTGCCACCCTGGATATTCCCATCGGCACGGTGATGTCGCGCCTGGCCAGGGGCAGGGAAAAATTGAGGGTGCTGATGGAAGGCCGGGCAGCAATCCCGGCGTCCGTAGTACCGCTGAAAGTCGTCAAATGAAACCAGCTCCGATTACTGAAGCCGAATTGCACGCCTACGTGGACGGCGCGCTGCCTGCGGCCCGACAGCTGCAGGTAGAAGCCTGGCTGCAGGCCGCACCGGAAGACGCCGAGCGTGTACGCATCTACCGCGAGCAGAACGCCAGCCTGCGTGCCTTGTTTGACCCGGTGCTGGAAGAAGCCGTGCCTTCGGCGCTGCATGCCGCCGCCGGCGTTCCGCACGCGTCCCGGCACCGGCCTCCAGCACGCTGGTCCTTACAGCGTATTGCGGCGGGCATCGTGCTGGCGCTGGCCAGCGGCGCTGCCGGGTGGGTGCTGCATGGCTGGCAGTCTGCCGCGCAATATGCCCAATCCGGCCAAGGGGGCGATACGCTGCAAAGCCGGCAGATCGCGTCACTTCCGCAACAGGCCGCCATCGCCCACGTCGTATTCAGCCCGGAAGTAAAACATCCCGTGGAGGTCGGCGCAGACCAGGAAGCACATCTGGTCGCCTGGCTATCCAAACGCCTGGGTACCCCGCTGCATCCTCCCAAACTGGGGCCGCTGGGTTACGATCTGGTGGGAGGCAGGCTGCTTCCCGGCAGCAGCGGGCCGGTCGCACAATTTATGTACACCGACACCGGAGGCCAGCGGCTGACGTTATACGTCGCATCCGAGAATAGCGAAAACCGCGATACCGGCTTCCGCTTTGCGCAGGAAGGCCAGGTCAACGTGTTTTACTGGATAGATGGAAAATTCGGCTATGCGCTCTCAGGCGGCATCAGCAAAAACGACCTGTCTCGCATCGCCAGCAGCGTCTACGACCAGCTGCAAACGAAATAGGCATCGGTGTGATCCCAAAGTCAGGCGCCGCGGGTTCAGCTACGCTGGAGTTCCTGCCACACCGCTTCGATGATTTTCCTGGCAGCCTGGTCGGCCTCCCCCGGCCTTGCGGCCGCGGCAGCCAGTAGTTGCCGGTTACCGCTATCCAGCCCGTAGTAGCGGCGGATGCTGCCGCCCCAGCGGTGGTGGAAGATGACCAGATCCTCATGCCGGGTGGCTTTGACCATCGCCTTATCCTGCGCCGACATGCGCAACAGTAGGCTATCCACTGCAGCGCCCACGGTTACGGGCCACTGGCTCCGCGGCAATACCTGAGGCCGTCGGCCGAGCAGCATGGGGGAGAGTGGGACCATCAGCGCCATCATCGTTTCGGCGATTATCTTGAGTGCATGCATCTCAGCCTCCCCTTTAAAAAACCTCAATGCCGTTCCCGTTTATACGGCAACCGCAATGCTCATGCAATAATTTCCAGGCCCTGCTCATCCTGCAAAACCGCGCCAAGACGGAAAGCCAGTTCCTTCGCCTTCTGCAATATCTGATGATCATAGCGCGCAGCTACTTTTCCCTGCACGTATTCGAACACATACAAACTGCCCTGCACCGGATGCATATAGAAGGCGCAGCCGTTGCTCGCCACCTTTTCCGGCTCCCCGGTGGACGGGTTAACCGCGGACAATTCGTTCACTACCCGCAGAGAGGGATCGGTGCTACAGGCGGAGAGCCATTCTTCCAGGCAGATAGGGTTTTCATTTGCTGCATCGTCTTGCTTTCTTGCGATAAAAATCTCACCCGCCATCTTCCATCCCTGCTGAATTGCCACCATAGACTACACTTCGGATACACCCGCCAGCGCAGGCCGCCTTTCTACAAATATGCCATTCCGGTTGAATACCCTGTTACCCAGAAACCCGCGCAAACATTGGGTTTCCACATGGAAATTAATCAAGAAAACAGCAGTGAAGCAGAAAGCGCATTCTGCATCCGTTTTGGTGTTTTGTCATTAACCGCCAGGAATCTGCACACAAAAATTTTGTAACGCAAACATCTCATTCGACCAGTAGCTCCACTGCACCCAGACCAGGGAAAACAGCCTTGACGCGGGTTCCTGGTTTGGCAAAGGTCAGGCCGGTGCAGGAACCTGTCGTAATGATCTGCCCCGCCCGCAAACCGCCGCAACGCAGCGCCGCGTGATTGGCGAGCCAGACCAGCAATTCCCAGATATCCCCGACGGGATTTCCTCCCGTTGCAGCCGCCACCTGTTCGGCATCGAAATAAAGCTCCACCGATTGTGAGGTCTGGTCTATCTCCAGGTCTTCTGCCCTCCCCTGGCCGACCACCAGCGCGCCATTGCTAAGGCTGTCGGCCAGACCGGCAAGCGGATTCGAGGGCGGCGCCGCAAAACGAGAGGACACCACTTCCAGCGTCGGATGGAGCGATGCCACAGCAGCAATCACGTCGGCCCTGGTATAGGCGGAAGTCCGCAGCGGCAGGTCATGCTTGAGCAGCATGGCAATTTCGGCTTCTATCGCGCAGCGCCCCTTGCCCTCTGCAGCCACCAGCGCAGGCGAAGCATGCACCAGGCTGGCAGGTAAAGGCGCGCAATTGGCCTGAGCGCCGGGGCCGCGCGCGCCGACTTTCCAGCCGCCTATCTTGCCCAAGGAATGGGTCACGATATCCTGGATCGCATAGGCATCTGCCGCATCGAGCGGCATTGCTTCATCGGTCAGCGCCGCCAGCGGCACATTGCTGCGCCTGGCTTCCAGCAGCAGTTGGGCCGCGGCCAGATTTTTGGGTGTATGCATGAACAGGTTCGCCCCTTTTGATAGCATGGAGGCAGGAAGATCCCGCTCATCGGCATGCCGTATGAATGCTTGGTACATGCATATATTGCCAGAGATTTGCAAACGGATGATGGCCTCCACTCAAATCCTGACAGCCGGGAAAAATCATGCAGTTACAAAAAATTATCCAGAGGCAATATATTGCGGCAGCGCCACAGTCACTTCCTGGTGCATAATAAGCTGGCAGCAATGCAGTTTTTGCTGATTGTGCAATGTCTTATAGGATCGGATTGCCTTTGCAGGTGCGCTGTCAAAATAGCCGCATCGGGTCCGGTCGGAACTTGTCAAAGACAGGTTCGCAAGATCAACGAACAAAAGCGAAGTATGAGAAATGAACAAGAAAGCGACCGATTTGGTGTTCCTCTAAGCAATTTGCTGGCAGCCGAGAAATGGTGCAGGGCTTACGACAAGAAGCCTTGCCACGTACCTACGCGCAAAGAAGTGGCCAGCTTGTCTGCGGCAAAAATCACGGCGATGCTGGTAACTTGGATGTGCGACTGCCCTACTGAAATCATTCCTAGCCGCGCGCAGATCGCGGAAGTCAAGGCGGTGCTGCAAAAGAGGGCCGATAGTGAAAAGCTGAGTGCGCTGATCACCATGTGCAACAACTACATCAGCGGTGATTAAGAGAAAGCCGGTGCCCGCACTCAGGTCGCGCTGCCAGTGTCTTCAAGGCTCTCTGCAGGCAGTCCGCTGGCTTGCCCTGTCCGCGCAAATTCGCGGCTCAGCACATCGGCAAAAGTAGTAGCGAACAGGTGCGCATCACCCGGCCAGCGTGCCGATACGTAGTTGCCGTCCACGACGACAAACGCTGCAGAAGTATCCGTATCGCTGTCGCGGAATAGCCCGCTGGTTTTCCGAAAAAAACCGGGTGTACCCGCAGGCACATTTTTAAAATCCGAATCCTGCGCCAGCGCGCGCCGCACTTCGCCCTCCACACTCCAGTATCCCGCCGGCTCGCCCTGCTGCTCCGCATAGGTACGGTAGTATCCTGCGTCCCAGAAGCGGCCCGCAAACCTCATCATCGACCACGCTGAGCTTTCCAGCTTCCACGGCAGCGCCGTTGTCTGGCGCCCGTGCAGTACCGGCTTGCCGGTGCGTGCAGACACACTGCGCGCCGCCGCCAGTACCCCATGGCAGATCGCCGCAACCGGCTTGTCTTCATCAAAGAAGCCGGCGATAAAGCGGTGCAAGACCTCGCTCTCCAGATAGGCACGCATGCCGCGTGCCCTGTGGCCACCGGGCAGCAATAAACCGTCGAAACTCTCTACACGCAAATCGCCGTACTTGAGCGGTGCGCAAAATGCCGCATCGTTTTCCATATCGGCATAAGCCTGGCGCGCTTCCGCATTCGCCCTCAACGCAAGGCCGAGCAATTTCAGGTTTTTCAACCCCGGCAGGAAACCCCAGAAATCGAGGCCCTCGCCGCTCAGCATCAACGCATCCGCCCGGCCTGTATGCCCATCCGGCGTCGCAAACAGTACCTGATGGCCGTGTCGCCGCAGGATTTTCCACGGAATGGCGACCTCGCTGGGATCGAAATCCAGACTCGGAAGGGGGATGATGATGCGGGCCATAAAACTGTCCTGGGTGATTACGGCAGGTTCCGGCGGGTGATCCGGGATACCTGTATGTTGCCGAAATGAATATACCTTCAAAGCCGGGCAACAACAAGGACAGCAGTCATGACAAGCCATCTCAGAGAAACCAGATATCAGTTGCATTGATTCAGTCAAATAATTTACCTTAAAACAATATTTCCTTTTTTAAAGTTCCATTTTCGGGCGCTAGTCCAGTGTGGTGAATGCCGCGCACCAAAATTATCAAAATCATTAACTTGTTTGGATTACACAACATCTTTCGCGTCATTTTGGTGAAATATTCCTTGGCGAATGACTAATTCTTGACTTGTTTTTGGCAGTGGCAGTTAATGATCAAAACGAACGCGCAAACGTTTGCGTATCGTTTGCAAATTAATGAAAGAGGCGATATTCAGCCTCATTGCCAGAAGCGCCGAGAGCGATAAAAAGCTACAAAAATAGCAAGACTTATATAGATGAAGTCAATAACCGAGGAAGAGCACATGCAAAAGAAGCTAACCAACCAATCCGTGATGCAGGGAGCAACGCGGACACTGATCGCCCTGGCGATCGCGTCTGCCTTCCCCATGCACGCAGCGCTGGCGCAAACCGCGCCGGCTGCCGTCACCGCCGATGCGCCGGCTGATTCGACCAAGCTGGAAACAGTCATTGTTACCGGCGCGCGCCGCACAGAAAACCTGCGTGACGTGCCTCTGTCCATTTCCTCGATCAAGGGCGAAGTGCTGGACACCTATAACGCCAGCGGCCAGGACATCACTTTCCTGGCGCAGCGCGTCCCCAGCCTGAACGTCGAATCCGATTTCGGCCGCACCTTCCCGCGTTTCTATATTCGCGGCCTGGGCAATACCGACTTCGACATGAATGCATCGCAGCCTGTCGGCCTGATTTTTGACGACGTGGTGCAGGAAAGCCCCATCCTCAAGGGCTTCCCTGTTTTTGACGTGAACAACATCGAAGTACTGCGCGGCCCTCAAGGCACGCTGTTCGGCCGTAACTCGCCGGCCGGTATCGTCAAGTTCGATTCCGCCAAGCCGACCAACGTATTTGAAGGCTACACCAACCTGGGCTACGGCAACTACGGCGCCGTCAACCTGGAAGGCGCAATCAACGTGCCGCTAAGCGACCGCTGGGCCATGCGCTTCTCTGGCCAGGCCCAAAGCCGCAACGACCGCGTGTACAACACCAATCCAAATCCTAACGGCGGAACCAAGTCTTTCGAGGGTTACCACGACAATGCAGCACGCCTGCAGTTCCAGTACAAGGATGCCGGCTTTACCGCCCTGTTCAGCGCCCATGGCCGCGACATGGCAGGCAATGCGACGCTGTTCCGCGCCAACATCATCCAGAAAGGCACTAACAACATCGTGCCTGGTTTCGATTACGCCAGTTATCCGACCGACGGCATCAACACGCAGACCCTGACGTCCAGCGGCCTCAACATGAACCTGAAATGGGACCTGGAAGGCATCAGCCTGTTTTCCGTCACCGGCTACGACCGGGCAAAAGTATATAGCCGCGCCGACGTTGACGGCGGTTACGGTGCGAGCTTTGCTCAGCCTAGCGGCCCCGGCTTCATTCCCTTCCCTTCCGAGACAGCCGATGGCCTGCCTTTCCTGAGGCAGCTCACGCAAGAGTTCCGCGTGCAATCCAATACCAAGGATCCTCTGCAATGGATAGGCGGTCTCTACTTCTTCAAGGAAGACATCCAGGTTGACAGTTTCGACTTCAATTCCCTGGCTGGCAACGTGCAGGACGGTTATGCGAACCAGCATCAGCACGCCAAATCCTGGGCAACTTTCGGCTCCGTCAACTATGCGGTCAATGACAAGCTGAAACTGCGCGCCGGTGTACGCTACACCGACGACAAAAAAGACTTTGACGCAAAACGCTATGTCACTCCAGGTGCAGGCCCTGGCGACACAGGTACACCGGTGCTGACGGCCCATCCACGCTCCAACAACGTGAGCTGGGATCTGAGCGCCAACTACACGATAGACCCAAGCACCAGCGTGTACGGACGCGTTGCAACCGGCTACCGCGCGCCAAGTATCCAGGGACGCGTCTTGTTCGGCAACAGCATCTCGGTAGCCGATTCGGAGAAAAATCTGTCGTTTGAAGCCGGTATCAAAAAAGACCTGCTGGACAACACTGCTCGCCTCAGCGCCACGGTGTTCCAGTACCGCGTGAAAGACATGCAGCTGACCGCCGGCAGCGGCGCCGTCAACCAGAATCAACTGGTTAACGCCGACAAAGTCGAAGGCCAGGGTTTTGAACTGGAAGCGCAGGCCAATCTGAACCGCAACTGGAAAACCACCTTCAGCACCAGCTACAACAAGACCGAGATCAAGGATCCAGGTCTGTTCGCGGCTCCTTGCGGCAACGGCTGTACCGTGACCAACGCACCAGGCCCGTTGCCTGGCACCGTGTCGATCAATGGCAATCCTCTGCCACAAGCGCCTAAATGGGTGGCGAACTTCACATTGCAATACACCGTTCCTGTAGGCGAAGGCGACCTGTTCGCGTTCACCGACTGGTCGTACAAAGGCAAGTTCAACGAATTCCTGTATGAATCCAAGGAATACACTGCCAAACCTTTGACACTGGGCGGCATACGTGTCGGCTACAAATGGGGCAACGGCAAATATGAACTCGCTGCCTACGGCCGCAACATCACCAACAGGCAACAGATCGTCGCAGGTATCGATTTCGACAACCTGACCGGTATCCTGAACGAGCCACGCGCCTACGGCGTGCAGTTCAAGGCAAACTTCTAAGACCAGCATGATCTGGCTTTCCGGCCGGTTTCCGGCTGGGTAAGCAGTTATCAAAGCCGGGCTTCATAACGAAGCCCGGCTTTTTTTATGGGCAACGCCGGGCAAAGAAGCCGTCCGATACCGGCATCTGTGAGGCGGAACACAGACGAAAGCTTGCAGAATCGATTATGATTGCGATATCGCAAATCCGTCGCAAACCATCCATTCACGATTTTCTGCAAACTCCGGCTCGCTTGCCGCCCGGAGATTCCTGGCCAAGATGACCGCTACCGATACAAAAAAATACCTTCCCTGGGTCGTCGCAACAGCCCTGTTCATGGAACAGCTGGACTCCACTATCGTCAATACCGCGATTCCCAGCATGGCCGTCAGCCTGGGCGTGACGCCGCTGAGCCTGAAGTCCGTCGTCACCAGCTATATCCTGAGCCTGGCTGTCTGCATCCCCATCAGCGGGTGGATGGCCGACCGCTTCGGCACCAAGCGCGTCTTCATGATCGCCGTAACGGTATTCACCATTGCGTCCATGCTGTGCGGCGTCTCGGCTAATTCGCCGATGCTGGTCGCGGCGCGCCTGCTGCAAGGCATAGGCGCGGCGATGATGATGCCAGTCGGCAGGCTGGCCATCATACGCACCTTCCCCAAATCGGAACTGCTCGCTGCGATGAACTTCGTGATCCTGCCTGCGCTGATCGGCCCACTGCTGGGGCCTACAATAGGCGGGCTGATCGTACACTGGATGAGCTGGCGCGAGATATTCTTCGTCAACGTTCCCGTGGGCGTGGTAGCGCTCTACCTGATCCATCGCTACATGCCGGACTACCATGGCGACGAGCCGCGCCCCATCGACCTCGTAGGCCTGGTGCTGTACGGCGCAGGCATCGCGCTGCTGTCATGGCTGCTGGAAATTTTCGGCGAACATCAGGTTGACCCTACGTCCGGCGCCGTGCTGTTCCTGCTCGCGATTGCCTTGCTGGCGGCCTACGGCTGGCACGCCAACCAGTCTTCCCACCCGCTGTTGCGGCTGACGCTGCTGAAGGTGCGCACCTTCAGGGTGGCCGTCATTGGCGGGTTCATCACACGCCTTGGCATAGGCGGCCTGCCCTTCCTGCTGCCCCTGCTCTACCAGCTCGGCATGGGCTTGCCCGCATGGCAATCCGGCCTGCTGATGATGCCGTCTGCGTTCGCTGCCATGGGCATGAAGCTGATCGCACCCAGGGTATTGCGCAAATACGGCTACCGCCAGGTGCTGATAGTTAACACGGTGTTGATCGGCGTAACGATCAGCCTGTTTGCGCTGGTCACTTCCGCCACGCCGGTGTCGCTGATCGTGCCGCTGGGCCTGACCATGGGCTTTTTCAATTCACTGCAGTTTTCCAGCATGAATTCCATGGCCTATGCCGATGTCGACGACAAGGATTCCAGCATGGCCAGCAGCATTGCCAGTTCGCTGCAGCAGCTGTCGCTGAGCTTCGGCCTGGCCGGCGGCTCGCTGGTCGTGGCGTGGTATCTCGGCGACAGTCCGCAAAGCGACAAGCTGCTGCTGACGTCCTCGCTGCATCACGCCTTCCTGACACTGGGCATCGTCACGGCGTTGTCTTCGCTGTCTTTCTGGACGCTGCGCCCTACAGACGGCGAGAGCGTCAGCCGCGGCAGCACATAAGCGTGCTCTGCGCCTGCAACAAATCTGCTACAAAATTCATAAAGAAAATGTGGGTGGCGCCCCACATATTTGTATGGTCTGATATACACTACCTGCATTCCCAGCACCACAGCGAGCAAAGAACACCCATGCCATCTCGTCGTAACGTATTGAAAAAGAGTTTGTGGCTGACGGCAGCCGGCCTGTATACCGGCGTTTTTACCGGCCCCCTCGCCAGCGCAAACACCCCCGAGGCTGGTGCCGACAAGGTCCCCGCCACCAGCATGGAACCGCCGCCCGACCTCTTTGACTCCCAGTCGCTGGACATAGAATTCTGGGTCAAGCCGCGCACGCTGGACATCATACGTCCCGCCACCGGCGAACATACAAAGCTGCTGTACTGGAAAGACGGCGACGTACAGGAATCGGCTTATCAGCAGTTGTGCCACATGCTGCGCGATGTCAACGGCAAGCAGACTGTTCCTATCGACCCCAAACTGCTGGAAACCCTGTGGGCCACGCAAGCCTATGTGGAACGTTTTGGCATGGTGCAGCCGCTACAGATATTGTCCGGCTACCGCACGCCGGAATCCAACCGCAGGCTGATAGAAGAAGGCGTTCCGGCGGCCAGGAAATCGCTGCACATGGAAGGCCGCGCCGCAGACATTCGCATCTCCAAGCTGCATGAAGAAGTGCTGGGCGGTCTGATCCGCAGCTTCCGCGGCGGCGGTGTCGGATTTTATTACCGGCCCAGCGCGCAAGGCGGCTGGATACACACCGATACCGGGCTACAGCGGATTTGGAAGGGCTAAAGCGGGAGAAGTAAGGCTTACAGCCGCATCGGCTCGCGCGTATGCGGGGCCGGCGGCGGATCTTTCACCGGTTCGTCATCAGGCTTGTCAGGCAGCGGCGGCACCGGTTCCGGCTTTTGACCAGGCTCAGGCGGGATTCTTGGCAGGCTCATAAAGTCCTCTCGTAGCGGATCGCGAAAGAATCCAACTTAGCAGATATCAACTGCAGCTTCTGTGTGCAAACACACCCTGCCCCACCGCTGTCCCTGCGTCGTGCAGCCAATCAACGCTCATATCACATCATCTCACTCATACCAGCGTGTCGTCTTTATGGGCAGCAAGCTTGTGCGACAGGCGCTGCGTAATCTTTACCATATCGGCGTCAGCGCGTTCGAATCCATACACGGTCAGCGGAAAATCCAGCGTCTTCTGCACGTCCCAGATCTTGTCGTGTTCATGCGGCGCAAACATTTGCGCCGGTGTGCCCACTGCCACCCAGCCTATGGGCACAAAAGCGCCGGCGGCAACATGGGTCTTGATATGCACGACTCCGTTGATACGGACTTCGCTTCCCTTGCCCAGCCGTGCAGAATGGAATATGGCAGCGCCGGTCGCAACGAATACTTCATCTTCTATCGTGCAGCCCACCACATGGGTTTGCGGCCCGATGAGGCAATGGTTGCCGATGCTGAGCGCATGTTCGGCCGAACTGCGCAGCACTGCGTTTTCCATCACGATGCATTCGCGCCCTATGCTGATGGAGCCGCTCTCCGCAATCAGCTGCGCGCCATAAAGGATGCGGCAGCCGGCGCCTATACTGACATCGCCGCAGACAACGGCATTTGGCGCCACATAAGCACTGGGGTCGATCCTGGGGGTCTTGTTGTCGTGGGTGATGATCATTATGCGGGCCTTTTGCGTATTGTAGGATTCGATGCTGACACAGGCGCGTGCCCCGCGTCAAATGAAGGTTCGCAGCGCCTCTTGCGCTGCCTCCTCCCTATCTTCTTAACGCAAAAAAAGCAGGTTTGATTTTCAAACCTGCCCTTCTAGGAATACATCCGCCTCAATTTGGCAGTTTCATCAGGCAGCCCGTTCGGATACCTGCAGCAAGTCGTCAATACCAATGCGCTTTGCAAAATCGCGCCTGACCTGCTCTGCCACTTCGGTCACTTCCGCTGCGCCGTCGCCGATGAAATCGATAACGCTTCTGAACGGGCGGGTGCCTGCCGGCAGGCTGACGATACGGGCAATGTCTTCCGCAACAGCCTGAGGATCGGCATCGTCCGGCATCAGCGCACTGAGCCGGGCGCCAACCTGGTCCATCAAACCGTTGTAGCGGCTATAGGCAGCAGCTGTCGTTTCGTCGGCGGGTTTGCCTGCATTCGGGAAGTGCGCGGTGCCGCGGGTAAAAGCGCCGGGAACAACGATGGAAGTTTCAATGCCGAAACGGGTCAGCTCGTACGACATGGTCACCGCGATCGAATCCATGGCCGCTTTGGCCGCCGCATACGGGCCCATGAAAGGCGGGAAACCGCCGCGCACCGTCGAGCTGCTGACCCACAACATCAGGCCGGAGTTGCTGTTGCGCATTGCAGGTAACGCCGCGCGGTTGACCCTTTGCGCACCCAGCACATTGGTGTCAAACACCTTGCTGATTTCTTCCGGGCTGAAAGCCTCCATTGCGCCGACCACCAGATGGCCCGCATTGTGCACCACGGTATCCAGGCGACCTTGTTCATCCAGGATGGCCTTGACTGCTGCATCGGCAGATTCCTGGGACAGCACGTCGAGCTCAACCGGGCGCAAGCTGTAACCATGGGCAAAGGCAAAATCAACCAATGCCCTTGCCTGCGGCGCATTCCGCCCCTTGATGTCGCGCATGCTGGCATACACCGTATGTCCCGCTGCGGCCAATGCCTTTGCTGTCAGATTGCCGATACCGGTGGAAGCGCCTGTGACTAAAACCACTGAGTTCATGATGTTTTTCCTTTACAAATGAGGGACTAATTTGTTCAAAATCCGTAGCGAGCGGCCGTCAGCGAGGTGAAGAGCAACGCAGGAAGCGGAACGTACTTAAGGTACGTTAGCATTCCGAGTAGCGGATGAGCCTCGATCACGGCCGCGCAGTAGGATATTGGGCAAATTAAATGATGCCGCCGTTGGCGCGCAGGGTCTGTCCGTTAATCCAGCCGCCGTCCGCGCTGACCAGGAAAGCCACTGCCGCGGCGATGTCATCCGGCGTGCCCAGGCGCTCCAGCGGAGCGGCTTTGCTCAGGCGCTCAATGACTTCTTCGGTTTTGCCGTTTAAGAACAAGGCTGTCGCTGTCGGTCCTGGTGCAATTGCGTTCACGGTGATGTGTTTGCCGCGCAACTCTTTCGCAAAAATATTGCTCATTGTTTCTATCGCCGATTTGGAAGCGGCATATACCGAATAGCCAGGCATGGCCAGGCCGACGACGCTGCTTGAAAAATTCACGATGCGGCCGCCATGTTGCAGCCGTTTGGCAGCTTGGCGCATGGTATTGAAGCTGCCTTTGACATTGATATCGAAGATATTGTCGAATGACGCATCATCGGTGTCGGCCAGCATCGGCAAGCCTGCAGGCATCACGCCTGCATTGTTGATCAGCACATCCACCTTGCCGAATGCCGCTTCCGCCGTGTCGAACAGCGCCGCAACCGCAGCAGCGTCGGCCACGTCGGCTTTTGCCGCGACTGCCTTGCCGCCCCCGGCGACGATTTTTGCAACCAGCGCGTCGGCCTCATCGCTGCGGCTGGCGTAGTTGACAACGACAGCCATGCCGTCTGCCGCCAGGCGCTGGGCGATGGCAGCGCCTATGCCGCGTGATGCGCCGGTAATGATGGCAACTTTGCCAGATGCGGATGTTGTGTTGGTCATAGTCATTTGATGCTCCTTAATGATTGAGAAGGTTGTGCTTTCTGTACTTCCTGTTAAGGCTGCGCAGCTTTGTGTGAGCCAGTGAGTGCATTATGCCTATTGATCGCAATTGGATAAACTAGGTAAAATTGTCTTTACTGTGCAATTTTAATTAACAATAGGCGGGTTTATGGACAGGTTTGAATCGATGCGCATCTTTACCCGCATCGTGGAGCTGGGCAGCTTTACGCGGGCAGGAGAAGAACTCGGCTTCCCCAAAGCCACCGTCACCCATGCAATCAAGCAGCTGGAAGCCAGGCTGCGGGTGCGCCTGCTGCACAGGACCACGCGCCAGGTCACGGCCACGCTGGATGGCGATGCCTACTACCGGCGCTGCATGCGCTTGCTGGCTGACCTGGAAGAGACAGAGAACATTTTCAGCGAAGCGTCGGCCAATCCGGCCGGCAAGTTGCGTATCGACATGCACGGTACGCTGGGCATGCATTTCGTCATGCCGCTGCTGCCGCAATTTTGTGACCGCTATCCCAACATAGAACTGGAAATCGGCATGGGAGACCGCCTGATCGACCTTGTCAGGGAAAGTGTGGATTGCGTACTGCGCGTAGGTGAATTGCGCGACTCATCGATGGTGGCCCGCAAAGTAGCTACGCTGGAGCAAGTCACCTGCGCCAGTCCGGCCTACCTGGAAAAACACGGTGTACCAAAGTCGATCGCGGAGTTGGAGCAGCACCGCGGCATCAATTTTTTTTCTTCGCAGACCGGAAAATTCTTTCCCTTCGATTTTATCGTAGACGGCAAGCCGCTGAGCTGCGCGATCAAAGGCATGGTTTCGGTGAATAATGCAGATGCCTATGCGGCCTGCTGCATCAATGGCTTCGGATTGATCCAGGTGCCGCGCTACCATGTGGAAAAGGAATTGCAAAGCGGCCGGCTGCAAGAGGTCCTGGCCGAGTTCAGGCCAGACCCGATGCCGGTTGCCGTGCTCTACCCGCACCACCGGCAGCTGTCGCCCAGGGTTAGAGTGTTCGTAGACTGGATGGCGGAAGTATTCGCCAAAGCCGGACAGTCAACCTGATGAAAATGATGAATATGCAGAAAGGACCGGCATGATAGATAACCAGGCATTGTGCAATGAACTGAAAGCCTTCGCCGCAGAACGCGACTGGGAGCAATTCCACACACCGAAAAACCTGGCGGCATCAATCTCCATTGAAGCGGCGGAGTTGCTGGAGCTGTTCCAGTGGTCGCGCGGCCAGCACTGGGAAGAATTGCAGGAACCAAAACTGAAGAGCTGCACCGCCGAGGAACTGGCAGATATCCTGCTGTACCTGGTGCGCTTTGCCGATCTGGCGGGAATAGATCTGGAACAAGCGGCCCGGCAAAAAATACAGGCCAATGCTGTCAAATATCCGGTCACAGAATTCAGGGGATCGGACCGCAAATACAACGAAGAATAAAGTCTTGCATTAAAGCCCTGCAGCTATTCCACCGGCAAACCAAATACGCTGCGTATGCAACGGTACAGCGTGGCCCACTTCAGCGGCTTGAAAATATAGCCGTCCGCGCGCGCCTTCAAGCCGTGCATCACGTCGGTATCGCCGATCTGTGATGTCACCATGATGACAGGGATTGCAGCAAGCCGCGGATCCTTGCGTATCACTTCCAGCACGTGGAAGCCATCCTTGCCCTCGAGTCCCGGCACCACGACATCCAGCAGTACCATGTCCGGTATCTCCGCTTCCTTCAGCACAGCCAGTGCGCTGGGGATATCAGCGACCTGCCTTACCTTGACTTCCTTGCTCGCCAGCATGGTGGCCATCAGGTTGGAGATATTCTCATCATCCTCCATGATCAGGATGGAGAGCCCAGCCAGGCCGATGCGCGGGAAAGCGTTTGGAGCTTGTTTGGTATGGGTGTAAAACCCTTTTTCCTGCAGGGACTGGGCACCTCGCTGTGCTTCGGCCCAGGCCTGCACGCTGTCTTGCGGAGAAAGCTCGGTGACTTCGATTTCAGACACCGGGGGAGTATTGGAGACCGGCGTATAGTCGAGCTTGGTGCTTCTCTCAACCGCCGGCTCGATAATTTCCTGTTCTGCTGCCGGCAGCACGCGGATGTAGACATTTCTTTCCAGGGAATCCAGCGCTTCGCGCAGTTTTTGCACCGGCATGCCGGCAAATGCAGCGATGAGTTGTGCGTTATTGGATTTGCCATCCACCCTCGCCAGAATCTTCATGCTGTCCCGGCTCAGGTCTTTAGGAACATTCCTCAAGGCTGCCAGGCCCTTGGCAGTCTTGCTGTAAATTTTATCGATAGTACTCATTTGCACCTCAACGGCAAATCCGGCGTCAGAAGCTGCGGTGGCCACGAGCGGCTACATCCTCAGCCGGCCGGGCATCACGTATTTTCGGCAGGAAAGACAATTTCCCTATATGTTAATTGTATTGCAAGAGCATAATAAGGGGTAGCAAAAATGTAAGCATGTGTTAAGTATAGCTGGAAGCGGCAGAAGTGACACGGGGCATCCCGGCAGCGCGCCCTTGCCGTTCCAACAAAAAAGCCCCAGCGTGGCTGGGGCTTCATGAATGATCGAACTCCTTGGATAGTGCTCCTTATATCAGGGTACATGCACCAGGTAACCTTCCTTGGCGGTATCCCGCATGCGGAAAGACACCACTAGCGCAATCGCGCACATGAAAGACACGTACCAGTAGAAACTGGATTCCATGCCCCAGGATTTCAGCGTCAACGCGACAAACTCCGCCGAGCCGCCGAACAGCGCATTGCCGACTGCATAGGATAAGCCTACGCCAAGCGCGCGCACTTCCGGCGGGAACATTTCCGCCTTGATCAGGCCGCTGATCGACGTATATAGGCTCACCACCGCCAGCGCAACAATGACCAGGCCGAACGCTTCGTATGGATTGGTCACATCCTTCAGCGCATGCAGGATAGGCACTGTCAGGATCGCCGCCAGCGAGCCGAACCAGATCATCGACGTGCGGCGGCCTATCTTGTCCGACAAGGCGCCGAACAGCGGCTGCATGATCATGTAGACAAACAGCGCGCCGGTCATGACGTTGCTGGCAGTTTTCGCTTCCATGTGTGCAGTATTGACCAGGTATTTCTGCATATAGGTAGTGAAGGTATAGAAGATCAGCGAACCGCCGGCAGTAAAACCCACCACGGTCATGAACGCGGCTTTATGCTTCATCAGGCCCGCCAGCGTGCCGGCGTCCTTGTTTTTGCGTTGCTCCTCGGTCGTGGTCTCGCTCAGCGTCCGACGCAGGTACAGCGCAATCACTGCAGTGATTGCACCCAGCACAAACGGAATGCGCCAGCCCCATGATTTCAACTCGTCCACCGTCAGCAACTGCTGCAAAATGACCAGCACCACGACCGCCAGCAACTGGCCGCCAATCAGCGTCACATACTGGAAAGAGGAGTAAAACCCGCGCTTGCCGCGGATTGCCACTTCACTCATGTAGGTGGCGCTGGTGCCGTATTCGCCGCCTACCGACAAGCCCTGGAACAGCCTTGCCAGCAATAGCAGCGCAGGCGCGAGCGCGCCGATGGAAGCATACGTCGGCAAGCAGGCGATCAGCAGCGAGCCGCCGCACATCATCAGCACCGAAATCATCATTGATGTACGGCGCCCATGCTTGTCCGCAATGCGGCCGAACAGCCAGCCGCCAATCGGCCGCATCAGAAAGCCGGCGGCAAACACGCCGGCGGTATTCAGTAATTGCGTGGTCGGATCGCCTTTCGGGAAAAAGGCCGGCGCGAAATAGATGGCGCAAAATGAGTAAACATAAAAATCGAACCACTCCACCAGGTTGCCGGACGAAGCGGCAAGAATCGCGAATATACGGCGGCGCTCGTCGGCGCGTTTTTCCGCATGGGCGTTAGTGGTCATGGTGATATCAATATTGGACATGGAGTCTCCTGAAGTAAATTGCCGTGGCTAGATGGCCCGCATACGCGGACGCGCTGCCCACGGCAGCCGGGATGCGACGTAATGGCCGCAATGCCGGAATACAGCGTGCCAGCGAGGGCATACCGGTCTCGTTCTTGGGTAAATGAAGTGTATCCCGCTTAGCGCTTGCCTGCAGGCGGATTCAAGGCGGGTAAGGGTTTATCGGGCATTGCCGTCTCCTGTTGATTGAATTATTCCGCATTCCAATGCAGGCTTCATGCCAGCCATGGCAATGCCGAAGTCCCCGCAGCGGAAATCCCAATAAGTGATTGATTTATAGGAATTAAATCATTTGAAATTTACTGCGGCATCTTCACCCGGCGCGTGGCCCGTGTGGAATACCGCAAACCAGGCGCATCGTATTTCCGGATATCCGCGCCGCTAGGAGAGAACGCCGCGCCTGCGGTTATAAAACCCGCGACAGTAAAATAGGCTTGCAAAGCAAGGGCTTAGCCCATCTTTAAGCGAATGCTGCTTTTGTGTTCGTTATTCGCACACGGTTTTTGCTAGCGCTGGGACCATATCAGGCGTAGGGCAAGCCCCACAAAGACTGTGCCGGCCATCCAGTTCAATATGCGCTGCGCGCGATGTGAGCGCTGAAAAAATTGGCCGAACGACGCAGCAAACCAGGCAATGGCGCCAAAAGTTACCAAGCTTGCCAGCATGAACACAAAACCCAGGCAAACGATTTGCCAGCCGACATGCTCTGCCGCCGGGTTGACGAACTGTGGCAAGAAGGCCAGGAAAAAGATCGCCACCTTGGGGTTGGTAATGTTCATCAGCACACCGCGGCCGTACATGCGCGCCGCGCTGGTGGGCTCCATGCTGCCCGCGCTAAGCTGTCCGACCGGCGCGCGGAAGGCGCCCCATGCCAGATAGATAAGATAAGCCGCACCGCACAGCTTCAACGCGGTGAACGCCGTCGCCGATGCGGCGAACACGGCGGCCAGGCCCAGCGCCACCGCGCTGGTATGCACCAGCAGTCCGGTACACAGGCCCAGCACCACAAACATGCCAGCCTTGCGGCCGCGCATCGCCGACTGCAATAGCACAAATACGTTGTCAGGCCCGGGGCTCAGGCCAAGCAATACGGAGAGTCCGAAGAAGGTAACGGCAGTTTGCAGGGATATCATGATAATTATATAAAACGACTCGTTAAGCAGGAAAGTATAGTCCATCTGCCCACCACCGGACGGCTAGCTTGCAGTCAGTATGAGGTCCGGCGGCGATGGGCATGTACATAAAAAAACCGCCGGCAAGGCGGTTTCATAAGGAAGGTAGTGCTCGGCTTCTTATCAGAACTCTTCCCAGTTATCGTCGGCAGGTTTCGCCGCCGCCAGACGTTTAGGCGCCGGCCGGCTGGCTGTCTTGTTCGTTGCCGGTGCCCTGGCCACTGCCGGACGCGAAGCTGCCGGACGGCTGACGCCCGATGCAGGCACTGCCAGCTGGTTCACCTTGAACACACTGACTACCTGCGCCAGCGTCGCAGCCTGGTTCTGCATGGATTCGGCTGCGGCAGCGGCTTCCTCCACCAGCGCGGCATTTTGCTGCGTTACCTGGTCCATCTGGCCGATGGCGGTATTGACTTCCGCTATGCCCACGCTCTGCTCATTGCTGGCGGCGGTGATTTCAGTGATGATATCGGTCACGCGCTGCACGCTGCTGACGATTTCCTGCATCGTCGTGCCGGCTTCGGCCACCAGTTTGGTGCCGATATTGACCTTCTCGACAGAATCGCCGATCAGCGTCTTGATTTCTTTCGCTGCCGACGCAGAGCGCTGCGCGAGGTTGCGCACTTCGGTCGCCACCACCGCAAAGCCGCGTCCCTGCTCGCCTGCACGCGCGGCCTCCACCGCTGCATTCAGCGCCAGGATATTGGTCTGGAATGCAATCCCGTCAATGACGGAAATGATGTCGACAATTTTCTTCGATGAATCGTTGATGGAATCCATCGTGCCCACTACTTGCGCCACCACATCGCCGCCGCGAACCGCGACGCTGGAGGCAGACGCAGCCAGCTGGTTGGCCTGGCGCGCATTGTCGGCATTGTTCTTCACGGTGGAAGTCAGCTCCTCCATCGACGAGGCCGTCTCTTCCAGCGAACTTGCCTGCTGCTCAGTGCGCGATGACAGGTCCTGGTTGCCTGCGGCGATCTCGGATGATGAGATGGCGATGTTATCGGTGCCGCTGCGCACTTCGGTGACGATGCTGAGCAGGCTGCCATTCATTTCTTTCAGTGCCTGCAGCAGCTGGCCGGACTCATCGGTCGACTCCACAGAGATTTCACCGGTCAGGTCGCCGCCGGCCACCCGCCGCGCCGCATCGACGGCATTTTTCAGCGGACGTGTAATGCCCGTTGTCAGCAACCACGCGCATACGACGCCAAAAACCAGCGACAGCACCGCCAGCAACAGCAGCAGTCTCGTTGCCGTGCTGGCGACTTCGTCGATTTTCTTGGCTGATGCATCGATAGTGTCGCGCTGCATCTTGACCCAGTCCAGCATCAGGCCCTCGTAGCGCGCCGCACCTGGCACAAACACTTGCGAGAATACACGCTCCGCATCCTCGACCTGGCCCGCTGCCTTGAACTTGGCGGCTTCATCGCGGGAAGACAAGTATACCTTGCGCAACTCGCCTATCTGCTTGAACAGCTTGGTCTCTTCTTCCCCGGACACCAGCGGTTCCAGCTTGCCTTGCAATTCTGCGGACGCCTTGGAAGATGCTGCAGCGGCTTCCTTGAAATAAGGACCCAACGCAGCATCGCTGCTTTTGGCGATCGCCGTCGTGCGGCTGACAGCGCTATGCAGATTGCTATACCAATCGGAAATCATCCTTTCCTTGGCCAGCGGAAGCTGCATCATTTCCCGCGTAGCGCCGGCAACGGTCTGCAAGCGCCAGATACCAATGGCGGTGATAAGCATCGAAAAGGCGAGAATAACGGCAAAGCCCAATCCCAGGCGTTTACCGATACCAATGTTTTTAATATTCATTTTTCATCCCGAGCTAGGAACAGTTCATACATTATGGTCAAGGGTCTTTGCCCCGCTTTATTTTTGGCGCTTATTTATAGTGCTTACTTGCGGAAGCTTGGTGATGGATGCCCCAAAAGCGCCAACATCCAAATCTCGATCGTAAATTCCAGGCGCAAGACGTCAACAAAGACACTGAAAACACTGAAATCGCATTAAAAATTACCGCAAGGTAACTAACCCGATATGTTAGCATTTCTTCCCTGCCCTGCGCACAAAATGTTAACGGTAACAATGCTGTAAAAAGCGTCTGCGACAATAGCAAATAATGACAAATAGCGACAAATAATGGCAAATGTAAGAGTTGAGTCTGGATTGCCGGCCTATTCTTCACTTAGGCTTATCTTGCAACTTGTATAATGCTGAAGACTATTGCAAATGCGTCTTGCCAGTATCAACAGCAGGCGCGGCATTGCACTTCACCGGATAAAAGATATGAGAATTGCAAGCTTTACTCCAGGCTACACACCTCCCAGCACAAGCACTGGCACCAGCGGCGCGTCGGCTGCGGTCTATAACCAGGTCAGCCAGATGATGCAATCGCAAAATACGATCGCACCCAAACTGAATGCCGCCATTGCAACGGATCAAACCACGCTTTCCGGCCTGGGCAAGCTCAGCAGTTTGCTGGCGACATTTCAGGGCATGGCAAATTCCGTGTCCGGCTCCGGCATGCTGGCAGCCGCCACCTCGTCGGACAAATCCATATTGACGGCAAGCAGCACCGGCAGCAGCCTGTCCGGAACCTATGCGATCAATGTGCAGCAGCTGGCGCAGGCGCAAACGCTGACGTCGAAGAGCATTTCCAGCGCCACTGCAGCCCTGGGACCGGGCAATCCCAACGGCACTACGTCTACCATCAATATCGAATTCGGCATCACTTCGGGCGGCAAATTCACGCCGAATGGCGATACAGCGAAGGCCATTTCCATCCCTGACGGCGCCAGCCTGCAGGATGTGGCTGCGGCAATCAACAAAGCCAATGTCGGCGTGCAGGCCAGCGTAGTGCAAAAAGGCGATGCCTATGCACTGGTGCTCAACTCCCCCGTCGGCGCTGCCGGCAGCATGCGGATCAGCACAGACGGCGACCCGTCGCTGAAAGGCTTGCTGGGGTTCGATCCCGCAGGCGCAAAAGGAATGAGCCAGACCTCCACTGCGCAGGACGCGCAATATACGGTGGACGGCGTGGCTGCCAGCAGCCCCAGCAACACCATCGCCGGCAAGGGCAGTCTGGCGGGCATCAACCTGACGCTGAAAGCAAGCGGCACCAGCACGCTGAGCGTGGTGCAGGATTCCTCGCAGATCGCCAGCAACGTCAACATGCTCGTCACCAATTACAATGCGCTGAACTCCAGCCTCAATTCGCTGAAACAGGGCGCCCTCCAATCGGATGCCGTCGTGGACCAGGTCAAAACCCAGCTCGCATCAACAATCAGCGGCCTCAGCGGCTCGCTATCGGCAATCGGCATCAGCATCGCCGGCAACGGCGACATGCAGGTTGACAAGACAAAACTGCAGAACGCCATCAATACCGATCCTGACACCGTCGCCAAATTGTTCACCGATAACGGCAAAGGCATCGCCGACCGCTGGTCGAGCCAGATTGCGGCCATCACTGCCAGCGACGGCAGCATTGCCAAGGACAGCACACGAGTCAATAAGGACATCGATACGCTGAACACCAAAAAAGATACCGTTGCCAAAGCACTGACTGCCCAGGCTAACGCGCTGGCGGATTTTTACACCAAGCAGGGCACGCAGTTCAATGGCATCACAGGCCTGGAAGACGGCCAGCCTACGTCGCTGTTCGACATGATCTGATCAAAAAAGAAACAGCGGCGCGCCGATGCGCCTCCTCAACGCTTTAGAAAAATATGGTACCGCATGCTACTGAGCATGTGCTGCCGAGCCAGCCCAGCAGATGCACGACTGCGGTTCCGGCATCCGCGTTACTGAACCCGGCACACCAGAATACAATCGCCAGCGCAAACAATTGCACACCGGCACTCAGCCGAACCTTGCCGCTGCTGTGCATCCTGCAATATTCCGCATACGCAGCAAGGAGTAAAAGCATGCCGGCACTCAGCCTGCTGAGCACGTTGAAAATGTCCACCGCACCTAAATGCCCCGCCCTGCCGTAGACAGGCATGCCAAGCACAATCATCAATGCCAGCACGCCTAACAGCGCAAGCATCAGCAAACTCCCATAGCAAAAGGAATAATCGCCCAATGCATTCAGGTTCATGGCTTCCGCGCTACCGACTTCGGCCTGTTGTGCAACTCCTACCGGCTTTTCCACTTGCAGCCCTTTCCATGCAATGCGCGGGCAAGAGAATTCCTGCCCTTTACACTATAGGCAAGTTGACCTCCAAATGAAAAGCAAGGATGGCAAGAAAAATGGATAGCGGAGAAATCGATCACTTCCGCTGGCAACCTTGAACCGTCTTCCCTGACTATTCCTTGTAATACACAACCTGGTGACTGCTCGCCAGCAGGCGTCCTTCCTGGCTCCAGACTTCGGCGGTCTGGTCGAAATAACCGTTGCTGAAGCTCAGGGCGCGGGCAGTTCCCAGCAAAGCATGACTACCCACCGCGGACAGCATGCCCGAATCGGCGTGGAAATAAGTCGTCAGCGACACCGTACCGATTGGCACCCACTTGGGCCTGCGCGCAAACAACCTTGGATAAAACGCGTCGCAGATTGCCGCCAGCGATACAAAATTCAGGCAACGCGGCGGCTCGTCGCGTATCCACAGCTGGCTGATAGAATCCCTTTCGGTGTCGGCGTCCGCGCCCGGCGTCCATCCGCCGTCCGGATTCGGGCCGCCGCGCACAAAGCGCATATCGTATTGCCGGGTCCACGCGGCGCGCTCTATGGGCGGCGTTCTCGCCAGCTCTGCCGCAGCGGGCACCTGCGGAAATAGCGCATCAGTGGCCGACCAGGTATCGCGCCGAGTGGCCGTGACAACAGTAGCAGTGGCCGCCGTCTCGCCGGCCTGCAGCAAACGTAACACCCAGTGCTGCGTGGAGCGGTTGGTGCGCACCGGTTCGGCAATAATACTGAACTCGCCGTCGGCGAGCGCGCCGGCGAAATTGACCGTCAACGCAACAGGCTCACCCAGGCGCTCGGGATGTGTGATAACGGATTGCAGCAGCGTGGCTGCAGTAACGCCGCCAAAAGGCCCCACCATATTGCCGTAGGCAGGACTGGTGCTGCCCAGAAAGCTGCCGTCCGGCTGGCGCACGAGTGCAGTAGCGATATCCAGCGCATGCACGGCCTGCGCGCTGTCCAGCTTATGTGTTGCTGTATCCAATTGCGTGTCCCTCTATCTCATTTTTATGTTTGATTCCGGCAGCAAAACAAGCAGGCGGCCGAACCGGAACAACAAGTATAGCCTGACGGCATCGGCGTTGCCCAGCGCATGCAGCGTCAGCAGGCGCTACCGCCTATGGTCTTCCATTCTTCATTGCCGATCAGCGTGGAGCGGTAGACCTTGAGCCCTGCGCAACCGTCTATGCCCTTGATGGCTTCCTTGGCGGCGTCCGCCAGGTTGCGGTGCAGCCACGGACTCAAAGAGATGCGGTCTATGCAGCTGAGAGGGATCGCCACATCCAGGCTGTGCAGAGATGCGGCGCCGGATTCAAAAACGGCACGGAATTCCCGTTCGTCAATGAAGGCGGCGCGCTTGATGAAAGGCAAGGCAGCGATGGCGGGCAATGACTTCCTGGCTTCCGCCAGTGCCATGTAATTGACCTCGCCGAGCATCAAGCCCTGCTGCTTGCGCAGCGCGCGCAATAAGGGTTCGCGCTTGAAGCGTATGCAAATGCCGGACGCGTTACCGGAAAACACGCGCCAATGGTGATAGGTTTCTTCCGCCTGGGAAAAGCACACCGCCAGCACGCTGCCGAGTTCCTTCTTTTCCTTGTAGCGTGACAGATAGTGCGAATCGTTGCTGTCATCCCAACTGGCAGGATCAAGCAGCGTGATCTTTTTTTCTTTCAGCAGATACAGCAAGGCAGGCAAGTCGGTGTAGCGGCGTAGATACTGCGGTATCGTCGGGCTTTGCTCAGGCATGTGGCATGTCCCAATCGGGTCGTGATCATCGAAGGTGGCTTTGCTATCGTGAAAAAGTCTAGCAAGCGGCGTGGGCTTTGTCCATTCAATCAAAGGCGACACTGGCAGCAGCGTCAGGTTCGCCAGCTGATCTCGACATTAATATTGCCGGGAGCCACAAAATAAAACGCCGAGCTGTTGTCGGAGTTCTCCAGGCGGGACACCGACTCCATGCCGGAAGCGGTAAATTTTTCATGCAGCTCACGCACGGCCTGTTCGTCTTTCTGCAGGAAGCCGATATGAAAATCCCTGGGGAACGCCTGCATGTCATCGGTGACCAGGCGGTTGAGCACCAGCACAAAGCCGGACTCATCCATCAGTATTGCCATCTCGTCCGCGCCCACCGTTTGCAGATGACGAAACCCTAGCATGGCCTCAAAGAAATGCCGCGTCGCGGCGACATCGGTGACGGGAATATCCAGATGATTCAGTCGCATGGCTTGGTCCTCATCAGCAGGTTGAAGAAGGTTCGCAAAATATCGTAGCAGCCTGGCGTCTGCGCGGCAAGCAATGTCCAGGCAATACCTGGCGCTGGCCCCGGCATGCGCGCGTCAGGTAGAATGGCATGACCATTGCCAGCTGCTTAAGCGAAAAAAGCTGCGATTG
The DNA here is from genome assembly GCF_049339885.1 of Undibacterium sp. TJN25. Classification (NCBI taxonomy): domain Bacteria; kingdom Pseudomonadati; phylum Pseudomonadota; class Betaproteobacteria; order Burkholderiales; family Oxalobacteraceae; genus Undibacterium; species Undibacterium sp. TJN25. Next base: position 261,418 of record NZ_JBMPPM010000002.1, on the reverse strand, counting down.
ATTGCATTTCATACCGTAAAGGAAGAATATGGCATCCGGAAAAATCCTGGTCGCACAAGGTGGTGGACCTACCGCCGTCATCAACCAGTCGCTGGCGGGCGTGGTACTGGAAGCGCGCCGCTTTCCTGTGATAGAGCGTGTCTACGGCGCCCGGCATGGCGTGCGCGGCATTATCAACGAAGACATGGTTGACCTGACGCAGGAAACCACCCTGAACCTGGAGGCGGTGGCGAACACCCCCTCTTCCGCGCTGGGCTCCACCCGCGATAAGCCCGACGACAAATATTGCAAGGAAATCTTCAAGGTCTTGCGCGCGCATGAGATCGGGTATTTCTTTTACATCGGTGGCAATGACTCTTCAGATACGGTGCGCATCGTCAGCCTGGAAGCACAAAAAGAAGGTTATCCGCTGCGCTGCATCCATATCCCCAAGACCATCGACAATGATCTTGTCGGCAGCGACCATACGCCCGGCTTCCCTTCCGCTGCGCGCTTTGTCGCACAGGCTTTTGCCGGCGCCAACCTGGACAATGCCTCGTTACCGGGTGCCTATATTGGCGTGGTCATGGGACGCCATGCAGGCTTCCTGACCGCCGCTTCCGCGCTGGGCCGCAAATTTCCCGATGATGGCCCGCATTTGATCTACATGCCGGAACGCGATTTTTCGATGGAGCAGTTTCTGGCAGACGTCAAGCAAACTTACTCGCGTTACGGCCGCTGCGTGGTCGCTGTGTCAGAAGGCATACATGATGCCTCGGGCGCAGCCATCGCCACGCTGCTGAGCAAGGAGGTGGAGCGCGATGCGCATGGCAACGTACAGCTGTCCGGCACTGGAGCGCTGGCCGATCTGCTGTGCGACGAGATCAAGGAAAAGCTGAACATCAAGCGCGTGCGCGGCGACACCTTCGGCTACCTGCAGCGCTCTTTCCTCGGCTGCGTGTCCGACGTCGATCAGCGCGAGGCGCGCGAGGTCGGTGAAAAAGCGGTGCAATTTGCCATGTGGGGCCAGCGCGATGGCTCGGTGGCGATCAAGCGCAACGGGGCATATTCGGTGGAGTACGAGCTATTGCCGCTGGAAGCCGTGGCTGGGAAAACGCGCGTGATGGAAGATGAATTCATCAACGCGGGTGGCACTGGCGTCACGGATGCCTTCCTGAATTATCTGCGCCCCTTGCTGGGAACCGGCCTGCCGGATGCGCACCGCCTGCGCTTTAGCCCGATTGCAAAAATTCTCAAGCCAGACTAATCGACCAAAAAACTCAGGATAGCGCCCATGAATGGGGCGCTATCCTTAGCACGCCCGCCCGCAGCAGCTGCCTCAGCCATGGCTCCCCCGCCCGCGCCACCAGCGCCGCCAGCGCGGCTATCAGCAACACAGGTAGCACCGGCATCAGCAGGTGCGGCATCCACGGCGCATATTTCCCGGCCTTGATGATCATTGCTACCATCATGTTTTCGTGCAGCAGGTATAGCGGGTAGCTGATCACGCCCAGCCATGCCAGCACTCGCAGATTGAGCAGGTGCTGTACACGGCTGCTGACAATAGCCATGGTAAATGCCAGCACGATCATCAGTGCAGCAATCTTGTCGGCAACGGCGCCTTCGCGCACCAGCGCGGCAATGCAGGCCACGCCTATCGCCAGGCCCAGCATGCGCCGGCTTTTCTGCTTGAACGCCAGGTAATACAGGGCGCCTGCCGCAAACCAGCCATAGTGCTCCGCGCCCGACCAGTACAGCAGGCTGGCGGCATGAGCCAGCATGCCCTGCGGAGCCGCCATGCCGGACTGGATTGCCACATTGCCTAGCGCACTGGCAAAAAACAGCAGCGCCAGTCCGATAATCGCCTTGCGGCCGCCCAATGCAAAATACATCAGGCCAAACAGCACATAAAATTTAACTTCCACATACAGCGACCAGAACACGCCTTCCAGCGCGCCTTGCGGCGAGCCCAGCAGCTTGCTCCACACATAAGGCTCCACCAGGCTCAGCCCCGGCAGCAGATCCCTGAGCACCGGTGCGCCGGCCGGCCTTTCCACAAACAGGCTTGCCGTTGCGAAGATAAACAGCGAGCAGATCAGCATCGCCGGAAACAGCCGTAGCCAGCGTTTCAGCACGAAAGACAGGAAAGTCGTGCATTTCTCCAGCGTCATGAAAATGACAAAACCGGAAATGATGAAGAATAGCTGTACGCCCAGCATGCCGTAGGCAAACACAGGCACGCCGGCAAACCTGGCGCCGTACGGATACAGATCAGACCACCGCGCATACGCGTGGAACAGCACGACCATTAAAATGGCAAGGCCGCGCAAGCCGTCCAGGAAACGGATGCGGGAAGGATGCTGGTCCAGCGGAGTTTGCGGCAATGGCTCAGGTGTACTCACGGCGGTTTTTTTTCGGTTATCCCAATCAGGCAACCATGATGACTGAGCACAACAGGAAAATCAAGCAGCGCCTGCATATCAGGCCACGACAGACACCACGATAGGCGCTATGATAGAGAAGGAGGCCTCACCCGGCCTGCGCCTGGGCACCAGCGTATCGCATCCCCTCAGATGAAAGGAAACCAGCATGACCCAGCATATCAGCGGCAGCTTCGACGTGAAAATCACTCCGCAGGCCACGCCCGGCAAATCGGCGGATGCCGTGCCGGGCCGCATGTCCATTGACAAGCAATTTCACGGCGAGCTGGATGCGCACAGCCTGGGCGAAATGCTGGCGGCAATGGGCAATGTCAAAGGCTCGGCCGGTTATGTCGCCATCGAACAGGTGACAGGTACATTGCAGGGCCGCAGCGGCAGCTTCGTATTGCAGCACAGCGGCACCATGACCCGCGGCACGCCGCAGCTTACCGTCAGCGTGGTGCCCGATTCAGGCGCAGGCGAGCTGACGGGGCTGGAAGGCCGGATGAAAATCGACATTGTCGATGGCAAGCATTTCTACGAGTTCGACTACACCCTCCCCTGATTTTCTTCTAAAAACTGGGGCCAGGCCTATTTGATGTGTTTTTTCGCCTCTTTATGCAACTGGTTGCATAAATCAAGAATGCGTCCTAAAATAACCCGGCAAATCACACCAACACAAAAGGAGACGCGTCATGACAGCCTACCGCCATCTGCTCCAGCCCCTGGATCTTGGCTTTACCACCCTGAAAAACCGCGTACTGATGGGCTCCATGCATGTGGGCCTGGAAGAAGTGCCCAATGGTTTCCAGCGCATGGCCGCCTTCTACGCGGAGCGCGCGCGCGGCGGCGTGGGCCTGATCGTTACCGGCGGCATTGCGCCCAATGACCGCGGCCGCCCCATGCAGGGAGGCGCCAAGCTGACGACAGAAGTAGAAGCAGACCACCACAAAACCGTGACCGCGGCGGTGCATGAGGCAGGCGGCAGGATCGCAATGCAGATACTGCACTTCGGACGTTATTCCTACCAGCAGTCGCTGGTGGCGCCCAGCGCCATCAAGGCGCCGATCAATCCCTTCGTGCCGCATGAGCTGAGCACCGACGAGGTGGAACAAACCATCGCCGACTTCGTCCAATGCGCCACCCTCGCCCAGTATGCCGGCTACGACGGCGTGGAGATCATGGGCTCCGAAGGCTACCTGATCAATGAGTTCATTGCCGCCCGCACCAACCAGCGGCAGGACGCCTGGGGCGGCAGCTATGAAAACCGCATGCGCTTCCCTGTCGAAATCGTGCGCCGCACGCGGGAAAAAGTTGGCCCCAACTTCATCATCATCTACCGTTTATCCATGCTGGACCTGGTGGAAGGCGGCTCCACGCTGGAAGAAGTGATCCAGCTGGCCAAGGCCATCGAAGCGGCAGGCGCCACTATCATCAATACCGGCATAGGCTGGCATGAGGCGCGCATCCCGACCATCGCCACCAAGGTGCCGCGCGCAGCGTATGCGTGGGTCACGCAAAAACTGAAAGGCCATGTAGGCGTGCCGCTGATCGCCACCAACCGCATCAACACGCCGGAAGTGGGCGAACAGCTGATCGCCGACGGGTTCTGCGACATGATATCGATGGCACGCCCGCTGCTGGCGGACGCCTTCTTTGTGAGCAAGGCGGAACAGGGCAAGGCCGACGAAATCAATACCTGCATAGGCTGCAACCAGGCCTGCCTGGACCACACATTTGGCGGCAAGATCACTTCCTGCCTGGTCAATCCGCGCGCCTGCCATGAAACCGAGCTGCTGATTGCCCCGACGGAAAAACCCAAGCGCATTGCCGTCGTCGGCGCCGGCCCTGCCGGACTGAGCTTTGCGGTCACCGCGGCCGAGCGAGGCCATGATGTGACGCTGTTCGAGGCGGATAAGGAGATCGGCGGCCAGTTCAATATTGCGAAACAGGTGCCGGGCAAGGAAGAGTTTTACGAAACGCTGCGCTACTTCCGCAAGCAGCTGGACCTGAAGGGCGTGACGCTGAAACTCAATACCCGGGTCAGCGCCGCTGAACTGGCGAAAGAAAAATTCGATGAAGTCGTGCTTGCCACCGGCGTGTTGCCGCGCATTCCACAAATCGAGGGCGTGCATCACGCCAAGGTCATGGGTTATCTGGATGTGCTGCGCGACCACAAAGCGGTCGGCAAAGCGGTTGCCGTCATCGGCGCCGGCGGCATCGGCTTCGACGTCTCCGAATACCTGGCGCACTCAGGCGACAGCCCCAGCATTAACCCATCCAAATTTTATGCAGAATGGGGCATCGATCCCAGCTACGCCGTGGCCGGCGGCATACGCGAACCGGAGCCGGAAAAATCTCCGCGCACCATCTTCCTGCTGCAACGCAAGGAAAGCAAGGTGGGCGACAACCTGGGCAAGACCACCGGCTGGATCCACCGTACGTCGCTGAAGGCGCGCCGCGTCAAGATGATACCGGCAGTCACTTATGACAAGGTGGACGATGCGGGCCTGCATGTGACGATAGACGGCCAGCCGCAACTGCTGCCGGTGGACAATGTGATTCTGTGCGCAGGCCAGGAGCCGCGCCGCGAACTGTATGCCGACCTGCAGGCAGCGGGCTGCAGCGTGCACCTGATAGGCGGCGCCGATGTGGCGGCCGAACTGGATGCCAAGCGCGCCATCAACCAGGGAACGCGGCTCGCCGCGACCATATAAATAACACTGCAAATTATTCGCAAAGAGAGAACAACATGAGCAAACTGAATAATCTGAAACCCGCCGTAGCGGCCTCGCTGGCGACATGGCATACGATGGTAGCAGACAAGAACATGGCCGCCCTGCCCGGCATCGTCCATCCCCAGGCGGAATTCCGCTCGCCGATGGCCAACTCGCCGTATAAATCTGCCGATGCAGTCGTGCTGGTGCTGGGTACGGTCATCGACGTGTTTGAGAACTTTGCCTACCACCGCGAGCTGTCGTCGGATGACGGCCTGAACATCGTGCTTGAATTCAGCGCCAACGTCGGCGACAAGCAGTTAAAAGGCATAGACCTGATACGTTTCGATGAACAGGGCAAGATCACTGAGTTCGAAGTGATGATACGGCCACTCAGCGGCCTGCAGGCACTGGGCCAGGAAATGGGCAAGCGCCTGGGCCAGCACCTGCCCGCGTACAAGGCTGCCAAACCGGAAAAATCCGAGTAAGCGCAACCTTATGTCCCTGCCTCACGCGCTACTGACATCGCTGCTGGAGCAGCCGTGCTCCGGCTTCGAGCTGGCGCGGCGCTTCGACCGCTCCATCGGTTTTTTCTGGCATGCCACGCATCAGCAGATCTACCGTGAACTGGGGCGGCTGGAAGAAAGCGGCTGGCTGGAATCGCTGCCGCCGGAATCGGGCCGCGGGCGCAAAAAGGTATATCGTGTGCTGCCTGCAGGCCGCGAAGAGTTGCAGCGCTGGACCGGCGCAAGCCAGGACCCGAAACCGCTGCGCGACGAGCTGATGCTGAGGCTGCGCGCGGAAGCCGTCATAGGTCCAACCTCCCTGGCGAGTGACATACAGCGCAGGATGGACATGCACAGGGAAAAGCTGGCGCTGTACCAGCAGTTGGAAGCAGATGACTTTCCACCCGAAAAAAACTCCCGGGAAGCGCAGCTGCAGCATCTGGTGCTCCGCGCCGGCATCATGCATGAAAGCCTGTGGGTGGAATGGTCGGAACAGGCGCTGCGAGTGCTCGCGCGGGAAAATTGAATCCTCCCCATTTTTTCAGATTAGCGTCCTACCGGCCACGCGCCAAAAACATTACCTGCAAACATTCCTAACAGTTTTCTACCGCCGCATCAACGCTGCCATTGAAAAATAAAGCAACGGGAAAGTATCGTTTTGTATGGCGGGGAAAGAGAAAAGTAATGTTTTGTAAAAGCTTCCGTAAAGCACTATTGGTGCTCATATAATTTATATACTTATTTGATTAGATGCACATTGCATGCGGCCAAGCATCACTGTGCAGGCCTCACAGTGCACCAAGCCGGCAGAAACATGATCGGAATAGCCGTGCGTGCCTGGTTCGCGGGACGCTGCCCTTCTACTTCGTTTTTTATCAGATCATGACGAAAACAATATTCGATCATATTCCCAAAACCGCAGGAACCAGCGTCAAGGAAGCCTTGGCTGCTGCCATCGGCGAGCGAGGTGAATTGCCCGGCGTCTCCTATCCTCACCATGTGCTGATTGCATCCGCAGGCATGCGCCGCCTCATTGGATCGCATATCTGGTTTTTTCCCGGTGATACCCTGGCGCCCGACTGGTATTACTGCACGCTGCTGCGCGATCCGGTGGACAGGTTTCTGTCGCAATATTATTTCCATCGCGCGCATCGCGAACAAGTGCTCGAAGGAAGCATGACGGATCCAGTCGTGATCGCGGCCGTCAATTATGAACTCGAAGATTACCTGGCCGACAAAAGCCCCGATGTGTTGCGCAGCTATGTCAATTTCCAGGCGACGCATTTTGCGCGTCGCCTGTGCGACGACCCGGAAACGCTGAGTGAATCGGCCTTGCTGGAAACTGCCATCAGCAGCCTGGAAGAATACGACCTGGTTGGCGTTGTCTCGGATACACAAGGTTTCATCGATACCTATTGCCAGGATCTGGGTTTGCCCAGGCAGATTCTGCCTGTGCTGAACGTCACCCGGGACCGCAAGCTGGAAGGCGACATACCCGCCGCGCTGGCAAATCATATCAGGGCCAAGAACCGGGTCGACCACGCACTGTGCGAATGGGCCGCGCAAAGATTCCAGGAGCAGCGCCACCAGATTTCCAGCTTTCTGACACTCAGCCAGAGACGCGATGAAAGTGGCAGGAACGCCCCTAAACTCATCCAGCAAGACGCCAAGGATGCAGCAGCCAATTTTGGCACTCGTCAAATAGAACTGCTATCCGCCAGTTGCCTGGGGCAACAAAGCCGTTCGCCAAACATCAGCGTCGGAGAAGCGGTGACCGTGCAATTAACCTGCCATGCGTTCATTGAGGAAGAAGACCTCACCGTGGGGATAGGCGTGCGCGACAGTCGCGGCAACACTGCCTGCGGAAGCAATACCAGGCTGCAGAACCTGCCGATTGCCGTGAAGGCTGGAATGCCCCTGGAACTGGCCTTCCACTTCGAAGCCTGGCTGCCGCCGGGAGAATACCAGGTAACGCTGGCGCTGCACAAAGGCATCACACATCTGGACGGCTGCTATCACTGGGTAGAAAATGCCACCCGCTTTAACGTCAGCGGCACGGTGCAAACGCTGCCGGAAAATGGCAAATCGGCAGACAGCACGCTCAGCATTACCCGGCTAGCCTAGTTTGCCCATGTGGTCCTTGACCCAGGTCTGGTAGCGCATCACATCTTCGAAATATTTGGTGGAAATGCGTGGATATTTCTCGCGCAGCAAGCCTATCAGTTTGAAGTCCATATGCGGCTCCAGCGCGTCATGGCAATCCTTGCAGATGATGACGCTGTTGCGCTCGCCATGCCCGCCGCCCGGCCCCCAGGTCACCGATTCCCTGCTATTAAATTCCACGTTCAGGTAGTGCGAAGGCGATTGCCCGCAGATCAGGCAGCGGCGGCGTCCGCGAAATATGCCCAGACGCAGCTTGCGGCTGGGCGCAGAGGCATCGACCTGCATTTGCGCCGATGCAGCGGCCGCTGCATCCAGATGATGGACGCGGCCACTGGAACTGGCGGTACTGATACGCGGCGCAATATGGTAGGAAAAGCGTTTTTCGGCAATCGATTTGAGGATCAGCGCATAACCGCCAAAGGCATGAAAATATTTGATGTCCGCTTCATCGTTGATGATAAGCGCCGGATAGCCGGCCTCATGTAGTCGCCGGCGCTCTTCTGCGCCGTGATACAGCGTGCCTTCGTGGATTTCGCGCCGCTCCTTGCCTTCCGTATAGCCGCACCAGTGCGTCTGCACCGACCACTGGTAAGCGGCGCCGTGGTTGTTGATCATTGCAAATCGGTAATATAGCCCTTCAGGCAGTTCCGACTGGGTCAACAGACGGACGATTTCATCGTGGAAAGGCATTGCGGGCGTCATCTTTGCTGGCAGAAAAATCAGGTGAATACATTCACTCTATCTGGCTTTTGGTTTGCTTCCGTCCCGTTTCCCTGCATGCAGCGAGACAAAAAAAGTAGCAAACCGACAGGCCATACAAGAGCTTAAAATGAATCCTGTTGCTTGTCCAGAACAAATCACCGATTACTAGAAAAACAACTAAGCGTATCAAACGCGCAGCGCAGGGCAAAGCAAAAGACAATGCCATGCAGAAATATGCGCGCAATGCCGCCACGAAAACAGCGAGAAGTTTAAGCGTGGATATCGGACTTGCGCCGCCGCGGTGCATTGGCGGGAGACTGGCGCAACTGGGCCAGGGTTTCCACCCGCTTCAGCAATTCCCTGTCGTGCCAGGGTTTTTTGAAGATGCCATACAGGCCCTGGTATTCATGCACGCGCGCCTGCAATTCATCATGGCCGGTAATGGCGATGATAGGCAGGTCTTCGGTTTCCAGGCTGCCCTGCACCGATGCGATCAGTTCCAACCCGTTCATGTTGGGCATTTCCAGGTCGGTGATCAGCACTGAAAAGAAGGTGGCGGACAATTTTTCCAGCGCCTGCAAGCCGTCATTGGCAACGACGACATGGTAGCCGTTGGCCTGGAACAGCTTGCCCAGCTTGGCCCTGGCAACGGCAGAATCATCAACGATCAGGATTGCCAGCTTGCCGTCATCCGGTGTTGCATCGGCAGCCGGCGCCGGCACGGTATCCGGTTCCGGGCTGCGTTCATTGTCCATGTCAGCCGGAATGGTTTCTGCGCCCGCACTGCTTTTCCCCCTGCCCAGGCCAAACAGCACGATCGTGATCGCAATGACGACCGCCACGCCGATCGGCACGAGGTACATGGTCAGGATATCCTGCACATGAGAACTGATGTTGGAAAAAGGAGACAGAATGGAATTCATCTAAACACTTAACAATACATGGATATCTTATCTTCCGGCATCCGGCGCCGGCGCAATAGCGCCTGATCATCGCCTGACAGCTTGCTGCACCAGCTGGAAATGCCGATGGATACTGGGCAACAAGGCAGCGGCTCGAAAACAGCTACGGAAAAAACAGTGAAGGCGGTACGCCGCTCTCGCTAAAAAAGCCTAACCTGCTAATACTAGCATTAACCCCGCGACTACGGAATTTGCGTTGCGTGCCAAACGCGCTGCAATAAATACCCGTCGCCTATTTTTTCTTGCCCTTGCCCACCTTGCGGGCAACGATGAACGCAATCAATCCGGTGGCGAACACGGCGCCACCGTTGATGGCCCACTGCACCTGCCCCGTCATGAAACTGCCCGGCAGGATATTAACGCCCTGCAAGAACCAGATGCCGCCCAACAGCATCAGCAGGATGCCCAGTACATTCAAAATCGATTTCATTGATACTTCCCAAAGTCAGCAAGCGGCCCGCAGGTGCTGCGGCCCGTTCATGCAGCGTCAATAATCATAGACATGCTCTACCCGCAGCCCTTGCTTGGGCGCGATCAGCAGGAACTCCGACAGATCGCGCACCGGCACTACCAGGGCCACCCGCTTCTTGCCCGGCATCGTGATCAGCGGCTGTTCAAACAGTACGCGCAGATGGGGATCCTTGAAATCCGCATCTGCCCATACCGTGACCAGGATCACCGACTGGTTGCCGGCGATATCGAGCAGTTTGATGCCCTGCTCCGCCAGCGACGTTGCCGCCACGCGGAAATCGTAATAGCGCGGCAGATCCAGCACCGCGCTGCCATCCGGCAGGCGACGCAGCAGCTTCACCTTGTCCACGTCCAGCTCGCCAGGCAAATGGTCCACCAGCACGCGTGTCGTCATCAGCGCAGGCGTATAGGTAGCGCGCGTGGCTTTTTCTATCAGCTTGCCATAGGCAGCCTTGAGCAGGTATTCGGTGCTGAGCGCATAGCGGCGCTCCCATTTGCGCACCATGTCCGGCCCTAAGGCCGGTACCGTGGTCCACAGCCCCTTGAGCTTTGCGCCGAAGTCATACAGGTACCAGGGTTCCTGCCGGATGAAGTCGACATAGTCCTGCGCGACGACGGCAGCATAATGGTCTTCTTCGCTGAGCTGGCGCGACGACAAGGCCCAGCTCAGCCTGCCCACCGTATTTTCATAGACCCAGCGCAGCCCGTATTCCAGCGTCGTGCTGCCGGCAATGACGACGATCATCACATGGTAGCCGGGGTTGGCCGGATAATCCTGCCGCAGCTGCTCACCGATGACGCTGGCATAGCTGGACCACAACTGGCCTATATGCCCGGCAAACGGAAATTCATGTGCCGGATGGCGGGCAATTTCGGTCGCAAACTCGGCCGGGCTATGCACCAGGAACCATTCCGGAAAGGTCAAGAAGGTCTGTTCCACACCCCTGCGCTCCTGCTCCTCTATCACGCTGCCGCCTTCGGCGCGCGCCAGCAGGCTGCTGCCGGCCATGCCTGCCATTAATACAGCGGCAAGCAGCACCAGATGCAAAAACCGCACAGCACCGGCAAGACGCAAGCGCCGCACCTCAGCCCGCCTCTGCGCGGCGGAAAGCCAGCAGCACATTGTCCGACGGGTCTCCGGCTTGCAGCATCTTGCCGCCGGTATGCTGCATGCCTGCCGCTTCGACGCGCTGTATCCACGTATCCAGGCTCTGGAAAAAACGCAGTTCGGCGGCATTGGTGGCCCAGGATTCGCCCAGCCCCGCATTGAACACGCAATGTGCGAGGCTGACAAAGGCATCCAGCTCCGGCGTCGTTACATCATGGTCGCGCAAAATGAAGTAGCCGCCCGGGCGCAGCGTCCTGGTTATCGACTGCAGAAAAGGGCCGAGTTTTTCCGGCTCCATGTGGTGCAGTCCGGCGTAGCAGCTGATCAGGTCGGCGCTTTCGGCCGGCAGGTCCAGCGGCGCATAATCGTTAAGCGGCACAAAGCCGCCTATCTTGCGTAACTGGCCGCGCTCGACGATATCTACAGGGGAATTGCCAGCTTCCTTGTCGTGCACCAGCGTGACGCCGCCGGACAGCCGCAAGTGCTTGCGCAAGGCATTCACATAGCGCCCCGTGCTGCCGATTTCCACGTAATCGGCAAACTTGGCTTTCTTGCCCAGCAATTCTGCGGTCTGGCGCCCCATCTCCTCTTTCTGCTCCCGCAGCGACGGCAGCGCATAACGGAGCAGCGACAGCGGCGGTGTTATTTCCGGCAAGCCTGCCTGCACCGCGCGGTAGATCGCTTCATCATTATCGTGCTGTGCCACCGACTGTTTGATCAGCGTGTGCAGCCTGTCTTCCGGATACAGGTGGAAAATGTTTTGCAGGAAGGCATAGAATTTATCTGCATGCCGCACATCCTTATAGACCGAATGGAACAGGGAACTGGAGGCCTGTTTCGACTTTCCTGCGTCGGCCTCCATCAGCGTCGGCAGGTAGTATTTATCCCATAAGGCGCCGCGCAGGCGGTAGCCGGGGTCCAGGTAGCGCTTGACTTCGAACAGTTCGCGCGCCCGCGGATAGGCACGATGAAACTGCTCGGCCGTGGCATGCAGCTGGTAAGGCAGATAATAGGTGCCGCCGCAATCGATGACGGCATCGATCAGCTCGCGCGTCCACACCGCAACGCGCTCCTTGGCGTTGTCGCGCGTCCTTTGCTTGTGGTACAGCACAAAGGCAAAGGTCTCGCCGCGCGCCCAGGCCATCAGCGTGCCGGGATCTGCCAGCGCATGGCGGATCGAGATATTGATCATGTTGACCTTGTGCTTGTTCAGCACCGCCGCCATGCGCGGGACAAAGTCCAGCAGGCGGTCGTAGGGCACGAAATATTCCTGCAGCACATACGTGCGGCGCCTGCGGCCCAAGGGCTCCAGTTCCGCAGTATCGTATCCGGCTTCGTAATTGCGCCAGTGCACCTTGCTGGACAAGAACAGCAAGGGATCGATCAGGTACTCGCGCCGCAGCTTGCCCATCGGCGTCTCCGAAATCGCCCACAGGAAGTATTTTTCCAGCGGATAGATACGGCGCAGAGCCTGCAGGCGGTGCCGAGTAGAAGCCGGCGTCTCGGTCTTGAACCAGGATACCGCGCGCGCTCTCTGGTACAACGGCGGATACAGGTCGGCATTATGGAACACTGCATCTTCGCGGTGCCGCACATTGGCATCGAACCAGGCCGGATAGGCCGCCGTCGGCATCTTGGTGCTGCGTCGCTCCACGCGGATGTTTTCGACCAGGTCGAGCTCCACTTCGGTGATGATACCAATTGCACCGTAGCTGCCTATCGCCGCATAAAACAGCTCGCTATTTTCCGCAGGGCTGGCGTTGACGGCCTCGCCGCTGGCCAGCACCAGCACGATATTGCGCACCGACAGCACCACCGGCCCCAGGCCGATGTAGCGGCCATGCGCATTCACCGACAGCGAACCGCCCACGGTGAAGTTGGCATAGGTCTGCATGATTTTCACCGCCAGCCCGTGCGGATCGGCAAAACTCTGGATGTCGCACCAGCGTATGCCGGCCTGCACGCGTATCGTCCTGGCCTGCGGATCGAAGTTCAGCACTTCGTTCATCTCGCGCATGTCCAGATGCAGGCTGCCGTGGCTGGCGGTCTGGCCACCCATGCTGAAATGCCCGCCGCCCACCGACACCGGAAAGGAAGAGTCTTTCAGTATGGCCTGGACATCAGACGTTGCATGGGGCGTGGCAATCGCAAAAACCGGAATGCGGTTGAGCTGGGTAACGTCGTTGACTGTAGGCATAGGAGATTAAAGTGAGATATCGACGGACAGGTAGCCGCTGCGGGCCATCGGATCTTTGCCATAGCGGTTAGGTCCTTCCACGCCGCGCTTCAGCAGTTGCGTCAGCAGCCATATCGGCCCCAGCACAGGAACCAGCGCCGCCAGCAGCGTCCATCCGGAACGGCCGATATCATGCAGCCGCTGCGCAAACACCGCGCAGGCGCACCACAGGAACGCCGCCGCAAACACGGCGCTGCCGTAACTCCCAGCCAGCTCGCCGCCCAGCATGCCGAACGCCGTGCACAGCACACCCGCAATCAGCAGGCGGTAAAACATGCTGCCGCGTGCAACGCGCCCCTCGCTCATGATGAACGAAGCCACTACCTCAGTATTCATTTTGCCATTCCCACGATAGCGTTACGCCCGCTGAATATCTCACAGCGTATTCCGGGCAGACTCGTTCGCGTCCGGCGCTGCTGAAGAAATCAGCTCCGGCAACAGTTGCGATTCTGTCCAGCGAATCCTGCCACGGATGGGCAAACTTCGCAACATGAATAGCAGATACGCGCCGCCGTTGCGCCAAGCCACCTTGCCTTGCATGTCACCTCATGGTGTGTCAGCGCGCAGCCCCAGCACACGCCATGCCAGGAGGGACAGTTCCTGCACCATTTCCTCCTCGCCCAGGCGGCCGTCCGGCCGGTACCATGTATACAAAAAACCCGGCAAGCTGCATGCGGCAAGCGCCGTCACCCTGGTTTCGTTAAAGTCCAGCATGCCGTCTCGCCGCCCTTCTTCCAGCAAGGCGCACAGCCTGTCGTAGAAATGGTGGGCCAGCGTGTTCAGCCTGTCTTTGTAGGCGGCGCTATAGACCTGCGGTTCGCGGTAGCCGAAAAAAGCGGAAGGATAGTGGCTGATCGTAGCCCGGATCAGGTCGCGGATGCCATCCGTGATCTTTTCATGCGCGGCGCGCGTATCGATTTCTGGAAAGTCCATCGTGCTGAGGCAGGCCAGCGTAGGCCGCCAGGACAGGGTTTCAAAGATTTCCAGCTTGTTGCGGAAATAGTAGTAGACAAAGGGCTTGGTCACTCCCAGCGCCTGCACGATCTGGTCCATCGTCGTGCTGGCATAGCCCTGCTCAAAAAACAGGGCCTCGGCCGCCTTCAGGATACGCTCGCGCTTTTCATCGCTGCCGGCAGTGGAGGTCTTCTGCCTGCCCAGGCCGGGGATAGCAGGGTGTGCAGCGGTATTCATCGTTTAATTCTTCTTCACGGTGTTTTTTCCGTCAGCTTACACCATCCGGTAACGATTTATACTCATTGGTAGATTTATTATACTAGTGAGTATAATATGCAAAAAAGTATGGAGACCAGCAAATGAAGCCCTTGCATGAACATTTGCGCCAGCATGCGCGCAATCAGCCAGACAAACCCGCCTATGTCTGGTACGGCCAGCCCATCAGTTATGCTGAGCTGGACCGCGCCAGCGATGCCTTCGCGGCCAGGCTGGATGAACTCGGCATCAGGCCGGGCGACCCGGTCGTGCTGTTCATGAACAATTGCCCGCAATACGTGATGGCGCATTACGGCATACAAAAGCTGGGCGCCATTGTCTGCCCCTGCGGCCCGCTGAACAAGGAACATGAGCTGGAATACCAGCTCAACGACCTGCAGGCACGCGTCATCGTTGCAGCGGACAATCTGCTGCCAGTGGTGGACAAGGTGCGCGGCAAGACGGCACTGCAGCACGTTTTTTCTGTCAACTATGCAGACCTGCTGCCGCAACAGCCCGTCCCTGCTCCCATCACCCTGCCCGCCGAATTGCAGGCAATGCGGGACAAGGGCAAAACGTCCGTAGAAACCCACACCGGCGTGATTGACTTCCTGCAGGCAGTCAATGCCGGGGGCGAATCGCCGCAGCCTGAGCTGTCCATGGACGACGTCGCGCTGATGACCTACACATCCGGCACCACGGGCCTGCCAAAAGGCGCCATGCTGAGCTACCGCAATGCAGTGTACAAAACAGCGGCCGGCGTCACCAACGGCAATATCGGCATCGACGATGTGCTGCTGGCAGTAGCGCCGCTGTACCACATCGCCGGCATGATCATGGGCGTGAATTGCACAATCTATTCCGGAGCCACCTGCGTGCTGCTGTACCGTTTCGATCCGCTGGCGGTGCTGCAGGCCGTGCAGCAGTACAAGGTCAGCTACTGGTACAGCATCGCGCCGATGAACGTGGCGCTGATGCAGGTGCCGTCCATCAGGGAGTTCGACCTGTCCAGCCTGCGCACCAACCTCGTCACCAGCTTCGGCATTACCTTCACCGAAGCACTGGCCGATCAATGGAAACAGCATGTGCCGCAATGCGGCATGGCGGAAGCTGCCTACGGGCTGAGCGAGACGCATACGCTGGATACCTATATGCCGCTGGACGCGATACGCTGGGGCACGCAGGGCAAGCCGATTACCGGTTGCGAAATTCGCATCATCGATCCCGATACCCGGCTGCAGTGCGCCACCGGCGACATCGGTGAGATCGTGCTGCGCAGCCCCGGCGTCTTTAAAGGCTACTGGAACAAGCCGGAGGCCACAGCCCAGACGCTGCGCGACGGCTGGGTCTATACCGGCGACATGGGCAAACTGGATGCGGACGGCTACCTGAATTTCATCGGCCGCTTCAAGGAAATGATCAAGGTATCCGGCTATAGCGTGTTTCCGGAAGAAGTGGAAACCATACTGATCAAGCATCCTGCCATCGCGCAGGCAGCTGCCATCGGCATCGCCGATGCAGACAAGGGCGAAGTGGTGAAAGCCTTTGTCGTGCTGAAGCCCGGCCAAAGCGTGCAGACCGCCGACATCATCGCCTGGGCGCGCGACAACATGGCGACCTACAAGGCGCCGAGAGAAGTGGCGTTCATCGATGCACTGCCCGCCACTGGCGCCGGCAAGGTGCTGCGCCGGCTGCTGAAAGACCGCTAACAATATTAACCGCTCTGTAGCCTGGATGAGCGCAGCGCAATCCGGGAGTAAACCCGGCATCGGGCTTCTTGCCCGAGTTTGTCGTAGAGCGTCCCGGATTACGCTGTGCTCCATCCAGGCTACGACTGTTCAATGTAAAGGAATTGCCGTGTTTAAAAAAATACTGATCGCCAACCGCGGAGAGATCGCGCTGCGCATCCTGCGTGCTGCGCACGACCTCGGCATTGCCGTGGTTGCCGTGGTTGCAGAGGATGACGCCGGCGCACTGCATGTCGCCGGCGCGGATGAAGCTATCGCGCTGAACGCCACCGGCGCCGCAGCTTATCTGGATGCCGGCAGGCTGATCGCCATTGCACAGCAAACCGGCTGCGATGCTATCCATCCCGGCTACGGCTTCCTCAGCGAACGGGCAGACTTTGCGCAGGCTTGCACCGAGGCCGGCGTCTGTTTCATCGGCCCCTCCATTGCACATCTGGAGATATTCGGCGACAAGGCCAAGGCGCGCGCCCTGGCCCTGCAATGCGGCATACCGCTGGTGCCCGGCACCGGCGCCGCCACACTGGAGCAGGCACAGGCCTTCTTTGCGGCCCAGCCTGCAGGCATCAGTGTAATGATCAAGGCCACCGGCGGCGGCGGCGGGCGCGGCATGCGCGTCGTTCAGCATGCCGCGGAGCTACCGGAAGCGTATGCGCGCTGCGTATCGGAAGCACGCGCCGCGTTCGGCGTCGATAGCGTGTATCTGGAACGGCTCGTGAAACGCGCGCGGCACATAGAAATCCAGGTCGCCGGCGACGGCCGCCAGGTGATCGCGCTGGGCGATCGTGAATGCACGCTGCAAAGGCGTTTCCAGAAGCTGGTGGAAGTTGCCCCCAGCCCCAGCCTGTCTGCAGAGATGCGCCGCCTGATCAACGATGCCGCGCTGTCCCTGGCCAGCAAGGCAGCTTATCGCAGCCTCGGCACTTTTGAATTCCTCGTCGACGAAGACTCTGCCGACCTGCCCTTTGTCTTCATGGAAGCCAATCCGCGCTTGCAGGTAGAGCATACCGTCACCGAAGAAGTAACCGGCATCGACCTGGTGCAGCTGCAGATCCGCCTTGCTGCGGGAGAAACACTGACAGACTGCGGCCTGGACCCGGCTGTGCCGCCGCGCCAGCAAGGCTATGCGATACAGCTGCGCATCAATGCGGAAACCCTGGATGCGCACGGCAACGCACACCCAAGTTCCGGTAGCCTGCAGCGCTTCGACCTGCCCACCGGCCCCGGCGTCAGGGTCGACACCCATGGCTATGCCGGTTATACGCCGTCGCCGCACTACGATACGCTGCTGGCAAAGCTGATCGTCAGCAGCCGCAGCAGGCAATTTGCCGATACCGCCAGGCGCGCGCGCCGCGTGCTGGATGAATGCAGCATTTCAGGTATTGCCACCAGCCTGCCGTTGCTGCGGGCGCTGCTGGACAGGCCGGAGTTTGTGCCGCACCGCATCCATACGCGCTTCGTGGAAGAACATCTGGCCGAGCTCATGCAAGCCGCCTCTTCGCTGGCAGACAAGCCCGCTCTTGCAGCAGTCATTGTACCGGCCAAGCCGCGTCCAAAAGGCGGGCAGGAAGCAAGCGAATCACTGGAAGATGGCCAAAGCCTTGTCAATTCGCCGATGCCCGCCAAACTGGTCGCCTTCAACGTCCAGCCAGGTGAACTGGTGGCAGCGGGCGCGCAGCTGGCAGTCATCGAAGCAATGAAAATGGAGCACGTAATCGTGGCCGAGACCGCCGGCCGCGTCATCGGCATCCTCGCGAAACAAAACGACTTTGTCGCGCAGGATCAACCTCTGCTGCTAATGGAAGCCGCCGATGCGGAAGCCCTAACGCACGCCCGCGAACAACAGGTCGACCTCGACCATATACGGTCGGACCTGCAAAAGAATAGAGACCGGCATGCGTTTACGCTGGACGCCAACCGCCCGGCGGCAGTCAGCAAGCGCCACGCGCAAGGCGGACGTACCGCGCGCGAAAACATCGCCGACCTGTGCGACGCGGACAGTTTCATCGAATATGGCGCACTGGCAATCGCCGCGCAGACACGTCGCCGCAGCATCGAAGACCTCATCGTCAACACCCCTGCGGACGGCATGATCACCGGCCTGGGCAGCATCAATGCAGAACAATTCGGTGCCGACAACGCGCGCTGCGCGGTACTGGCCTATGACTACACCGTGCTGGCAGGCACCCAGGGCATGCGCAACCACCACAAGACCGACCGCATGCTGGCACTGGCGCACCAGCTCAAGGTGCCGGTGGTGCTGTTTGCGGAAGGCGGCGGCGGTCGCCCCGGCGATACCGATATGCCGATTGTCGCCGGCCTGAACAACCATACCTTCAGCCAATTTGCGGCACTATCCGGCAAAGTGCCCGTCATTGGCATCGTCCATGGGCGCTGCTTTGCCGGCAATGCGGCACTGCTGGGCTGCTGCGACGTAATTATTGCCACCGCCGCCAGCAACATCGGCATGAGCGGCCCGGCAATGATAGAAGGCGGCGGGCTGGGCATATTTAAACCGGAAGAAATCGGCCCCAGCGATGTGCAGTCCGGCAACGGCGTCATTGACGTGCTCGTTCAGGACGAAGCGCAAGCCGTCGCGGCCGCTAAGCAATACTTGTCTTATTTCCAGGGCCGCACCACCCACTGGGAGTGCGCCGACCAGCGCCTGCTGCGCAACGCCATCCCGGAGAACCGGCTGCGCGTCTATGATGTGCGCAAGGTGATGCAGGGCCTGGCCGATAGTGGATCGGTGCTGGAACTGCGCGCCGGCTTCGGCGCGGGGTTAGTCACTGCGCTGGCCCGTATCGAGGGCCGTCCGGTAGGACTTATCGCAAACAACCCCAAACACCTGGGTGGCGCCATTGATGTGGAAGCCGCCGACAAGGCTGCGCGCTTCATGCAACTGTGCAATGCACACGGCCTGCCTATTGTATCGCTGACGGACACGCCCGGCTTCATGGTCGGCCCCGACATAGAAGCGCAGGCACAGGTACGCCATGTATGCCGCATGTTCGTGGTAGCCGCCCACCTGCGCGTGCCCTACTTTACCGTGGTGCTGCGCAAAGGCTATGGGCTGGGTGCACAGGCGATGACGGCCGGCGGCTTCGATGCGCCGGTATTCACGGTATCTTGGCCTACCGGCGAGTTTGGGGCGATGGGACTGGAAGGCGCGGTCAGGCTGGGGTACAGGAAAGAACTGGAAGCGGCCGCTGCCGGCGAAGAGCGTGACGCGCTGTTCCAGAAACTGGTCGCGCAGCAGTACAAAAACGGAGAAGCCGCCAATATGGCCGCGACGCTGGAAATTGATGCGGTGATAGACCCCGCAGACACCCGCGCCTGGCTGGTGCGCGGCTTGCAGAGTGCGAAACAGGTCATCAACGACGGCAAGCTGTTTATCGACACCTGGTAATTTAGGCGTCCGAAGACAGATTGCCGTGCAGCAGTTGCGCACGCGCAGAGGCAAGCTCCCCCTTGAGCGCCTCTATGCGCTGCAGCAGGCTGGCGGCAACCGCCAGCCCCTGTGTATCCAGTTCAAAGTCATCCCTGATACGCCGGGCGGAACGCGCCACTACCAGCCAGCGCTGCTGGAATACGATCTGCTCGCCGCGAACGCTGTCCGGCTCGATCACGCCCATATCTATCAGGTGATCCAGCTCCAGCCGGGAGAGGCCCGACAGGCTCACCAATTCTTCCAGCGAGCAAAATTCCGTCTCATTCAGCCATACAGCATGTACGCGCTCTATGGTGTGCGGTGTTGTTGTAGTTGCGGCTGCCATCATGCACCTCCAGCTTGAAATTTTGCGAAATGCGCGCGCGGATTGAACGTGGACAGCTTGGCCAGCTGCTCCTCCAGTTCGCGCTGCTGCGGCGTGATTTCCTTCGGCACTTCTATCCGCACCATGGCATACAGATCACCCATGGAACCATCCGCCCCGGGTAGGCCGCGCTTTGCGAGGCGTAGCCGGCGGCCATTGACCGTGCCCGCGGGAATATTCATTTCCACCGTGCCGCCCAGCGTGGGTATCTGCACGCTGGCGCCCAGCATTGCCTCCCATGGCGCCAGCGGCAGATCCATGTACAGTTCCTTGCCGTCCACCCGGTACAAAGGATGGGGGATCACACGCATGACCACATACAGGTCGCCTTGCCTGCCGCCGTGCATGCCTGCCCCGCCCTTGCCCGGCAAACGCAGCCGCTGGCCGTCTTGCGCGCCCTTGGGCACCTTGACGCGAAAAGTACGCGGCACCCTATGCAGCATGCCTTGTGCATCCAGCTCCGGCAAGCTGACGCTGACATCGATTTCCGCGCCGGCATGCATCTGTTCCAGAGTGACCGGTTCTTCAGTCTCAAAATCCTGGCCGTCCTGCGGCCATGCCTGGCGGGAGAAACCTTCTCCACGGCCTCCCGCCTGGCTGCCACCCTTGCGTGCAGCGGCAAACGCCGCCATCAGGTCGGCCATGTCGACATCGGCAAATGAGGCATCGGCATCATCGAACTGCTGCGAATACGGTGAATGCGGTGAATGGCCGGCGCCACGCGGCGAGAATTCTTCACCGGCCCGGTGCACGCCAAGCTGGTCGTATTCAGCGCGTTTCTCCTCGTCCTTCAGCACTCGGTAGGCTTCGGCGATGTCCTTGAACTTGCTCTCGCCTTCGGCGTCCTTGGAAATATCCGGATGATATTTGTGCGCGAGCTTGCGGTAAGCCTGCTTGATTTCTGCCTGGGTGGCCTTCCTGTCGACTCCCAGCGCGGCATAGTAATCGGTATATTTCATGGGTATCCTGAGCGGATGGCTGCGGTTGTGAACAAGCCGGACAAAATTAGCAAAAGAGCCGGCCATCGTTGCCAATGGACGGCCCTGGAATAATGCAGAGATCCGCGCCCGTTCACGGGCGCAGCATTAGCCGTTCAAGACAGCGACAGGAAATCCCGCATGTCATCCGCGTGCTCTTCTTCCACGGCCATGATGCTAACCAGCATCTGCCTCGTGGTAGGGTCGGAATCGCCTATTTTTTCTATCATCTGGCGGTAGGACTCGATGGCAACCCGTTCCGAGATCAGATCAGCCCGAATCATCGATTGCACATCCTTGGAATCGTCATATTCAGCATGGCTGCGCTCAGTCAGCGTGGCGGGATTGAAGTCGGGTTCACCGTTCAGCTGCACGATACGCTCCGCGATCTGGTCTGCATGATCTGCTTCTTCCTGTGCGTGCTGCAGGAACTCTGCCTTGACGGCGAGATTTTCGCGGCCCGTCACTGTGAAATAGTGGCGCTTGTAGCGCATGACGCATAACAATTCGGTCGCCAGCGCGCCATTGAGCATGGCAATAATTTCTTCGCGGTTACCGCGGTAACCTGAAGTGACAGCTCCATCGTCAAGATTTTGCGCGGCAATGCGTATCGCAGCAGTATCGATTGACAAATTGGCTTTAGGCTGTGATGGATTTGAGCTCATGTTTTTTTACTTTCATCGAGTTAATGGACGGTGTACCGCTATGTATACCTCCGCCGCCCGCATGCTTCGGTGCGCTGGTTCACACAAGCCACAGGCTTACCCACACAAGCTGTTAACAATGCTGTGGATAACCCACACCCGCCGCGCCCAAGCACTTGATTTAAAAAGATATTCTGATGATGATTAAATTTGAGGCAGCCCGGATGCGGGGGCAAGGGCCTTCCAATAGCGCCGTCTCCCTCGGCATCTCGTTTTAGCGCGAAGCGCACAGAAAAAGGGCGAGAAAGGATCATCGGCGGGCGTTTAACGCGATTCCGTCGTGGCGGTGCGGCAATATGCTGTCCTGATGCCCACAGAGATTCTTTGCTGCAGCGCGATAATGTGGCGCAAGGTGAATTTAGGCTTCAATTTTAATGATACTCACCGTTATAATCCCCTCCTGACTTCATTAAGGGTGTTTTATCGTGTCTGATCGTTTCGCCGTATTGCCGCAGTACCTGATGCCGAAAAAGGCGATGACCTCCTTTGGCTCCCTGATTGCCGACGCACGGGCTGGCAGCATCACGACCGGCATCATTCGCAGGTTCGTGCGGAAGTACCAGGTGAATATGGAGGAGGCGGCAAATTCCGACATCACCAGCTACACCAGCTTCAATGACTTCTTTACCCGCTCCTTGCGCGAAGGCGCGCGGCCCTTATCTGCCGCCCCTTACGTCTGCCCGGTGGACGGTGCTATCAGCCAGTTCGGCGCGATAGAAAAGGACCAGATTTTCCAGGCCAAGGGCCACAAATATTCCACCACCGCACTGGTCGGCGGCGACCGCGCGCTGGCCGCGCAATATGAAGACGGCAGTTTTGCCACCATCTACCTGAGCCCGCGCGACTACCATCGCATCCACATGCCTTGCGACGGCCGCCTGACGCGCATGATCTACGTGCCGGGTGAGCTTTTCTCCGTGAACCCGACCACGGCGCGCGGCGTACCCGGCCTGTTTGCGCGCAATGAACGCGTGGTCTGCGTATTTGAATCGGCGCACGGCCCTTTTGTGCTGACGCTCGTGGGCGCCACCATCGTCGGCAGCATGTCCACGGTATGGCATGGCGTCGTCAATCCGCCACGCACACGCGACGTGCGCGAATGGAAATATGACGACCAGAACATCGTGCTGAAAAAAGGCGAGGAAATGGGCCGCTTCCTGCTGGGCTCCACCGTGGTGCTGCTGTTTCCTCAACATACGCTGAACTTCAATCCGGCATGGGAACCGGCAGGCGCGGTGCGCATGGGCGAGATGATGGGCGAAATTCCCGGCGCGTAATGCCGTCGGTAGCCCGATACGCCGCTCGCACCTGTAGATGCTGCCTCGCAGGCAAAACCTGTGCAGCGCGAGATTGTCAACATTACGTTCAGCACCTCTTCAAAAAAAAGAGAAGAGTAGCCTGGATGCAGCGCAGCGGAATCCGGGATCAAACCCGGATACCGGCATATGCAAAATGTATGCAAAGTTCAAAATCCGAAATGCTCCGAGCCATGCCCCTGGTTGCGCTCCGCTCCACCCAGGCTATGGTCACTGCATGACAGCGTAAGTTGTACGCAGCAAAGCCCTTCTCCATATGCCATGCTAGGGCAATATCATCGCCCCCGAATGCAGTTGCGGCCCGCGGTCGCCTCTACGGTAGCTACGGAATAAAAAATTGCCTTCCGCATTCCGCCTGCACATCGTACACAGCTTCAAATTATCCACGTCGCCTATGCCTATCCTGCGCAACTCTGCTTCGGCTATTGCATTCAACTCCAGGTGGCGGTGACGCGGGCTGACTGTTTCAGTGGGTAGCCAGTGAAAGTGGCTGACAAACTGTGCGGCCAGCTCTCCGCTGACTTCGTAGCAGCACGCGCCAACCGTAGGGCCCACGGCGGCAACCCAGTCTGTCGGCGCCTCCCCTTTTTCCTTCAGGCACTCAGCAAAGGTATCGATGATGCCGCCTATCAGGCCGCGCCATCCTGCATGTATTGCAGCCACCATGGCACCGTCTCGCCTTGCCAGTATCAGTGGCACGCAATCGGCGGTAATCACGCTAATCGGTATGCCTGCCTCGGCTGAAAAAATGCCGTCGGCATCGCCGCACTCCTGGTTAGCGGCAGTGACTTCGGCAAGCTGCGTGCCATGAACCTGCTTCTTGCCAGGCCTCACTGCCCACGCACCTGCCAGCGCATGCGGCACAAGTTCGGCAGCCGTTCCAAAGCCGTGCACTATCCCTGGAACCGATTGCAATAAACTGCTGGTGATCAAGTTGACTCCGTCGTAAAAACTGCCGTCCCGCAGGGAGGCGTTTAAAGAGCAGACACTGTAGTGATCTTTAAAGCGTGCGTCAATGCTCGGCACCGTGCGGACTGCCTTCGGCAAGAAAAATGGAACTTGTGTAAAGTATCACCGGACTTGTTCTTCTTTCCATTACCATTTTTCACCTTCGAGGTCTGCATGAAATACACCAAATTGGGTAACACCGGCACCGACATTTCTCGCCTCTGCCTCGGCTGCATGACCTACGGCGTGCCAGAGCGCGGCACCCATTTGTGGACACTGCCGGAGGAACCGAGCCGCCCGCTGATCAAGCAGGCGCTGGATCTGGGCATCAACTTTTTCGATACGGCGAACGTGTATTCTGATGGCACCAGTGAAGAGATCGTCGGCCGCGCGCTGAAGAATTACGCCAACCGCGACAGCATCGTGGTCGCCACCAAGGTACATGGCCGCATGCAGCCCGGACCGAATGGCGCCGGCTTGTCGCGCAAGGCCATCATGCAGGCAATAGACGCCAGCCTGAAACGGCTGGACATGGATTATGTGGACCTGTACCAGATCCACCGCTGGGATCATGCAACACCGATAGAGGAAACGCTGGAAGCGCTGCACGACCTGGTCAAGGCCGGCAAGGTGCGCCATATAGGCGCGTCATCCATGTATGCGTGGCAGTTTTCCAAAGCGCTGCACCTGGCGGACAAGCATGACTGGACGCGCTTCAGCACTATGCAAAACCACTACAACCTGATCAACCGCGAAGAAGAGCGCGAAATGCTGCCGCTGTGCGCATCGGAGAAAATAGGCGTGATACCGTGGAGCCCGCTGGCCCGCGGCCGCCTGACGCGCGACTGGGATGAAAAAACCGCGCGCACCGAAACCGATGAATTCGGCAAGGGCCTGTATGTCGCCAGCGTGGATTCCGACCGCGCCGTGGTAGAGCGCGTGGCGGAGATAGCAAAACAGCGCGGCGTGCCGCGCGCGCAGATTGCGCTGGCATGGCTGCTCAGCAAGAGTGCCGTGACTGCGCCCATCATCGGTGCATCCAAACCGCAGCATCTGGAAGACGCGGTGGCAGCGCTGGAAATCACACTGAGCGTGGAGGAAATCGCATCGCTGGAAGCACCCTACGTGCCGCACCCGGTGGTCGGTTTTTCCTGATCCATCTTTGCCGGATTCTACGCCGTCCTCTACACTATTGCCTGCGCTGGCACAGCGCCAACCAGGCCAGCACCGGATAGCCCCTTTCAAGGCGTGCCGGCGTACTGAACATGCTCCTGACCTCAAAATCATGGGTAGCAGCCAGCCTGCGCAGATAGGCGGCAGCATGCGCATAGCGGCCGCTGGGGTTAAGCCGGTAATCCTCGCCGGTGCCGGCGTCCTCTTCCAGCAGGTCATCCAGCGATTCTGCCGAAAAGGCGAAATAGGCGTCAGGCTTCAGCAGGCGCCGCGCCTGCTCAAACACGCCTTCCAGCCTGCCTATGTAGATGAACACATCGGCAGACGTGATTACATCGTATGATGCATCAGCTTCCTTTTTCATCATCGCCAGCAATTCGGATTGTTCCAGGCGGTCGTAGAGTTTGCGCTGACGCGCCTTTTCCAGCATCCTGGCCGACAAGTCCACACCCGCAAGACAATGCGCAAATGGGGCAATCGCCGCACCCACCAGCCCGGTGCCGCAGCCTATGTCCAGCACCGCCCACGCCTTCTCGCCTGCATGTGCATGCTGCTGCAGCATATCTACCAGCAGTTGCGGCGTATCGTACTGCAGCTCTTCCACCAGGTGTTCGTCGAAATGTTCGGCGCTGCCGTCGAAAACACTGACGATATAGTCATCCGGCGCCCTGTCGGACGCCGTACCTGTCAGCAGCGCGACGTAATGCTGCGCCAGCCCGTTGTCCGGCTGCAGCCGCAGCACTTCGCGGAAACTGGCCAGCGACTCTTCCGTCCGGTACAGCTGCTTTTCGGCAATTGCCTTGTTGTAGTGGGCATCGGCAAGTTCAGGGTTGAGGCGCAACGCAGTGGCAAAGCGCTGCAAGGCGACTTCCCAGTTGCCCTCATCGCTCAACGCCACACCCAGGTTGAAATAGGCTGGCGCATACGACGGGTCGATACGGATGCTGACACCGAACGAAATCATCGCTTGCGTATGGCGCCCGGAGGCGCGGAATGCCGAGCCTATGTTGTTGTAGTACACCGCCCGCACAGGGCCTGTCGCTACATTGATCGCCTGCTGGATCAGCGCGCTGGCGCGCACGTGGTCGCCCGACTGGTGCGCGGCAACGCCGAGCAGATGCAGGCTGTCCGCATGCTCTGGCGCCTGCATCAATATCTTTTCATAGGCAAGCTTCGCCTGATCAAGCTGCCCTGCCTCATGCAGCCGCCGCGCCGCTTCAAACGCGGCATCTGCATCGGAAAGCGCACCTGCCTTAGTCATCAAAACCCCGCTTCATCATTGCCTGCATCGTCCGTCTTTATTTATACGGCCGGTCCTGCCACCAGGGGAAAAACGAGGGCATGTCCTGCGATACCTTGTTGGTGAATACTGCAGGCCGTTTCTCCAGGAAAGAGCCGACGCCTTCCTTGGCGTCGGCAGCGGCACCGCGCGAATAGATGGCGCGGCTGTCTATTTTATGCGCTTCCATCGGGTGATCGGCGCCCGACATGCGCCAGAACATCTGGCGCGTCAGTGCGATGGAAACCGGTGCGGCATTGTGAACGATCTCGGCAGCCAGCGCACGCGCCGCGTCCAGCAATTCATCAGGCTTGTGCAGGCTGCGCACCAGGCCGCCGGCCAACGCTTCCTGCGCCGGGATGATACGGCCGGTATATGTCCATTCCAGCGCCTGGCTGATGCCGACCAGCCGCGGCAGGAACCAGCTAGAACAGGCTTCCGGTGTAATGCCGCGGCGCGCAAAGACAAATCCTATGCGGGCTTCTTCGGAAGCCAGCCGGATGTCGCATGGCAGCAGCATCGTGATGCCGATGCCGACCGCCGGGCCGTTGATTGCCGCAATGACGGGCTTCAGGCACTCGTAGATACGCAGCGTCACCCTGCCGCCACCGTCACGCACCAGCTCATTGCTCCAGTCCATCTGCCCGTCGGACGTGACTGGCGAACCCTGTTTTTCCGGCCTGTCGGTACGCTTTGCGTAGTCAAACGTGGCAGCGCCGCTGGACAGGTCTGCGCCCGCGCAAAACGCGCGGCCGGCGCCGGTCATGATGATGGCGCGCACATCATCGTCCGCGTCGGCCTTGTCGAAGGCATCGATCAGTTCCGCCATCATCTTGCCGGTAAAGGCATTCAGCTTTTCCGGCCGGTTCAGCGTAATCGTCAGGATGTGGTCGCTGATGTCGTACTTGATGGTTTCGTAGTCTGTATTAACGCTCATGTTATATCTCCATTCCATGATGTAGTTGGTGAATCCGTATACCGGATTTCAGTTCATTTTTACGTGCTCGGCTATTGCCTTCTGGTCATGATGATACATGAGCTTGCCCAACCAGGCTTGCGCCGGAATTGCTACAATGCATATTTGGAAAAGTTTCTTGGACTTTAGTCAGGAGATACAAAATGAAGATAGAAGAACGCCTCGCCGCCTTAGGGCTGGTCCTGCCGCCTGCCGTCACGCCACCGCCAGGGGTCGAATTGCCCTTCCAGTTTGTGCGTGTCGTCGGCAACCGCGCCATTATTTCCGGCCACGGCCCGCAAAATCCGGATGGCTCGCTGGCGGAACCGCTGGGCAAACTCGGCAAGGAAGTGACGGTAGAGCAAGGCTATACGGCAGCACGCCTCACCGCGTTGTCAATACTCGGCAGCCTGAAACGCACGCTCGGTAACCTGGACCGTATTTCGGCCTGGGTCAAGGTGCTGGGCATGGTGAATTCAGCGCCCGGCTTCAACAGGCAGCCTTCGGTAATCAACGGCTTCTCCGACCTGATCAATGAGCTGTATGGCCCGGTCGCGGGTGCGCATGCGCGCAGCGCAGTCGGCATGGCGGAATTGCCGTTCAACATCCCTGTGGAAATTGAAGGCGAGGTCGAGCTTCACGCATAGCAGAAGACTCAAGACAGGCGCGGAGCTTTGCTGCGCATTCCCCGCTGCCCCATGGCGGGCACAAAATGCATTGCCGCTCTGTCATCCGCCAAGCCTCCGGCGAGGCCGGGAACCTTGACAGAAGGATGTAGCCGGAACAGGCTGACTGCATGCGCCAGCGCCATGCTTTGCCCATGCATATTTTGCGCGGTTGCAGTCGCCTGTTCAACCAATGCAGAATTCTGCCGCGTAATTTCATCCATCTGCGTGATGGCCAGGTTGACCTGTTCTATACCCACGCTCTGATCGCGGCCTGTGGCGGTAATGGCGGACATGATCTCTGTCACCTGGCGGATGGACAACAGGATATCCTGCATGGTCTTCCCTGCCTTGTCTGTCAGTTCGGTGCCGTGATCCACCCGCTCGACTGAGCTTCCTATCAGTTCCTTGATTTCCTTCGCTGCCACGGCGCTACGCTGCGCGAGATTGCGCACCTCACCGGCCACCACCGCAAATCCACGGCCTTGCGTGCCGGCGCGTGCTGCTTCTACCGCCGCATTCAGCGCCAGGATATTGGTCTGGAAGGCGATATCGTCAATGACGCCGATGATGTCGACTATCTTGCGCGAGCTTTCGCGTATTGCCCCCATCGTCAGCACCACTTCGCCCACGACCTGCCCGCCTTTGGTGGCAACCTCAGACGCAGACATGACCAGCAAATTGGCTTGCCCGGCATTACCGGCATTCTGCCTCACTGCGGCAGTCAGCCCATGCATGGAGGCGGAAATTTCCTGTAGCGCGCTATTCTGCGTCGCAGTCCTGGAAGCCAGGTTGGCATTGCCGGCGGCAATTTCATCCGAGGCGGCGGCAATCGTATGGGTGCCTTCATGGACCTGCGCAATCGCGCTGGTAAGGCTGGCGTTCATACCGGACAAGGCTGACAGTAGCTGCCCCGCCTCGTCTGTACGATTGACGTCGATGCTGCCGGTAAGATCGCCGTCGGCAACCCGCCTGGCGGCGGCGACCGCCACATTCAGCGGGCGCGTGATGGAGCGGGTGATGAAAAATGAAAACAGCGCACTGATCAGCAGTGCAAAAAATCCGAAGCCAAGCGCCAGGGTGCGGGAAAAAGCGATGCTTGTCTTGATCTCCCTGCCATTGCCCGCCATCTCGTTTTTTTGCAGGCTGATGATGTCGTTCATCACTGCCAGGACGGAATTCAATGCAGGCTGCGCCACCGTGGTCAGCAATGCCACCGCATCGTCGCGACGATCTTCTTCAATCAGGTCCGCCACTTTGGTATAGGCAGCTATAAAGGCGCCATGCGCGGCAACAAACCTGGACAATGCTTCTTTTTCCTTCACTGTGCTGGCGACCTTCGCAAATTGCTGCACCAGCGCATCGATCTTCTTGCGGTTGTCGTCGATGGCCTTATATTGCGCAATCCGGTCGCCCTGCTCGCTACGGATGAATAGCTCCAGCGTGCGGCTGCCGTTTTCCTGCGTCAGTGCATCGATTTCCAGCGCGGCGGACGCGCCTATCCAGTTCTTGTCAATGATGGTGGTGTTCTTGCTGCCTATCTCGGTCAGCCTTTCAACATTGGAGACAATCATGGCCAGCATGACAAACATCAGCGTGCCGAAAGCAATTGCCAGCCGCATGCTGATTTTCAAGTTACTAAAGTTCATCATCTTCCTTTAACAAGCAGATCGGGGAGAACCCCGCACAACACTTGGGTGCGGAATGCCATCGTCAGCCGATTAGTCGAAAAAGAGAGAAAAAACTTACACTGGAATAATATTTTTTACCATGTCCACGGCATTGAATCCAGCCGGCTCGCGCCGGACTTGGAATTCAAACGCCCCCAAAAAATGGAGTGTTTGAAAATTTGACTTACAAGGAAACAAATTGCGCCGAACCGGGGACATGGACTGGATGCGGTTTATACACGGAGCGGTTCAGCGTGATCCCGCTTCTGGCTCAGCCAGTCGTCCACCGGCATGGGTTTGGCGAAGAGGAAGCCCTGCAGGCAGTCGCAGCCGCTTGCAATCAGGAAGTCCGCCTGCTGCCGGGTTTCCACACCCTCGGCGACTACCCGCAGGCCCAGCGGCTTTGCCATCGACAGGATAGCCTGGACGATGGCAGCATCGCCGGGATCTGCCGGCGCATCCCGCACGAAACTCTTGTCTATCTTCAGTTCGTACAACGGCAGTTTTTTCAGGTAGGCCAGGCTGGAATAGCCGGTGCCGAAATCGTCGATGGAAAACCGCACGCCCCTTTCGGTCAACTGGCGCATGCGGGCAATCGTATCGTCCAGGTTGTCGATCAGCAGACCTTCGGTTACCTCCAGGATCAGCAATGAGGGCGACGCCCCGGTTTCCGCCAGCATGGCGCAGACCTGGTCCACAAAATCGGCCTGGCGGAACTGCTTGGGGCTGACATTGATCGACACCGGCATCGCCCTGCCGGCCCGCTCCAGCCGCACCAGCGTCTGGCACCCCTGGCGCAATGCCCATTCTCCCAATTTTAATATCATGCCCGATTCTTCCGCCACCGGAATGAAGACCGCCGGCGATACCGGACCGCGCACCGGGTGGAACCAGCGCATCAGCAATTCCGCGCCGACCGCCTCGCCATCGCAGTTGAACTGCGGCTGCAGGTACATCTCGAACTGGCTGGCTGCGACCGCTTCGGCCATATCCCGCTCTATCGTCAGCCTCTGTTCCACTTCAAACTGCATCGCCGACTCAAAAAACGCAATCTGGTTGCGCCCTGCCGTCTTGGCGCGGTTCATCGCCGTATCGGCCTCGCGCAGCAGGTCGTCGGCGGACTGGCCGGTCTTGGGCAGCAGCGTCACGCCTATGGTGCCGCCGGAGCTATAAGGCTGGCCGTCGATGACGAAAGGCTGGGCCATCGCATCGCGGATCTTTTCAGCCACGGCCAGCGCTGCATGGGCGCCGGACTGGATATCGGACGCGATATTGGATACCAGTACAACAAACTCATCACCGCCTATGCGCGCCACGGTATCCATCTCGCGCAGCAGATTGCCCAGCCGCCTGGCCACGTGGCGCAGCAAGGCGTCGCCTACCGCATGGCCGCGCGCCTCATTGATATTTTTAAAATGATCGAGGTCGATGAACAGCACAGCGCTGACCAGGCCGGTGCGGCGTGCGCTGGACAGCAGCGTGCCGATGCGGTCCAGCAGCAGGCGCCGGTTCGGCAAGCCGGTCAGCACATCGAAGAACGCCAGCTTGTGAATGCGGGCTTCCGATTTTTTGCGTTCGGTGATGTCGCGCTCCACCGCCACCCAGTGCGTGAATACGCCTGCGTCGTCTGCAATGGGCACGATGTCCGCCTCGACCCAGAATTCCTCGCCGGCCTTGGTGTAGTTGATCAGCTCGGCGCGCACAGGCTCCCACTTCTCCAGCGCCATCCGGATGCGCTTCAGTTCATGGCGCTGCGTATTCGGGCCTTGCAGGATGCGGGGTGTTTTACCCAGCACTTCATCGCGCGCATACCCGGTACGGCGCACAAAGGCATCGTTGACGAACACAATGCGCGGACCATCCAGCGAAATGGGTTGGGCTTCCGTAATCAGCACCAGGTCGTTCAGCCTTTCTACGGCGGCAGCGGTCAGGCGCAATTCTTCATTGGCCACGCGCAGGCTTTCCTGGCCCTGCTTCAGCGATTCGCTGATGGCGCGTTGCGCTTCCAGCGATTTTTCCAGCTTCTGTAACAGCACGGCACAAGAGATTGTGATCGCGGTACAGACGAAACTGAAATTCAGCGTGATGATGACCCAGCGCAGGAAAGGCTGGTCCGCCAGGCCGGTGCCGAACTGGCCGGCATTGCCCAAGTAGCCGATGCACAGCATCGTCAGCGCATCCAGCACCAGCGCATACACAGCGGGACGCATGCCCAGCAGCAGCGCCGCCATGATAGGGACTGCTTTCAGGTAAATCTGGCTGACAGGGATGCCCATGATCTGGAACCACGCGCCAACCATGTACAGCAATGCCAGGAAATTGATGGCCCGCACCTTGTAAGGCAAGCGCTTCAGGCGCCAGATGCAGGCCAGCCAGATCAGCGCCGCGGTATCCATGATGGCAATGGACTGCAGGCCTTCACTCAGCGCCAGCAGGATGCTCGGCACCGCAGTAATACTGCCCAGCACCAGCACTGCAAACAGTACGGCGGACAATACTTGTTCGCGCCACTGCTGCATATCCAGCGTGGCGGTTTTAGGCGGCAGGAAAGTCCGGCTGATCAGTCGTGTAAACACACCGTCCCCTTCAGAGGTCTGCACAGGCTGCGGTTTCTTCCGCATACCTTGCCATAGGCGATGCCTACCGTTTTAAGGCACATAATTGCTAAGCACTTGACTTATATACTCTTATTAATCGAAGAAGGCTAGCCGGAAAAGCTGCCTGCGTTGGTTCGCGCCGACAAAGCCCGCGCCAGGTGCGCAAGTCACGTATGCAGCCCTGCACCAGATATATTTAGCATTTCCACGAGGAAATTCGCAATTTTACCGCAAAGCAATTTTCGAGCAAATCCCTTTGATACGGCAAATATGCCGGTAATGCTTTGGAAGCATGCAAAACAAATGTAGTAAACGCAAAAAAGCCCGCTACAAAGCGGGCTTTCCATTCACTATATTGCTCTACAGCAGACCAAGGCCGGCAACCCATGCTATCTGCATGGTGCCGCCGGAACCGGAAACCCGTGCTATCTGCACAGTGTCCCTGGCGGGTTTTGCATTTGTCTGCTCCGGATAAGATCGCCGTGCGACCGTCATCCGATAGTCGAATTATTTGCTTCGCCGATCAGTTAAGCCATTTTCCAGAAGCGGCGCTAGTGCGCGCTACTGGCCGGCAAGAACTGGCTGTGCGTTCCGGTGCGCCTTCAAGACGACCTTCACTGGCGGGATATTCATCCCACTGCCCGGCTAAACCATCTTCCGGCCCCATGCTATCTGCATGGTGGCCGGCCGGTTAGAGCCGGTCTGCACAAACGGGGAACCGCAATGCGATGCCCCTCGGCGATTTTTTGCTTCACTTGCTGACAGACTGTTTTTCCACAAGCCCGTACTATCTGCACGGTGCTTATGGCCGGTAATTATTCAATCTGACAAGCTAAGTTGGGCTTAAAGCGTTTCTTTCAAGAGCCGGCGAATGCCGACCGATGAATTAAGAAATAACTTGGATGTTGCTGGCTTTGTCGCCTTTGGCGCCAACGCTGCGTTCAAAAGAAACGCGCTGATTTTCCGACAGGCTTTTGAAACCTGTGGACTGTATGTCCTGGAAGTGCGCGAACAGATCTGGGCCGCCTGCGTCTGGAGTAATGAAGCCGAAGCCTTTAGCGTCGTTGAACCATTTTACGATACCTGTTTGATTGCTCATGTGATTTCCTTTTATTTTAAGAATAGGCAAGATTGCCTGAAAGGCACTTGAAACCAAGAAATTAAAACCGAAGGAGATAAAACAGAACGACCAGAGGAACAGCCATGCGGAATTGGGACCAACAATATTACGACCTGATGCAAGTACAAAGCGGAATATACACGCTTTGCGCCGATTCGCCTAAACTTATTTGTAAGTAAATTTTACCAGGGCCACGTGCGCCGGGGTGGCATCCATATTCAACAAAAACAAGAATATCTTTTCACATCGAAGCCAATTATCAAAACAGGGCCTTAGGCAGACAATCCTTCCCAGCACTCACGCTTATCTTCACCGAAAGGATGATCATGTTCCCAATTTTCACCGCCCTCACTTCTGTTATTTCAATTATTTCCGTTACTCCCATCGCCAAACGCTCCGCCTCCGCGCGGCCTGCAATGGCGATGGCAGCTGCAGCCTTGCTGGCAAGCTCAATGGCCGTACATGCAGCCGAAAGCAGCGATGCAGACCTGCCACAACCACTGCATGTCAGCGTAGCGGCGAAAACAGCCGAGTCCGGCGCAGCCGTGCTTGCAGCGCGGCGTTACGCGGCATTCTGGAATACCGGCAAGGCGCAATACGCACAGCAGGCGTTGGCCGCGGACTTCACCGACCGCACGCTGCCGCCCGGCCGGCCACAGGGCGTTGCCGGCCCCTTGCAAGCTTCCGCCGCATTCAGGGCCGCGGTGCCTGACCTGACGGCAGAAGCAGAAGACATGGTGGTTGCCGGCGACCGGGTCAGCGTGCATCTGCATTTCCGCGGCCACTTCACCGGGAAGTTCGGACAAACCCGCGGCCAGGGACAGGCCATCGATTTCCAGGCGTTTGACCTGTACCGCATTGCCGGCGGCAAGATCGCCGAAAACTGGCATCTGGAGGACAACCTGAGCCTGTTGCAGCAAATGGGTATCATCAAGCAATAGAGCTGGAAAGCACTCATAAGCGGGCACCGCCCGCCCCGAAATTATTTAATATCCAATGAAAGGAAACATCATGTCTGCACTCAATTCCCTGCATCAGCAAAACGTCGTCATCGTCGGCGGCACCTCCGGCCTGGGCCGTGCCATCGCGCAAGCCGCAAAAAATGCCGGCGCCATAGTCACTGTCCTGGGACGCTCCGCTAGCACTCATGAAGGCATTACCGGCATCAGCGCCGACATTACCGATGCCTCCAGTCTGGGCCAGGCGTTCGCGTCCATAGGGCCGATACAGCATCTGGTGCTGACCTCCGGCGCCAGGGTAGGCTCGCCAAAACTGCCGGCACTGTCGGAGGAAGAATTGCAGCTGGCCTTCAGCGTCAAGGTGTTCGGGTATGTCAAGGCAGTGCAGGTAGCCCTGCCCTACCTCGCCGCCGATGCCTCCGTCACGCTGACTTCCGGCATCCTGGCGCGCAAGCCCGGTCCCGGCGGCCTGCTGAAGAGCATGGTCAACGCGTCGGTGGAAGCGATGGGCAAGAATCTCGCCAAGGAACTGGCGCCGCGTCGCGTCAATGTGGTCAGCCCCGGCGTTATCGATACCGAACTATGGGGCGCGCCCGGCTCCGATGCGCGCAATGCAGTGATGGAGAAGGTCGCTCCCGGACTGCCGGTAGGCCGCGTCGGCCAGCCTGGCGAAGTAGCGCAGGTTTATCTGATGGCGATGCAGAACGGCTTCATCAACGGTACGGTGCTGGACGTAGAAGGCGGCGGCCTGCTGTAATGTGCATTTGAGGATATTGAACGTTATTGCGCCAGCGGCAGCACCGCCAGGCGGCGCCTGATCTCGGCATCTGCCGCGGCCGGCGCCGGCAGGTCTTTCAGCGCTTCTGGCCAGCGCGTACGCGCCAGCTCCACCGTATCCTTGACCGCGGCAACAGCGATGCGGGCAGCAATGCCGGCCTGCGTTGCGATGTCCTTGTAGGTTTGCAGCGTCTGCCGCTGTTGCTGAGCATCGATGGCGACATTGGTCGCAAACCCTGCAAAACCCGGCAAGGCGCTGACGCAGACGATATCGTATGCCGGTGACAGTTCCGGCAGGATGCCGTTGTGGTAAATGACGCTGAAATTTTTCAGATGCGCATCCGAATTGCCTAGTAGCGTGTTTACCGTTTGCCGGATGAAAAACTGGCGGATGTCCTCCACGCCGCGCACGCTCAGCCTGTCCAGTATTTTCAGCAGCGCCACAAAATACCGGGTGTCTGCATATTTCCGAATCGGCATCAGCGTTTGCAGCTGGCAGGCGTCTTCCACATGCACGGCGCCGTCTGGCGTGCGGTCAAACCGGTCCACCGCAAGGAAATATTTGTCTTCGCCTAATGCCTGCACCAGATCCGGCATATCAATATCGGTCAGCGGCCGCGTGCTGCACGGCGCAATGTTGACCCCTGCCATGCGGGCCAGCTGCATCGCCGTGTATTCGTTAAAAATCTGCGCATCGTCATGGCGCGCAGGCAGCTTGGCGATCACGTCGGACAGGCGACCCTTGACAGGTAAAGTAAAGCGCTTGCCCTTATGCGCAGTGGATAACGCTAGCTTGTCTTGCATGCCAGACAGTGACGCAGCCCCTTCCGCTGCCTGTTCGGGCACGCCGATTTCCAGGTTATCCGAACCACCGGTGACACCGACTGCGCGCGCATGGTCGGTCAGTTTATCCAGGTCGGCCGGCAACACTTTCACCGCACCCGGCAAATCCAGCCCGGCAGCGGCGAGGATGCCGAAGTCGTCGGTATCGCGGATATCCTTCCTCGTTGCCGCCAGACGCTTGCGCAGATCACCCTCCGGCAGCAAGCCGGCAAAATACGCAGGCAATTCGCCGCGCTCCTGATACAGTGCGGGATCAAAAGGGTTTTGCAGAATCTCACGCGTCAGCCGGTCGCTGCCCGGCACCGTCAGCGACATCGACAGCGTCGGCCTGCGGGCATCGGCTATATATGGCTCAGTCGCGACGAAGCGCGTGGTGCGCCCCGCCTCGCACAACCAGCCCACATGCAGGTCGCGCAGCCAGACCTCCAGGTAACGCGGACTTAGTTCATTACTCATTTATTTCTCGCCATCCAGGAAACGTTGCGCCGCGCTGGGCACGTCATCCGGGCCTATGCTTTTACCGGACAACAAACGCTCGACTTCGGGCATCAAATGGCGCGGCACCAGTACCCATTTTGCGTCCAGCGCGCCGGCAAAGGCTTCCAGCGTGGAAGCACGCACGTCTATCTTGCCGGACAGGGAATTGGTCGCATTCGAAGGCGCCATCGCCACCATTTTGGCAATGTCACGCGTGGTTTTGCCGAGCGACTGCTGCCTGGCTTTGATTTGTGGGATTAGACTCATGATATGTCAAAACATAATATTGGATTATTTATTATGTTTTAGCATAGCAATCACTCAAAGTAAAGTATGTTATTACATAATTTTTATATAAAATTATGTAATAACATATTAAAGTTTGATAATTTTCAAAAATCGACGGCTGGTAATCAGCCTTGCAGCTCAGCGGCATACGCGCCAAACCGCTGTTGCAGGAACTCCACCAGCAGCCTGATGCGCGGCGCCAGGAAACGGTTCTGGTGGTATAGGATATTCAATGGCGCCTGGTCGGCAAAAAAATCATCCAACACTGTGACCAGGCGGCCGGCACGTACATCGGCGCCCACATCCAGCCAGGACTTGCGCGCAAAGCCGTGGCCCTGCAAAGCCCATTTGCGGATCACCTCGCCGTCATTGCTTTGCTGCGTATTGCACAGCCGCACCGACTTCAGTGCACCTTCGCCGCCCGTGCCCGTAATACCGGCAAGACGATAACGCCATTCGTTCACCGTCCAGTGCGCAGTCGTTAGCACCAATGTCGGCAACTCGGCCAGTTGCTCCGGCGATTCGGGGCGGCCATGACGAGCGATGCAATCCGGCGATGCGCAAATCACCCTGCGATTGGCGAACAGCAGCCGCGCCACCATGCTGCTATCGGCCGGCTGGCCGAAGCGTATCGCCACATCAATTCCCTCCTGCACCAGGTTGGCCGTGCCGTCCGTCAGCGACAATACAAAACGCACATCCGGATGCTGCGTCCGGAATTCGTCCAGGTAAGGCAATAGCAGGTTACGCCCCAGGTCGGACGGCGCCGAGATCGCCACCGTGCCGCGCACCGTGTCCTTGCCCTGCTGCAGCGCATGGTCAGCCTCGTTCATCAGCTCCAGCACCTGTTGCCCGTACTGACGATATAGCTCACCCTCCTCGGTCAGGCGCAGGCTGCGGGTCGTGCGCTCAAACAGCTTTACTTTCAGCGATGCTTCCAGCCTTTGTATGCAGGCGCTGGACGCTGCCGGCGACAGCCCCTGCTTGCGCCCGGCCGCGGAAAAACTGCCGAGTGCAGCAGCATCGACAAATAATCGCATGACACTGAGCCTGTCCATTACCGCTGCCTGCCTTTATTCAGGGAGACGGACCAGCGGCTTGCCGCCTTTGGGCAATGGATACTGGGCCACGTTCAACTGCATCGCCAGCAGCGTGTAGTACGCATTGATACCGGTCAGGTCCACCACGCCGGCCTTGCCGAAGCGCTTGTCGGCACGGGCAAAGGTCGCTTCGGAAACACGCTTATTCTTGTGCAGCTCGGTAGAAAAATCGTAGACGATTTCTTCATCTTCCGACATGCCTGTGGGCCGCCTGCCGTCCGCGATGGCATCGGCGATTTCCTTCTTGATGCCCATCTTCAGCGCTATCGGATAATGCACATGCCATTCATAATCCTGCGTCCATTCACGCGCGGTGACCAGGATCGCAAATTCGCTCAGCGTATTGCCGATGGCCGAGTGATAGCGCAGGTAATCACCCATGGAGCGCGCCTGGCTCATCATTTGCGGGCTATGCATCAGCGGCTCAAACGGGCCGAATACCGGGGTCTTGCGCGCGGCCAGGAACTCCTCCGCAGCCTTCTTCTGTTCTTCAGTGTATTTTTCCGGCGCAATGGTCGGCAGCCGGGATTGTGCAAATGCGGTCGATGTCACGATGATCCCCAGATAAATAGCGGTAAATGCCTTTTGAAATTGATGTGCCATGCTGTCTCCATGTATTGTTTTAAGCCTGAATGAGGCGAAATGATCATACACGGGAAACAGCCGAATTGCTGGAGGCGGCTACTGCACCATCGCCGGCATGAAAACAGAGCGGCCCGGATTCCGTTGAAGGAAACCGGGCCGCTTCAAGACTCGATCAGACCGTTATTCAGGCAATTATTTTGCCGCAGCGTAGAAATAGTAAGTCGCGGTATAAGGCACGCGCTCTTCCGCGCCTTTCAGCTTGGCCGTGCATTCCGAGCCAGGCGCCTTGCCGGCGGTCGTATATAGCCTTTGCACGCTTTGGGTCTCGCTAAAGATGCCCTTGCCGGTAACCGATTTCGCGCTCAGCAGCAGCCAGGGAATCGCATTGGCATCAGGGCCGTCATCCTTGCCCTTGACCTCGCCGACGACCTTGCTGCCGTCATTGGATTCCCACGTAGGGCCTTCATAGTGCTTGCCTGCCTTGTTGCCGGCATTGTCCAGCAAAGTCGCTTCAGGCGCCTTGAATACCCATTCATATTTCTGCGCATCGGCCTTACTTTGCCTGCATTCATAAATCTGGATGCCGGTGGCGCGGAAAGCTTGCGACAACACCTGGCCGGACGGCACTTTCAGGCTATCAGGCACAACCGGGGTTTTGTCCAGCGGCATGGGCGAGGAAGCGCAGCCTGCCAGCACGGCAGCCAAAGCCAGGATGGACAGGCTGCCGTAGCTGCGGCCAGAAAAATGTGTATTCATGATTTACCTCTATTGGTTGAAGTATTTGAAGCGGATACCTGGAATTGGCGGAGTTTGCATTGCCATTGAGAGACAATAGCACAATAACAACTCGAATTCATGCAATCTCTTTTTACACCCCAAGTAAGACAAAAGTAAGGGGTTGCTGGCGCCGCCAATCGCGGCCGGAGTGCGCCCAAAGTTAACTATTTGTATCAAAAACAGCTGTGCAGCTGGAGGGAATCACGCTCATTGCCGACGGCCGCAATGGTAGAATCCGGCAAGTATTTCCTCAAACCTACGTCAACCACCGGCCTTTGTGAAACAACTCCTGCGCACATTCCTGCTATATTCCAGCCTGCTGCCTGCCTGCGCCCCTGCATTTGCAGTGGACACAGACCATTTCAGCGGCTCTTACCAGCTGCGCCCCAGCCGGCAGGACCCGCCCATACAACTGGTGTTGCGCAAAAAAGAACTGGGCTATACCTCGCGCGTCGTCGCCGGCAATGCATCCGGCAACAATGAGGCAAACGTCGAAAGCAAATTCACACTGGTCACGGAGGCAACGCTGCGCAGGGCAATGGAATCGCTGCTGCCCGGCAGCAAGCCGTCCGACGACATGCAGTGCGGCAGCATAGGCCTGGGGCTGTTCTGCCATGTCAAACCCGGCACGACGCTGGCCGGCAGCAGGTTTATTGCCCGCACGGGTTACTTCATGCTGGTGGACGGGCTTGGTGCAATAGAAGTGGCAAAGCTGGCAAGCGCCGATACATTGCGCTAGACAAGGTCACACTGGCTTACAAAACGCCCCTACGGGAAGGCAACGCCGAAACGGGTTCCGGAATAGAATCAGGCATTCCCGCAACCGGATTGACCCTAATGAAAAAGCAACACACCAGCCCGTTCCGGTACGCTGCCCGCCTGGCCGGCCTGGCCCTGCTCTGCGGTTTCGCCTTTGCTCCAGCGGCTCAGGCGCAGAGCGCTGCGCAGCCCAAGCCCGCGACTGACGACAGCTGGTCTTACAATACGGTGGACCTGGGCTCCGCCAGGGTGCTGAGTGAAATCAGCATGAAAACCCTGGGAATAGAAGACAAATACGTCCACCTGTTCATAGAGAGCAAAACCAATAGCGGCGACGGTGAATTGGAGATGCCCAAGGCGTTCGAGACCACCGACAATGCCGACATGAACAGTGTGCTGAGTTTTCGCGGCGAGCGCCAAGACAAGATACTCTACAAGTGGCCGCTGGAACCCGGTAAAAAATGGAGCTTCCAACTGCGTCAGGAAGTCCCGGCCGGCGAGCGGCCAGGCGAACCGTTCGCCACTGAAATGCAGGTGATCACCAATCATTTTGAAGCAGAGGTCAAGGGCTGGGAGATGGTGGATACGCCTGCCGGCAGGTTCAAAGCGATCAAGACTGTCTACAAGAACAACTGGGCGCTGGAGAGCAAGCTGGCCTCTGGCCTGGTCGTGATCACATCCTGGTACAGCCCGCAGGTAAAGCGCGAAGTACTGTCCATTTCCGAAACCTTTACGCCGGACGGTTTGCCGCAAACGCGCACCCGGCAGCAATTGCTCAGCTACCAGGTGAACTAAACCTGGTCCAGCATTGCCACAATCTCGTCAAAACACAGCATGGCCTGCTCGATGATGGCATCGCCGCCGTCACCGTGGGCATTGGCGACTGCCTGTACTACCAGCCGTGCGCTGGCGCATAGCCGCAACGCGGATACCGGCCGGCCGCCGCGCACGCCGCAGGCGACAGGCTGCCCCAATTGGAACAGGTAGGGGCTGACGTGCGGATAGCTGCGCTCCTGCAGGCGCTCATAGATTTGCCGGGTCTGCTCGTTGCTAAGCGGCACGCGCTGACCCGGTTTTTTA
Source organism: Undibacterium sp. TJN25 (assembly GCF_049339885.1). NCBI lineage: Bacteria > Pseudomonadati > Pseudomonadota > Betaproteobacteria > Burkholderiales > Oxalobacteraceae > Undibacterium > Undibacterium sp. TJN25. Next base: position 220,336 of record NZ_JBMPPM010000002.1, on the reverse strand, counting down.
ATAATGAAGGCCATGATGCCGGGTATTTCGTCCCAGGCGGCAATATGCCCCAGCGCCTGACGGTCCAGCACCGTCGTATCCAGCGCTTCGAAACAGGGATCTTCTTGCAGCCGCTGCTGCACCCGCGCGGCAAAGCGCTGCAGAAAATAGCGCGACCTGGCTTCCGGTATGGCATAAAAGGCACGCAGCTCATGCAAGGCGACTTGCCAGCGCAGCAGCAGGCCAAAATTGAAACCGGGCTCCAGCGCCTGCGCCGCCTGGTGGTATTCCGGCCAGTCTTCGCGGATGGAATAGGCATGCACGGCGGCGCCCAGCGCCCGCCCCTGCAGGCGTTCGCGCACCTGCTCCGGCAACAGCAAGGCGCCGGAGAATGAAGGGCCGGATGCAAACTTGGAACCGGTAATGGCCACCATGAAGCCGCAGCCAAGGTAAGCGCGCAGGCTGGCATGCGCGATGCGCCACTGGCAGGCATCAATCAGCACGTGCAGCCTGCCTGCATGCTCTTGCTGCAGCTGGATCGCGCATTGCGGGCTGGGGGCGATACATCCTGTCTTGGACACATCCGTTGCCACCAGCAGAACATGGCCACCAGCGTGCAAGGCATCCGCCGCCTGCTGCCTGACGTCGGCATCGATATCGGCCAGCGGCCGCGCCTTGCCCGCTGCGTCGCGGATCGCCACATGGCTGACACCCGCCACCGTCTGCGGCGCAACCTGTTCGCCTTTGGCGGCATTCACTCCCGCCGCCGTCGCCGCACTGAAATGCCGCCCGCCGAGCGCCGCCGGCACGCCGCTGCCGCTCTCTTCAGCGCAGACCATGATGACATGCAGCGGTCCATCGGACAGCGTGGACGCCAGCTGCGCTGCAATCAGGTGAATATCGGTTCCGGACGCCGCAAATACCAGGTCTGTCGCAGTACTGCACAGGCCACACAGCACCAGCAGCTCCCTGCGCAGGCGCTGCATTTCGCGCCGGTATACATCCACCGGTGATGCGTCCTTCAACGCCTGCGCGATATGCTGGCGAGTCCGCTGTGCAGCAGCATAGCCTTCTGGGGAGATGCCGGAGGCGGTGCAAGAGCCGAATACGACCAGTTCAGCCGTTGGTGTCGCGCGGCAGCCGTATTTATTTTTTTGATGGAAGATATCCAGCGCAATACGCTCGTCGCCGCCCGCCACCAGCAACTCATCGGTGGAAGGCAGTGCGTAAGCTGGAACGCTAACGATCATGGTACGGCTCCGTTTTTCCAACTGGATTTTCACTCAGTGATTGAATGGCTTCATATTTGAGGATGGCATTAACGCCAGCAGACCCGGTTCAAGATTCCGTTGTCGCGGGTTGGATTGCCCGCTGCAGCAAGGCCCGGAATGCAGTAAATACCTTTTGCATCGCTGCCGGCTTGTACGGATACAGGTCGACCGGATCCATGCCATGCACGATCATGCTGGTATCCACCTCAAATACCAGAAAATCGCCCTCCACAGTTTCCGCGCAGTCGATGCCGACATAGTCCAGGCCGAACTTGCGGTAAATCTGTTCGAAGGCGGCGGCATGGCGCTTGGCAAAACCTTCTTCAAACCCTGCCATCGCAATCGCCTCTTCATCGCGCTTGGCCTGGTTTTCCGCCATACCGGCGTTCAGGTAGTGGATCATCCAGTGTTCGGACACCGCCATATGGCACAGGAAGGGTTTGCCTTCCACCAGCACGATGCGGTATTTACGGAACAGGCCGTCATCATTGCTATAGTCGACAAAGCGGGAGATAAAGAACTGCTCTTCCTGCATATTGTCCAGATAAGCACGGACGTCGGACGCTGCCGGCAGTTTCATCAGCCCGTGGCCGGCATGCGAGCCCACCGGCCTGACAATGACAGGGAAGTCACCGTCTCCCAGCAGCGACAGCGGCGTAATCTCCCCGGCAGCGATCTGCTCCAGCACTGAACGCTCTACCCTGACAGTGACCGGCATGCAGATGCCGCTCACACCTGCCAGCAAGCCGGCGACCTTGTCGCGCGAGAGTTTCAGCGTATGTTCGGCGCGATTCAATACCGGGCGCGGCCAGTCGCGCGTTTCTTCCGCCAGTTGTTCCAGCAGCGTATGCGTGTTCTCCGCCTCGCCGACCGAGATGAACAGCACGTCATGGTCAGGCACCAGCTCCGGCAACGGCATGCCGGGAATCACATACATCAGGTCCACCGCGACATCGGAATCTTCCAGCAAAAATTCGATGGGCGTATTGGCCATGAAGTCGCCCGGCACCATCAGCGCCAGCACGCGCAGCGTTGCCTCATTACCGGCCGCTGTAGGCAACTGGTAAAAGCGCGCCAGGTTGAGTGCCTCGGTCTGCGTGGCGGCCGCCACTTCGCGGTTGCCCAGCATATACAGGATCGTCGACAGGTCCATCAGCGCATTCGCGTCTTCCGGATGGGTATCCAGGTGGGCAATCAGCTCATTGCCCAGCGGCGTCAGGTTGACCGAATAATAGGCGGCGCGCAGCATCGCCGCCAGCCCCATCAGATAATTGGAGCCGGGCGTAAACACCGGTGCGAGGTTGCCAGGCTTCATGCTTGCTCCTTGTCTGTTGCTGTCGAAGCAGCAAGCTCCTTGCCGAATGCCAGCGCGGCATTGAGCAAGGCGTCGATATCCTGCGTGGTGGTGCGGTGGTTGAACAATGCCGCGCGTATGGCGAAATGGCCGCCCATCGTGGTGGAGGACGGCGCAACGATGCCGGACTCCTGCAGCGCAATGACGATCTCCTGGTTCAGCCTGTCGGCAAATTCGTCACTCACGCCTGCCGGCAGGTAGCGGAAGCAGACAATGTTCAGCGCGACCGGGGACAGCAGTTGCAGCTCCGGCGTGCCGACTATCCTTTCCTGCAGATACTGCGCCAATGCGCAGCTGTGTTCTATCACCTGCCCCAGCTTGTCTGCGCCATACACTTTCAGCGTGAACCAGGTTTTCAGTGCACGAAAACCGCGCGACAGGTCCGGCCCAAAGTCGCAGGGCCACGGCGAACCCGCCGCCATGCCGCGCACGTCGCGCTTCAGGTAAGTTTTTTGCTGGGTCGCAAAAGTGTCCAGATGCAGTTCGCCGTCGCGCACGATGACGAACCCGGCGTCATACGGCACCTGCATCCACTTATGGAAATCGAAGGCGACCGAGTCGGCCAGTTCCAGCCCTTTCAGCCGCGGCGCCAGCACCGGTGACAGCATCGCCAGCGCGCCGAAGGCGCCGTCCACATGGAAGTGAGCATCATGCTGGCGGGCGATCTGCGCAATCGCCGTCAGATCGTCGATCGCACCGGCATCGACCGTGCCTGCAGTGCCGACGATCAGGAAAGGCGTAAAACCGCGTTCGCTATCCACCTTCAGCTGGGCCGTCAGCACGTTCAGGTCCATCCGCCCCTGTGCATCGGTAGGGATCATCCTCAGCATGTCCTTGCCCAGACCCGACAGGTCCATCGCCTGGGCGACACAGCTATGCGCCCGGGCCGATGTATACGCCGTCAGCCGTTGCGTGCTGGCGGCAACGCCTGCAGTGCGGACATCAGTTCCCAGCTTTCTGGTGCGCGCGCACAGCGTGCCGATGAGGTTGGCGGTGGAAGAGCCGGTAACAAACACGCCGCTGGCGGTCTCGGGAAAGCTGAACAGCTCGCGCACCCAGCGTACGATCTGGCGCTCTACTTCAATGGGAATATGGTCGCGCCCGCCGAGATTGGCATTCAGGCCGCCGGCCAGCATCTCGGCCAGCATGCCTACCGCAGAGCCGCCGCCGTGCACCCAGCCCATGAAGCCGGGGTGCACATTGCCGATGGAATACGGCAGGATACTGTCCATGAAGGTGTCGTGCGCCTCGCTCAGCTCGCCCGGCGCCCTGGGTAGCGGCTCGCGAAAGCTGTTGCGCACCGCATCGGGAATAGGTTGCCATACCGGCCGCTCGCGTATGTCTTGCAGGTAGCCCAGCATGTCGTCCAGCATGCCATGGGCCTGCTGGCGGAATGCCGCCCATTCAGCCGGAGTGGCTGGGTCAAGGGATGCTGCGCTTGCGTTATTGCTATTTTTATTACTCATCGAGATGCGCTCAAATCAGGAGTCGACTGCGGATACTGGCGGCGGTGCCTTCAGTGTAGTCGGCAAAGAAAACAGGCGTGCGGCAATATTGTTGCAGAAATGATGCCCCAGAATAACATTGAGGCTGGCACCGCATATCTGGAAACAGACTGCCGATCATCCGCCTGCTCTGGCTTAGCTGTCGAAGCAGCACGTATTTTAATGTTTTTTTGACAAATCAAATAGCCAATTAATAACAAATTTACGCAAAAACCAGCGCTGAACCGACCTTTTCAATAATTTTTAAAATAATTTGAAAAATTTCCTAAAGTTTTACCAAAGTCGATCCGTAAATGTTGGACAAGCCGTAATTTAATCTTTTTCCGGTAAAGCTTATGACATCCTCAGACGTGATTGCACTGTACGAACATATCGCCGGCTTATCCAGCCAGATGCTTTCGGCTGCCCGCGCCAACGACTGGGCCAGTCTCAGCGCGCTGGAACAGGAATGCGCAGAACACTCACGCGCTGTGGAGTCAAACCCGTTGCCCCCGCTGGATGGCGCAGACCGCATGCGTAAAATTGCACTGATCACACAAATCCTGGCAACCGACAGGCAGATCACTGAAATTACCGAGCCCTGGATGGCAAAACTGGCCGCAATGAGCCAGCGCGCTCCTGCCGCCTCACAGGAGCTGGCTGCCCACTAAGCCCGTCTTTTCCAGCTTACCCAAGGGCGCAGAGCATCAGCACTGCGCCCTTTTGCATCATGTCAGACAGCGTTAACAGCCCGCTTCAACAGCCCGCCACGCACTTCCCTTCTGCACTGAACTCCATGGTCTTGCCGCTTAAAGGCACATAGACCGGTACCTTGACGGCATTTTTAAAGTCCATGGTCTTACCCGGCTGCAGTTTTCCGTCTTTCGTGGCGGCTTCGTTGGCATGCGAAGCAATCACTGCATTCGGCTGCACCAGGTCATTCATCACATAGGCAGCTTCCGCCGGCCCGGTCGAATATACGCCGCCGATGTTCATCACTGCCAACTTGGGCTTGTAATAGCGCCGCACCACGAGGTCCTGATCGGCAATGATGCCGGTATCGCCGGACAGGTACACCGCCAGGCCGTTGGAGAAGGTCAGCACATAACCGCCGGCAGGGCCGACATAGGCTGTCAAGCCGCTGGCGGCAAGCCCGTCAGCCTGGGCGCCGGTCAGGAACTTGGGTTCCAGCCCGTTGGCATGCGCCGCTGGCACGCTGGCAATACTGACGCCGCCCAGCTTGTCCTGGCCACCGAAGCGAACCAGCTTGACCTGGTCTGCTGCACCGCCGGCTGCCCTGATTCTTTTGGTAAAAAAGCTCCCCATTTCACCGCCGACAAACAGCTTGGCTTTTTTCGCCAGCACCACTTCCTCGGTCACCGAAGAGGGCGTGGGTTTGACGGAAAAATCCGGTGCGCCGCAGCTGCCTGCATTGGCGGCAGGCTGATAGGCGTCGCCGAGGTGGTCGCTATGCAGGTGGGTCAGCAGCACGCCGTCAATCTTGCCCAGACGGGGATCGTTACCGCCGCGTACGGTGCGGCCGGCATCGTACAGGATACGCGTGCCATCCGGGTCTTCAAAGATCAGTGCGCGGTCTGCCCCGCAAAACTCGCCGTCATGGCTGCCCAGCGGCGTAATCTTGACATTGGCCGCGCCGGCAGCCGCCGGCAGGCCTGCACAGGCAATCGTTAGTAACAGAGGTAAAGCCAGTTTCTTATTATTCATTCATGTCTCCTCGCGGTGTGGGTGTCACTTGCCGTGATAGCCGGTGATCTTGTCCAGAAAATCGAAACTGCAGCAATCCGACAGGTAGGATTCATTCACCCATACCAGGACGCCGCAAATGATAATGACGCCGAAACATACTACCAACAGCCTGCCGAAGCGAGGCTGGCTTTCTTTTACCGGTTCCGGTCCAACTTGCTTATTCATTGTTGCCTACTTGATGTTTTAAAAAAAAGAGCTTTTCACACGCATTTATACCGATGCGATGCAAAACCATCATTCTAGCGGTCTTTGACGCTCCATGAGGTTGCAGCCTACAATAGTCTCTTGTAACCAAAAGTAGCTCACCGAATGCCTTTCCCCGTCTTGTATTCTTTCCGCCGCTGCCCTTACGCAATGCGCGCCCGCCTGGCCCTGAAATACGCGGGCATTTCGGTGGAGCTGCGCGAAGTCGCCCTGCGCAGCAAACCCACCGAATTGATGGCCTTGTCGCCGAAGGCAACGGTGCCGGTGCTGCAACTGCCCGACGGCGCCATAATCGACCAGAGTATCGATATCATGCGCTGGGCGCTGGCGCAGCAAGACCCCGAAGGCTGGCTACCGGCCCCGGAATCCGTAGAGGCTGCTGAACAGCTGATCGCTGTCAACGACGGCCCCTTCAAGGCGATGCTGGACCGCTACAAGTATGCAGGGCGCCATCCCGAACAGCCAGCCGAAACCTACCGCGACAACGGCGTCGCCCTACTGATCGCCCCTTTGGAAGCCAGACTGCAACAGACGACATTCCTGCTGGGAGCGCGCATGTCGCTGGCGGACATGGCGCTGTTTCCTTTCGTGCGCCAGTTTGCCCAAGTGGACCCGGCCTGGTTCAGCGCCAGCCCTTATCATGCGGTGCGGGCATGGATGAACGGTTTGCTGGAATCCTCTTTATTCGACGCCGTAATGGAAAAATTCACGCCCTGGCAGCCCGGCCAGCCGGCCATCGTCTTTTAAATCCCCAGGCAGCTCCGTACACTGTGGGACAATAACGGCCAGTCGCCCTAGCCGTTATTCGAAGCCGCCAACATGCCCAACCCAATCCGCCGTCCAGCAACTCCTTCCAGGCCCACCGCCGGCGGCAGCGCACTGCATCCGCGCAACCGCCACCAGGGCCGTTATGATTTTGCGAGCCTGGGCGCGGTAGACGAGGAACTGGCAGGCATGGTGATCCTCAATCCACAGGGTGAGCCGAGCATCGACTTTGCCGATGCCGCTGCCGTGAAGGCGCTCAACCGCGCACTGCTGAAAGATGCTTACGGCATCAGCAGCTGGGATATCCCGCCGGATTATCTATGCCCGCCGGTCCCCGGCCGCGCCGACTACCTGCACTACCTGGCCGACCTTCTGGCAGACGCCAACCGCGGCAAGATACCGCGCGGGAAGTCTGTCCAGGCGCTGGACATAGGCTGCGGCGCCAATTGCATCTATCCGCTGGTCGGCCATAGCGAATACGGCTGGCAGTTTACCGGATCGGACATCAACCCTTCGTCGCTGGCCAACGCTCAGCGCATACTGGATGCCAATCCGGCGCTGGCCGGCGCCGTCACGTTGCGCCTGCAAAGCGTGGCCTCTTCCATTTTCAAAGGCATCGTTGGCGAGGACGACTGGTTCGACCTGAGCTTGTGCAATCCCCCCTTCCACGCTTCGCTGGCCGAAGCCGGCGCCGGCTCGCAGCGCAAATGGCAGAACCTGGGCAAACCGGATGCTGTCGGGCTCAATTTCGGCGGACAGGAAGCCGAACTCTGGTGCGCCGGCGGCGAAGAGCGCTTCATCACGCGCATGATCCAGGAGAGCGCGCAGATTCCAACCCGCATTTTCTGGTTCAGCACACTGGTCTCCAAATCCGCCACCCTGACCGGGATATATGCGGCATTAAAAAAGGCAGGCGTGCAGGATACGAAAACCGTGACGATGAGCCAGGGACAGAAACAAAGCAGGCTGGTGGCCTGGACTTTCCTCAATCCCGCTCAAAAAGCAGCATGGGCGAAACTGCGCTGGCAGGCAGCAAGCTGATTCCGCAGGCGGGCCGGACGGACTGGCGAGCATATTAAAATGATCATCTTATTCGCGGGTTGCGGCAAATCCCTATAAAATACCGCCTCGCCACCGAATACCGCCGCGGACCTGCATCGCCCGTAAGGCTGCCGGAGCGGCCATCGGCACCGACATCGCTCAAACAAGAAACTGGAACACATCGTGAAAACCGCACTCATCGCAGGCATGGCAGTTGCCAAAATAGACAAACACATCATCGGCAACCTGCTGCTGGACAAGGCCAGTGTGGAAGAAGTCCGGGAAGAACAGATGATCATCGGCATCCGCAATGAGGCTGGACAGATTTACCGCCTGATCGGCGCCGCCAAGCTGAACAGCTACATGAACGCCATGGAAGAGCTGCTGGACCTGGAGATGGTGGACGAACTAGAAAAACTGGAAGAACCGCGCGAAGGCTGCGACGCCATTTTCAGCGAAGGCTGACCCCGCTCCTGCGCCCGCGCTACTGCCCTACAGCCCTACAGCCCTACAGCCCCACTGCCTCAGGGAATTTAGACATAGTTCCCCGGCAATGTTAATCTATGAAAAAATCGTCACGGGACCGCAAGCCCCTGGCAAATCATAAAATCACGGAGGCAGGCATGGGCATCAGCGACACAGGCAGCGCAGGCGTAGGCACATACAGTTTCGAAGAGGCCACCTACCGCAGGCTGACATGGCGGCTGGTACCCTTCCTGTTCCTGTGCTACATCGTGGCCTACCTCGACCGCGTCAACGTAGGGTTCGCCAAGCTGCAGATGCTGGGCGACCTGCAGCTCAGCGAAACCGTATACGGCCTCGGCGCCGGCATCTTCTTCATTGGCTATTTCCTGTTTGAAGTCCCCAGCAATATCATCCTGCACAAGGTAGGCGCGCGGATATGGATCGCGCGCATCATGCTGACCTGGGGAGTGCTGTCGGCTGCGATGATGTTCATCGCCACACCGATGCAGTTTTACATATTGCGCTTCCTGCTGGGGCTGGCCGAAGCCGGTTTTTTCCCCGGCATCATCCTGTACCTGACTTACTGGTTTCCAGCAGCCCGCCGCGGCCGCATCGTCGCGCTGTTCATGACGGCAGTGGCCATCGCCGGTGTCGTTGGCGGCCCCTTGTCGGGCCTGATTCTGAAGGTGATGGAAGGCGTCAACGGCTGGCGCGGCTGGCAATGGATGTTCCTGCTGGAAGGCATCCCGTCGATCGTGGTCGGCCTGGTGGCGCTGGTGCTGCTGGATGACCGCATCGCCGATGCAAAGTGGCTGAGCGGCCCCGAAAAGACCCTGATCAATGCCGCCGTCTCGCGCGAGCAGCAGACCAAGCAAGACCATAGCCTGGGCCAGGTGTTCAGCAACGGCAAGGTGTGGCTGATGGGGCTGATCTATTTCTGCTTCGTGATGGGCTTGTACGGCATCAGTTTCTGGTTGCCGACGCTGATCAAGGCGCTGGGCGTCAAGGACCTGATGGATGTCGGCCTGCTGACAGCGATTCCCTATGCGTTTGCTGCCGTGGCCATGGTGATGGTGGGTCGCAGCTCAGACCGGCTGGGCGAACGGCGCTGGCATATTGCGGTGCCCGGCTTCCTGGGCGCCGCCGGCCTCGTGCTGAGCGTGCTCTTCACCGGCAATCCTGTGCTGGCAATGGCTGCGCTGACACTGGGCACGGCAGGCATCCTGTCCACGCTGCCCTTGTTCTGGAGCTTGCCTACCGCCTTCCTCGGCGGCACCGCGGCAGCAGCCGGCATCGCAATGATCAATTCACTGGGCAACCTGGCAGGCTACCTGAGCCCGACGCTGGTCGGCATGATCAAGGACGCCACGCACAGCACCGACAACGGCATGTACATGCTGGCCGCTTGCCTGGTGCTGGGCAGTGTGCTGACGCTGAGCGTATCGCGCGACGCAGTCAATCCCTCGCAAGTCCTGCCTGCTTAGGACCCGCCTCGCCAATAGGCAGGATGAAGGCAGAAGATGAAGGGGTAGGATGCTGGCGACAGGGTAACGGCACAGCCGCCTGGCGCCCGATTGCCTGGCGCCGGGCTCAGAAGCCGAGTTCGCATACGTACTCGTGGCATTGCTGCTCCCTGCCCTGCACCAGCGCTACTGCCTCGCGTATTCCAGTCCACGTGAACCCATTCTTTTCCAGCACCCTGGCAGAGGCCGGATTTTCTACCGACACATGAGCGATGATGCGCTTCAGGCCCAGCTGGCTACGCGCGATGTCCAGCACCTGCAGCACTGCGGCGCTGGTGATGCCGCAGCCTGCGTAATCGGTTCCAACGCGGTAGCCCAGCCGTGCAGTGCCGGCTGCACACTCTACATCCCTCAGGTTCACCCGGCCGATAATGCTGCCGGCCTCGTCCAGCACCAGGTAGGGATACAGGCGGCCGGCCGCATGCTTTTCCATGAAGTCGGCAATATGTGCGCGCATGCCTTCAGGGGTATAAAACCACACGCCCCGGGTTTCGATGAATTGTTCAAACCACGCGCGGTTGGCCGTTTCAAATTGCAGCAGCGGGCCGGCGTCGTTCTGCTGGAGCAGTTTCAGTTGCATGTCTGGATCGGAAATAGGTGGAATGCACAGGCAAGCCGTTACGGTGACCGAAGCAAAAATGACAGCATACGGTTATTTGCCTGCGATAGCCAGATACAGACAAGGCATGTAGGCGGCGTATCAGCTCGCCTCGCCCTGTTCAGCCTGGCCATAGAATCTGAACTGCCCCTTGCCGCTGGATTTGGCCGCATACATCGCCTCATCGGCCAGCTTCAGCAAACTTTCCGCATCAAGCCCGTCCCGGGGGAAAATACTGATGCCGATGGAAACGCCGATGGCATGCGCCGCGCCGCCGGAAAAAGAGAACGGCTCCCGCAGCGTATGGATCACACGCTCGGCAACATGAATGATGTCTGCATCGCTGTCCGATTTTTCAAGGATGATCGTGAACTCGTCGCCGCCAAGGCGTACTGCATGATCGTGCGGCCGCAGCACTGCCTTTAGCCTCGCCCCCGCGGCTTTGAGCAGTTCATCGCCGGCCTGGTGGCCCATGCTGTCGTTGATGGTTTTAAAATCGTCCAGGTCCAGGAACAGGATCGCCAGCGTCATCTTGTCCGAGCGCGCCCGCTCCAGTGCAGTCGGCAGGTAGCTCATCATCCAGTGCCGGTTGGGCAGGCTGGTCAGCGCATCGGCATTGGCCATCTTCCACAATTGCTCTTCATGCTTCTTGGTGTCGGAGATATCGCGCAAGGTCATTGCCAGGCCGGGGCCAGAGCGCACCAGCCGCCTGTGCATCCATTCGCCGCGCACCGGGCTTTGCGTGGAAACCTTGAACTCATCTTCGTAAAACCCTGTTTCCATCGCACCCCGGAAAATGTTCAGCACGTATTCCGCATGGTCGCCGTGATACAGGTCGCTATAACGGGCGCCGACCAGCTCGTCCCTGCTTCGCCCCACCAGCTGCGCACCGCGTTCATTGCAATCTTCCACCAGAAAATCGATGACCTGTTTGTTGCTGTCATACAGCGCCCGGACCATGTAAAAACCTTCACGCGCACCATCCACCGCCAGCCGATAGGTATCCTTGACTTCTTCGGCCTGCTGCTTACGCCAGGCCAGGCGGTAAGAAAAGGCGGCAGCGGCAAACGCCACCACCAGCAGCAGCAAACTGCCGGCCACAGCAAAACGCCGGTAATTGCCGGAAGTTTTTTCGTAGCCGGCGAAATAATCCCTTTCCGACAGGCCCACCGTGGCGACTAGCGGATAGCTTCCCAGCCGGCTCCACGCAATAATCCTTGGCTCCCCGTCTAAAAATGCCGATCCGGGCATTGCAGCCATCCCGTCCTGCCCCACAAATGCAGGCGCTTCCCTGAATATTGTTGACAGACCTCCGAGGCCGGTGCCGGCCTTCGCGACCAGCACGGTGCCCTGCAGCGTGCGCACCGACAGGAAATCGTGCGCGCTGAGGCTGGACGTATCCCTGAACGCAGCGAGGTAGACATTATCCACGCCGACGACGATCGCGCCGTCAAACTCCCCACCGGCCGTTTCCAATCTTCGCACGAAAGGCACCACCGCCCTGCCGGAAAGCTTGCCCCGGACAGGCTCGCCAATCTGCATATTGCCGGACCTCTCAGCCTGGGCGGCTTTGAAATAAGCCCTGTCGGCAATGTCCCTCGGCATCCAGCCCGGCATAGTATTGGTGATCATCACCCCCTGGCGGTCGGTAATGCCGACATTTAATCGTGAAGATTCCGGAAACAGCCCGGCGGCGACCTGTTCCTCCAGGCTGAGCTGGCCTTCGCTTTTGTTCCAGTAGAATTTCAGGCTGAGGGTGATCTGGTCGATCTGGTCCAGCGAGCGCATCAGCTGTTCGGTATAGGATTTCGACAGCGCACCGGCATCGTGGAATGCGCTGCGCTTCAGCTCCGCCTTGTCGCGATCTATCTTGGCCAGTACCAGTATCCAGATGACGCCGGTTGCCAGTATGCATAACACCGGCCACAGCAGCAGCGCAAATAAATTGGCACGCACCAGTGCAAGCCGGTTGTCGGCAGAAGCGTTATACGCTGAAGTATCCTTGTCAGCCATGTCCTGAGCTTAAATTGCAATGATCATTTGTAAATGATCTTTCGCCGGCGCCGGGCCAGGCTTTTGCCAATTGTATTGAGTGGGATTGTGACTGCACTACCTGCCTATGATTAGGCACAATGTGCCCGTGCTGCAAGCACTATCGCGGCGGGATGTACACGCCTTGCCACATAAACGATGCAGGAATTGAAATATGTGACTATTTTTAACGTAGGAGAGTATTTTTTCGCAATACGGACACTATGTCCGCCGAAAAAAAAGAACCTGCCACGGTAGTGATACCGGGGCAGGCCATCAATGAAGACTTGATTCAGGAGTTCAATTACAGGGTGAAACGAATGCTTGCTACCTTGCCCAGCGGCCTAAACTACTTTGGCTGCTCCGGCTACTCTACGTATTACCTGGCGTTGATTAACCACCGAAGCTGTATTCAGTATTACGGCTGCCGTTTTTAGCAGCTTTGATCGCTTCCGCTTTCACTTCAGCACGGCTGACAGTGCTGGTTGTTTTACCGACTGTGGACACATATTCCTCGCCGCCGATCAGTTGGCCTTCGGAACGGGCTTGCACCAGTTCAGCCTGCACTTCAGCTTTGGTTTTGGTGCTGGCGGCAGTTTTACTGAAGGTGTTAGGGATAGGGAAGCTGACATACGCTTCGCCGCCTACTGGTGCACCGGCTGCAAAAGCGGCAACGCCTGTCAATGTCAATACTGCTGCTGCGATGATTTGTGTGGCTTTCATGATCGTGCTCCAAATAAGTTAAGTAAGTAAAAACAAGTATTTCATTCATTCCCACAGGCTGGCGGGCCGACGTACATTGATGGCATCCTGATCCAGCCTCGGTGAGTCGCGCACTTATCTGCTCGGCTTTACTGCTTTGGGTGTCGCTCATCGATGACTGCAGTGTAGCCACCGCGGCTTTTGCGATAAAGGTGACAAATGGAAATACATTGTTCCCGTTGGCGCAACAATGAAAATGGCGGGCCGCCGCATTGCTGCAAAGCCGCATGACGGCAAGGCCAAAGAATCGCTTTTCCTCCTATGAGAACAGGAAAAAAAGCATGGTGCGCCGCAGCGAGCGAGCAAGCGCTTGAATGTGGCATGAACAGGTATTTACGCGGGCTACTCACCGTGGCGGCTAGTAGTTTTACCGTAGTGAGGCAAACCGAAAAAACAGGAGAAACATAGAAAAATGCCCTCAGCGAGGGCATCTGATGGGCGGCGCAACGCAGTTTCTAGCCGAGCGCGGCGACTTTCGGCTGTGGGATTGAAACAGATTTGCGCGGCGCCGGTCTGGCTGCCGCTGCCCCTGTCTCTGCTGCTGCGGCGGCTTCGTCAAGCTTGAACACGCTGATCACCTTGGTCAGTTGCTGGGCCTGCTCCTGCAGCGAATAGGCGGCAGCGGCAGCCTCTTCCACCAGCGCCGCATTTTGCTGGGTGACGCCATCCATCAGGCTGATGGCCTGGTTGGCCTGGCTGATGCCCCGGCTTTGCTCGCCGCTGGCAACCGAGATTTCACTCATGATGTCGGACACCCGCTGTACGCTGTTGACGATTTCTTCCATCGTCAGGCCAGCCGCATCCACCAGCCGCGTCCCCGCATCCACCTCGTTGACGGACGCATTGATCAGTTCCTTGATCTCCTTGGCGGCCGCGGCAGAGCGCTGCGCCAGGTTACGCACTTCGGCAGCAACCACGGCAAAGCCCCGCCCCTGCTCGCCGGCACGCGCAGCTTCCACTGCCGCGTTCAGCGCCAGGATGTTGGTCTGGAAGGCGATGCCGTCAATGACGCTGATGATGTCCACGATCTTCCTGGAAGAGTCATTGATGGAGCGCATCGTGTGCACCACGTCAGCCACCACCTGGCCTCCCTTGACCGCCACGCCGGAGGCGTTGATTACCAGCTTGTTGGCCTGGTCTGCATTTTCTGCATTATGTTTTACGGTGCCGTTCAGCTGCTCCATTGCGGAGGCGGTTTCTTCCAGCGAACTGGCCTGCTCTTCAGTGCGGGATGACAGGTCCTGGTTGCCGACGGCGATCTGGCTGGATGCAGTGGCAATCAGCGCAGCGCCGTTGCGTACGTCGCCGACGATTTCGCGCAGGCTGTTACGCATCAGCCTGATCGCATACAGGATGCTGCCCTGGTCTTTTTCTCCGATTTCTATCCTCGCATTGAGGTCACCCGCAGCTATCCTGTCGGCGACCTCAATGACATAGTCCGGTTCGCCGCCCAGCTGACGCGTCAACTTGCGGCGTATCAGCGTGGCGACCACGATGCCTATCGCCAGCGACAGGCCACCCAGCGTCAGCAGCCAGAAGCGGCTGGTGCCGACGCTGGCGCTCATTTCCGCATTACCCTTCGCCACCAGCTTGTCCTGCTGGACCGACAGCGCCTCTATCTTGTCGACCAGGATCTCCATCGCCACCAGGGTTTCCTTGTGCATCATGGTCACGGCATCTTCGCGCAACTCCTGCTCCAGCAATCTGGCCACTTTCTCATACGATTCCAGATAGCGCGCACGAGCTTCCTTGATGGCCGCCAGCAGGTTTTTTCCTTCCGGCGTGTAGATCAGCCTGTCCAGCACCTGCAAGCTCTCTGCAATGACTTTCTTGTTGGCGCTGATGCCGTCCAATATTTTGGCTACCTTCGCCTTATCCTGGGCAATGAACAGTTCCAGCGTCTTGCCGGCATTGGCGCGCGTCGTTTCCTTCATCTGGTTCAACGCGTCCGCCTTGACCCACTCTTTTTCGGTAATGCGCGTGTTGATGCCGGCAATGCCCGACAATTGCGTCACCGTGATGCTGATCATGACCAGCATGCAAGCCAGGATCAGGCCAAAACCCAGGGTCAAGCGTTGTCCAACCGTCAAATGTCTGACATTCATGGAATCATCCTTTCAGGCTTTGCCCGCAAGCAGCGCCAGCTTATGGAAATTGTTACATTAAGTTACTTTAGCTTACTATGTTTGCGCCGGAAAGAAAACAGTTACGAAATTCCTCTGAAAGCTCAACCTCAGGCTTAAGGGAATTCACAATCTTTTTCAAATCGGTTCCAAACCTCGCCCGTAAATTCAAGCTGTCTATCTTGATGCATCTGCTTTACGTGTTAAAATTGCCGTACGTCAACTTTGTTGGCCGTGCGTTGTTTCCCATTCCGTCCCGCTCCATGTCTTGCATTGATGAACTTCCCTCCCTGTATTCCGGCGTTGCCTGCGTCCTCACGCCAGGCTCTGGATACAAGGAAGGCACGCCCAAGGAATGCGGAATGTCACAGCGTTGCAATAGAGATAAATTATTATCAGTACAAATAAAGGGGTGTCAGCATGGGAAATATGGCCAGTCAACGATCAGAGAGCGGCAGCAGTCTTCCGCAATTCCCAAGCGATACGCCGGTCTTTGAACGCCTCGGTGACATCATCCGCGCATTGCACGATACGCTGACCGAAATCGGCGCGGACAACGTGCTGTCCGAAGCTGCCAGTGAATTTCCGTCTGCACGCGAGCGCCTGCAGCACATCGGCAACCTGACCGAAAAAGCCGCCAACACGGTGTTGAACAAGGTCGAACAAACCATGCCGCTGCAGGAACGCCTGGGCGATACCGCGGAAAAATTGCAGGCCGAATGGGCGGCTGCGGGCGATGCGCATCCGCTCGCGGCTCGCACTGCGGCCTTTCTTGCAGAAAGCCAGGCAACCGGCGCCACGACGTACCAGGCCTTGTCCGAAATTATGATGGCACAGGATTTCCAGGATTTGACAGGACAGCTGATCAAGAAAGTAGTGTCGCTGATAGAGCGTACTGAAAACGACCTGCTGAAACTGCTCATCGATGCGGCGCCGCCGGGCACGATGTCGCTGATCAAAAAAGATGAACTGATGGCAGGTCCCGGCGCCGCCGGCGGCATTGCGCTGGAACAATCCAGCGTTGACGATCTGCTGGCGGATCTGGGCTTCTGAGAACCTCAGCAAGCACGGTGCTGCCGCAAGCGTAGCCAACATAGCGGCATCCGGGTTCCGCCCGTCAAATAAAGTTACCTGCTCTTCCACTTTCCATGCTTGCGGCAGAGATATCGCTGATATATCTACCGCTATCCATCACACCGGTTCGCCGGTTCACGCCGCAACAACACGTCTGCCACCGCAAAAACACGGCAGCACACTACCGTAAAACTACTGGGTTACAGCGCTGTTACCACCACCTGCGCGCGCCTTGCCGCACGCATTCAACGCTGTGCTCAGCTGCATTTCTCCTATGGAGCGCATACGGATTCGGCATATCTACGTCGATTATTTCACCCACGCGAACAGTGAATTTCTTTTAGCGGCCTTTATCGAAGCCCGATCGCTGGCTACACTTGCTTCCATCGATGAGCAAGGTACTGCCAAACAAGCAGACAGGTACAGGGCTCACGCGGTCAGCCGGATAAGTGAAGCGACTGACAAGCTGGACGAATTGCTTGAATCCATATTGAGGCCTACAGGCATCAGGAGAATAACGATGAAAACGAAACAATTGATCGCAGCAGCAGTATTGACACTGAGCGGCGCAGCAGCTTTTGCAGCTGGCTTCGGCGACGAGCCTTATGTCAACTATCCGCCCACTACCGGCGCAGTAAAAGCAGTTGCTGATACAAAGACACCCGCTGAATTGCAGACAGAGCAAAGCCAGGCCCACGCATCGAATTTGCTGATAGGCGGCAAAGAAATCGTATCCAACAGCAAATATACAGGCAACACAGCCAGCCGTACTGAAGTGAAATCCGAAACGATGCAGGCAGCCGTAGCAAGATTCGGCAGCCGCAACACTAAATATATCGGTGGCTAACCGGGCAAGAGTGGCTCCTCAGCCTGTTACCGCCCCCCTACCTCCCTATTTTCGGTAACAGGTTTTTTTATTCGGGGAGCTGCGCTGACACAGTGCAGCTCCCCACAAGAAGTAAGCAAGCTTGGCAACAACAGATTTGGCACGACTAACGCAGTGTGAATTTTAAAATTTTTAATGGAGATCATCATGCAAAACGCAACCAGCCTCTGGCCCGATAAAAGCGCTTTCAGCAACGTATTCGCCTCTACCGCAGGAAATGGCAGGCTGAAACAGGTTCGTGAAGTAAAGACCAGCAAACCAGGCATATCTGCCCGCGTGGTCGAGTTCCATCACAAATACCTCGATGTTCCTTATGTCGAACACAGGAAACCAGCAGTAAGCGCAGCAACAGAATGAGCAAGGCAGTGATGCAGGCCGCACCGGCTACCGGGAAGGATCGCATTTTTCTTCGATGAGAAAAATGCACACCAGATCCTCCCGGCAATGCATGCCCGCCTTGCCGTTTTTTTCATCTTTCCCGCTGTTACGCCCTTCCAGATAGCCGCTTCCGCCGGCACAGTTCCCGTCCTCTCCCTGTCTTTCCATCAATTGTTGTCAGATTCATCCGACATGCACTATGGATCATGTCCTGTTGGATATTTATTGCATTGAAAATATGATGAGTCCATGGATTTACGCATCACCAATGCTTCACTCTCATCCAAGGAGACTATCATGCAAAGTACAAGCTTCTGGCCTGACAAGCGCGCATTCGCCAACGCCATTATTTCCACGCCAAGCAATGGCCGCCTGAAACAGGTAAGGGAAATTGAGACGGACCGGCCTGGCATGGTGGCGCGGGTAGTAGAGTTTCACCATAAATACCTGGACCGGCCTTACCGCGAGCCCCGCAATGACGATAGCAAGCACGACAAGGATAAAGTCGAAGTCGTCTTCTCGGAATAATCCGGCAACCGATATAAAGATTCGTTCGAATACAGATTCCGGCGACATTCGTGTATAAGACGCCGCGGCCTCAGCCGCGACACGCATCTTTATCGATCTATTGCTTTAAACATTCCTTTAAATGCTGAAGGCCCGGATAACCCGGGCCTTTTATTTTTTGACCGTAAATTTCCACTACCGGCCGCTGCAGCCACGGCCTGCGTCAATCCGCTTACTGGTCTTCATACATGCTGCGCCGGCTCAGGCCGCTGTCAGGCGTTGACTTGTCCTTCTTGCGCCCGGCCGCATTCTTTTTCTGGCCGGGCATGTCTGCCAGCCGCTCATGATGGTGGTCGGCAGGTTCGGCCGGCGCTTTGACTGCTTCGCCCAGGGCATCTTCAGGCGGCTTGATCATCATGGCATCTCCTTAACAAAAACGAGTCCCCATATTATGTGCCTAAAAGGCATTGCTCTGTTCGCCTTCCCACCGAGCTTGCAAAGCTTTGTAAAGAAAAACATGCGGAAGGATACGTGCGGATACAAAAGTACTGCCGCTGAAAAACTGGGGTTACATGCCGGTGTTCAAATGCAATGCTGGATGTTTTTCGCAGTATGGCCGCCCGGCCCGCTATTCATCAAGCCCCCATCAGTCAAAAGAAAAGGGATCCCGTCATGCGCTTTGCCATTGCCACCGCCGACCGTTACATGGGCGTATTTGAAGCCTTTGTCAATGCCGGCTGGGAGCCGGTCAAGCTGTTCACCGTGCCTTTGGACAATGTCGTCAACCACAACCAGGCGGTCATGAGCTATGCGACCCAGTTGAAGATGGAGGTCCAGCTATCCCGCATCACGTCGCAAGACCTGCTGGACCTGCAGGCGCGAGACTGCGACATATTGGTCATTGCAAGCTACAACTGGCGGGTGCCGGACTGGCGGCCTTATCTGCGCCATGCCGTCAACTTTCATCCGTCGCCGCTGCCGGAAGGCCGCGGGCCCTATCCGTTCCATCGCGTCATCCTGGAAGGCAGGCAACGCTGGGGCGTCAGCTGCCATAGGCTGGAGCATGCATTCGATAGCGGTGACATCCTGGCAGACCGGCATTTCCCGCTCACGGATGAAGATTGCCATGAAAGCCTGAGCCTGCGCACGCAGATCGCCATGCGCGATCTTGCAAGACAAGTCGCGTCAGACTTTACGAGCTTATGGGAACAGGCGTCGCCACAAGGCGATGAAGGCAGCTATTGGGAAAAATTACCCGACAGCGAGTGGCTGCTGAAATTCGACCAGCCGGTGGCCGAAGTACTGTGCCGGATACGCGCTTTCGGCCAGCACGAATGCATTGCGCATCTGAACAATGTAATGATGTTCGTGCGCCGCGCGGTAGGCTGGACGGAACTGCATGTGCATCCCGCCGGCACCGTGGTGTACACCAACGGCCGCAATGTCGTGGTAGCGGTGGAAGACGGCTATATCGGTATTGTGGAATGGAGCCTGATTGCGAGAAACCAGGTCGTGCAGCTAGGCCGCTAGCGTAAGGCTTCAACGATTTCTACCGTGACCCAGGCGGCAAAAAATCAGGTGCTCCGGCAATTTACGAGCCCTGCTCTTCCACCCATACCCGCGCTTTTTCTATTGCCGCATCCAGTTCCTGTTCTACACGGCCAAACATCGTCGCCAGCTTTTCAGCGGCTTCATGCGGCAAGGTCTTTTCCAGTTCCAGCGCCGCATTGGCAAAGCGTTTTGCACCCAGCGTGCCCATCATGCCGCGCAGCGTATGCAGCATGCGTGCAGCATCGTCGGCACGGCCTTCCTGCCAGGCCTGCCTGGCCTCGGTGACGGGGGTGGTGCCATTCTCCACTACCTTCCTGACCAAACCCAGCATGGTCGCCGTATGTTGCGGTTTGCCCTTGGTGATCGCCATCAGGTGGCCAGGGTCGAAAACCGGCACCGGCGCTGCTTCATCCGCTGCCGTCGCCGCTGCAAACGACTTGAATGTTTTTTTCGCAGCGTGAGCGTGGGATGCCAGTGCGGGATGCCGCGGCAGCTCCGGCAGGTAGCGGATGATCTTGGACAGCATGTCGTCTGCATCAATGGGCTTGCCGATGAAATCGTTCATGCCGGCCTCGATGCACAGTTCCCGCTCGGAAGCCATCACGCCGGCCGTCATGGCCAGTACCGGCAGGCTTAGCTTCAGGTCCTCGCGCAGCGCGCGGGTGGCGGTCAGACCATCCATGACTGGCATCTGTATGTCCATCAGCACCAGATGGTAGCGGCCGGCGCCGGCATGCAGCCTGTCCAGCGCCTGCCGGCCATTGTCCACAACGTCCACGCTGGCGCCTGCCTGCTCCAGCATGCCGCGGGCAACTACCTGGTTCAAGGGATTGTCTTCCACGAGCAACAGCCTGGCGCCGTCAATCCGCTGCAGCAGCGGCGTGGAACGGGCTTCCTGCAGCACATGGACGGACGCGCCCAGCCCCACCAGCACGCCATGCAGCGCATCAAACAGGCTGGAGCCGGTCAACGGCTTGCTGAGCACGGCATCCGCCAGTTGCTCGGCGTCGGTATGCATCAGCTTGCCCCGGCCGAAAGAGCTCGCCATGATGATGCTGATCAGCGCTGCAGGCTTGTTGCCGACGCCCAAGCCGTGGCCGGCTTCCGCCTGGCTTGCCGCGTCCGTCGGCAGGGCCTGGATCGCCCGCAGGGTTTCCAGCCCGTCCATGCCCGGCATCTGCCAGTCCACCAGCACCACGTCATACGGCCGGCCCGCCGCCTGTTCTGCCTCAAAAAGGGCCAGCGCCTGGGTGCCGGAGTCTGCAGTATCCACCTCCCAGCGCCAGCCCTGTATCGTCTTGCCCAGGTAGTCGCGGCTGGTGGCGTTATCGTCCACCACCAGGAAGCGCAGGTTGCCGATAGAGCTGCGCGACCGGGCCGTATCCTCCTGGTCCATCGCGCATTGCAAAGGCAGCGTGACGGTAAATTCGCTGCCCCGCCCTTCGTCGCTGGTGACGCCAATGCTGCCGCCCATCAATTCGGTCAGCCGTTTTGAAATCGTCAGCCCCAGTCCAGTACCGCCGAAGCGCCGCGTGAACGAAGAATCCGCCTGGGTAAACGAGGCAAACAGCCGCCCCTGCAGTTCCGGACTCATGCCTATGCCGGTATCGCGCACACTGAAACACAGCACGGCATACGGCTTGTTCTTGATGGACTGCATGCGCACCAGCCTGACCAGCACCGCCACCTCTCCGCGTTCTGTGAACTTGAGCGCATTGCCGGTCAGGTTCACCAGCACCTGCTGCAGCCGCAGCGCGTCGCCGACCAGCACCCTGGGCACGTCCGGCTCCACGGCGATGGCCAGCTCCAGGTCTTTTTCGCCGGCATTCACCGTCATGATGGTAGCGACCGCATTAAGCACGTCCGCCAGCTGGAACTCTGTCATCGACAGTTCCATGCGGCCCGCCTCCACCTTGGAAAAATCCAGGATATCGTTCAGGATGCTAAGCAGCGTCTGACCTGATACCTTGATCATCTCCAGGTATTTTTTCTGTTCCGCCGTCAGCCCTGTGCTTTCCAGCAGGTAGGCCATGCCCAGCACCGCATTGAGCGGCGTGCGGATCTCATGGCTCATGTTGGCGACGAAATCGCTCTTGGCGCGGCTGGCGGCCTCCGCCTCGCGCGTGCGGGCCTGCAGCATCTTGTTGGTCTGCTCCAGGTTCAGCTGCGCATGCTTGAGCTCGGTGATATCGGAAATGAGCACATAGAACCCGCGCACCTCGCCGTTGTCCATATCGGGAATATAGTTGACCTGTGCATAGGCTACCGTGCCGCCGGGCATCACGTGCACACGTTCGTACTGCTGGCTTTCGCCGTTCAGCACGCCATGCAGGTAGGGCTCGCTCTGCCGGTAGATATCTTCGCCCATCATGTCGCGCACGTGGATGCCTATCATCTGCTGCGCATTGCGGCCAAACCAGGTTTCATAACCGTAGTTGGCAAAGCTGCAGCGCAGGTCCGCACCCCAATAGCCGACCATGCCCGGCAGATTGTCGGTCAGCGTACGCAGGAAGCGCTCGCTTTTTTCCAACGCTAGTTCGTTGCGGCGGCGCTCCGTCAGATCGGTGGCAATGCCCAGGTAGCCGATGATCTCATCCTGCTCATTGCGCAAGGCGCTGACGGTCAGCAGCACCGGGATGCGGTGCCCGTCCTTGGCAATCAACGTCCATTCATTGGTGTCCGGCCTGCCCATCGCGGCCTTTACCACCAGCGCCTGCAGGCCGGGCTTGACTGTCGTGCCCAGCCCCGCAGACAGCACGGCCGCGCGGGCCATCACCTCGGCCGGGTCATGGAAGGCCGTGGATGACACCTGACCCAGCATGTCGGCAGCGGCGTAGCCCAGCATGGCCTCGGCGGCAGGATTGAACAGCGTGATCAGGCCATCGCGGTCGGTCGCAATCACGGCAGAACCCGCGCTGACCAAAATCGCCTGCTGCAATGCCGAGTATTTTTCTATCTGCACCGTGCGTATCTGCACCTGCTGCTCCAGCGACGCATTCAGCCTGCGAATATTGGCTTCGTGCGCCTTTTGCCCGCCGATGTCGCGGATGGTCAGCGCGGCGCCCTGCATGCCGCCGCCGGCGCCGTGGATAGGCGATACGGTGACCGACACGTCCAGCAGCGAACCGTCCTTGCGCCGCCGCACCGACGCAAAATGCTGCACCTCCTGGCGGCCTGCAATGCGGCGCAACACGTCATCTTCTTCCAATGAATATTCAAAAGGCACGATCAGGTTCATGAGCGTATTGCCGATTGCTTCCCGGGGACTGTAACCGAACATTTTTTCCGCGGCCCGATTCCAGTCGGTAACGGTGCCTTCAAGGCTCTGGGCGATGACGGCGTCGTTGGAGCCTTCCACGATGGCCGCAAGACGGCTGCGCTCCATGCCGGCCCTCGCATCCCGTTCCCGGGCGCGCAGGTAGCTGTAGGCGAGCACCGCCAGCAAGGCGCTCAGCAGGATGCCGACGCCGGCCTCTGCCTGCGGGTTTTTCGCGTCAAGATGGCTGATGAAAAGAGGCAGCGCCTTGATATGCACGCGCCAGATGCGTCCGTACACGGGAAGGTCGACGCTTTTTTCCAGCCCGTTGACAACGGCGTTCCCAAATCCGGGAGAGGCAAAAAAAGGAATGCGCGCGGACTGGCCTGGCGACGATGGCTGCAGCTGTTCGGTGACATCGTCCAGCCCCATCGCAAACTCGCCGTCGAAGTAGTCGAAGCCGGTCAGCACTTCGTCTATCTGCAGCGACGAATACACCCAGCCTATGGTCAGCGCGTCCCGCTGTGCAGCCGTTTCCGCTTTTTCCATCGACGAATATACGGGCATCAGCAACAGGAAGCCGCGGTCCGGCTTGCCCGGATACTGCACCAGCGAAATCGGCGCCGTCAGCACCGGCTGCGCAGTCTGCATAGCCGCGATAGCGGCTGCATGCCGCTTGGATTCCGATGCCAGGTCTATGCCTATTGCCAGCTCATTGCTCTTTTGCGGTGCGATAAAGGCAATAGGGAAATGGTCGCCCTCGTGCGGGGCAAACTCCTTGATCTGGAAATCGGGCAAGCCGTCACGCCGCATCTGCGCAATGAAAGCCGCCTCCTGGCCCGGATGCACGCGGCGTGCAAAGCCGTAACCGCGCACGCCGGGAAATTCGCGCCGGATATCGCGCGAGCGGCCATATTCAAGGAAGGTATTACGGGAGATGGTCACGCCACCGGCGCCGATGACGGCGCCACGCGCGCCGCGCAAGCCATATTCATACTTTTGCAGGCGGTTGTTGATCTGCGTCACCGTCCGCTCGGCCAGGCCGTCGAAATGCTCTTGCTCACGGCGAGCGTTGTCTGCCTGCTGCCCAAAATCCAGCGTAACGGAAAGCACGACGCCTGCGGCCAGCACCGCCACCGGCAACCAGATCGTCTTGCTCAGCCAGCGTGCAGCAGCCACTTTTGGGATCTCCGTGAAAAAGCGGTCCCCGGCAGCTGCCGGATCAGCCTTTAGCATAATAGCCCCGAACTACAGGCAAGACTGCCGGGCCCGTATCGATTTTCACAATTGTTTGCATTGTGGGGAGCGCCCGCGCGCTATCCGCACCGGACTGCTCCGCAGACCGCCCAATAAACAAGTGGTGCCGGTTGCCGATAACCCGTCTTTCGCAAAAAATGTGGTTAAAATATCAAACAATCCCTGCCCGATCCCAGAAAGCATCGCATGGCCGATAAACCCGAGCTCACCGTCCTGCCTTTCGCCACCGCCGCAAAATGGCGCCAGTGGCTGGCTACCCACCATCGCCGTACAGACGGCGTCTGGTTACAGATATTCAAGAAAGATGCAGGCACTGCCACCGTCACTTACGCCGAGGCACTGGACGAGGCGCTATGCTACGGCTGGATAGACGGCCAGAAAAAACCTTTCGATGACGCCTCGTGGCTGCAAAAATTTACCCCGCGCCGCACGAGCAGCACTTGGTCCGCGATCAACGTCGGCCACGCAGAGCGACTTACCGGCGCCGGCAAGATGCAGCCAGCCGGCCTTGAGCAGGTGGAAGCGGCAAAAAAAGATGGCCGCTGGCAACTTGCCTACGCATCGCAAAGCCTTGCAACCATCCCGGACGATTTTTTGGCCGCCCTGAAGAACAACAAGAAGGCCTTCGCCTTTTTCGGCAGCCTGAACAAGACCAACCTGTATTCGATTGCCTACCGCCTGCACACGGCGAAGAAGCCTGAAACCCGGACCAGGCGCATGCAGGCCATACTGGAGATGCTGGATAAGGGAGAATCCTTTCACCCGCAAAAGAGCCCGCCGGCAAAAGCTGAAAAAAAGCTGAAATCCGGTTGCGGCCCCGCAACGGCCGGCATTAAAAAATTGACAATCCCCAAATACCATATAGATTGATTTCTGGTTGTTCCTGCACGCATAGATAAAAGACTTGGCAGCGCCGACGGCAAGACAGGTAGACAAAAAAAGGGGAAGCGATGCGCATGATGTTGAAATCCCTGTTGCTGGACCAGGACTGCACCAGCCGCCCCCTGCCCTCCTATGCGCTAATCTATTTTGAACACCTGGAGGGCAAATACCGCAGCCTGCCCGCAGCGCAGGTGCCCGAGGAATCCAAAACCAAGCTCGACCAGATCGTCCAGAAAAATCAGGATGGCATCCTCAACTGGGATGACCTGTACGCGTTTGACCTGGTGCTGTCGCGGCTGATGCCGAAGACCGAGCTGCCGCGCAAGGTATGGAGCCTGCGCAACCGCTACCGCGATGTGGCCGGCCTGCGCGAATATGATGCCTACCTGGCGTCGCGCCCGCCGGACTACCTGGCGCAGATCACCGACAACAAGCGCCAGGGCGACCAGGGGCCGCCCGTGGACAGCAGCAAAAAAGAGGACGCGGAGCCGAAGGACCCCGACCCGGCCAAGCCCACGGCAATGAGCAGCAGTACCGAAGCCGCACTGCGCGCCGACGTGGAATTCCTGCTGACCCAGATCCACTTGCGCTATGCGATACGCCCCGCCTGGGAGCAGCAGCGCGAATACGTCTCCCGCGTCATCGCGGTAATGACCGGCGTGGGGCTGATCGCCCTGTTCATCTACGCGCTGCTGGTGTCGTTCACACGCTGGAGCGTCGATGTCACGCCGCTGGGCGCCGTGCTGTTTACCGGGCTGATGGGCGGGCTGCTCAGCGTGCAGCAACGCTACCAGAGCGCCTCCGACGAGGGTGATCCGGTGCACAACATCGCGGTGCTGCGCTGGGGCAATTTCAGCGTGCTGGTGTCGCCCTTCAGCGGCGCGCTGTTTGCGGTGATTTTTTACATCATCTTCGTCGCCGGCTTAGTCAAGGGCGACCTGTTTCCCGCATTTCCTGACAGCATAGGCGACCCCAAGGAGCAACCGCCATACTTCTCGGAATTTCTCCGCCATGCCACGCCGGAATCGTTGGTGCAGTATGCCAAGCTGATCGTCTGGTCATTTATTGCAGGCTTCTTCGAACGCATGGTGCCGGACACCTTGTCCCGCTTTGCGGCCAAGCAAAACATGGCAGGCAAGGGAACGGTGTAGATAACGGCAGCCGGCAGAGACTGATGATGGCTTAACCGCCACCCGGCCCCGCCTCCTGCGCCGCCAGCCAGTCGCGTGCCAGCAGACCGTACAGGCCGGCGTCGGAAATTTCATCATCGTCTATCCAGCGCTCCCTGAGCGTGCCTTCCAGCACAAAGCCCAGCCGCAGCAGGCTCTTTGCCGAATGCTCGTTCCTGGGGTCGATCTCCGCTTCCAGCCGATGCAACGCCAGCTTGCGGAAACCGTGTTCCACCAGCAGCAGCAGCGCCTCATGCATATATCCCTGCCCCCAATACTGTCTTCCCAGCGCATAGCCGATCTCGCCGCGCAGGCTTTCCTCGTCCAGCTTGAACAGCACGCAGCTTCCTATCACTGTCTCCGGTTCATTCAGTTCGATGACGAACTGCATGGTGCTGCCTTCCGCGATGCGCTGCTGTATCCGCGTGAACCAGTTGCGCGCATTCGCCATCGTATGCCAGCGCGTGGGCGGACAATAGCGCATGACCTCGTGATGGTCGTAACAGGCAAGCACCGCGGCAAGATCGGCCTCCTGCAAGGGGCGGAGGCAAAGACGGGCAGATTGCAGACGGTCTGGAATGGTAAAAGGCATATTGTCTCGGCAGGCTGTTCACGGACAGAAACCTGATTATCAAGGAAACACCGTGTTGCGCGCAACGCAAGATACTCTGACAGCGGTAAAGCTCGCATCAGCACATATATAGTCCCATAAGCTACCCGCCTTGACACCCGCTACAACCAGACCTAAAATCATCAGATGATTGGATGAATTAGCTTTTATGATACAAAACACGCCCCGCCCTTCGCTGGTGGACAATGCCGCCGCCGCAATGACTGCCGAAATCACGTCCGGCGGCTGGCCGCTGGGGCAGCGCATTCCCATCGAGCCCAGGCTGGCCGAACTGCTGAATGTCAGCCGCGGCACGGTGCGCGAAGCAGTCAAGATGCTGGTCACCCAGGGCATGCTGGAAGTGCGCCAGGGTTCCGGCACCTATGTGCGGGCCGTCGCCGACAGCGCCGCCGGCATGCTGAAGCTGAAACGCGCCAGCCTGCGCGACCAGTTTGAAGTACGCTGCGCGCTGGAAGTACAAGCCGCGCGCCTGGCCGCAGCCAGGCATAGCCATCAAGACCTCGCCCGCCTGCAGGCACTGGTGAATGCCAGGGGCAGCTTTGAGGGCGATGACGAAGCAGGAAAGGCCGCCTTCATCGCGCGCGACCTGGATTTCCATAAGGGCCTCATCGCCTCCTCCGGCAATGCCGCCCTGGCCGAGATATACCAGTTCTTCTCCACGTCGGTGAAGGACACCATTACCTCCACACTGAAAAACGATCTGCCGGAACCTGATCAGGCAGCCCACCAGCGCATCGTCGACGCCATCGCCAGCGGCGATCCCGACCGTGCAGCGGCAGCCATGCATGCCTTCATGGCGCCGGTGCTGAATGAACTGGAACGCCTGTTGGCGCCGGTCGCCAGCACCGCGCCCGGACTGAAAGAATAAGATGACGACGCCCTCCCCCTCCTCCCTCAGCAACCCGGCGTTGGTGCAGGCCATTGATGCGGAAATCGATAGCGTGCCGCCCGCGGAAGCTTCACTGCCGGTACATCCCAACCGCGTCAGCCAATTACTGCTGGGCGCCAGCCTGGTGCTGATCGCGTTTAACCTGCGGCCGGTCTTCTCCAGCCTGTCGGTGCTGCTGCCGGAAATCATGTCTGCCACCGGCCTGTCTTCCGCCTCGGCCAGCCTGCTGACCACGCTGCCGGTGCTGTGCCTGGGCCTGTTTGCGCCGCTGGCGCCGATGCTGGCGCGGCGCTTCGGCGCGGAACGCACACTGCTGGGTATGCTGGTGCTGCTGGCCGCCGGCACTGCGCTGCGTGGAATGGGCAGCATCCCTCTGCTGTTCATCGCTTCCGGCCTGGCCGGCGCCAGCATCGCGGTCGGCAACGTGCTGCTGCCCGGCCTGGTCAAACGCGATTTCCCCACCCGGACGGCGCTGATGATGGGGCTGTATACGATGTCGCTGTGCGCAGGCGCCGCCGGTGCAGCCGGCCTGACTGTTCCGATAGAAAAAATGCTCAATAACTCCTGGCCGCTGGCGCTGGCCGCATGGTCGCTGCCGGCCATTGTCATTGCGCTGATGTGGGCGCCGCAGGCACTGGCCAGCAAGCGTCACGCGCAGCATAGCGGTTATACCGTGCAAGGCCTGTGGCGCGACAGGCTGGCTTGGCAGGTGACGTTTTTCATGGGTTTGCAGTCGGCGCTGGCCTACTGCGTGTTTGGCTGGCTGGCGCCTATCCTGCGCTCGCGCGGCATGGACGGCGTGCAAGCCGGGCTCGCGGTATCGGTATCGGTCATGTTCCAGGTTGCCACCTGCCTGCTAGTGCCGCCCGTTGCCTTCAAATGCAAGGACCAGCGCATGATCAATGTCTTCCTGGCGGTCATCGCCGTGGTCGCGCTGGTCGCCATGACGGTGGGCCCGATTTCCGGCGGCTGGGTATGGCTGTGGGCCGGCCTGCAAGGCGTCGGCCAGGGCGGCCTGTTCGCCGCTGCGATGACAGTGATTGTACTGCGCTCGCCGGATGCGCATGTTGCCGCCCACCTGTCCAGCATGTCGCAGGCGGTAGGCTATACGCTGGCTGCCACCGGGCCACTGATGGTAGGCCTGCTGCACGGCTGGACCGGAAGCCACCACGCCACAGCAGTGCTGTTCATCCTGCTGGGCATAGGGGCTGCGTCATTCGGCATAGGCGCGGGACGCGCAACCCTGGTGAATGCCAAAACAGTAGCGGCCTGAAGCGGATGAGCTGAACTGCAGTTTCATCCGTGATACAGCTGTAGATATCCGCTATCATGTCACCCCGTCAGCTCACGCATTATCAAACCTCATGCACATCACACTGGCTGCTCCCGCCGATGCCCAGGCTATCCTCGACCTGCAAAAACTGGCCTTCAGAAAATTCCCGAACTACCTCGATCCGCAACTCCAGCCGGTGCAGGAAATCGCAGAACAGATCGAACAGGGCCTGGTGCTGAAAGGCGTCGCAGACGGCGCCATCGTCGGCTCGGTACGCGCGTATGTCAGTGGGGAACCGGGCCAGCTAAGCTGCCACATAGGCCGCCTGATCGTCCACCCTGCCCACGCGCGCAAAGGCTATGGCCGGCAACTGATGGAGGAACTGGAGCGCCGCTACGCTTACGTGCACAGCTTCCAGCTATTTACCGCGGTAGTGGGCAACCAGACGACAATCGACATGTATATCCGCTTTGGCTACAGCGAAGTGCGGCGAGGCTACCGCGGTGACGAAGAAGAGATTTTCATGCAAAAGATGAATGCTGCTTACCAGGGAAACCTGCCGGACTGATCCACCTCAGGTGACGGAAATTTCCGTCGCATTCCTAGAAAAATAAGTATTCGCCGCCCACCCCACGGCCTCCGTCACCGCGGCCGCAGTGGAAGCGTTGATCACATTGCCGATGCCCGGCACCCAGCCCACCAGCAGCTGGCTGACCCAGCGCCCGCCGGTAGTGGCCGCAAACGTCAGCAAAATATCCGCTGCAGCTGCCTTGGTCAACGTCACCCCATGCTCCGCCGCAATCGCCGAAATCATCGCCGTCTGCAAAGGTACAATCACCGCCGCATCCGACCCCGGCACCTGCGCCAGCCCACCACCCACACCCGCGCAAGCCGCTGCAGCGGTATGGATGATGCCGTGGATTTTCTGTTTTTTGCTTGCCATGATAAAGGTGGGATGAAATATGGGAAGTGAGTATATTGTGTCACCGATTGGATTGGAGCGCAAAGCGGCATCCGGGTGTTACCGGCAAACGAGTTTGCTACTGCACCAAAGGTATTGATCGCCGCTGGTCGTGCAGCGCCGCTTTGGCAGCGGCAATATAGCGTTCGCTGACAGGCAGGCTATGGCCGTTTTGCAGGATCAGCACGTAGCTTCCTTCCTGTATCTGGCGCACCCCCAGCATCTGGCTGCGTTGCACCAGAATGCGCCGGTGGATACGCAGGAATTCGCGTGGATCGAGGTAACGTGCCAATTCCGTCAGCGTGCTTCGATGCAGCAAGCTGCGTTGCGGCAGATGCAGCTCAACATAGTTGCCGGCAGTTTCTATCCATTGCACGTCGGCCAAGGCGACCCGGTCTATCCGCCCTACCGACCGCACTACCAGCTCACTCCAATAGCCGGGGGCGGGGTCGGTAAATTTGCGCAGCGCCTGGGCGTAGATCGCACGCTGACCCAGCAACACGCTGGCGCGTTCCAGCGCCTGCTGCAAGCGGCGCTCATCAACAGGCTTGACGATATAGTCGAGCGCATGGACGTCAAATGCATCCAGCGCATGGCCGCGATGCGCAGTGACAAAAACAACCAGGGGCAGCGAATCCAGTCCGCTCAGCTCACGCGCCAGTTCCAGCCCCGATTCCAGCGGCATCTGCACATCCAGCAGCAATACATCCACGTGAGAGCTTGCCATGCAGGCGCGTGCCGCCGCGGCGCTGGAGCATTCCCCGGCCAGCTCCCAGCCGGGAAGTGCAAGCAATGCCAGCCGCAGGTTTGTGCGCGCATGCACCTCGTCATCGACAATCAATACTTGTAGAGGCGCGCTCATTCCGCCAGCTCCCAGGGAAGGCATAACTCTGCCACGAAACGGCCGGCCACCTGGCTTACGGCCAGCGACGCAGAATCGCCGTATGCCAGGCTCAGGCGTGCCGCGATGCCGCGCAAGCCGATCCCTAGTCCAGCTGCAGGCGCCGCGCGGGCGTGGACGGGGTTGCTGACATGCACAAACAAACGCCCGCCGTCACGGGAAAAGGCAACAGCAATATCGCTGGCGTTTTCATGGCATTCCAGGTCGTGGCGCAGTGCGTTTTCAACCAGCGGCTGCAGCAGCATCGGCGGGCACTCCAGGTCCTCGTCCAGCAAATGCTCACCTTCAATGCAAACCTGCAGGCGCGGCCCAAAACGCAGACGCTGCAGATCCAGATAATCACGGACGAACTGCAACTCCTGTTTTATTCCTACCCAATCCCGCTCACTGCTCATCAGCGCATATTGCAGCAGGTCGCCAAGGCGAGACAAGCCATCCAGCGCGAGCGGCTTGTCATCCGTGCGCACCATCGCCCCTATGGCGCTCAGCGTATTGAACATGAAATGCGGTTCCAGCTGTCCGCGCAGCGCCGCGAGCCGCTGCCTCTCCAGCGACAATCGCACCTCGGCCAGCTCGCTTATCTGCTGCTGGCGCTGGCGCCAAAGCAAGCCCGCCACCACGACGCCAAAGGCCGTTGTCAGCAACAGAAAAACAACGAACCATTCGAACTTGTCCATCGACACCCAATAACGCCAGGAGTTCTCCAGTGTCGGCGCCATGCCGAACTTGAAACAGCGCCTGTACGCAAGACCCAGCATCGCACCGGGCCAGCATAAAAGGATATAGAGCAGGTAACCCGCCGTAATCCAGCGTGGCGTGGCCAGCCAGCCGGGATGCCGACGGTAAATCATGTATAGGAAGTAGCTTTGCACCATCATCACGACATAGCCGCACCACCATCCCAGCGTCATTCGCCAGTAGCTGCGTGTATCGCCATCATGTAAAGCATCGCCGTAAGTAGTAATACCGGCCAGCGCGCACAGCAGAGTCCACAGTGCAAAGTTGATCAGAAGGGCTCGCAGCCAGGCCGGCATGGAAAGTAAAGGTTTCATTGCGGAGCAGTATAGCAGCCCCATTCCCGAGGTCATCCCTGCTGCACCCGCATTCATCACTCTTCATGCGACAGCGCCATCGCCATGCTCAACAATCGCATTTTCACCCATTGCCGATCTCGCCAATGCTCGCCAACACTGACACAAAAAGGATAGACCCATGATGGAAACCAAGACGGCCACCCGCCTGCCTGGACTGGATACGCTACGCGCCGCTGCGATTATTCTTGTGCTGGCATATCACTACATGGTGGTAGTCAGCGGGACAAGCACCTTTGGATTTGTGACCGATATTGGATGGGCAGGGGTTGACCTGTTCTTTGTGCTGAGCGGGTATCTGATTGGGAACCAGATACTGTCGCCGATTGCGCTGGGTCAGAAATTTTCCCTGAAGACCTTCTACATGAAACGCTTGCTTCGGACCTTACCGAACTACTACTTCATCCTGGCAATCTACTTTATCTTCCCCTCCGATCTGGCCGGCCAGGAAACTGCGCCACTATGGCGCTTCTTGACGTTTACGCAGAATCTGGGGCTTCGCCCGGGCCACACCTTCACTCACTCATGGTCGCTTTGCATTGAAGAGCAATTCTATCTTGTCCTGCCAGCCATGGCCTTACTGATCGCTCGTTTTAAAACTTTCAGGAAACTGGGGTGGATAATAATCGGCGCCGCGATTGCCGCCGGCATGGCAACCAGGGGCCTGGCTTGGCTTGATCATGGAAAAGCCGCAATTAATGGATCTGACTACTATGAATACATCTATTATTCGAGCTTTGCCCGTTTCGACGAATTACTGCCCGGCGTGGCAATCGCCATGATGAAAAATTTCCACCCCGCCGCTTATTCAAAGCTGGGGCAAAAAGGAAATCTTCTATTTTTCATCGGCTTGTCATCGGCCGGTGCAATTTTATATTTATTCAAGATGTTCCTGGAAGTGCCGGGCTACGGACTGGGGTTTTACATGCCCATCTTCGGTTATCCGCTGCTGGCAATAAGCTTTGCCATCCTGACCCTTTCTGCTCTGAGCACAACGTCCCTATTGCACCGCACGCGTTTACCGGGCGCATCGCGTATCGCCCTATGGTCATATTCGATTTACCTGGCGCATAAGCCCATATTTAAATTGGTAATGCCCACTTTAGAAAAAATGCATATCGATACCAGTTCAATACCGGGAATCGCCATCATACTGCTCGCAGGCATTGCCGGAGGATGGCTGCTCTTCTGGCTGGTTGAAAGGCCATTCTTGCTACTGCGGGCAAAGATGTATCCGGCTATCGCTTTGAGCGGCCCGACAAAGGCGATTCCCGTTTGGGCTGACGCACAAAGCGAAAAGCATGCTGCCCAATAAGACAGGAGGAGTGCACTCATCATGGTACGGCGCCAGTTGCTGGACAAGTTAAAATACTGCCCATACAATCACCCGGCTTCGTCCATAAAATTTCACTTCCTTTTACACTGAAAAAAAATGCTTATAGGCTTCATACAAAAATTGCGCCGCGGCGCCACGGCACGCGCATGCATCGTCGCGCTGACATCCGGCTTGCTGTTTGTTGCCGCTGACAGCATTGCCCAGCAAAGGGAAGCGGCCACCCCACTGTCGATAGGCGAGACATTTACAATACGCTCGCAGGTTCTTGGTGAAACGCGGCGCATCAACGTGTATATGCCTGCGGTTTATACGGCAAGGGACAAACTACGCCTGCCAGTCTTGTATATGCCCGACGGAGGGCTGGCCGAAGATTTCCTGCACATAGCAGGACTGTTGCAGGTATCGGTTGATAACATGACGATGCGCCCGTTTATCCTGGTCGGCATCGAGAACACACAACGCCGGCGCGACATGACCGGGCCAACCGAAGTCGCACAGGACAAAGCGATCGCCCCGGTTGTCGGCGGCTCGGCGGCATTTCGCCGCTTCATTCGAACCGAGCTAATGCCGCAGGTGAGGGACCGCTATCGCACCACCCAGGAGAATGCCATCGTCGGCGAATCGCTGGCCGGCTTGTTCGTCGTCGAAACACTCCTGCTGGAACCCGATCTGTTCGATACCGGCATTGCGATCGACCCCAGTCTGTGGTGGAACGACAGCAAGTTGATCAAGGATACCGAGCCCCTGCTGACAGGCAAGGCACTTGGCAACAAGACGCTTTACCTTGTCGCCAGCGGCGAGAGCGGCGAGGCCGAGATGATGCAGAAGTTTTCCAGTGCGCTGACCAAGGCCAACAACGCCGGCATGCATTGGCACGTGGAGTCCATGCCGGAAGAAAATCATGGCACTGTCTATCAACCGGCGGCGCTGAAGGCATTTCGTACTGTGTTCAAGCCGGCTAGTTAGTGTATCGGGTGAGCACTTTCGCTCCATTGCGGACATCCAGATATTTAGCAGGAATACTTACGAAACAGATCAGCTTGATTTTGTAGCGCCATGCTCCACTGTCTTAAAGTCATCAATGAGGTCTTGAAGATCGGACCACGCCTCGTCTTTATAGAACTTGATTGTGATTGGGTATCGTGGATCTTTTGCCGTGTAACTATTGAATTTCTGAAGAAATCTTTCGCGATCCGAGACGTAGTATACAAATTCTCTTACGCCAGCGCCAATCCGACGATAGCCTTCAAGGCAAAACGCCGGATGCTCAATTTTTTCAAGAGCCGCTTCGAGCATCAGCATATGGTCATTTTCGTCAGCGCTAGGCATGCCCTCATTGCCTGATCCGTCGTATTCCCATCGTACTATGGTCAACCATGGCATAGTGCTCCGCTCGTCCTGTGCTGGCATCTCTGGAGCATAAGTCCATAGAATCCGAAGGCCGTCTTTCCATGTCTGGACGATGCGTCCTAATGTCTCCGAGCGTACGGTCATAAGTTATAAACAGTTCTTGCTGGGGCAGATTTGAATGACTGCTACTGGCTGTGAATTCAACCGGCCGACGGTACTCCGTTATGCGGCCTCTTAAATTGGCATGAATCCTTGGGGACGGGCCACGGGCTCATTTCATTCAATTGGCATATGGAGCTTTTGATAAGGTCAACGAGTGCGCCTCGACCCAAAAATTTTCCTGCCATCATTTCCTCGAAGTTTAAGGCGAGCCTCGCCAGGCCTTTCACTTTTGAAAATCAACTAGTCTTCAATCGGTGCCAGGCCATTACGCATTTTTTCCTTGAGGCCATCCAGCATCTGCTGAAGCACTTCCGGCGGGTGCCCTGCCCAATCATCCAGCTTACCGACGATTTTCAGGGGCTGACGTGTGCGGTAGGATTGTGTAGGGTTGCCGGGAAAGCGCTTGTTGGTCAGGTTTGGATCGTCCTCAAAACTGCCTGTGGGCTCTACGATATAGATATGTCCACGGCCCTCTGCTGCGGCGAGTGCGATAGCCAGCTCCGCACCCCAGACAGCCGGCTCCAGGAGGGAGCTGAAATACACGTTATTTGAGACTCGGCCCTCTTCGTAATTCGACGCGAAACCAGGGACCAGCAGGTCGCCTATGACCAGATCGTATCTGGTCCCGTGGTAGAAAGGCCCCTTTACGTTGCCGCAGCTCTCATGGGTGACTGGTGTCCAATCTAGATTGCTCATGCGCGCATATCCTTAGAGTTTCATATTTGGTTAACGCCGACATTAATGAGAAAGTCTGCTTTTGGCCGACTTTTGCCAGTTAGCTTGGTTCACTTCCTGCAACGACTCTAAACTTCATATTCAGTCGAATTGCCATCCCGTCGAAGGTATGCACCAAGAGATAGGAAAATAACAGTAAGCAGGAGCAACGCTGGAGTCACAAGTTTAGCTTGTCCCTCCGGGAGTAATTTTACCCATGAGTGGAAATCTATAAACAATATTGATGCTAGAAACAGGGTTCCAGTCGATAACGTGCAGGCCAAAATCGACAGGAAAATTATTTGCCGGAGTTTCATTCAGTTGTCCTTGGAAATTCTAGTCTATTGTAATTTGTTATCTCTGAATCGCCACCAGTTTGGCAGGCACTTCCGACCGTCCACTTCTGGCCAATTGCAGTTCTTTTCCCATCAAGATGACAGAATAGCATGATTTTTTATGTGTGCAGGATGTAGAATCTTTGACGTGACAATTCTTATATCCGCTATGCGATGTCTGGTTATTGCAGTGCCGGCACTTCGTCAACGTACCCGTTAAGTAACGGTGCGTTTGCCCAGGGCTTCGACCTTCATGGGCAGCAACACACGCACGGCGAATGGTAAATAAAGGAGACTAATGATGAACAAGAATACACTCTGTCTGTGGTACGACGATGGCGCCGAGGAGGCCGCACATTTTTACGCACAGACTTTTCCCGACAGCGCGGTCGGCGCGGTTCACCGCGCACCTTCCGATTTTCCCGGAGGCAAAGCGGGCACCGTTCTCACGGTCGAATTCACGGTGTGCGGCGTGCCGTGCATGGGGCTCAATGGCGGAACCGCTTTCAAGCATAGTGAGGCGTTCTCTTTTCAGATAGCCACCGATGATCAGGCGGAGACCGACCGCTACTGGAACGCGATCGTCAGCAATGGCGGTGTGGAAAGCGAATGCGGCTGGTGCAAGGACAAATGGGGCTTGTCCTGGCAAATTACGCCCCGCGTCCTGACCACGGCGATGGCACAAGGCGGGGATGTCGCCCAGCGTGCATTCAAGGCCATGATGCAAATGCAGAAGATTGATGTCGCCAAGATCGAGGCAGCGGTACGCGGATAAGACTAATTTCCGCAACCCGCTTGCACCACCGTACCGCCGTTATTTTCTGAATGGCAGTTCAGGCCTGAAAGAAAGCCGGCTCTGCCATGTCACCCCTGCCGGAAGCGGGCTGCCTGGCCGCTGGCGCGGAATTCTTCTACGATGTAGTCCACAAATACCCTCACCTTGGCCGGCACCAGTTTACGGCTGGTGTAGTAAATCGACAGCGGCAGCGCGTCGGCATACCACTCGGGCAGCACGCGCACCAGCTCGCCGCGTTCCAGCAGTGGTAAGGCATGCGGCAACGGCAGCATGGCAATCCCCATGCCGCTGGCAGCCGCACGCGCGATGGCCTCAGGGTCGTCCAGCACCATGATGGGGCGCACGCTGGCCACCACTTCTTCACCAGAGACATTTTTCAAGGTCCAGGGCACCAGCCGCCCGGAACTGAGCGAGCGGCGCAGCAAGCCGCGATGCCGCGCCAGTTCCAGCGGATGCGCCGGTGCCGGATGCGTTTTCAGATACGCCGGCGATGCCACCAGCACGATACGCAGGCGGGCCAGCTCACGCGCGATCAACGCATCGGTCAGCTCTATGCCGCCGCCTATGGCAACGTCGAAGCCCTCGGCGATCAGGTCCACCTGGCGGTTATCGAAATGCAGATCGGGCACCACGTCCGGATAGCGGCGTACGAACTCGTCCATCATGGGCACAAAATACTCACGGCCTATCGTATAGGCCAGTGAAACCTTCAGCGTGCCGGCCGGTTTGCCTGCTCCCTGGCGCAGATCGGCCAGGGCATCGCCAATCTCGCCCCATGGAAGCCGCACCTGGCCGTACAGGCGCTCGCCATCCGTAGTCAGTGACAGGCTGCGGGTACTGCGCTGGAACAGGCGCACACCCAGCCGCGCCTCCAGTTGCCCCACACTCTTGCTGACGGCTGCCGGCGTAAGGCCCATGCGGCGAGCAGCCGCAGAGAAGCTGCCTTCATCGGCTGCGGCAATAAATGCATCGAGATAGCTACTCAGTTCGGTCAACATGGCCATATTTTAAACCATTGGTTGAAACTGAACGTTCAACTTTACGACTACCGCGATCAGGTTGCGATGACCATACTGTGCTCACCAACCCAACCTGAAAGGAAAACATCATGAGCACCCAATTGAACGGTAAAGTCGCTTTCATCAACGGCGGTTCGCGCGGCATCGGCGCCGCCACTGCGCGCCGCCTGGCCCGCGAAGGCGCAACCGTCGCTATCGGCTACTTTGCATCGGCAATCGCTGCTGAAGCGCTGGCGGAAGAAATCAAGGCCAGCGGCGGCCAGGCCATTGCCATCAAGGCAGACGCCTCTGATCCCGCCGACCTGACCAAGGCCATCGACAGCGTCGCCAAGCGTTTTGGCCGCCTGGACATTTTGGTCAACAGCGCCGGCGTGCTGATCGTTGGCCCGCTGGATCAATATTCGCTGGAAGACTTTGACCGCACCATCGCCGTCAACGTGCGCGCTGTATTCGTCGCTTCGCAGGCAGCGGCCAAGCATATGCAAGATGGCGGGCGCATTATCAACATCGGCAGCACCAACGGCCAGCGCATGCCGTTCGCAGGCGGCGCGGTTTACGCGATGAGCAAATCGGCCCTGATCGGCCTGGTAAAAGGCATGGCGCGCGACCTCGGCCCACGCGGCATCACCGTCAACAACGTGGCGCCAGGCCCTGTCGATACCGACATGAATCCGGAAAAAGCCGAGTTCGGCGCCAGCCTGCATGACCTGATGGCTCTACGCCGCCACGCCAAAGCAGATGAAATCGCCGCCATGGTGGCTTACCTGGCGGGCCCGGAAGCAGCCTTCGTCACCGGCGCCGACCTGCTGATCGATGGCGGCTTCGCAGCCTGAGGCCAGCTCCATCCGGCTGCTTCGACGTAAGTTTTGTCAGTGCAGCCGAGTGCGCGGACGTCAGACAATTTGGCGTCCGCCCCCTCGCGGCAGATAATTTTCCCCATGCAGACCAGAACGTACTATCTGCCACATTCTCGCAGTGGCGCTGCTTGATACATCGAAAAAGTTGAATCACGGCTGACCGCCGCTCGTCCACACCCCACCTGCTCCGAACCTATCCTCCCTTCGCCTGCGCCAATACTAAAAGTGATATGTCCTGAAAAACAATCCCCTGAAGCGCTTGCGAAAGATCACCACCGTGCCGGCCAGCAGCACCATGATCAGGTTGAAGCTGAGAATTTTGGTGCCGCCCAGGTCTACAAACGGCGCTGCGTTTGACTGCATGGTGGCGGCGTTCAGGCCGCGGTCGTAGGTGGCGCCTATGACCTGCTCCGCATCGTTGATGGCGTTCGTCAGGTACAGGCCTTTGCCGCTGGGGTGCAGCAGCATTTTGTTGTCGCGCCAGACGAAGGACAGGTGTCTTTCGCCGATCTCCACGCTGCCGACGACATGGCCGGCATTGTTGATGGCCGTAGCGAAGCTGTCGCCGGCGCCGATAACCAGGCCCAGGTCTTTCATTTGCGTGCCGTCATAAACGAAGGCATGCCAGCTGCGGTCTTTCATTTCGGATGTGCCGACGACGACGCCCTTGTCATTGATCGCGGTGGCGGAACTGTAGCGGCCGCCGAGCGTGCCGAGGTCCACCATGCCGCGCGCGGCATCGTACAGAAAAGCGTGGCGGGAGCCGTCTTCCGTGGTCGCCGTGCCGACTACCTGTTCCCTATTGTTGATGCCGCTGGCGTAGCTGATCTTGCCGCCTAGTGTGCCCAGGTCCTTCAGCGGTTCGCCGGGCTGGTGCAGGAAGGCATGCCAGTCGCCATTGGCAGTGTCGGCAAAACCCACGGCGGAGCCCGCGTTGTTCAGCGCCGCGCCGTGGCTGTTGGCGCCGCCCAGGGTACCCAGTTCCTGCATGCCTGTGGCACGGCTGTAGAGGAAAGCTGTCCAGGTGCCGTCTTTTTTGTTGGATGAGCCGATCAGCTCGCCCTTGTCGTTGATGCGTTTTGCTTCGCTTTCCGTTTCGCCCAGCGTCTCCAGCTTGATCAGTTCGCCTTTTTCAAAAAACGCGGCATGCCAGCCGCCCTTCTGGTCCTCGATCATCGCAGCAACCTGCCCGGATGCATTCATGTCGGAGGCCAGCGATCCGCCTTGCAGCGGCGACGAAATGCCAAGGGAATGGGTCGTTGCGGCGGCCTCGCCGCCTGCCAGGACTGACAGGGCCAGCAGGAACAAACAGCTACGGAGTGCACAGCGCATACAAGGTCCTTTCAGGTGAGATTTCGCGTACCAAAGAGTTGCTTTTAAATATACATCATTATTGACCAAAATCTGTATCAATTACTCATGGACAAATTGATAAGTACGGCCTCTTGATAGTATAAAAAAACAAACATTTCATTCGAAAATGGTATATTTTTAATAACTGAAAATAAAATCATATTTGGCTCATGAGCCCTGATTTGGTTGACCCGGGACATGGGTGCAGTCTTTTTGAATGCCGTTCCAATCTCAATTCAAAGGAGCATCGCAATGCTGGCAGAAGAAAAACCACGGAAGAAAAAGAAAGTAAGAACGGTGGACATCTGGGTCGTCGAATGCACCAAGCACACTTGTGACCCAGGTATTTTTTACTACAAAGGAAAGTTACCGGAAAGATGCCCCTTTGATCACCTTCTCGATCAAAATACAGCGAAACCGAAGAGGCTCAATTACGAGGATTCGGAGGCGCTGGATATTGAAAAAGGTGGCTGTGTCTCGCCCCGCCCCACTTGGAACAAGGGCCGCCAACTGGAAATCCGCAAGCGTTCAACGTCGGTCGGCGGAACAATCTACTGCCAGATTTGCAAAGAAAAAATTGAAGTGAACGTAGAAGGAAAAGAAGAGTGGGAAAGCCGCAGCGGCAATCTACATGAAACTGTGCCGCATACCGATCACTATAGTTCACCTAATCGCGGCGGCGGGGATTGGATACAAAGAAAACGAGAATTGGAAAAGTCGAAAGGTTTTTTTGAAAAATCGCTGGGAGAGCAGAAGTATCTGAAAAAAGAAGCCTTCAATGCCAGTCCATTGCGCGTCGCCCACATGATGTGCAATTGCTCGCGGGAGAAAAATAACAAATGAAAATTTAGCACATCAAAATAGAACGATCACTTGATAGGAACGCATGATGCCAAGTTTATGGGATGAGGTACCCGGCCTGGTTGGAGAAAACACGCTTGGGGTCATTATGTTTAACGGCAAGCTGAGGGATCAGCGCAGTGAAACAAATGCCAAGGGCGCCGTCTGGATCAACGCCGCCCGGCGTGAAAACGGCACCGGCTACGACCTGAGCATGGCAGATGGCAATCCGGAGAATTCTACGCACATCAAGCAGGTCTACTGGCTACCGTGGAAAAATCTGAGTGTAGAAAGTGTGCTGGTCCGCGAGCTCAACCTCACCCCTTGTCAATTTTTCCTCACCAGCACCTTCTCGGGATGCAGGTTCGTTGTGACGGACACCTACGTCGCACATATCGCCAATGAACAGCCCCCTTCCATGGGTGAGGCCAGAAACAGGCAAATCGACAGGGACAATGCCGAAAGTTCGCTTCAAATGCCTGTTAACGACGATGACGCTCCAAGCGTTCGGCGCAAACTGTCCATTTCGCCGTTTCCGCTACCCCCGCCAGTAAAGAAAGAATCAAAATCGAGCGGCAGCGATAGCGAAGATGAAGCCCCCGTGAATACCGGGCGGGGAAGAGACCTCATCTTTGGGTGGGACGTTATCGCCAGCTACCAGCGCGGCGCCAAGCTTGGAGCGGGGATGGCCATGGTAATCGGCTACAAAGAGGGCAACGAATGGACTTACAAATGGCTCAAAATGGAGGGAGAAAATTCGGCAAGCGGGCAATGGGCAACGCTGTAAATATGGGTTGGCGAAAAATAAAGGGGCGAAACAGGTTCCCGGCATTTTCATAAAGAGCCGCATACCAAGCACGGGTGCAGGGATTGCATTGCCAGTGGCCGCGCAAGCGAAAAAGTAACAAATCTGTATCAAAGACACTCAATTCGCAGAATTTGTTAGACTAGTCATATTCCAACTGCGAAATAAATACATGCGCATTCGCTCCAGGCTCCTGATACTTGTCCTTGCCGTCCTGGTTCCCGCCATCATCACTGCGGCAGCAAGTATCGCCTATGTTTACCTGGAAGCACAGCAAGCCAACAAGCAGAATATGCGCGAAGTGACGCGCGCAATGGCGCTGGTGGTGGATAAGGAAATCGCGCGGCGCGAAGCCATCCTGCGTACGCTGTCCATTTCGCAGAGCCTGGAAGAAGGCGACCTGCCCAGCTTTTACCGTCAGGCCCATAGGATTTCCGATACCACGGATAGCGCCATCATCCTGCATGACCCCAGCGGCAAGGTGCTGCTCAATACCCGGCTACCGTTCAATACCGTGGAGCAGCCGCTGGTGCCCATCGTGCGCGAACTGCGCGAACGCTATGGCCCTGAGGCCACCATCGTATCCAACCTGTATTTTGCACCCATCAGCAAACGCAACAGCTTTTCCATCCAGATACCGGTACTCCGCAACGGCAATATCGCCTATTACCTGGACATGGGCATTTATGCCAACATCCTGCAGTCGGTATTTGACGAGCAGCGACTGCCGTCCAACTGGATAGGCACCATCGTTGACCGTACCGGCGTCGTGGTTGCCCGCAGCAAGCAGGCGCAGGACTATGTCGGCCGCCGCGCCAACGGCCCCATCATGGACAAGATACGGCAATACAATGACGGCTTCAACGACGGAACCGCCCTGAGCGGAGAGGCAGTGTCCGCGTTTTTTAGCAAGGCGCCCAATTCGGACTGGACCTTTGTCGTCAGCGTACCGCGCAAGGATTTGCAGCAGGCGGCAATTGCCACGACCAAGATGATGGGGCTGCTGTCGCTGTTCCTGCTAGGGTGTGCGATCTGGGCGGCGCTATGGGTGGCGGCAGGCACCAGCAGGTCGGCGCAAGTGCTGCGGCTGGCGGCGGAAGGCCTGGGCCGCGGCGAAACGGTGGAACCGCACGCCTTCGATATCGAAGAAATGGATGCGGTGCATGCCGCGCTGCGCAAGGCCTCGGCCGACCTGCATGATGCAAAGCGGGAGCTGGAGCGCCGCGTGGAACTGGCCGTGGCCGACGCACAGCATGCGCAACGGGCGCTGCTGCAAGGGCAAAAGCTGGAGTCGCTGGGCCGCCTCACCGGCGGCATTGCGCACGACTTCAACAATGTGCTGCAAACGCTGACCACCGGCCTGCAGGTCGCCGCGATGACCAGCAAGGATGAAAAAACCGCCGCGCTGATCGCTACCTGCCAGCGCGCCGTCAAGCAGGGAACGCAGCTGGCGTCGCAACTGATGGCCTTTGGCCGCACGCAGGAAGCCCGGCTGGAAACCGTGGACATGACGCGCCAGATCAACAGCGCGCTGCCCTTGCTGAAAGGCGCGCTGCCCAGCAATATGGAACTGAAGCTGGAGGTGGAGCAGGACGTGTGGCCGGTGCGGCTGGACCCGCTGCAGTTTGAACTGGCGCTACTGAATTTGATCATGAATTCCCGCGACGCGATGCCCCAGGGCGGCGTCATACAGCTGTCCATCCATAACGACATCCTGACGCAGCCGGCAGACCCGCTGCAAGCCGGCGACTATGTGTGCGTGAAGCTGAGCGATGCCGGCGCCGGCATGAGCGATGAAATTTCCAGCAAGGCACTGGACCCGTTTTTTACAACCAAGATGATGGGCAAGGGGTCAGGCATGGGCTTGCCACAGGCCTACGGCTTTGCCCGGCAGAGCGGCGGCACGCTGACGCTCAGCAGCAAGGCAGGCGAAGGCACCCTGGTCAGCATCTATCTGCCGCGCTCGGACAGCGATGTGCCCGCCCCCAAGCCGGTGAAAGAAGAAGTCGGCGCGTCCATGCCGGCTGCCACGCTGCTGCTGGTGGAAGACGATACGCTGATCCGCGAAACCGTGCGGCCCGCACTGGAGCTGGCCGGCCTCAGCGTGACGGTGGCCCGGGACGGTGACGAGGCCTTGCGCATCCTTGAATCGGGCACTACCTTCGACCTGATCCTGTCAGACATCGTCATGCCCGGCGCTACCGACGGCATCGCATTGGCCAAGGCGATTACTGCACGTTTCCGCGCTACCCGCATCGTGCTGGCAACCGGTTATACCGAACAGGCAGTCGGCATACCGGGTGTGCGGGTGCTGGCAAAACCTTACCACCTGGTTGACCTGATCAACGTGCTCAAGCACGAATTGCAGCGCCCTTCCCGGCTACACTGAAAGCCGGCTCGCGGCGGAATTGCCGCGGATGATGTCCATCAGCCGGTCTATGTCCACCGGCTTGACCAGGTGGTAATCAAACCCCGCCCCCAGTGCGCGTTGCTGGTCGGCCAGTTGTCCATAACCGGTCAGCGCAATCAGCAGCGTGCCGCGCAAGGCCGGATGGCTGCGGATACGGGCCGCCACCTGGTAGCCGTCGATGTCGGGCAGTCCGATATCGATAATGGCAATGCCGGGCTTGTGCTCCAGTGCGCGCAGTACGCCCTCTTCGCCGGTGTCCGCTTCTATCACCTGGTGGCCGTGCATGTCCAGCAAGGCAGCCATCATCTCACGCGCATCGCGGTTGTCTTCCACCAGCAGGATGCTGAGCGGCGCCGCGCCGGCGGTTTCTGCCGTTACCGGCACCACCGCCTGACGCGCTTCTTCCGACAGCAAAGGCAGGCGCACCAGCACTGTCGTGCCCCGGTCGGCGCCGGCGCTCATCAGGCTGACCTCGCCGCCATGCAGCTGCACCAGCTGCCGCACCAGATGCAGGCCTATGCCAAGGCCGCCCAGCGCCTTGTCGGACTGCGCCACACCCTGTACAAAAGCGTCGAATACGCGCGGCAGCAGTTCGCTGGAAATGCCGATGCCGTTATCGTGGATCATCAGCACGGCCGTGTGGGATGC
Source organism: Undibacterium sp. TJN25 (assembly GCF_049339885.1). Lineage (NCBI taxonomy): Bacteria > Pseudomonadati > Pseudomonadota > Betaproteobacteria > Burkholderiales > Oxalobacteraceae > Undibacterium > Undibacterium sp. TJN25. Next base: position 175,638 of record NZ_JBMPPM010000002.1, on the reverse strand, counting down.
AGCCTCCGCCTTCAGCTTGATGTCGATCTTGCCGCCGGCCGGTGTGAACTTCAGCGCATTGCCGATCAGGTTGCTGATGATTTGTTCCAGCCTTGTGGCATCAGCGTCCACCCACGCAGATTCCACCGCGACCGACACGGTGTAGGCACTGGTGCGGCCGGTGGTGTGCAGGGCATCCACGCAGGCCTTGACGACGCGGGCCAGGTCCAGCGGCTTTTTGTTCAGCGAGATCTTGCCCATGCTCATGCGGCTGAGGTCGAGCAGATCATCCACAATATGGCTCAGGTGCTTGCTCTGGCGCTCAATGATTTCCTGCGCCCGCAGCAGGTGCTGGGGATTGACCCCGCCCGCCGGCTGCATCTGCATCAGCCGGATGGCGCCGCTGATAGCGCTCAGCGGGTTGCGCAGCTCATGCCCCAGCAGGGCCAGGAACTGGTCCTTGGCGGTATTCTGCTGCTCCGCCAGCTGGCGCGCATGCTGCTCGTTGCCCAGCAGTGCTTCACGCTCCGCCTCGGCCCGCTGGCGCGACTGCAGCTCCTGGCGCAGCAAAATGCCGGCATTGTTCAGCGCGGCATGCAGCTTGTCTATTTCCTCGATGTCGGTAATGCTTTCTGCCGGCACCTCTGCCCGGCCGATTGCCGCAGCGGAAGCCGCGGCTCCCGCAATGGCGCGCACCAGGCTGCGGCTGACCAGTGCCGCAGTAACGGCCGCCATCAGGACAGCGGCCAGCAAACCCAGTGCCGCCAGCTTGACAGCGCGCCGCGCCGACAGCTCTATCTGGTCGGCCGGCGCGGCGATTGCCACCGTCCAGCCGGCCAGCGCCGAGTGCACAAACACATCATAGGAATCCACGCCCTCCAGCGTCAGGTGCCGGATCTGCCCTTGCTGCGCATCGCGCGCCGCCCTGATGAGCTCAGGCCGCGCCGGCTTGCCTATCAATTGGTCCGCCCCGCGGCTGCGACTGATGAAATTGCCGTCGCGGTCGATGATCGCCAGGGTCCAGCTGGATGGGATATTGCCGTGCGATAGCACCCGCACGAAATAGTCGGCGGCAAAGGTCTCGGTCAGCAGATATTTCATGTCGCCGGGCAGCTGCACCGGCACGTTGACCGTGGTGACCAGCCTGCCTGTCAGCGGGCTTTTCAGCAGGTTCGAGACATAGGTACGGTTGCCCGCCACGCCTTCCAGTACGCTTTTTAGTTCCATCTTGCTGGCCTGGACGCGCAGCAGGTCTGCCGAACTCGGCAGGGTATTTCCAAAAGGCAGCAGGGTGTTGATCAGCTGCTCGCCATTGTAGTTGAACAGCAGCGTCCACGACCCGGGGCCGCGGTCGGCAGACTTGGCCTGTTCGTAAAAACCGCGCAGATCCTTGCTGGCCAGCGCCCGCGACGTGGCCAGCACCCGCAGCGCCGCATCCGCATTGCCGAGTTCGCTATCGACAATCAGCGCCATCGCGCGCGCGGCTTCGCGCAGGTTTTTCAGCGCGGCATTGCGCTCGGCTTCCAGCAGCAGGTTCAGCGCCACGGCAGAAAATACGACAACAGGAAGCAGCGTGGCCGCGGCGATAAACATCAACTGGGTGCGTATCTTCATCTTTGCTCCGGTGGGAGCCACGATTGTAGTATGCAAACCAGGCACACTCAGCCATCCCATACAATTTTTTGGAAATGCACAACATTGGTGAAAATAATGCGGTTGTAATGTAGCAATTGATAAGGTTTAATGTAGAGCGCCTCTCGCTCGTATCAATGAGATGATACTGAGATGAGTTTCAGAGCGTTCAAATAAAATAAAATCTGGAGACATTATGAAAGCTACCATGGCCGCAGCCACCGTTCTTGCCGCCCTCGCCTCGGGCAGCGCCAGTCTGGCGCAAACCGCCCCTGCCCTGCCCGACCCGGCAGCCACCGATTCTAAAGCCCTGGGCTGGATGCAGGGTTTTCCGCCGCCGCCGGACAAGGTGGTCACTTTCGGCAACGGCAGCTTCTACAGCTTCCCGCGCACCCGCTGGTCGTTCTCGCACATGCGCGAAATGGTGCCCACCGTGAATGTCTGGCGCGGCAGCAGCGCGCCGTCCGTGCTGCCGGTGGAACTGAAAAACCTGGACCAGCTCAGCTTCACCGACGACAAGGGCGCCAAGGCCACCTGGGCAGACATGCTGGCCCGCACCTATACCGACAGCATTATCGTGCTGCACAAAGGCAAGGTCATCTATGAAAAATACAGCGGCAGTGCAGAGCCGCAGTTGCCGCATAGTGCGTTTTCCGTCACCAAATCCTTCATCGGCACGCTGGCCGGCATACTGGCCGCGGAAGGCACGCTTGATCCTGCAGCCCTGGTCACCAAATACGTTCCCGAATTGAAGGACAGCGCCTATGGCGACGCCACCGTGCGCCAGGTCATGGACATGACGATAGGTGTGCAATATTCGGAAGACTATGCCAATCCGAAGGCGGAAGTGTTCGACTACGCCCGCTCCGGCAGCATGCTGCCCGTGCCGCCCGGCTATGCAGGACCGAAGAATTTCTACGAATTCCTGGTCAGGCTCAAAAAAGAAGGCAGCCACGGCGAAGCCTTCGCCTATAAAACGTCCAATGCCGAAGTGCTGACCTGGATCATCAAGCGCGCCAGCGGCAAATCGGCCTCTGCGCTGATGTCTGAAAAAATCTGGCAAAAGCTGGGCGCGGAAAATGACGCTTACTTCAGCGTCGATTCCATCGGTTCGGAATCCGGTGGCGGCGGCCTGAGCCTGCCGCTGCGGGATATGGCGCGCTTCGGCGAGATGATGCGTCTGGGAGGCAAATTCAACGGCCAGCAGATCGTGCCAACCTCCGTCATCGAAGACATCCGCAAAGGCGGCGACCCGGCCAAATTTGCCAAGGCCGGCTACCCGAACGTGGCCGGCTACGGCAGCGGCTACTCCTACCGCAGCATGTGGTGGGTATCGAATAACAGGAACGGCGTGTTCGATGCCCGCGGCATCCACGGCCAGCGCGTGTATATCGACCCCAAGGCAGAACTGGTGATTGCCAAGTTTTCTTCCCACCCCATCGCCGGCAATATCGCCAACATCCCGCTGACGGACGCCGCCTTCGGCGCACTGGCGGATTCACTCAGCAAGTAGGCTGGCAAGCCTGTTTCCGCAGGCTGCCTTGCCAGCGGCAACATCAGCGTGCCGCTGCCTTCATCAACGATGAACGGCGGCGGCAATAGAATGCAAGCTTCCCATCCATCCTCCCTGCTACCTTACAAATAAGCGCGACACCTCGCTATATGAGCGTAAGACCTTAATTCACAAATTATGAATGGTTAATGAATATATTCCACATTGTTGATCGAATATATAAATCATATCCTGTGTTCACCGGCTGGCTATCGCCGATAGCCGCCTTCAACAGGAGATCATCATGACACAAGCATCCATCTCATCCGGCCGCAGCCTGCTGCGCGGCATCCAGGCCGCTGCTGCCGTCGCCGTTGCTGCAATCAGCATCGGCCTGTCTGCCGGCGCGCAAGCGCAAACCCAGGAAATCACCCCTACCGCACCCGGCTTCAGCGCCCATGACGTCAAGGTCAACGGCGTGCAACTGCATTACCAGATCAGCGGCAAGGGCAGCCCGGTCGTACTGCTGCACGGCTACACCGACACCGGTTATATGTGGACGCCGGTCATGCCCGACCTGGCGAAAAACCATACCGTCATCGTGCCTGACCTGCGCGGCGCCGGCATGTCTGAAAAACCGGCCGGCGGCTACGACAAGAAAACCATGGCGCAGGATATCCATGCGCTGGTGCAGTCGCTGGGCTACCAGCATGCCACGGTGGTCGGCCATGATATCGGCCTGATGGTGGCTTATGCGTATGCGGCGCAATATCCGCAGGAGACAGACCGCCTGGTGCTGATGGACGCCTTCCTGCCAGGCATAGGCAACTGGCAAGACATGTGGCTGCTGCGCGACCTGTGGCACTTCCATTTCTACGGCGACGTGCCGCTGGCACTGGTGGCAGGCCGCGAACGCATCTACTTCGAACACTTCTGGAATGATTTTGCTGCCGACCGCAACCATTCCGTACCGGAAGCCAACCGCCGCATCTACACCGCAGCTTATGCGCAGCCGGGCGGCATGCGTGCCGGGTTTGAATACTTCCATAATTTTGAAAAAGATGCACAAGACTTCCAGCAGCTGGGACAGACAAAACTGACGATGCCCGTGCTGGTCATCTCCGGCGAGAAATCCGGCGGCACCTTCCTGATCAACCAGGTCAAACTGGTGGCCGACAATGTAGATGGCCAAGTCATTACCGGCTCCGGCCACTGGCTGATCGAAGAAGCGCCTGGAAAAGTGATTCCGCTGCTGACAAACTTCGTGAACCAGGCTCCGGGTAAATAAGGAAACCAAGAAAAATAAGCCGCTTGTCATCGGGCGACTTAAAGCAGCAGGGCTTCCCCGAGGAAGCCCTGCCGCTTCGCCACATCAGCAATATCAGCAACATCAACCAGAAAATAACAAAAGAGCAATAATTGAATTGCCGCGAGACAAATATTCCCCTATCATTCAAGCTGTCACCGATTAAACACAGACCGCCCGCCGGTTTGCCGCGCCGAAAAGAAACCGATGCCTGCGCAAGCCGGCATGTTTTGCGCTTATAATTTTTGCATTCGCGCTGTAGTGCCCAGGATTCCATTGAAGTCGCGGCTGGCCGCATGCAGGATAGATGTACACCATGAAAAACCCAGATGTAGACCAAGCGGTAGAAGACAGCCTGCGCATACTGCAGGGTCTGAACAAGGAAGAGCAGGAACTGAGCTCTGCCCCTCCTTCGCCGCTGCCTTTTTTTTCGGCCAAGCTGCCGCGCACCAATGTGCGCGCGCACAAGCGCTATCTGGTCAAATGGCGCATGGCGATCGTGTATGAAGGCGGCAACGGCAAGAAGACCTTCCACGGCCGCGTCAACGACATTTCCCTCGGCGGGCTCAGCATCCACTGCGACCACAATGTTTTTTATGAAGGCAAGGTCATCCTGCTGCTGGCACTGCCGCCCTTGAACGCCGGCACCCGCGAGAAAATCCTGGAAATCAGCTGTCGCATGAACTACACCATCCTGTCGCAGCAGCTGTTCCGCATCGGCCTGGAGTTTTTGGAATTCCGCAAAGGCGACAAGAAACTGCTGGAAGAAAGACTGGAAATCAGCAATGCCGGCGGCATGGCTTATATGGATGTTTGAAGCAGCGTCCTGATCCGCTCCCGACCTGATTACCGCTGCTTCAATCCTTCAGCAGATCCCGCAATTCTTCCGCCGTCAGCACCTTCGCACCAGCCGGACGCTCGTGCAAGCGCGTCAGCAGCCCGACAATTTCTTCCGGCGTGCGCGATTTGCTGAAATACCAGCCCTGCACGCAGTTGGCGCCGCGCCGCGACAGCCATTGCAGATCCTCTACGTCCTCCAGACCCTCGCACAGCAGGTCTGCATCGAACAATTCCGCAATGCCCTGTATCAGGTGGAACAGGCCGGCGATGCGCGCACTGCCGGCCACGCCGTGTACAAACTGCCGGTCCACCTTGAGACGATCGAAAGGGAAGCTGTTGATCGCATCCAGGTTGGAATAGCCCGTGCCGAAATCATCCACCGCGATCCGGACACCGAGTTCCCGGAACTCATCCACGCGCGCCGATAGCAAGTCCTGGGTTTCCAGCAGCTGGCTTTCGGTAATCTCCAGTTCCAGCATGTGGCCTGGAATGCGGTACTTGTCCATCGCTGTGCGCAGGTCAGCCGCCATGCTGGGATGCAGCAACGATGCCCGCGACATGTTCAGCGATACCGGGACGATGTCCAGCCCCGAGTCCATCCACTGTCGCATGTCCTTGCATACCTGCATCAGCACCAGGCAATCCAGCGGGTAGATTTTATTCGTGCTCTCGGCCAAGGGGATGAAAGTATCCGGCAAGATCAAACCTTTTACCGGATGCTGCCAGCGCACCAGCGCTTCCATGCCGATCAGCTCGCCGCTGCGGTAGTTGACCTGGGGCTGGTAGTGCACGACCAGCGCCCCATGCCGGTTTTCGCGGTTTAGCGCGCTTTGCAGTTCCATGATCAGGTGCGAGCGTTCCAGCAGCTCCAGGCCGTATTCCTTGATCGTCGTTCGCAGCAGGTTGCTGCTGATGGAGGATGCGGCAGTATCCGCCGCATCCAGCAAAGCGGCCGGCGCGCCGGCGAACGGCGTATCCAGGTGCTCGATACCGACCCGCGCATGCAGTACGCGGCTGCCGACATTGTTCAGCTGTATGGGAGCGCTGACGATGGTTTTCAGTTTTTCCAGCTGTTCCATCAAGGCAGCGCGCTCGCCGAACAGCGCAAACGCAAACTTGTCGCCCCCCAGGTGCGCCACCAGATTCTTGGGACCGGCCCACGAGCTGAAGCGCTCACCCATCAGCCGCAGCAAACAGTTGCCGGTCTCGCGGCCGAACACATCATTGAACTGGCGGAAACCCATCAGGTCGGCAAATCCCACCACCACATGCTGGCCGCTGTCCGCGGTGAGCCCCAACTGCAGATGGTGCAGGAAGGTGGCGCGGTTGGACATGCCTGTCACATCGTTGCAGTAACGCAATTCCAGGATGCTGACAACCTGCCTGGCCAGCGCCTGCAGCGTAGTGCGCTGCTCTGCATCGAGTATCCCCGGCTTTTCGCTCATCACCCACAGCGTTCCCAGCAGGTAGCCGCGGGCACCGCTCAGCAAGGCGGCCGCATAGTGGCGGTAGCCGGGCACCAGCCTGACCAGCGGGTTATTGCAAAATCGGAGGTCGCTGCGGGCGTCTTCCACTTCAAACCAGTCGGTATTGGCATCCACCGCCTGCGTGCAAAAAGAGCCGGCGCGCGGCACATGGGCCGCATCCACGCCGACGCGCGACGGCAGCCATATCTGGGATTGGTAGACGATGCTGATGCCGCCGATCTGCGAGCCGGTATATTTGACGGCGAGCTGGGTCAGGAAATCGAGGTTGGGGTCGGACTTGTCCGTCGTCACTGCATAACGCGACAATTCCGTCAGGCGACGGTCTTCCGCGTCCTGTATTTTCTGGCGTTGCTGTTGCTGTTGCTGCTGCTGTTGCCGCAGCTCATGCTCCAGCACTGCGTCAGAGTCGGTGTGCATGCGGAACCCCTTTCAGCTTGACTGCCGATTGGCAAAGTCTGCGATGAATCAGCCCGAATGAAAGGAATAGTCCATTGATGCAGCCATTGCCATGCGGCTACAGGAAGAAGCGTTATTCGTCCGGGATTAAATCCATTGTACTGCGTCCGCAGGAGTTGGTTTTTTACAACGGGATTGATTCCATCAGGAAATGGCAAATCGTTGCGATATCCAAAGTCCATCATGCGGACGAGTTCTGTGGTTTTAATTGCAGTATGGCAGACAAGCCCGTATAAATTTGCAAACGAATGTTTCGGTGCGCACGAAGCAGGCGATTCGCCCATAAAAAATGCCGGCATGCAGCCGGCATTGAAGTACGTACAGGTGAGTTAGAAATTAAGCGGCGCGTAGTGCTGCATCCAGTCCAGCAGCGCAGCCGCGGGAATCGGCCGGCTGAAATAATAACCCTGCGCGATATCGCAGCCGTTAATGCGCAAGAACTCCAGCTGTTCCTTGGTTTCCACGCCTTCGGCGACAATTTTCATGCCCAGTTCGTGGCCTATTTCTATCGTCTTGCGCACCACCACCCTGGCGCTGTTCAACTGGTGCATGTCGTGCACAAATGACTTGTCTATCTTCAGCTCCGTCGCCGGCACATGGCGCAATTGCTGCATCATGGCATAACCGGTGCCGAAGTCATCTATCGACAAATGCACGCGCTTCATGCGCAGCCGCGTCAGGATATCCAGCGCGCTGGCCAGCTCCTTGATCAGGCCGCTCTCGGTAATTTCCAGCACCACGTTTTCCGGCGCCACGCCGTACTGGCGGGCCAGCGCCACGAAGGTGTCCGGCAGGCGCAGGTCATGCAGCGATTGCGGCGATACATTTAACGACAGCTTCAGCAGCGCGCCTTCCTTGTTGACAAACTGGCGGATCTCGCTCAGCGCCAGGCGCGCGACATACCAGCCCAGCTCATCGATGACACCCAGCACTTCGGCCTGCGGAATGAAATCGTCCGGGTAGACAAGGCCGCGTTCGGGATGCTGCCAGCGCACCAGCGCCTCCACGCCCATGACCTGGCCATTGGCGATATTCAGCTGCGGCTGGTAATGCAGGATGAATTCTTCGCGCACCATGGCACGCAGCAACTCATCCTTGGTAACGGCCTTGCTGGCCTGCCGCGCCACCTGCGGCACCAGATTGAGCAACGCATAGCCTTTCAGCAGCTTCTGCAATTCCGCCAGCCTGAAAGGTTTCTGCAAATGCCCGGCCACCGACAGGCCCAGCGTCTGCGCCAGTTCCTCCGCGGTTTCCAGCACCCGCTTGTCGTAGCCGCTCATCAGGATCAGCGTGGTCCTGCATTTCTGCTGGCCCAGCAGCCGCAACAGTTCGATGCCGTCCATGTCCGGCATCATCAGGTCCATCATGATCAGCGTGATGTTGTCATCCAGCGCCTTGAGAAAATCCTCGGCATTGGTGGTAGCAGTAAACTCGAAGCCTAAGGACTGCGCTACGATGCCGGCAAACTCTCCCACCTCTTTTTCATCGTCGATGATCAGCAGATGGGGCGATTTTTTGGGTTCGTCAGTTTTAGTGAGTGTCATAGGATGGTCGTTAAGGTCGAACGATCGGCATACGAAACCTCTTTTGCTCTTCACGCGCCATGATGCAGCTCCGGCACGCTGAAAGACAATTCCCCTTTTGATTACCTCAGCCGCGAGGCAATCCAGCATCTATACGATTTTTATAGTTTGAATGTTTTTCCCATTGCACTACCCCCTACTCGATACAGGACATCCTGTCCTGGCGCAACTGGTAGTTCTGACAGTCAGGCCCCGGCAGCCCTTGTCAAACGGGACGTGATCATTCTATAACGTTGTGAATTTCGTTTTCTGAAGTGCGCCGACAAATTTTAGCGGCAGGAGGAAATTTGCCACATCAACAGCGCAGTGGTTGGTGCAAAGAGAGGTGCAAAGAAGAGGCGCACCGAGCGTTCCGGCGCTTGACCCAACTCAGGTATCCGTGCCGACCAGGTCCCAGTCGTCTTCATCGTCATAGCCGATGATCCAGTTCACCGCGTGATGCCACTCCTGCACCACGGCGGCATCCAGGCTGCCCGGCACTGTCTTGCCGATCAGGTTCGCGTGGCGCACCGCCCAATGCAGGCGGTACAACAGGTCAACCCAGCCGAGGATTTCACGTTTGGGACGCAGGCGGACTGCCTGCTGCAGCCGTGCGAGCGGGTCCTGTGCGTCCATTTGCTGCGGCAGTAGCGCCAGCAGCGCCTTCAGACTGGAAGGGCCGCCCGGCAGGTCGATCTTCTTGACAAGACCTGCACACCAGCCCAGAAAGAACATGCTTTCGCGGCACTGGGCGAAGACCGCGCACTGCCGCATACCCTCATCACCTTCCGGAGCAGCGCCGAACAGGAAAGCATGCTCGCGCGCCGACAGCCAACCGGCGATATCGCGCTGCACAATGTAATTGCGAAAGCGTTCAAGGCCGGTGCTGTCCGATGCCAGAATCGCTTCGGCGGCGCCGGATACGCACCATAGCGCGACGATACGCAGCAGCACGTCGTCGCTGGAGCGCAACTTGACTTCCTCATCGCTTTCAGTCAAGGGCAGTTGCAGGTTGATACGGATACCGCGCTTATGCAACAGCGTTTCTGAATTGGTTTTACGGTTTTCTGGAGTCATTACTTTTTTGTCGGTGCGGATATATGTCAGATTATACAGGCGCGACCTTCAGCGCCTTGGCAGGAATGGCTGCCGCTATTCGCCGCTATTCTATCGTCACCGGCAGGTCTCGCCCTGCCACAGCCTGGTTGCCGGCAAAGTCGGCGGCAAAAATCCGCAGGATGTAGTCGCCCGGCGGCAGCGCAGCCGTTTTCCAGCTGCCCGCTTTCGCCATGCCGTCGCGCACGGTGTTGGTCACCACATACAGAAAGCGCGTGGCGGCATTGCCGTATACGGTAATGCCGCTACTGTCTGCATACGCGATCTTGACGGCCTCGCGGTCCTGCGGCAAGCGGTTGAACACCATATTGACCAAGGGCTGCTCAAAACCCGGCAGCGGCGAGCCGTCTGCATGCAACACCTGGTAGCCCAGCTGGTACAGGCCCAGCCGCCGGCGCGCCAGGTTATCGTCCATCTGGTCGTAGGCATCCACGACGATGCCTGCGCCCCCTGCATCCCTGGGCACAACAATGCGGCCGTTGCGTTTGGCGCTGTAACGCTGCCCTGCAGCATCCACCACCCGTATGCTGTCGATATGCGGCGCCACGCTGTCGGCAAAGTCGATGAAATGCAGCGCCAGCGCATTTTCCGCCATGCCGTAGGGGCTATAGTCCAGGTGTACGTGGAACATGCGGTTGACTGTGCCCAGCATATCGCCGGTCTTGAAGCGCGTGCCGCGCTTGACGCGCACCCGTGCCGGACGGCCCTTATCGTCATCCAGCACCTGAAAGCGCGCCGTATCGATATACTTGTTCCTGGGCGTGCGCCCCACGCGCATGTGAATATAGCTCAGCGTATCCAGCGCAAGGCCCTCGCTGAGGCTGCCGAAGCCCCAGTTCGGCAGCGGGCTGCTGACTTTTTCGTCGGCCACGGCCAGCACCGGCTCCCCCATATCCGCTTGTACGTCCACGCCGGCATGGAAATGGTCGCGGCTTTCACCGTCGTAATTGCCGCGCACCTCGCCCACCGTGCCGACTATTTCATGCCATGCATGCTGCGGCTTCACCGGCCATAAAAAGCCCGTCTTGCCCGCGTGCAGCGCCACGGGCGATGCGGGTGGCATGGCGGCCCGGTCTGCGGCCTGGGCAGCCAGCTCCGGTGCCGTCAATTGCGCCGCTTCGTGCGGGCTGAGCTTGCGCACGATGCGCCGGGCGGAATCCGACACATACAGGCTGCCGTCGCTGTCAAACGCAATGCCGGACGGGTCGCGCAGCCGTACGCTGGTGTCCGTGGAATAGGCGGCATCCGCGCCCAGGTCCGGCAGCGCTGCGGTTTCACCAGCCGGCGACACCTGGATGATGCGGCCGCGCGAAGCATCTGCCACGTACAGGAAGCCGTCATGCGTCAACGCCAGCGCCTGCGGCCGTCTCAGCAACTCTGTACGTTCGTCCGTTGCGGCGCGCGCCAGCGTTGTCACCTGACCATCGCTGCCCAGCATGCGGATGGCGTTATTCTTGGTATCCGCAATATAAATCCGGCCCTTGCTGTCTACCGCGACCGCGCAGGGCGTATCAAACAAGGCGGCCATTGCCGGACCGTCCTGGTAGCCCGGTGCATCCCCGCCGGCCAGCGTCTTGACCTGGCCATCGGCGGTAATCAGGCGCAGGCGGTCGTTATAGGTATCGGCCACATAGACATTGCCCTTGCCGTCCACCGCCACGCCTATCGGCCCATTGAACTGCGCCTGTGCAGCGGGGCCATCGCGGTAGCCTGCCTTGCCGTCGCCGGCCAGCGTCGTCACCATGCCCTGCGCACTGATCTTGCGTATCGCATTGTTGCCGGTATCCGCCACATACAGGTTGCCTGCGCCGTCTATCGCCAGGCCGGAGGGCGTATTGAAAGAGGCCGCGGCGCCCTGCCCGTTCGCCATGCCTTCCGCCGATCCCGCCAACGTAGTGACAGTGCCGTCCGGCGTAATCTTGCGAATACGGTTGTTATCGCCGGCATCGGCCACATACAGGTTGCCGACCAGGTCCACCGCCAGCCCAAAAGGATCAGCAAAACGCGCGTTGCGGGCCGCACCATCGGCATAACCTATGCCGCCGTCACCGGCGAAGGTAGTGACCAGCGCAGGCCAACCGAGCACGGTTGCCCTGGGGCCGGATTTTTTGACAGCCTTGGCAAGCTTGCCGATCAGCCCGCGCGCGCCGGTTTGGGATTCTTGACTGGAGTTGGAATAATAGGCAAATAAGCCGCCGCCGATCGCAGCGGTAGCGGCCAGCGCAAGCAGCGCTACCCGGATAAAGCGTTGAGACACGTTTTCAACCTGTAATGCATATAGACGAACGCGCATCTTAAACGACTTTATGCGTTTGCGCGAACCTCTGGCCCCGGCATCCCACCGTTCATCCCACCATTCACCCCACCATCGTTAGCCTGGATGCAGCGCAGCGTAATCCGGGAGTGTGAGTGTTCCACGGGCGCCAGATACTTACCCCGGATTACGCTACGCTCCGTCCAGGCTACTATCCTATTTATTTTAGTTCCCACCATGACGGTAGCAGCGCCTTTACTTCCGGCCGCCGGAAGCGGTCGTCGATCAGCGCTACAAAACCCCGGTCGGTCTGCGTGCGTATCACTCGTCCTGCCGCCTGCACGACCTTTTGCAAGCCCGGATACAGGTAGGTGTAATCGTAACCCTTGCCGAAAATGGCGTTCATGCGCTGCATGATCTGCTCGTTGACGGGATTCAGCTGCGGCAGGCCCAGCGTGGCGATGAAGGCGCCTATCAGGCGGCTGCCGGGCAAATCGATGCCTTCGGCAAATGCCCCACCCAGCACGGCGAAGCCTATGCCCTCGCCCGCGTTTGTAAAGCGCGCCAGGAATTCTTCACGCGCCACTTCTTCCATGCCGCGCGACTGCTCCCACATCGCGATCTCCGGGTAGCGCTCGCCAAACACACCGGCGACCTGCTGCAAGTAATCGAAGCTGCTGAAAAATGCCAGGTAGTTGCCGGGCTGCCGCCGGTATTGCGCCGCCATCAGGTCGGCTATCGGCGACAGCGAATCGCCGCGATGCTGGTAACGGGTGGAAATGCTGCTGACGATGCGCACCTCCAGCTGTTCCGCCGCGAACGGCGACTCCACGTCTATCCACGGCGTTTCGGCCGGCAGGCCCAGCATGTCGCTATAGAAATGCCAGGGGCTCAGCGTGGCCGAAAACAGCACCACGGACTGTGCCGCAGTAAAGCGCGGCCCCAGGAAAGGCGCGGGTACGATATTGCGTATGCATAGACGCGCATTCTTGCGGTAGGCCGCACCGGTGCCCTTATCGACATCCTTGGTCACGTCAAATAGCGAATGCTCGGCCAGCGATTCCGCCAGTTGCAGGAACAGCAGTGCATCGAAATAAAAACGCATCAGCTTGCTATCCTGCGCGACGGCCTCATTGGTAAGCCCATTGGCGGCTTCATTCGCATGCTGTAGCGTGCCGCTGATCAGGTCCGGCGGCACGTTGTCTTCGGCAGCATTGACAGCGCCGCTGACCATGTAGTCGGTAATCGTCGTCGCAGCCTGCTGCAAGGCCTGCAGGAATTTTTCCGGAATCTCCGCATATACCTGGTAGCGCGCGCCCTGCTCCTTGTGCAGCGCATTCCATTGGCGGCTGACCCTGTCCAGCGCGCCCTTCATCACCGCCGGAGCCGAGCGGCGCATGATGTTGAACTCGGCCTGGTCCAGCTCGGCGCTGTACATCTTGCGGCCGCGCTCTATCATGTTGTGCGCCTCATCCACCAGCACCGCCACCTTCCACTGGTTCAGCTGCGCCATCGCATACAGCATCGCGCTGATGTCGAAGTAATAGTTATAGTCGCCGACAATCACATCCGCCCAGCGCGCCAGGTCCTGGCTCAGGTAATACGGGCACACCTGATGGCTGCGCGCGATCTCACGCAGGCTGGCGTGGTCCAACATGTCCGTTCCGGACGAACCGACTGCCGAAGACGCAAAGGAGATTGCTGCCTGCCGCGCCTGCGGCAGCCTGTCGTAGAAGCCGCGGGCCAGCGGGCAGGAATCGCCATGGCAGGCCTTGTCGGGATGCTCGCAGGCCTTGTCGCGGGCTGTCAGCTCCAGTACGCGCACCGGCAACAGCGGTAGCTGCGGCGCTTCTGCACGCGCCTGCTTCAGCGTCGCCAGCGCATCCAGCGCCAGCTTGCGCCCCGGTGTCTTGGCGGACAGGAAAAAGATTTTATCCAGCCCCTGTTTAGGCATCGTGCGCAGTAATGGGTATAGCGTACCTACGGTCTTGCCTATGCCTGTGGTGGCTTGTGCCATCAGGCAGCGACCGGCGCTGGCGGCCTTGTACACGGTTTCCGCCAAATGGCGCTGGCCGGCGCGGAAGGACGTATGCGGAAAAACCAGGCCGTCCAGCAGCGTATCGCGTGCGCCGCGGTGCGCCAGCTCCTGCGCCGCCCATGCCAGGAAGCGGTCGCACTGGTCTTCAAAATACACCTTGAGCGCGACGGCGGAATACGTTTCCGTCAGCACCGTTTCCTTCTGGCTGGAAATGTCGTAATACACCAGCGCGAGGTTCAGCTCTTTTAAACCCTTTTGCAGGCACAGCAGGTGGCCGTAGATTTTGACCTGTGCCCAATGCAGGTGCCGGTGGTTGTCCGGCAATTTTTTCAGGTCGCCGCGATGGGTCTTGATTTCCTCCAGTTGCTGCTTCACCGGATCGTAGCCGTCTGCCCTGCCGCGTACCCGCAGTTGCCGGTATTCGCCGGACAGGCTCAACTCCGTCAGGTAGCCCGCGGCGCGGCGCGCAGTGACGACTATATGCCCGGCGATGCCCTCCTGCGCGCTGGGTGAAGGCGTGAAGCGCAAATCCAGGTCGCCCAGCTTGGCGGTGAACTCGCACAACGCGCGCACCGCCACCGTGTACTGCTGCTGGCCGTTCAAGCGTGCTCCCCATCTGCCCACTCCACGTAGCAGACAGCCACCGGAATATCATGCGCCATGAAGTAATCCAGCCAGCGTATCTGGTTATCCTGCAGGCGGTCGCCCGGCCCCTTCACTTCAATCAGCCGGTAGCGCCGTTCCTGCGGCCAGAACTGGACCAGGTCCGGCAGGCCGGAGCAGTTGGATTTGATGTCCTGCAAGAGGCGTTCAAAGCATTTTTGCAGATGCAGTGCCGGGATACAGTCCAACGCCTGCTCCAGCAGTTCTTCCGTCAGGCTGCCCCAGAATACAAACGGCGACTGCAGGCCGGCCTTGGCGGCAAAGCAGCGGTGTATCGATTGCCGGTATTCCCCGGTGTCCAGCTGCGCGAAGCAGGCGCGGAAAGCCGCCTCGCGCCGCGCGTAAAAATCGGCGTGGTGCAAGTCCGCCGGGCCGCTATGGAAGGAGTGAAAAAATGCGCCCGGCAGCGGCATGAATACCGCGTCCCAGCATAGCAGGCCGAACAGGGAGTTGATGAGCGCGTTTTCCACGTAATGCACAGAGGCATCCGCATGCTCGCTCGCCAGATGGTCGCGCACGACGCCCTCCACCCAGAACCCATCGCGTGGCCGTGGCAGGCGCAATGCCACATTGTCCGGCGCAGGGGGTTTGCTTGCCGGTATCCGCCCTTGCCCTGTCTTGCGCCGCAAGCGCGGCAGCATGCGTGCCAGTTGCTGCTTCTCTGCCTCGCTCTCGGGCGACTGCTGGGCCAGGCTGGCCAGCTCAAACGCGGCAGCCGTTTGTTCCAGCTTTTCCAGTACGCGTATCGCGCGTGCGCGTGAACCTGGATAGCGGCAACTGCAATAGACCGCCAGCGCTGCTTCCAAATCATGCAGTTTTTCATACTGCTGCGCGACCTGGAACAGCAGCTTGGAACGCCGCCCTTCCAGCCACGGATTGTCCAGCGCGCCGCCCATATCGGCAATAATCTCCGGCAGCGCCTCTTCCTGCAGGAAGCGCTCCTTGCAGCGGTGCAGATGCAGATAGGTATCGACATCCTCGCGCGTGCGGAACCCGCGCGAAGCCGCCGAAAACTCCACCGTCTCATACTGGTAAATGCCCAGGTTGGCCAACACAAACTCCGTCCAGTCCTGGTGCAGATTGCCGAAAAACATCAGGCGCAGACGGTCGCACAGGTCGCCGATCAGCAGATGGTAGATGCAGTCATCGCAGTCCGCATGCCAGTCCCGCAGGCTGCGCACTTCGTCGCCGTACTGCGCGCGCAGCACCTCCAGCTGATCGGCCTTGCGAGCAGACGCCAGCACAGCGGGCAGCCGTAGTCCCGCCGCAATCTCCTCTTTTTTCAGCAACACAAACAGGTGTTCCAGATACAGCAGGGGCTCATCGTCCACCCAACCCTCTTCCACCAGCAAGGCAGCCGCCTCTGTGCTGGCGCCGATTTCCGCATAGCGCAACTTGCTGGCACGGAAAAGCTCCCCCTTGCGCATCACCATGCGAACCAGCAGCGCCTGCGACGCTTGCGGCAATATGGCAAACCTGCGGATGAACTCCCTTTCCTCCTCCACCAGCAGATCGTCATAGCGCGTGGCAATCCACTCCAGCACCATGTGGAAATTTTCCAGGTAATAGAAGGGATTATCGAGCACGGGAGTCATGGGCGGCATAACAAACGTCGGACGCTACGGAGCATGCGGAGTAATAAAGGATCAATAGGGCAACAACTGTACATAAGAACAGTATATCACCGTCTTTCAGGCATACTCGAATTTCAGGGGTGGTATTGCGGAAGAGGGGTGCCGGCCGCACGGAAGGCGGCCGGCGATAAAGCCTGCAAGCAGGGTTTAGAAACCCAGTGCCAGACCAGAATTCCTGCGCGGGTCATTGGCGCCATAGAACTTGTTGTCGCCGCGCGGCTTGCCTTCTGCCGAGGGAGCGCCCACCAGGATGGCGGCAATGTGGTTGGCCGGCTGCGGCGCGCCGAGGTTATGGCCCATTGCTGTCAGTATCTTGCGGGTATCGGGGCTCAGCCCATTGGTTTCCACGTTGGTGACATCCGGCAGCCATTGCTGGTGGAAACGTGGCGCGTCCACTGCTTCCTGGATGTTCATGCCGTAGTCGATCACGTTCAGTATCGTATGCACGACGGCGGTGATGATGCGACTGCCGCCCGGTGTGCCGACGACCATGAAGGGCTTGTTGTCGCGGGTGACGATGGTGGGCGCCATCGAACTCAGCGGACGCTTGCCGGGGGCGATGGAATTGGCTTCGCCCTGCACCAGGCCGTACATATTGGGCACGCCTGCCTTGACGGTGAAGTCGTCCATCTCATCGTTCATCAGCACGCCGGTGCCTGCAGCGGTGACCTTGGCGCCAAACCAGTCGTTCAGCGTATAAGTGACTGAGACGGCATTGCCCTCCTTGTCCACGATGGAGTAATGCGTGGTGTTGCTGCCCTCATGCGGCGGCACGCCGGGTTTGATGTCCTTGGAAACGCCGGCCTTGGCCGGATCGATGACGGCCCGCACCTTGGCGGCGTAGGCCTTGTCCAGCAGCCTGTCCAGCGGATTCTTGACAAAATCCGGGTCGCCCAGATAGCTGTTGCGGTCCATGTACGCATGGCGCATCGCTTCGATCTCGTAATGCACGC
Organism: Undibacterium sp. TJN25; assembly: GCF_049339885.1. Classification (NCBI taxonomy): domain Bacteria; kingdom Pseudomonadati; phylum Pseudomonadota; class Betaproteobacteria; order Burkholderiales; family Oxalobacteraceae; genus Undibacterium; species Undibacterium sp. TJN25. The sequence goes on along the minus strand of NZ_JBMPPM010000002.1, from coordinate 158,226 downwards.
CCTGCGCGGAGCCGTAGCCCAGCTCCTTTAGCGGATAGGCTTCGACGATATTGAGTATCTCGCAGATGACCACGCCGCCGGAGCTCGGCGGCGGCGCCGAGACGACATGGTAGCCGCGGTAATCGCACTCCACCGGCGCCAGTTCACGCACTTTGTACTGGTCCAGGTCTGCCTGCGTCAGGATGCCCTTGCCGGCCTGGCTGGCTGCCACCAGCGCCTTGCCCACCTGGCCTTTATAGAAACCGTCGGCGCCGTTACGGCTGATCTGCAGCAAGGTCCTGGCCAGGTCTTTCTGCACCAGCACCTGCCCCGGCTTAAACGGCTCGCCCTTGTTCAGAAAGATGGCGGCCGAGGGCGCATCCTTGCGGAAATCTTCGGTAGCCGTCACGAACATATCGGTATCGCCTTCATCCAGGGTGAAGCCGCCCTGCGCATAAGCAACGGCGGGCGCCATCACGGCCTGGCGCTTCATCGTGCCGTACTTGGCCAGCGCATATTCCATGCCCGCCACGCTGCCCGGCACGCCGGAGGCCAGATAGCCCTTGCTGGACAAGCCCTTGATGACATTGCCCTGGGCATCCAGGTACATATTGGCCGTCGCCGCCAGCGGCGCTTTTTCACGGAAATCGAGGAAGGTCTTGCGGCCGTCCGCCAGTTGTATCGTCATGAAACCGCCGCCGCCCAGATTGCCTGCCGCCGGGTAGACCACCGCGAGCGCATAGCCGACTGCCACCGCGGCATCAATCGCATTGCCGCCTTTTTTCAGTACATCCACACCCACCTTGGTGGCAAGATGCTGCGCCGTGACGACCATGCCGTGCTCCGCGGCGACCGGCGCCTGCGAAGCGGCAAGCGCGGGGCTGCAAAAAGAAAAGGACAAGGAAAAAGAAAAAATGGCGCTTACTGAAACAGCCAGGCTTTGTCGGATCAGGCGATGTGGCATTAGTCGATCTCCTTGGGTTGAGGTTGTAGGTGCGCTTCTGCTCCGCCCCTCTCGCGCGTGCGGGAGAGGGGCGCGGTGAGGGGGACTAAACTGATGGAGAGAATTTTTGCACCAAGGCCACGCATTAAAAACCTGAATTTAGGTTTTACAGATTTGGCTTTTCCCTGCAGAAAATTTCTACATGATGTTGACCACCCTCACCCTGGCCCTCTCCCGCACGCGGGAGAGGGGATGCAAGCCGCTGCGGGATTACCCGGATAATGATACTCCATTATCAAAAAAGCCAGTTCCGACCAACTATCAGAGACGAACAATCACGCCTTCCACACTTGCTGCGCGACGCGCATCATGTTGCCGCCCATGACCAGCGCCGCCTCCTCTTTACTCATGCCGGTTTTTTCCAGCGCGGCGGGCAGCAGCTTCCAGGTTTCCACCGGCGTGAAGCTGGGCGGCTGCTCCATGTCATAGCCTGCGGATGCCGGCCACCAGTACGAAGGGTCGAAATCGCCGGAGGGCGTATCGTCTAGACCTTCCTCCCTGAAACAGATATCCAGCCCTATGCCCGCATGCTCTACGCCAACCAGCCCGGCGATATACGCCGCATGGCGTGCCACATCGTCGGCAGTGGGATTGTCGCTGCCCAGGAAAAATGACAGGCCGGATACGCATACCACGCCGCCGGTGGCGGCACACGCGCGGATCTGTTCATCGCTGACATTGCGGCCGTGTTCCGCCAGCGCCAGCGGGTTTGCATGGCTGAAGATGACGGGCTGGTCGGATGCCTCCATGATGTCCAGGCTGCTACGCCTCCCGCTATGCGAACAATCCATCAGCATGCCTGCGTCGTTGACGGCGCGCACCATGCGGCGGCCTAGTGGTGTCAGCCCGCGCTCCATGTCGTGGCAGCCATCCGCTACATTATTATTGCGGTTGTAGGCAAAATGGATTTGCCGCACACCCAGCTGGTGATACAGGGCGACCATCTCCGGACTGTCCATCAGCGGCAGCGCGCCTTCCAGATCGAAGCTGACGGCAATTTTTTCCTGCGCAGCCGCCTTGCGGATGTCGGCCACGCTGGATGCCAGCAGATAGCGTTCCGGCGAAGCGGCGATCGTCGCGCGGAAGCCCGCGATGACAGCCATTACCTGCGATACCGGGTTCATGTCCGCACCGACATTGACCGACACATAGTTGACGCCGTAGGCGCGCAAGGCGTCTATCGGCGCGAAGCTGGCTTGAGGGTGGATGGGCAGGCAAGCGTGGGCATCCCAGTGGATCATGTGCGGACTTTCATTTCATGCAGGAGGGTTTCCGACTATAGCCGATTTTATGCACAAACAACATGCTACCGCTACCCGGCCTACCGGCCTAGCGGCCGCCCTTTTCGATCACCAGCACGCCGTCTTTAAAGCTCAGCGTCCGGCCGCCGGCGGCAATCCCCTGCTCCAGCCTGGATTTTTCCTGGGCAGCCAGGTCAACGGAGGGTTGCGTCACGTGGTAATTGCGTTGATCCCGGAGGATTTTTTTCTTGCCCGGTGCGGCGGCGCTACTCTTTTTTCGGTTGAACATCGTTGTCAGTCTCCATGGCATTTCGGGCTACATGAGAGTGATGTGGTGGATTGCAAGTGATGTGGGCAAGATACAACAGTGGCGTGGTTTGCGCCCGGATTGCGCTGCGCTGCATCTGGGCTACCTCCCGTTGCAAACGAAAAAAGCCGGCGTCAGATACGCCGGCCTTCACCGATTATTTTGTCAGACAACCTTGTTCGGCGTCTCGTCTGAAGTGCCGCGTTCCAGTGCGGCTGCCACGCCTGCGCCATAGGCCGGATCTGCCTTGGTGCAGTTGGCAATATGCCTTTGCTGGATCTCGCGCGACGCGCCGCCGACGGAGCGCGCGGTATTGTCGAACAGCGTTTGCTGTTGCGCCTTGGTCATCAGGCGGAACAGGTTGCCCGGCTGCGAATAATAGTCGTCGTCGGCCCTGTGGTTCCAATGATCGGCGGCGCCTTCTATTGCCAGTGGCGGTTCGGCATAATCCGGCTGCTCCTGCCATTTGCCATAGCTGTTGGGCTCGTAGCCCAGCGTGCCGCCGTGGTTGCCGTCCACCCGCATGGCGCCGTCGCGATGGTAGCTGTTGAACGGGCACTTGGGTGCGTTTACCGGAATCTGGTGATGGTTGACGCCCAGCCGATAGCGCTGCGCATCGCCATACGAAAACAGCCGTGACTGCAGCATCTTGTCCGGCGAGAAGCTGATGCCCGGCACCACGTTGGCAGGCGAGAACGCCAGTTGCTCCACTTCCGCGAAATAATTGTCGGGATTGCGGTTCAAATCGAAATGGCCGACCTCAATCAGCGGATAATCCTTGTGCGGCCATACCTTGGTCAGGTCGAAGGGGTTCAGGTGGTAGCTGCCCGCTTCTTTTTCCGGCATTACCTGGATGAACATGGTCCAACGCGGAAACTCCTTGTTTTCTATGCTGTCGAACAAGTCGCGCTGGGCACTCTCGCGGTCGCGGCCTACCAGCTCGGTAGCCTCGGCATCGGTCAGGTTCTGTATGCCCTGCTCGGTGCGGAAGTGGAACTTGACCCAGAAGCGCTCATTGGCGGGGCTGATGAAGCTGTAGGTATGGCTGCCGAAGCCATGCATGTGGCGATAAGAGCGCGGAATACCGCGGTCGCTCATCACGATGGTGACCTGGTGCAGCGCTTCCGGCAGGTTGGTCCAGAAGTCCCAGTTATTGTTGGCGCTGCGCAGGTTGGTGCGCGGATCGCGCTTGACGGCGTGGTTCAGGTCCGGGAACTTCAGCGGATCGCGCAGGAAGAATACCGGCGTGTTGTTGCCCACCACGTCCCAGTTGCCCTCTTCCGTATAGAACTTCATTGCAAAGCCGCGGATATCGCGTTCCGCATCCGCCGCACCACGCTCGCCGGCCACGGTGGAAAAGCGCGTGATCATCTCGGTCTTCTTGCCGACCTGCGAAAATATCTTGGCCTTCGTATATCTGGTGATGTCGTGGGTGACGGTAAAGGTGCCATAGGCGGCAGAGCCCTTGGCATGCATGCGGCGCTCCGGTATCACCTCCCGGTCGAAATGCGCGAGCTTTTCCAGGTGCCATACATCCTGCAGCAAGGCAGGCCCCCTGGGGCCAGCGGTCTGGGTGTTCTGGTTGTCCACGACCGGTGCGCCGGCCGCCGTAGTAAGTTTGTTCATCATTCATCCTTTGGCGATAGAAATCAGATTAAGGACAGCATGCAACCGACCTGCAAGCCGCGCCGCCACGGTCCCACTACAGATCTGAGCCACCCGCGCGTCAGCATTGCTACGCATTCCGTCGGGCATCTGCAGGCCCTGCGTTCCACACGTGAGCGGAACATCAGGTACGGCTTATTATGCTTGATTTTTCGTCAAGGCACAGAAGGACGCACAGCGAACATTGCAATGTGGAAAGAATATTTTTACGTCAATCCGCGCCGGATAAATCACGATAGGCGATAATGCAGGCTAGAACAGATTTCTCCCCGGCAGGAACTGCAAGCGCTGCACGTATTACCGCAGCTCGGACAGATTCCGCCATCAATTTTTTTGGAAATAAAGTATTTTGAGCACAAGAACCAAACGCTGGAACGGCAAAATCGACACCTTTACACCGGCTTACCTGAAAAATGTCGTCGAAAAAATGACCGACTATGGCGACCGCGTGCAATTTGCGTTGACCGGCACCGGCATCGGCCCCAACTACCAGACTATCAATTCTTCCGACAAACGCATGACCTTCGACAGCAGCAACCGTCTGGTGCATCCGGGCGAAGGCGAATTCGGCGTCGGCAATGTCTCGGGCATTTTCACGTTGGAACAGATCAAGACTGTCCTGGTCGGCGGCGTCGTCAAAACCAGCAGCGGCACCCGCGTTACCCGTTCCAGCAGCGGCGCAACGCGCAACACCACGGCCGCCGTCAAGGCGCAGGACCTGGTCGATGCGGCAAAATACGACTATTTCAAAAATAACCGCCAGACCTTGCCGCCCACCATAGGCGAGCACTCGGCCGAAATCACCGGCCTGATGAAAAAAGGCATGTCTGCGGAAGAAGCCTTTAACGATGTAGTAAAGCGGTATTTTTAAGACTTATTTCTAAGATGTATTTCTGAGCGCGGCACTCTCAGGCATAAGGCGGACTTTGTCCGCCTTTTTCTTTTTACGCCCGCCTCAGCGGCACCGCAGAGAGAATCTCCATGCACCGAATTTAATGCTCGACTAATCGAGCGCTTACTTTTAACATTCTTGATATAAAACTATCCGCATGCTGTAGGCCTGCATGCGCAAAAGTTCGATTTTCCAGACAATCGTAAGCGGAGGTGACCATGCTCGCTGCACCAATACCAGAAAATGAAGCCCGCCGGGTTCGCGCCCTGCACTCGCTGGATATCCTGGATACACCGTCCGACGAACGTTTTGACCGGCTGACAAGACTGGTCAAGCGCATCTTCAAGGTGCCCATTGCCGTCGTCAGCCTGGTGGATGCAGACAGGCAGTGGTTTAAATCCTGCATCGGGCTGGACGCGACGGAGACTTCGCGCGACATTTCCTTTTGCGGACACGCCATCCTGGGAGACGACATTTTCACAATTCCGGATGCACTGTCCGATGAACGCTTCCACGACAACCCCCTGGTCGCCAATGAGCCGTGGATACGGTTTTATGCAGGCTGCCCGCTGAGTGTCAGCGACGGCAGCAAAATCGGCACGCTGTGCCTGATCGACATGGAACCGCGAGAACTGGACACAGACCAGCGCGAAATTTTAAAAGACCTCGCAAGGATGGCGGAACAGGAACTGGCCGCGGTACAACTGGCCACCATGGATGCGCTTACCTCACTGCCTAATCGCCGTGGCTTTGAATCGCTGGCGCAGCATGCGCTGCACCTTTGCAAACGCATCAACCGGCCGGCATCCCTGCTGTTTTTCGACCTGAACGGGTTCAAGAAAATCAATGACACCTTCGGCCATGCGGAAGGAGACCGCGCCTTGGCCACCTTCGCCGATGTATTGCGCACCGCGCTGCGCGACAGCGATGTCGGCGGCCGCCTCGGGGGCGATGAATTCGTGGTGCTGCTGGTCGACGCTGCAGGCGCCAACGCCGGCGGATTCGTGACGCGCCTGCAAAAAATGCTGGACGCCCGCAATGCACAGGCCCAGCGTGGCTACGACATCCGCTTCAGCGTGGGCCAGATTGAATATGACCTGGCACGGCACGATAGCATCTCTACCCTTCTGGCGGACGCCGATGCTGCGATGTATCAGAACAAGCTGGCGAACAAGCGGCTGTAGCTGGCCGCACGCTGCTATGGGAGCTGCCGGCGGATGGCGCGGCGACTTCCCTGCACTCCCTTCTCAAGCCGGGCCCTGCGGCTTGCTACTCCGCAGGGCCTGTCATCGCACTATTGCTTACATTACTCAAATTACTCAAACTGCTTAAATTTGCGCGGAACCGCCATCCACGAACAGTTCGCTACCGTTGACAAAACTGCTGTCGTCCGAGGCCAGGAATAACGCTGCACTCGCTGCCTCGTCTGGGTCGCCAAGACGGCCGAGCGGCGTAGTCGATTCCACGAACTTGATCATTTCCTGGTTCAATTCTGCTGTAGGCGCAAGCCCATGCCAGCCCGGTGTGGAAGTTGCGCCCGGCACCAGAACATTAACGCGAATCTTGCGCGGCGCCAGATCAAGAATCCAGCCGCGCGCAAAATTGCGGATGGCCGCCTTGCTCGCACTGTAGACGCTGAATGCCGGAATGCCGGTCGTGGCACTGGTTGAGCCCGTGAGGATGACGGAAGCGCCATCCTTCAGCAACGGCAACGCTTTCTGCACCGTGAACAGTGTGCCCTTCACGTTCGTAGCAAAGGTACTGTCAAAGTGCGCTTCCGTAACGTCGGCGAGCGCCGCAAATTCGCCGCCGCCTGCGTTCGCGAACAGCACATCGATGGTTCCCGCCTCTTCCCTGACCGCCTGGAACAACCTGTCCAGGTCGGCAAGATTGGAGATATCCCCTCGGATGCCGCGTGCATTGTTGCCTACTGCAGCAACTGCCACATCAAGCTCCTTCTGCCGCCGCCCCGTCATGAAAACACGCGCACCTTCCTGTGCAAACCGTTTGGCTGCGGCCAGGCCTATTCCACTGTTTGCGCCGGTCACCACGGCAATTTTTCCATCAAGCTTACCCATGTTGAGCTCCTTAAAAATAAAGTAGGGCTATTATGGATTCAAGCTTACATATATACTAGTACCTACCAAAAGGTAAGTATAAGGTTTTGCTATGGAAAATATTTGTGGATTGGATGTGGCGCTGTCCGTCATTGGCGGCAAGTGGAAGCCGCTGGTGCTGTTCTATCTCAATGGCGGGCCGCGCCGCTTCGGGGAATTGAAGCGGCTGGTCGCCGGCATCAGTGAAAAAGTGCTGATACAGCATCTGCGCGAGCTGGCCGAAGATGGCGTCCTGGTCCGGCACGACTACCAGGAGGTGCCGCCTAGAGTAGACTATGAGATGACCGAGTTTGGGCACACCCTCGCACAAGCGCTGATACCGCTTTGCGAATGGGGCAATGCGAACAGGCGCCACGTGGAACAGGTCTCGGCAAAAAAAGATGTAGCGTAAAACCGGGAACAAACTGCTCAAGCTTGTGCGGCCTGCTTCAACAGGTTCGCATAACCGGGCTGTATCTCCATCCTCTCCGTTATACCCTGACGCTGGAGCAGCTTGTGCGCCTTCGGCAAATTCCAGCAAGGCACATTGGTGAACATGTGATGTTCGCAGTGGTAATTGACCCAGTACGGCGCCACCAGCATGCGCTCCACCAGGCCGGCATGGGTCGTGCGCGCCTGGCGCAACGGGTCGGCTTCGTTTTGTGCGACCAGGGCATGTTCGGCGATATTGCGGATACGGGAAACCAGCGGCAGCCAGGTCATCATCGGCAGCAGCCACATTGTCACCCACACCCACCAATATCCGGCAACGCTGAATGCCAGCAGGCCGATGCCGTTTTCGATCAGGAAGCGGCGGTCCTTGCCGGCTTCCTCAACAAGCAGCACGAATACAGATTCGCCCGCCTTGCGATTGTTGATGCGTTGCGCAACATGGCCGAAGCGCTGCTTGATAAAAGTCTGCCCAGTCAGATCGCGCACTATCTTGCGGACCAGAGATGCGCGCGTAATAGGGAACGGCGCCGACAGCACCAGATCGGGGTCTTCGGATTGCTGCACGTAGCGGTGGTGCTGCAGATGATAGGGCCGGTAAGCGCCCAGGCTCGATGAACAGAACCAGATCGCGACCCAATCATTGAGCTTGCGGTTGCAGTGCAGGCCGGCGTGCGCGGCATCGTGCATCAGGATGAACAGCCCCAATTGCCGTGTGCCGATAATGAGCACCATCAGCGGTATCAACACCGGCCAGATCGCGCCGGCCGCCATCGCAGCGCCTATCACCAGCCAGCAGTGGGCGACCAGCAGCAGCCCCTTCCATGACGAACGCCCGGTAAGCATCGCCCATTCTTCCGCGGTAAAAAAATCCTCAGGCTTGACGCGAGGGGCAACAGCCATGCCGGTTTCTCCTGTGATAAAGACGGGAATTGATTGCCAGACTTCAGCATTCTTACGGTAAGGATCATAGCCCATTCCGGACAATTATTTTTGCGCTATGCAACATTCGCTTTTACATGACAAGCGCCAGAAATCCAGGAAATTCCATCGAAGCGGCAACCTGAAAAAAAATAAAACCACACTCGGAAATTGGTGAATATTTTACTGCCGCAACATTGCTTCAAAACATAAAACTCGTCGCTCCTCCCCACTTTGTTTCCCACGCACATTTGTTACAACTGTCGAAATAATTTACATTTAGCGAAACATTTCTCCGGCTGCTTTTCGGCCAAAAAAGAATTTTCATGCATATCAACAGCTTGCAATTTTTTGGCCCGGATACTGCGCACCGTGGACTAGTTATTGCTTGAAAAAATTCGATCTTCATCCCCCACTTTTTTAATCATTTTAAATATCCGTAGAGAAATACGGTGGTGGATGCATATCGTTTTTTTCGATTATCCCTTTCCTCTCAGGTCAATAATGAAAACCATAAAGCTCAGACTCAAACGATCCCTGCTCGCGCTGGCGGGCACAACATTACTGGTGCTGGCCGCGACGTCCACGCAGGCTGCCGCCATTACGGAAGGGGCCGATACAGGCCAGACGCTGGGGACGGCGCAGACGACCGCCGGGAGTGCGTCAATTGACACCATACGCGGCTCCTTGCTAACCACGGCAGGCAACGACTACGCCGATATGTTTCGCATCTATCTGTACGCCGGCAGCACCTTTAGTGCAACAACCACAGCCTCCAGCCTTGATTTCAATAATTTCGATACCTCGCTGTTCCTGTTCGACAGCAGCGGCAAGGGTCTGGTTGCCAATGACGACGACCCCAACGTCGGTCCGACCTCAACGCTGCACGACTTTGCAGTAGCTGCGAGCGGATACTATTACCTGGCCATCGCCGGTGCCGGCTACACCCCTGTCAGCGCCGGCGGCTCAATATTCGGCAGCCTGCTCGGCCTGGATCAGGTCGGCCCCAACGGCGCCGGTGGCTCACAGGCCTTGTCCGGCTGGCAAAGTATCAGCGGTGAAGGCGATGCCTACGAGATCGTGATGCAAAGTGCGTTTGCCGGCTTGCCGGCGGCCGATGTGCCGGAGCCCGGCTCCCTGATGTTACTTGGCCTCGGCGCTGCCGCGCTGATCTCACGCCGTAACCGCCGTACCCTGGCAACTGGTGTTGCGCGCTGATTGCAGCGCCGCTACTTTATTCATTGCACCCCATTTTCAATATGGATCAATCATGAAAACAAAATACATAGCACCGCTGCTAATGGCCCTGTTGTCCTGCTCAACCGGGCTGGCGCAAGCGCAGCAAGCAAAGTTGGATGCCCGCCTCTCAGACCTTGTTGCCTCCCTTAAATCCCGCGGCGTGACGCGCCTGGCAGTAACCGGGCCGCAAGTGACCGACAGCAGCATGAGGGATAGCGCGGGGCGGATCCTGGTCGACATCTATCTCGACGGCACGACATCGATTGACGCCGTCGTCACCAACCTGAAAGCCGCCGGCGCCAACGTTACCGGCGTCAACCCTTATTTCCGCAACGGCGCAGTGTCGGCCTTTATTCCCCTGGTGCAGATTGAATCATTCGCGGCAACTTCCGGCCTGCGCCTGATGAAAATGTCGCTCAAGCCGCAGCGTAACGTGGGCGCAGTCACGTCGCAGGGCACCAAGGTCATTCGTTCGGATCTGGCGAATGCCAGCGGCTTCACTGGCATCGGCATCACCGTCGGTGTGCTGTCTGATTCCTATGATGCCTCTTCGACAAATTTCACTACCACGCGCGCAGCCAATGACATCGTCAGCGGCGACCTGAAAACCCCAAAGCTTGTCATCGACATTGACGCTTCCCCTGATAATACGGATGAGGGCCGGGCCATGATGCAGATCGTGCAGGACGTTGCACCGAGTGCGGACCAATGCTTCGCTACCGCCTTTGCAGGCGAAGCGGCTTTTGCAGCCAATATACGTGCGCTACGTACCAACCCCGCCTGCAATGCCGACGTCATTGTGGACGACGTTTTTTATTACGACGAGCCCTTCTTCTCGGATGGCCAAGTGGCCCAGGCTGTCAATGACGTGACGACCAGCAGCACCTTGCCGGGTAAAAAAGTCTCATATTTTTCCTCTGCCGGTAACCAGGGAGCAGCCGGCGGCGGCGGCTCTATCGACGTAAGCAATGCAAGCTTTTCTACCTCGCCCACCAATCTGGGCAACATCAATCTGGCCTCAGCCGCAACCTGCACCAGCTCACCCGACAGCGGATCGACCAAGGCCAACGTTGCCGGCGGCTGGCTGGATTTTGGCGGCGGCGTGTATGCCTTGCCGGTGAACTACACTGGAACTGGATCCGGCTCTACCCTCCTGATGCAGTGGGACGATCCCTTTTATGCGGGCGCCGTGACCACGGACTTGAACTGGTATATGTTCAATTCCGCCGGGAACTGCGTGTTCACTTTCGCCAGCAATAACCTGTCAGGGGACGATGCCACCGAGATCATTGGCCTGTCCGGCGGCGCCAACGGCACCTACCGCATCATGATCGGCCGCACCAATGCCGGCACCAACCTAGCTACTCGCGTGCGCCTGCTGAACCTTAACGGATTTGGCGGAACACCTTTCCAGAACCCAAGCAGCCCGACAACCTTCGGCCACAGTGCTTCCGCCAACGCCAATAGTGTTGCAGCATATCGCTATACTTATCCGGCAGCCCAGATTCCCTATATTCCTATCTATGAACCGTTCAGCAGCCCAGGACCGGTGACCATCGCTTTCGACGCCGCAGGCAATCGCCTGGCGACCGCCGAGCTGCGCAAGAAACCGGACATGGCGGCACCGGACGGCGGCGACACCACCTTCTTCTATCCCGGCGATGATTTCGAAGGCAACGGCCGCTTCAACTTCTTTGGCACCAGCGCCGCGGCACCGCATGCGGCTGGCGTTGCCGCCCTGATGCTGCAAAAGGCGGGTGGCCCTAACTCGCTGACGCCAAAACAGGTCAAGAGCTTGCTGCAGACGGCTGCACCGGCACGTCTCATCCCCTACTCTGCCGACGGCGCTACCGCCAGCAAGGCCTGGAGCGTATTTGATGGTTTTGGTCTGATTGATGCCGTCACTACGCTCAACAAATTACCCTGAGTAGTTGCACCGACCAGCTTGTATTTGTTCAGCTTGTATTTGTTAAAACGCCGGCATCTAACGATGCCGGCGTTTTTTCAGCAGAGCCGCCGCGGCTTATCAGCGGGCCGTACTGGCAGAAGCGGACTCAGTCTTCAATGACTGCGCCAGCTCCCCTGCCTTCAATGAACTCATCAGCGACATCAGCGTAGTGAAGGCATTCGATTCGCTGCCGCCGCCCATCTGTATCTGCGGCACCAGCGGCGTCCTGGAGGCTTCGAAGGATTCGGCCAGACGCAACATCACGGTTTGCATCAGCTGCTTGTCCGCGCCCTCGCCCTCCATCGCTTCTGACTTGGCCTTGATCGCGGCGGCTTCTGCTTCGCCGACCGACTTGATTGCGGAAGCGCGGCCGGCGCCTTCCATCTCCTGCTTGAACTTCTCTGCCTGCGCCAGCGCTTCTATCTCCTGGCGCTTTTTCTCGGCGGCCTTGACGCTGGCGGAACCCTGGTTTTCCTTGATGGAGATATCCACCAGCGAACCAGTCAACTCCTTCTGCTTGGCGGCGCGCTGCTCCGCCTCGTTCAGCTCGCGCTCCTTATCGGCGGCGATCTGTTTCTGCGCAAAGGTTTCCACCTGCTCGCGGGCGATCTGGCGATCCCGCAACTGGGCCATGATGCTTTCTATCTTCGTATCGCCGGCCTGCGGCTTCGGTGTGCCGATCAGCACCTCCTGGAACTCCAGCGAATAAGCCTGGAAGCGTTCGCGCATGTCTTGCGACGCATTGTTCTGCAGTTCGCTGCGCGACTGGATCAGCTCGATAAAAGTCTTGGTCTGCGACACGTTTTTAAAATAAGACGACACCATCGGGTCCAGTGTCTGCTCCACCAGCTGGCCCACATTGCCGAAGCGCTGCACAACCATTGGAGCCTTGCGGTAATCGATATGCACCACCACCGACAAAGGCAAATTGGGCTCGAATGCATCCTTGGTGATCAGCGTAATCTCGCGCAAGTTCTTGTCGAAATTGGAGCCGCTCTCGCCGGATTTCCACATCAGCACAAAGTTAGTCGTCGGCACCAGCTCTATCTTGCCGGCATAAGTATTGAATGCGTATTTACCGGGCATCATCGGATCGCGCCACACACCGCGGCAGCCGGCTTCGACCAGTTCGCCATGACTGTATTCCTTGCCGGACAAATCATCACCCTTGCGGCCCGTGTAGGACACGACCACGCCGACATAACCGACCGGGATGATGGTCTTGCGGATAAATTCCACAGTGGCAAACAAGCGGTTGATGTAATAGGTGCCCTCTACCAGTACACGCTCCTGGCGGCCGCGGCGGCCACCGGCAGCGATGAAACGCTCCGGCTCCTGGAAGGAGTTATGCGTATCGCCCACGTCCGGCGCCAGCAATTCGTCTTTCAACAGGCCGGGGCCATCCTGCACGGTCACCACGGCCAACTGGTCGGAATCATGGCTGCCGGTCACCTCCTTGATCACCACAGGTGTAAACGCATTGCGCTCGTCCAGCACACCGCGCATTTTTTCGTAATACAGCTTTTCTTGCGCATCCAGCGACAGCGAATAGGTGGCTTCATCTGTCATGACGACAAACAGCGCGGGATTGATGATATGCGTGCCCTCGCGCAGTATCTTGCGCTGCGGGCCCTTCTGGCCGGCGCCTTCAATAAAAGCACGCACATCGCGGAAATCGCTGACCCTGGAGTTGTCTGCCAGCGTCTGGCCGGCGGGCAGGTCGATGCCGTCACGCGCAAACACATAGGCGATTTTGCCCTGGGTGACGGACACCATGGGATGGATGTGCACACGGTACTGGTAAGGAGTAAAGAAATGGAAGCCGCCTCGGCGCAGCTCAGGCTGGAAACCCGCTTCGCCATTCAGCGCCAATAAACCACTTTGCACGGAGCCGCTACCGCTCCACAATTTTTCTACGACGCCGATACGGTCATTGGGAATATAACGCACCATCCTGGACGTCAGCAGGAAGATGGCGACGGCGATAAACGCGATGAGGGATATGACTAAACCACTCGACAAGGGGACTAACATGATTTCCTTCTTATAAGAATAATAAGGATTTCAGTGTAGTCCGTTCCATGAGGGAAACTACGGTGATCGGTTTGGCAAATTACCGAGAGAATAATCTACGCCAACGTCAATCAACTTTCGGCAGCGATGGCTGTACTCTTATGCCGTAACCGGCCAGCCTGCATGTGCCGCGCGGCGCAGCATCGATTGCACGACCAGCCGATGAAACGGCGCAATCAGCACAATATAGCTGCGGCCCAGCAGGTTATGGCAATGCACAACGGTAGACACAATCAGCATAGGTGATTGACCCGGCATTTCTTCCCTTCCCCTGCGCAGTACCGACAACCGGAAATTGAGATGCTTATCGTCTTCGCCCAGCAGTATCTCATTGCCGTGAATTTCATAAATCTTGAAAATATAGATGCGCTTGCTGTCCCCCGGCCCACCTGCCTGTTGCAATTGCCGCGAGGTCTTGATGCCGAACCCGGCCACCAGCATGTCGCGCAAGCGCATCAGTTTTTTGATCCACGGCGCCTGATGCGACAATAAAAAGCGCGCCAGTAATTCAGGATCCGTGATGGCGTTTTCCGGTAACCGGATGGCATACGCATCCGCCAGATCGGTCTTCGGATAGATCTGCGAAATCCGGGACTCTCCTGGCAGCCCTGGCAGCGCCACCGGCTTCACCATATATTTTTCGTTTTCCACTACGCTGCTTCCCGCGACATAGGCCGCATGTGCTGCTGATGAATCAGCATCGGCACCTTAGCCGATATGGGCATGCGCTTCTTCAACCGAATTTTCATACTCAATGCCACCCACAAAGCGATAGAGGAAGTTATAAATCGCACAGCCTATCGCTGTCGTTATGTAGCCGACGACAAGATAGAAGATGGGAGCGAGGATAAGCATGAATACCGAGCCTGGGAATCCTCCCTGATTCGTGCCGGGTATAAAGGAAAAAACGAGCATCATGGGAATGATGAAGATCAGCGACGTCGCCGCCATCATGACACCGAATACCTTGCCGTTCTGATGTGGGGACAGGCGTTTGATCTGGATTTTCATTTTATCTCCTTGCTGTGGTTGAAAAAATTATGCGTCTTTTGCGGCGATGACATGACAGCTAACCGGTACTTCCATATTTTTTCCGCAGACGGCGATGCCGGTGGCGGAAAACGAATTCATAGACCGGCATCAGCAATGCGGCAACAAACGGAATGCGGCCTGCCACCACGACATGGTCGGTCACCGTGCAGCCATCACCGCG
Organism: Undibacterium sp. TJN25; assembly: GCF_049339885.1. NCBI lineage: Bacteria > Pseudomonadati > Pseudomonadota > Betaproteobacteria > Burkholderiales > Oxalobacteraceae > Undibacterium > Undibacterium sp. TJN25. The sequence goes on along the minus strand of NZ_JBMPPM010000002.1, from coordinate 143,199 downwards.
CGCGGCAACCATGCGCCGGTGGCGCCATTCCTTGTTCGCCCACGAGCTTGAGTTTTCCTGGAACCCGGCTCCCGCGTAGATTGCCTCCAGGCGGAAAGCATGCAGATCTACCGGAATAAACCCGAACAGGAATATCCAGCTTTTGAAGAGCAGCCGGCCGGCCTGCCATTGGTCCAGGGTGCAATCCCTCCACGGCTCCGGCGCACTCATGCGCACGATGGGGCTTAGCTCCCAGTTCACGGTCTGCATTGACATATTTGCGCAGAATGCCGCTGCATCAATCGCCAGATCGGATTGAACCGTGAATTCACGCATGGGCAAGTTTTATCATTTGTACAGTTAAATAAATAACAATACACTTATCTTAACCGACCGGGCGCCGGTGTTGTCAAAAAAGATGTGTTGCCGGTTGAGTCCAACGCATTCTGGACACTGTGCAGATCAGCAGATCCGCAGGCTTGAGGGAGGCACGAATCAAAATGTGAACAGCGCAGTACCCTTTTCATCAAACAGGCTGACGGCGACAACGCCACTATCGGCCATCAGCCTGTCGCGATGTTTTATCGCCCCTGCCTGTGGTGCAGGCACATGCGGCTGCAGCTTACGGAGGATCCCGGCCAGGACCTCGTCTTCGGATGGCTGTCCGGGAAAATCTGCATCAAACTCAATCGGATCCGGAGCATGGTCCAGCCTGAACTCTATTCGGTATCGCATGGTCTGCCTTCTGCTCGTCGCGGAACTATCACTGATGATGTCTTGCATTCAAAATTTCAAGGCCAGGTAGCCTGGATGCAGCGCAGCGCAATCCGGGAAGTGTCCCACTGGCCGTGGATAAGGTGCCAAAACTACGCTAGCGTTTCCGCAAGGGGTCCAGCAGCATACGTAGGTTGTTATGGTCCAATTCGTACATCAGGGCGATCAACGCACCCAGCTCGCCTTTGGGGAAACCTTCCCGCGCAAACCAGCCCAGGTAATGGCCGGGCAGGTCGGCGATGATACGGTCTTTGTATTTACCATAGGGCATGGTGCGGATGACCAGTTGTTGCAGGTGTTCGGGATTCATCTCGTCTTCATTCAGCAATGTGGGGCGATGCTATTGGGTTAATTATAACCATACGCGGCAACCGTCAGCAGGCATGGTGGATGATAAACGTAATAATAGTGGTCACTGGGCTTCGCTTCCTTTATCCTTCGGCTAAAGCATATCAAGGAACACATCATGGCAAAGAAAGACGAACTGGACGAAGAAACAATGGCACTGATCAAGTGGTGCATTGAAGTGGAAGGTTTCCTGGTGAAAGGCGGCGCCACTATTGAGCAGGCACAGGAACATATAGAAGAGCAGGTAGAATGGTTTACCGACCTGTTTTATGACGGCCTGACGCCGGAAGAGGCAGCGAAGGAAGCGCTTAGCGATTAATGGCATTGCCTTGCTGAAAGAATAGCCGCTGTGCATCGGATACATCCTACACACAGCAACGCTGCCCTCCTGTTCTGCTATTGTCGACTCCGCGTTAATATAGAGGCAGACAAAAAGTTGATGTTTGGATGGAGACAGGGGGTCACATGCAAGAGCCAGCTAAATCCTTTTGGCCGGACAAGAGCCAGTTTGCGTCGGACTTTAAGGATCTGACGGATCGCCGCAGCGGCCGCAAGACCAAAAACTTGCCGCTGGCGGTGGATGAACGCCGCGAACGGCGCTTCGACAATTCGATACGCAAGCCAGCCAGTGAAAATATCCAGCTAGGCCCCAAGGCGCATTTTTCCGACGAAGAATTAAAACGCCAGTGCGAAGCGCAGGCCGCCAAATCCTCGGTTGCCTCCAACATATTGCTGTCCGCTATCGCGCAGGACAGTACAACGGCCAAGCTCAGCGATGACGCCGTCGCCAGTGTCGCGGCCGAATTTAGCGGCCCTCCTTGGGAAGACTGATCGTCCCGGTCAGACAGCTTACCTTACCGCCCACAAACCCAGCGTGCCCAACGCAGCGGCCAGCTGTATCCGTGAGTTCTGCCAGCCCGCCAGCGCCAGCGTACGCTGCTGGTGTGCATTGGCCAGCGCGGTCTGCGTGGCGATCAGCTCGACGATATCCGCCACCCCTACCTTGTAGCGCCCTACTGCGGCCTCGAAAGCCGATTGCGCGCTGTCGAGAATATCGCGCGTGGTTTCCAGGTTGTCCGTGTTGACCTTCAGTTCCTGGTAATGCGTCCATACATTGGCGGCTACCTGTTGCTCGGTATCCGCCAGGTTTGCCTGCTTGGACTCCACCTGGGCCTGCGCGGCGCGAACCTTGTAAGTCCGTGAAAAGCCCTCAAAGATTGGCACGTTCAGCTGCAGGCCTATATACCTGTCGCGGTTGACCGAACCCACATATTCCTGGCCGAAACCGGAACTGGTCGGCTGCGTATTGTAGTTCTCGCGCACGACAAGACTGATGGAAGGACGCCCTTCCGCACGCACTGCAGTTACGTTTGCCTGCGTGGCGGCCAGGTCGGCGCGCGCCGCCATCAGCGACGGATGGCTTTGCTGCGCGGCTTCCAGCAGCTTGTCAACGGACTGCACGAACTGCGTATCGCGCATGCCGGCGGCATCATGCTCGGCCAGATCCAGCACCGCATTGGGCCGCTTGCCCATGTCTATCGCCAGGATGCCCAATGCAGATTGCCTTGCGCCTTCTGCCTTGTTGCGGTTATACACTGCCTGCGAATACGAGGTTTGCGCCTGCAACTGATCGCTGATGGGCACCACGCCCACGCCTACACGAAACTTGGCGGCATCGAGCACCCGTTTGGCATCGGCTTCGATCTCGCGGGTGGACTGCGCATTTTTTTGCGCAACGAGGGCGTTGTAGTAGTCGTTGACGGTATTTGAGAATACCGCCTGCAATGCAGTGTTCTGGCTGGCCAGCGCAGAGGCCAGCGTCTTCTTGGCGGCTTCCACCGAGGCGCTGCGCAGGCCGAAATCGTACAGCATCCAGTTCAGCGTCAGCGTGTCGTTCTGGTATTCACTATTGGATTCGACATAAAAAGGCGTGGCGCCGGAGCCGCTGCCGGTGGACTTGTCCTTGACGGCGATGCCGGTGGCGGTCAGCGTCGGCAGATAGGCCGATTTGGCGACCCCCAGCTGCGCTGCCTGCAGCTGCACGGTGGCCCAAGCGGCCTTGGTGCGCGGATTGTGGCACAGCGAGCTGACCACGACGTCCAGCAGGCTCAGCGCTGTTTTTTGTTCAGTATTGCAGGCTGCAGTGGACGGGTCCAGCATCGAAGAAGTCGCGCCGTCGGTAGCGCCTTCGGTGCGGAAGACATCCCACTGGTCCAGTTCCAGTCCAAAACAGGCGGGAGCCGCCGCCAGCAGCGCGGTGAATGCGCACGCATGGGCATGCCTGCCGGCCTTGCCTGCATATGACGGCATCCACGAGGGCATCCATGCAGGCAGACGTGAGCCGGTACGAACTGATGCATTTTTTTTCATGGTTATAAGCATGGTTTTTCTATCAACATATGCAGGGCATCTTCCGGGCATTCCGGCAATGCGGTGCGAGCAGAAGTATAGCAGGCCGAAAAGGCACCCAAAACAGGGAATAAGCGCGGATACCACGCCGATCCGCACGTTAAGGCTACAATACGCCCCTCTGACAGCCCACTATAACGACCCCCATGAGCAATCCAAGCAACCCCGATGACATGCTGCCGGTGGGCATGATGGGAAATGTCGATGCCGGCAGCCCGGCTGCCCAGGCGCTGGAAACCATTGCCATTCGTAAGCATGGCACGCCAGGCTGGGAACCCTTCCATTATGAAAAAGTATCCGCAGCCGAATATGAAGTCACCGGCGGCGTTGCGCTGGTGCTGACCGGCGGCCTGAGGAAGTGGCCGGAGCCGCATACCAGCGTCTTGGTCACGCTGGAAGACATCGCGGCGGAACTGCGCGTGCGGCAGCATCCTGCCGTACAGGCTGCCATGCCGGAGGCCGTGCAGCCCACAACGGAGGCGGCGCCGTCGCCGGCCGACACAGCGGCCCCATCCGTGCAAGGGGTCAGCAATCCGCTCGCGTCGCGCTATCTGACGGTAGTGCTGCAACTGCCGGAAGACAAGGAGGGCCGTCTGCGCCTCATCCATGCGTTCAGCCCGGACAACGAATTTTTCGGCGCGACCGTCACGGCGGCTTCGATGGAAGACGAGATTGCGGTCACGCGCGCGCTGGCCCGGCATTGCACGCCGGAAGAAGTGACCCGCGCCCGGCAGGAAGCACGCTAGCAGCAGCTTGCCTGGTATTCATATTTTTTATTTCAATCCTCCGCTTATGACAAATCTGTCATAAGCGTGTCATCCCCGTGTCGGGGCACAGTGTCTAGACTTGCACTCAAGTTAGGCGATTCCACATTGAGCGAATGCCTGGCCATGGTGAATCCAGTCCACACACTTATCGGAGAATTGAAATGAATGCGAAAAAAATATTTGTCCTGCTGGCAATGGCTGCTGCAAGTTCCGTCACTTTTGCCCAGGATGTCCAGGGTGATAGCGCTGCTGTCGGCAAAACCCGCCAGCAAGTCATCAATGAGCTGAACGATGCACGGGCTCAGGGCCTGTTGAACTTTTCCGACGCGGACTACCCCGTCCTGCCCGCAGCCACAAGCACGCTGACCCGTGCGCAGGTTGTCGCAGGCATCCAGGAAGCACGCAAAGACGGCACGCTGTTTTCCGACTACGATTATGACTACCCTCGTGCGCAGCCGGTCGTTGCCAGCGCTGAAAAGACCCGCGCAGAAGTGAAAGCCGGCATTACCATGGCCCGCGCCGACGGCACGCTGTTCGCACCAGACTGGGACTATCCTGTGACACACCCAAAGATGTCCACGCATATTGCTGCTGCATCGCATACCGCGACAAACGGCAATAGTTAAGCCTACCGGCCGATGCCGCGGCAACAGCAACGGCACTTTCCACACAGGGCTTACCGCAGGCAAAACCTCGGAAGCCCTTTCAGGCATTTACCTGTAAGGATGGCGAACCGAATCCGACCAATGGATACCTGGCCAGCCAGCTTTCGCATAAAGGTGTACGCTAATGAAAACCGATGGAGTCCTACCTATGAAAACCACCGCCACAAAAACTTACCCGCTGAACAAGACCGGCATAGGCATGCTGGGCGCCGCACTGCTCGCGGGCGCGCTGATATATACGATGGGCAATGCCTCGGCGGAAACCGCGGTCAGCATTCCGCCTCCTGCCGCCTCTGTGCTGGCGGGCATTCCCGCTGCGCCGCAGGCACGGCAGGAAACTGCCGTATTTGCCGGCGGCTGCTTCTGGGGTATACAGGCCGTGTATCAGCATACCAAGGGCGTGCTGAACGCGGTGTCCGGCTATGCCGGCGGCTCCAGGGAAAATGCGGAATACGAGCGCGTCAGCTCCGGCACCACGGGCCATGCGGAATCGGTGCAGGTCACGTACGACCCGCAACAGATTTCCTACGGCAAGCTGCTGCAGATCTATTTCTCGGTCGCGCATGACCCTACGCAATTGAACCGCCAATTCCCGGATTCCGGCACGCAATACCGTTCCGCGATTTTCTACAAGGACACCGCCCAGAAGCAGATCGCCGAACGCTATATCGCCCAGCTGGACAGCGCGCACCTGTACAACGCCAAAATCGTGACCCAATTGACACCGCTGTCGGCGTTTTATACCGCGGAAAAATACCATCAGGATTATGCGACCATGAATCCGGATTCCGGCTATATCTCACGGTTCGATCTGCCCAAGATCGCCAACCTGAAGAAGCTGTATCCCGATGTCTACCGCGAAGCGCCGGTGCTGGTAGCGTCGCAGTCGGCCAGCATGGCCAAGGCAAGGTAAGCAGCTGAAACAGTGGCAGTATCTGCAGACCTCTGCGAGGGGCATTTGCTTGAAATAGACAGCATTTGCCCCATATTCAATTCACATCCAATATGCCATCAAGGAGCGCACTATGCTGGACAAGATATTATCGGGAATAGGAGCTTTCAAACAACGCCTGCCGCAACCGGAAGATGCATTGCCCGGCCGCGATACACCCATGCCTATCCATAATGCCCACTTCGTCCACGGCCGGCCGCTGAAAGGCGATTTTACCGGCCTGTCGCATATACAGTTCGGCATGGGCTGTTTCTGGGGAGTGGAGCGCTTGTTCTGGACAATACCCGGCGTGGTCACGACCGCAGTCGGCTATAGCGGCGGTGTAACCCCCAACCCCAGCTACCGTGAAGTATGCAGCGGCCAGACCGGACATACGGAAGCGGTGCTGATCGTGTTCGACCCGGCAGTATGCTCGGTGGACAGCCTGCTGCAAACTTTCTGGGAAAATCATGATCCTACCCAGGGCATGCGCCAGGGTAACGACACCGGCAGCCAGTACCGGTCGGCGATTTATGCCGCCGATGCAGAGCAGCTTGCTGCAGCCGAGGCCAGCCGTGAACTGTTCCAGAAACGCTTGACACAGCAGGGCTTTGGCAAGATCACGACGGAAATCCGTCCTGAACCCGCGTTCTATTATGCGGAAGACGAGCATCAGCAGTACCTGGCCAAGAATCCTCACGGCTATTGCAACCTGGCCGGCACAGGCGTGAGCTGCCCTATCGGCGTGGGCCTGCAAAAAGCCTGATGAGCCACTCTCAACCTGTAAAGCAGGCTTGAGATACCGCTGTAACAGCGTGAAAAAAACAAAGCCGGGATCTTTTATGATCCCGGCTTTGTTTTGACTGCCATCATCAGGTCATCTTGCCGTTGCTGCCATATAGGGGAACAGGGGGAACATCAAGCTTGCCCTGCTTCGGCAACTCAGCGCCGGCGCCGAAATTCATCGCCACGCCATTCATGCAATAACGCAAGCCGGTAGGCTTGGGGCCGTCTTCAAACACGTGGCCGAGGTGGCCGCCGCAACGGTGGCACAGGATTTCGTCGCGCACCATACCGAGCGTCACGTCCCTGCTCTTCACCACGGCATTGTCCAGCGGCTTCCAGAAACTGGGCCAGCCGGTACCGCTGTCAAACTTGGTCTGCGACGAAAACAGCGGCAAGGCGCAGCCCGCGCAGGAAAATACGCCGCTCCTTTTTTCATGGTCCAGCGGGCTGGAAAACGGATATTCCGTGCCCGCTTGCCGTAGCACGGAGTATTGCTTCGGCGTCAGCAGCTTGCGCCACTCGGCATCGCTATGGCTGATTTCATACACAGGCACCGCATTTTGCACCGTGCCCGCCGATGCGCCGGAAAACACGCCGCGCAAAGTAGCGGCTCCCGCTGCCAGCACGGCAAACCCGAGAAAGACTCTACGTTGTTTCTTCATTTGCATCTCCTGAATATAGATCGCTGAAGATCAGTCGAGCGAGGCCCGAAATTCTTACACCCGTCACACACAAAAACGTCGGCAGGCTTTACACTTTTCCGGTTTATTTTATTTAGCCGAATCCAAGTTTTTGATTTTTAATGGAATTAAAAAACTGGCCCCGATCTTGCTAATTCACTGACAGAACGGATGCTGGAGTACGCAAGTGCGCCGGCCATACCGATTTGACGCTTTTCTCAGTGTTGTACTTTCCCCGCTACGGCGGGGTTTTTATTGGCGGCGCCGATATAAGATCCATAAAATGCACAATTTCTTCCTTCCATAATACCCCTGCTGCCTGACAGCCGTTTCGCTGCACGGGCAGTTTCCGGTTTACAATCATTTATCCTATTCCGCCGGAATCCCACTGCCCTGCACCAGACGAGCCCATGACCCGCCCTATCGCCTCCTCCTACAAATACTATGACTTCGTGATGGCAGCTTTTGTTGCAGTGCTGCTGTGCTCCAATCTGATCGGCGCGGCCAAGGCGGCCCAGGTGACGCTGCCGCTCTTCGGCAACGTCACCTTCGGCGCCGGTGTGCTGTTCTTCCCGGTGTCATATATCTTTGGCGATATCTTGACCGAAGTGTACGGTTACGGCCGCGACCGCCGCGTGATCTGGGCCGGTTTCGGTGCGCTGGTGTTTGCCGCGCTGATGTCGGTCGTGGTGCTGTCACTGACGCCGGCATCGGACCCGTTCAACAGCGAATACCAGACCCACCTGAATGCGGTGTTCGGCAATACGCCGCGGATCATTTTCGGATCGATGATCGCATTCTGGTGCGGCAGCTTCGTCAATAGCTACGTGATGGCAAAGATGAAGGTGGCGATGGAAGGCCGCAAGCTATGGGCGCGCGTGGTGGGTTCCACGGTGTGCGGCGAATTTGTCGATTCCAGCCTGTTTTATGTGATTGCCTTTTACGGCATCTGGCCGCACGACCAACTGGTGAAGGTGATCATTGCGCAATACGTGCTGAAAACCGGCTGGGAGATTGTGATGACGCCCGTGACCTACAGGATAGTGGGATTTTTAAAGCGCATGGAAAATGAGGATTACTACGACCGTGACACCAATTTCAACCCATTCAAGCTGAAAACCTGAACATCCGGCTTTTAAATCCGGCGTTTACTTCGGCTTCCATTTTTTGTGTTACTTGAGCCAGAATACAAAAAAATGTCCGCACTCGCGGCATCTGGCGTATTTGGTGAAACCCAGGATTTTCATCCATATCGATCTGCGCAGCCGGCGAACATCGCCCGACCCGCATTTGGGACAACCAGCCATAGCGCCTCTGCATTGTGGAAATGATCGGGCAGTGTACCCCCGTTTGCACAATGTTTCAATGTGGAAATATTGCTATCAGGCAGCCACTGCAATACCTAGGCTGAGCCATGTGCTCCTTGCTAGTACGGTACTTGCCGCGTACCATGTCGCAAAATAGCATTTACCAGGAAGCAGCATGAACAATAGCTTGACCATTGATGAATTAGACGCACTGCAACAGATCAGCAAATTGCCCAAGCAAGGACGGGCGTCAGCCTGCGTTTCCAGAAACGCCAAACGCCTGGCGGGTTTGAAATTCGTTGCGTATGAAAGGGACGGCAGCCTGAGTATTACCGACAAGGGCAAGGAAACCCTGTTCATCAAGCATTGCATAGACGGCCTGCGCGCCATTTCGAAAGATCCGCTGGCGCACCTGAGCGGCGACGTGGCGAACTTTCTCGGCAAGAAGGGGCATATTACCCCGCGCGCCGAAGGCGGCTTTGACATCACCACCCGCGGCAGCGAAAGCCTGGCTGATATTGAAACCCGCTAAGCGGGAATAAAACAGCGGCCCGCCGGCACGGGCCGGTCCTGGGCCCAGGTCAAAACCAGATCAGGACTTGAACTTGCGCATCAGCGCATCAAGCTGGTTGCCTGATGCCGGCGCGGTTGCGCCGCCATTGTCGGCACCAGCGCCAACATCGCTGCCAGCATCAGTATCAGCATCATCGCCTTGTTCGTCTTCGAATTCTTCAGCCAGGTTTTTCCAGCCCTTTGAAGCGGCAAAGGCATTGAACTCTTCCGGCGCTTCCAGCACGATCAGCTTTTCATCCTGCAGGCCGAGATCGCCGTGGCCGAAATCCGGCCCTACGTAACCCAGTGCGCGCAGTTTGGTCAGGATATGGCCTATCAGTACCTTATCCTGGTAAAGCTTGCCCTGCCCCAGTGCTGCCGCAAAATCGACGTACACGTCGATGATGCCGTAGCCTTCGTCGAAGATGCGTATGCCCTTCACTTCATGATTCTTGCCGCTGGCATCGGCCGCCTTGAAAGGGCCGCTCAGCTGGATATCGTCGTTGTCGTCGCTCATAAATAATCAATTCTTCGGTTTTGTTCAGGCCAGCATACACCAAACGGAAGTTCCGGGTGGTAGCTTGCGGCCATCGCATTTAGCGGGGCTTGCTGTAGCCGTTCTCTATCCATGCTTCCGCACTGCTGCGGCTGAGCTTGAAGCTTGCCGCCACCTTGACCTGCGCCAGCTGTTCGCCCATGTCGTCGTAGGCGCTCAGCAATGCGTATGGATCATCCTCATCGGGAACGATGTCCAGATTAACCTTGATGGTGGCAGCCGGCAGGTTTACAAATAAGGTCTTATGCAGGGTGGCATGCAATTGCTGCTCATGCCTGCGAATGACTTCGGAGGCGGTCTTAACCAGCGTGCCGAATGCATTGGCATCCAGCGGCTTCGGATTTTTCTTGTCGCGGCCCATGGTCCAGGGTCCGACCAGCGCAGGCTCGGCCTGGCCGTCCTGGTACATGGCCACCGCCCAGCCTTCATCATCGTCATTCTTGATCACGCGCGCGGTCCAGCCTTTGTCGCACCACAGGCGGGGTTCCTGCGTTTTTACTTCATCCTGCGCTGCTGGAAGCTCGCTGTCAGTATCGGTGTTCGCATCGGTGTCCAAATGCGGCGATGGTGGGGCTTGATTGCTCATGAAGGCTATGCTCGTGCAGGTGAGGTGGTAGGGCCACTATGATAGACCAAAACGGCGGCCGGCACACGCCCTGCCGCCCCTCCACCCGGGCCCAGGCAAATCTCAGCGAAGCCCGGCTGCCTTAATTCTAGCGGACGACCTTGGCCATTTTCATCTGCTCCAGCTTGGCGGAGTATAGATTGCGATCGGCAGCGGTCGGCCCGTTCTCCAGCGCAATGGCCAGGTGCTCGCGAGCCTCCGCCATATCACCCAGCCGCATGTCGGCAATGCCCAGCCAGAACTGGAATTCATGATAATAGGCAGCCCGGCTGATTTCCTTGCTGAAAAATTCCTTGGCTCCCTTGAAGTTACCCGAGCGCATGGCGTCCATGCCACGGTCGAAAAAATAGAACGGCGGATACGCCTCAATCTTGCTCAGCCTTGCCGACAAGACCCTGGCTTCCTCAGGATGGCCCGTCTGCACCAGCAGTTTGGACTGGTTGGCCAGCGCGGCGACATTCTCCGGCTCCCGCGCCAGCACCATGCCGAATACCTTGCCGGCCTCGGCCAGGTTGCCGTGGGCCTGGTACACCACGCCCAGCGTATTGTAGGCACTCATGAAAGTCGGCGCCTGCTTCACCGCCTCGCGTGCCCACCAATAAGCGTCGTTCACGTTGCCATAGGCCAGCGATTCAGCAGCGCGGTTATTCATGTACATGCTGACGATGGTGCTTTCAGAGATGTCGCTGCGGCGGTATTTTTTTGCTTCATCGGGCGGCAGGAAATCGATGATCAGCGTGGGATCACCCAAGGCATCGAAATGCGATTCCAGTGGAGATTTGCGTAGTCCAAGGTTGACATGGCCGCTGAGAAAATTGATATTGCCCTTGCGGCTCCACACTTCCTCCGTGAAGACACTATGGTATTCGACGTTGATACCCATCTCACGGGCAAACGCCGCCGTCATGATGACCAGCGACAGGCAATTGCCGGAGCGCGATGCAAACGCCTGCGCCGCATTTCTGGTCATCGCAGATTCATATTCCAGCTGCAGCTTTTGCCGGTTGTACAGCGCCTCCACCAGCGCGTCGTTCTTGCCCCTGGTGCGCGCTGCCCTGGCGATATCGTTTTCCAGGTATTGCCGCATCTCCGGGCTGAGCGCGAAAACATCATCGGCATTGATCCTGACCGAAGGCGGCGCGAACAGGCCGTCGCTGAAAATCTTGTCGGAAGACGGCGGCGCGGTGACAGTAGTGCTGGCGCAGGCACTGAGCAATGCGGCCAGGCACAGGGTGATCCAGGTTTTCATGGGAAGCCTCTTTCTCAGCGGAATGCAGCAGGATGCGGCGGTGCTTTCATTATAGAACCCAATGCGGCGCAGGCGGCGGCATAAGTGTGAAATGATATGTCCTGATAACAGGCAAATCGACGCTGCATTGCATCAAATGAGACAGCAGCAAGGCGGCCTGTTATCGAATCACTATCAATTAAAAAAAGCGATACACTGTGCCATTCATTGTTGAAGGAACTCTTCCATGACGATGCTTCCCCTGAGGCTCAATCCCGGGCAGGATCTGCGCGCGGCGCTACAGGAAGTGCTGCCGCAGCACGGCGTGCAAGCAGCTTATGTGCTGCAGGGCATAGGCAGCCTCAGCGTGGCGCAGCTGCGCTTTGCGGGCGCTGCCGGCCTGACGGAACTGTGCGGAGACCTGGAAATATTGAGCCTGGCGGGCAGCCTGTCCCCGGACGGCGCCCATCTGCATATGGCGGTGGCGGACGCGCAGGGCCGCGTCACCGGCGGCCATGTCGCTGCCGGCTGCGTGGTGCGCACCACGGCGGAACTGCTGCTGATGCTGCTGCCGGAATATCGCTTCAGCAGGGAGAAGGATGCGGCGACCGGCTACGCAGAACTGGCAATCCGCAAGCTTTGAGGTCCTAAGCTTGCGTCGACAGGCCGGCCTGCATCGCCGGTTCAGGTAGTGCGCCATCGGCGGGAATTGGCGTGGCAGAATCCGATGCGTGCGCCAGGCTTGTGTGCGCACTCCGCAAATCCTCCGTGGTCTGCCCCTTGCCGTCAGGGCTCCAGCCGGGCGGCATCAGCAGGTAGCCGAAGAAAACCCGCAGGCTGCGTGCCGCGAGCAGGTCGCGCGCCAGCGCCCGCCACTGGCTGGTTTCTATGTGCAGCAGGTTATAGCCGGACATCGGGTGCACCAAGCCATAGCGGCAAGGCAGATCGGCCCGCTCTTCGCGATAGGTGCCGAATAGGCGGTCGAAGACGATCAGCACGCCGCCGTAATTGGCGTCCAGGTAATCCAGGTTGGACGCATGGTGCACGCGATGCGCGGACGGCGTGTTCAGTACATATTCCAGCCAGCCCAGCTTGGGGATCCATGTCGCGTGGATCCAGAACTGGTACAGCAGGTTCAGCGTCAGCGTGCTGGCGACTACGCGCGGTGAAAACCCCAGCCAGATCAAGGGAATGAAAAACAGCGTCGTGCCGGTCAGCTTGCCGAAGATGCCGATACGGTAAGCTGCCGCCAGGTTAAGCTCATTAGGGGAGTGATGCACCGCATGGTTGCCCCAGAACCAGCGCACGCGGTGCGCCGCGCGGTGGTACCAGTAATAGCAGAATTCCTGGCCGATGAACAATACCGCAAATGCCACCCATCCTTGCAGCGCCACGGTCATCAGCCTATGCTCCCACACGTAATTGACGATCGGCGTGGCAATCGACAACGGCAGGAAAATGCTCAGCGTGGTCCGCAATGCCAGGTCGCAGACAGACACTCCCAGCGCCTTCCAGTCATAACGGCTTTTATAAGATAGAACGGCGGCCTCGATCAGTGAAGACAGCAGCACGACAGGCAAGGCAACCAGCAGCAGGAATTTTTCGATAGGACCCATTTGATATCCTGAAACGAAACGGCGGAGTGAGCAGATGGGGGGCTCAAGCAAGAGCCTCACATTAGGCCTAACCAGGCCCCTGCAAAACACCAGTGTACGATTGCGGCAAGGGCTTGTCCACCATCGCTCTTTTTCACAAGGTCAGCTACTCAGTATGCCGTAATCGGGCAGCATCTCGTGCAGCACGTAAAAACGGTGCGCCTGAAGTCCGTCATGGAACAGCTTCCAGTGGCTTTTGTGAAACCCCGGCGGCAATGGCAATTTATCATCTTCATTGTCATTGATATCATCTTCGGTACCTAGCGCCATCTCCTTCCATGAACCGACACCGGATTCCAGATAATCGACGGCTTCATGGAAGCCGAAGGTGCCATCCCTGGCCATGTCCATCCAGTGCACGTGCCGGACATCCGGGTCTTCATCGGTAATATCGCTCAGGCTCTGCACCAGCTTGCCCCATTGCGGCGGCAAGGGATAGAGTTTGTCCAGGACCTGCTCGCCATGGACCGGGTAATCCCGGTAACGGCAAAACCACTGGAACAATTCTGCGGCCGCCTCGGCAAAATCCGCCGGGTTGTCGCGCAAGACCGTGGCCCCGGAAGCATTTTCATAGCTCCATTTCAGGTAAGGCCGGTCCGGATAACTGAGCACGGAACCGTGTCCCAGCGGCAGCACTGCGCCGACCAGCCCCTGCACTGTCTTGTCCCAGTTGATGCCGAACAGTGCAAGGGCCTTGTCAGCGAAGCTTTGCTCGTGGTGGTGGTCGTTGTCGGCCTTCAGGTTGCGGGCGATATTCAGCTCGCTCTCAAATCCCACAAAGCCCTGGTGCGCCCAGGTGTCGACAAATACATGTGCGGCAATGCCCAGCCGGTATAGTGCGTAGCTGCGCGCCTGCCGCTCTATCACTGAGCGCATCAACTCCTTGGCCGGCGCGCTGTTGGGCCGGCATACGCAACGCTGCGCAAAGGACCCCGCATCCAGCGACGGCGGCGACTCCGGTTTGGCCTCGTTGCTATTGCCCGGCAAAAAATGGAAAGGCAGCCACACCCTGTGGTTCGACAGCATTTGCATGTTGTTGTAGTCGAGCATCTTGTGCGCTGACGCAATGCGTTCATACAGCATGCCGTTGTCGAACCAGATCTCCCCCTTGTTGGTGGCATCGTCGACATACTGCGCGCTATGCGCAATGATGTCCGCATCGCCGGCATCGAAGCCTGCCAGGCGAGCAACGACATAAGTCACGCCGTGGTGGAAATCTATTTGCATATCAGCCTTGGCCAGGGAAGGATCAAAACGCCAATGTATAGGATTAACGCCGAATACGAAAGCGTAGCGTGATCGGTTCTGTCCTACACAGCCGTTGGCAATCTTCCGATACCTTTCTCCCACATGCATCTTTATACTGGCTTCACTTGATCGGCACACAGCAGCAACGCAGAGATCGAGGCCAAGGCAAGCCGGTACTTCTGCAATGCAGGCGGGCAGGATAGCCAAGGTTTTCAGCACAAGAATAAAAACAGGCTGAGTATTTCTGCGCAGCGATGTATCGCCGGGGCCACTTTCCAGATAGGACTGGGTTCCGGAACAAACCGGTTAGTTTTTATAGGGGCCCCGCTTTTGCGGGGCCTTTTCCTTGGCGCGGCATGTTATGCGGAGGCATTGTAAGACATTCAAGCGCATTACCGGTCCTCGCCGGTAGCAGCCCCTGTCAGGCCTCCTGAGGATTCCCGCCGACACGGCGGATAGGATCGGTCACCGGAATGGGTGGCACATTGTTGCGCACCGTGTTGAACAAGCCTATGTAGTGATCCCTGGAGCCCACGTCGAGTATCCCCGCCTCCAGTGCGTGCAGGTGCAGGAACTTCTCTGCCGGCACGATAGCCGCTTCGCTCTCCGGCTGGCCGGGCCAGCGCAACAGCACCGCATCCACCGTTTCGCCATCCTGCTCGATTCCGCCACCGTGCAAGCGCACCTGCATGCCGGTACGCAGGTGAATGGCGGTTTGCTCTACGCGGTGAAACTGCGGCAGGTTGCCGAGAAATTCCATATACAGGTGCATGGCCTTATTCCTTACCCGGTGTCAGGAAAATGCGTTCACATCGTCCAGGTGCAGACGCGCGCGGTCCAGCAGCAAGTCGAAATTCCATACATGGTTTTGCGGCTCTCCCCCTATCTCCACGCTGGCGACGAAGCCGTTGTCGCCGTGCCGCTTGCCGCTGCCGGCCGCACGGGTTTGCGGCTCGCCGTCAACGTGAAAATCCATGTCGACCGATAGGCCATCCTGGGCCTGGCCGGACAGCAGCGCCTGGACGGTGCGCGGCGTGAAGTCGATGACATACTGGGGTGTTTCGTATTTTGGGGGCTGCAAAGGCATGGCCGGTCTCCTGGCATTGAAATATGCATAGTGTAGTTACCGCACCTCAGCATGACGGTACGCCAGCCCTCATAAAGCAAATTCCCGCCAGCCCGCAGCAGGCGTGGTTTTTAGACAAGCTCTGTGCGTTGCCGCACTGAGCAATTTGCAGCCCGCGCTTATCGTGGTCGCACTAATTCTCCACCGCACGTTTCCCGGATACCCGTGCTTGCAAGACGAATTAGTTGAGTGGGCGGCAGGCAGCAAGGCATGCCGGTCACGAAAGGCAACGGGCACCAGAGGAAACATTTACATTTAAGGAGCTATAAGATGAAAAAATTACTGCCAATGATACTGACAGGCTTATTTGCGATGTCGATGAACGTGCATGCGATTGCCGCGGATGACGCAAAACAGGATGCAAAAGCTGCCAAGGAAAGGGCCGAGGGCGATTACAAGGCTTCCAAGGCTAAAATAAAAGGCGAGCACGAAGCTGCTGAAGCAGAATGCAAAAAACTGGATGGCGACGCCAAGAAAGCCTGCAACAAAGATGCAGATGCCAAACAGAAATCTGCCAAGGCAGATGCTGAAGCCACCTACAAAAAGGCCAAGGCTGACGCCGCCGCCATGAAGTAAATAAACTGCTTTGCGGCCCGCGCCTTCTTGGCGCGGGCCGATTCAGATTCTGCGCGATCCCTCTTCAGAAAGCCGGCTGTAGCGGCTATGCTGTATCTATCTGCCTTGTTGCTGGCTTGTTGCTGCCTGCAGCGCTGTCTACTCCGCTGTCCCACCTCGCTGTCCCACCTATCTTCAGGAGAAGCCATGATTGTCGACCTGTACCGCCGCGAAGAAAGCGGCAATAAATATTCCTATCTCGCTGTACCCACTGGCAAGCTTCTGCCTGAAGAAGTGACCGGCACCGACTGGCAGGTGCATACCACCGAGGTGGATCTGGAAGACCTGGATGAACATGAACATCCCATTCCCACGCTATCGGTGGATGACGTGGTAAAGCAGATCACCGAAAAACGCTATGCGATCACCCATATCGGCGACCAGACAGGCGCCTGAATCCGCCAGGCGCCGCCCGGCTTACTCACAGCAGGTGTTAACAAGCCTGTGGATAAGCCGCAATAAATAATCTAAATCAATGATTTATAAGGAATAATTTTTCTTGCTCAAGTTTTGGGCAATATCCGGACAATATCCAGGTAATCAGCGCCAGGCAAAAAAAAAGCCCGCAAGCTTGCGCTGCGGGCCGAACCAATTCCTTAGGAAAACTGGTGAGACAGGCGAACTATACGTGCGCAATATGTCTGCACCATGACAATGCATGTTGTCTTATTCTTCATACCGCCCTAAGGTAAGGGCGGTTAAGGCGCTGCTGTAATTGCCTTGCGTATCGCCGCCATGCCGGCGGCGTCATTGAATTCCACTTTACCGTCCACCAGGGCAACGCCCAGCTTGCGCCATAAGGCCGGCAGATCCGGCGTAACGGGCTTGTCTGCCATTTCGGCATACAGCTCAGTCAGCACATGCGTACCGCTTGCCGCGTCGCCGATCTTCAATGCGCGCAGGATGGGCCATTCATTGACCATGCCGCCACTCTCGCGGTTAATCGCGCGCAATGCCTGCTGCAGGCCAAAACGGTTATTGGTCTGCTCGCGCAGCCTGACATCGGCCAGCAGGCAAAACAGCGCACCACCCCAATAAGTACGGCCCCAGGTATGCGTATGGTCAAGCCCCTTGTCTCCGTCTTCCGGCAGACCCTGGTGCAGGTCCCGCATCAGGTCGCCCCAGATTTTTTCCGGCGGCAGCAAGCCGGCCTGCGCCCTGGCGACAGGTTCGACATAGGTGGCGATGCCCTCCTCTATCCAGTGGTGGCGGCGCGGCATCAAAGGAAACGCCAGGTGCACCATCTCATGCACCATCACCCAGTCCCGGTTCAGCATGGCAGCATCGGCATCCTGCCCTATGCCGACGCGGATCACCGGCATGCCGTCGCCGTAGGTCACTCCTTGATTGATCTTGTTGCCTGTAGCGGGCGTCAGCAGCAGGCCCAGATCACGCACCGGAAAGCTGCCGTAATAGATAGCGACGGCCTGCGCATCGGCACGCACCCAGTCCAGGATGGCGGCTTGGGGCAAGGCCAGCCTGCCGTCGGCAAATACGGCGCGTATCGTGCCGCCCGGCACTTTCAGTACTGTGCCGTTGCCGTCGCGGATGGCATCGCGCAGGTGGGCTTCCGCATCTTGCGCCAGGACCTGCGTGCTGAACAGCAAGGCTGCTGCGCAGATCGCGGCAAGTGAAAAATGGGCGGAGGGAGTGCGTTTTTTCATGGAGGAACCTGGCAAAAAGCAGAGTTCCCCAGAATACACGCAAGCCTGCTTCTGCGCTTGCTGCGCCCCACATTCGCTGCCGCCCAGAACCTGCCCAAAGGAAAAGGCCGAGCAGGTAAGTGCAACTGCGGATAGTATGAGCATACCCCCATGGGCCATGCAGGGACTGGCGGGACCACCAGCAAAATAACAGACATCAGAAAGGGACAACAATGAAAACAGATACCGGTTTTATCGTTACCTGGAAACCGCGCGTGCTCAGCCTGCTGCGCTTCATTATCGGCTTTCTGTATTTGCAGCACGGCACGGCAAAGCTGTTCGCCGTTCCGCACGTAGCGATGTATGACGGTTTGCAGTTGATGTCGCTGATCGGGTTCGCCGGCGTGCTGGAACTGGTGGGTGGCGTACTGATACTGGTGGGCTTGTTCACCCGTCCCGTGGCGTTCATCTTGTCGGGCCAGATGGCGGTAGCGTATTTCATGGCGCACGCACCGAAAAACTTCCTGCCGATACTGAATGGCGGCGAGCTGGCGGTCATGTATTGCTTCATCTTCTTATACCTGTGGCTTGCCGGAGGCGGCAGCATCAGTCTGGATGCAAAACTGCGGCGGGAATAGCCACAACAACAATGCGGATAGCTCGTCCAGGCTATTCGTTCAGGCGACTAAACAGGCTCTCACTGAACAGCCGCATGACGCTCCAGCAAGGATTGCAACCAAAGGTTACAAAATAAACATTTTTCTTTATCGCACTATATAAATCGGCGTGCCAAAATGGAATTATTTCGTTAGTGAAATATCCATTTACCTTTACAGGAAGCCTGGCATGCCCACTCACCTCACAACGATTCCATTCATGCGCGCCGCGCTCATCATGGCATCGGCCTGCAGCAGCCATGCACTGGCGGAGACTTCTGCGCCTGTCACCAGCGTGGTGCTGTACCCCGGCAGCGCGACGATAGAAAGAACGTCGCACATCGCCGCCGGCGTGACGCAGGTGGAAATAAAGGGACTACCCTCCAATTTCGATGTGCAGACGCTGCGGGTGGAAGCCGATGCGGGCATACAGATAGGCCAGATCGTCACGCAGGATGCCGGACGCACAGACACCGGCAATACGCGTGAAGCCCAACTGGAAGCGCAGATACAGGCACTACAGGACAAACAGGCCGAGTTGGAGGTTGAAGCCAAGTCGGCCGCCCTGGTGCAGAATTATCTGGGGCACCTGAACGGCGCCTCCTCTGCCGATGCCGGCAGGCCGCAGGCGATGATCGACGCAAAATCGATGGCGACCGTGATCGATACGATACGCCGCAGCGCGACCGACAGTTTTGAAAGAACCCAGAAGGTTGCCGTGCAAACGCGTGAGCTGGTGAAGAAGATCGACGCATTGCAGCGGGACCTGGCAAAGGCCCGCAGCGGCAACAAGGATGCGCGCAGCATCACCGTAAACCTGGCTGCCCGCCAGGCCGGCGATATACGCCTGAGCTACCAGGTCAACGGCGCGGGCTGGAAACCTACGTACAGGGCCACGCTGGATACCGCCAGGTCCAGCGTTGACCTGGAACGGCTTGCCACGATATCGCAAAAAACAGGCGAAGACTGGTCCGGCGTCAGGCTGCGCCTTTCCACCGGCCAGCCGCGCCTGTCGCCGCAGGCGCTGGAGCCGCGCCCCTGGCTGCTGACATATAACGATCCGCCAACGCAGCAGGTCCTGATCACCGGCAGCGCCATCCTGCCGGTATCAAATCGCTCCGCGCCCATGCCTTCCGCCTATGCCCGTGCAAAAGAAGCACGCGATGCCTATATTGCCCCGGTACTGGAAACGCAAAATACCTTCACGACCGAGTTTGAAGTACCGGCACGCGTAACACTGCCCGCGGACGGCCGTGAAATATCCGTGGCCCTGTCGCGCCAGCTGATGCCGGTCAGGCAAAGGGTGCGCGTAACACCGCGGCTGGATAAGACCGCCGTGCTGACGGCGGAGGCAGAACGCCCTTCCGGCGTATGGCTAAACGGCCCCATGCAGCTGTTCAGGGATGGCAACTATGTCGGCTCTACCAGCTGGAACGCGCAAGCCACGGACGGACTCCTGTTTTCTTTTGGGCGCGACGACCTGGTGCGTGTGACGGTGGATCGCGCGCAGCAGGAATCGGGTACTGCAGGCATCCTGTCCCAGCATGCAGAGCGCAAGGTGTCCGACCTTTATACGCTGACCAGCCTGCACAAAACGCCGGTAGACGTGCTGGTGCTGGAAGCGTCTCCTGTCAGCACCTCTGACGAGATCAAGGTGCAAGCCAGCTATAGCGTACCGCCGGGCATCGCCAATTGGGAAAAACACCAGGGCGTGGTCGCATGGGAGAAAAATTTCGCGCCAAACGAAACCATGAAGCTCAACGTCAGCTACAGTATCGCCTACCCTAAAGAAGGCAAGGTCAACGGCCTGCCATAAGATGGGCCAACAGCAGTTGCAATTCCAGTTACCACTGCGGACAAAAAAAGGCCCACAGCCTTGCGGTGTGGGCCAATCCAATCCTTAGGGGTTGGAGGGAGAGAGATTTAACTATACCTCCGGTGGAACAAGCGTCCTATCAAAGTTACAATCATTTACTTATTTGATAATTTCCTTAAAACCAAACAGTTAATTTGCACAAGATGACACAGCAGCCAGACCTGGCTTTACTCCAGACCATAGACTTGGTCGCCCTCGGTGCGCAACAGCCGGTGGATACCGATTACCTGTTGACCGGCATCAGCGCGGGCTCCCTGCTATTGCTGAACCAGCGTCCGCAGCATTACCCCCAGGAACTGCACAAGGTAGAAGAGCGCATCATCGTGCTGCAAGGGCATATTGGAATAACTGCCGGTAACCAGACTGCCGCAGCGTCGGCCGGGCAGATGATTATCGTGCCTGCCGGGCTTGACCACGCCTACTCCAGCGACTCCGACGGCGTGGTGGCCGTGATTTTCGGGCAGCAAGAATAAGTTTTTTTCCCCTCTCTCTCCCTTGCTTTCCAGGCGTGCTGCCATTCTGCCCGGCAAGCTTCGCACATTTCGATCTTCCATAAGGTGTAAAAATAGTGAAAGCTATTTGACAACTTCCCTGACGTGGACTATATTAACTTTTCGATAACACTTTATTTCTTTACAAGCAGGCTGGAAAGAATTGCCTGCTTACACTTTCTGAATACCGTCATCTCGCAGAAATAAAGTCGTGTAGTGCAGGCTACTGACGTGCCCGCACAAATACCGGACGAACGCCCACAGAGCGGTTTGCGCCACGGCTGCCAGATCTAGCCGGCGCACCCTGTTGCGGCGTTCGCGATTTCAGCTCAGAGAAAAGGAATAGTATGAAAGTGTTTCAAACGATCAGGGATGTGTTGCTGGGCTTGCTGGCGCTGTTGCTGCTGCTTGCTTTGCTGCCCATCTCTGCCAGCGCCCAACCCTTGTATCACTCACTGGCAGGCCCCACCCAGCAAAGGCTTGCCAGCCTACGCCTGTCGCCCTCGCTGGCAGATGCCACTTCGCTGGCGCTGTCGCCTTCCGGCCTGAGCGTCGCCGATGGCTATCGGAAACTGGCGCAAGCCGCGCCTGCGGATTTTTCCGAGATGCCGGTCAAGCCCGCAAGTGTCCAGGCCGGGCATGGAACGACAGCTTGCAGTGCCATCGCAGGATTTCCAGACTGCAGCAGCGAGGACCATGCGGCCGCTCTGGCTAGCCACGCAAAAGCTTACCTGCCCGATCCTTCACCGTGGCTGATGCTGCTGCTGGGGCTAATCGGCATCATGCTGCTGCGCCGCCAGATGTGAACGGCGCATGAGCTGGCGCTTGCGCGCCGCCCAAACAAAAGCCCCGGTTCAGCAAAGAACCGGGGCTTTTTTCTTGCGCAGACAATCTTCAGCCGGCGCTGTTCTTCAAGCGGAAAACGCCGAGACCGAGCACCACAAAAGCGCCGCCCGAAATACGGTTGAACAGTTGCGCGCGGCGCCGGCTGGAAAACCAGCCCCTCATACGGCGTGCCAGCAGCACATAGAAGCAATGCGCCAGTATCGCGCACAAGGCAAAAGTCAGCGTCAGTACAAAAAATTGCTCGGGCACCGACACTTCGGGTTTGATGAATTGTGGGAACAGCGCGGTAAAAAACAGGATGCTTTTAGGGTTGGTTACCGCTACCAGCAGGCCCTGGCGGAAAAATTTTGCATGGGCCTCGCCGGCCGCAGGTACCACCTGCACCTGCTGTTCAAAAATATTGGCCTTGCTGCGCCACTGGCGCACGCCCAGGTAAATCAGATAAGCCGCACCGGCCAGCTTGAACACACCGAACAGCAAGGCAGACGTGTTCAGCACCACGCCCAGGCCGGCCATTGCCGCGCTCGACACCAGGAAAATGCCGGTGGCATTGCCAACCGAACTGAGCAGCGCTTTCTTCGGACCAAAGGCGACCGAATTGGAAATGGCCAGCAAAATCGCCGGCCCGGGACTGAAGGTGGTAACCAGGGATGCTGCCAGGAACACCAGCCATATCGATAAACTCATTGCCTGCCTTTCAAATTGCCATGTTTCTGCTCCAGTAAATACCGGAGCCTGTATTTACCCAGATTCTATACCGACTCGGTCAGTCCCAGCTGATCCAGCAAATCCTGCACCAGCTCCAGCCGCAACAGGGGATTATCCAGCGCCAGCAGATGCTGCTTTTCGGTCAGCGGGATAGGCAGCAGTTCGCACCAGCGGTTGGCGACCCAGCCGCAGTCATTCAAACGGAATGGCGGCCGCATCGGCAGTTCGCCTCCTTCGCCGACCTTTTTTTGCAGCGACGTAATCAGGCTTTGCAGCATGTCGGAGGCAATCTGCAGCTCTTGAGGGATGGAAATGTTGTGGTCATCTTCCACGTCCTCCACATCCGCCATCCATAAGCCATGCTTGAGCTGTTCGCTGGACAATATTCTGAAGCGCACACCGCCTATGCAGTTGATGCGGATCAGGCCGGGCTGGGGTTTGCCCCATTCATCGATCTTGGCAATGGTGCCGACCGGCGCCAGTACATCCCGGCCTTCCAGCTTGCGCACTTCGCTGCCTTCGGCAAGAGAAACAATACCGAACTCGCTCTGGTTGGCAATGCACTTGCCTATCATGTCCAGATAGCGTACTTCAAACACCTGCAAAGGAAGCAGGCCGTCCGGAAACAGCACGGTTTTGAGAGGAAAAAGAGGAATGGATCTGGAAGGCATACGACATATTGACACGAAGCTGCATTTTTTGCAGCGCGCCGCGCCGAAAACGGGACAGCACGCGCCGCCTGAAAACCGCGCTTACACCTACACGCCGTTCTTTGCTACCGCCTTCTGGTACGCAGGCCGCGCTTCTATCATATCGACAAAGCGTGCCAGGTTGGGATAGGCGTCCCGGCCGCCGCGTACGGCCACCTGGGCGACAAAGGACATCTGCACATCGGCGCCGCTGAGCGCATTGCCAACCAGGTAATCACGCTGCGCCAGTTCGCCCTCCAAAAAACCGAGATGGTTCTTCAGCTCGCTCTGTATGCGCGGCTGCAAGGGCACGCCTGCCTCGCCGAGGCGGCTGACATACAGTTTCAGCATCAGCGGCAGCATGGCAGAGCCTTCTGCATAGTGCAGGAACTGCAGATAGCGGTTGTAATCAGGCGTATCGATGGCCGGCGCAAAACGGCCGTTGCCGTAGCGGCGCACCAGATATTCGATGATGGCGCCCGATTCAAAAAACACCTGGCCATCGTCGCGAATGACTGGCGCCTTGCCCAGCGGATGCACTGCCTCCAATTCGGGCGGCGCCAGGCGTGTGGCGGGATCGCGCTGGTAATTGATCACTTCATACGGCAGGCCCAACTCTTCCAGCATCCAGGTAATGCGGCGTGAGCGTGATTCGTTCAGGTGGTGTACTTCTATCATGCAGTGTCTCCGGTTTGTGTTTTATTGACGTTTTCATTTGCGTGTCCATTATCGCCAGAGTTTAGCACGAGGGTTCTTTTTTCAGCGCTGCAAACGGATATCCGCTTCCCGTTCAACATAGCGCCACTCCTCCGTCGCCCGCAATGCAGAAAGCAATCGATTGAACGTGCCCTCATGCTCAGGCGCGAACTCAAACCAGGTCAGGAAATCGAAGGGCTCCTTATCCGACAGGTCGCGGCAATGATAGAGCTTTCTGGCGACGGCAGGAAGGTATTGCCTGCCTATGCTGTTATGGCCTGACTGCTCTTCAAATATCCGCCTGCGTTCATCTTGTGTCAGCGCCCACCATGCAGCGCTTTTACGGATAGGGATCAGCGCGGCACAAGTGGCTTCCTGCCTGCCCAAGCCCTGCTGCACGGCCAGTAACGCATCTTTTTCCGCGCGTGTGACGTAGCGTTCGTTGCTGGTGATGCCGCGCAACGCCCAGCCTTTTGCCAGATGCGGCTTGATGTCCATGCCCGGCAATATGTCCAGCCTTGCGGCATCCGCCAGCGGCTCGCCGGCAATGCTGCTGTTGCCAATGATGCGCCAACAGCCTGTATCACCGCCGACAAAAGAAAACATGCGTGTATCCATCTATCCTGCCCCTGCTGTAGTTGATCCGCCTGTTGGTCGCTGCGCTACATCGATTCATTACAAAAGGTAAGCAACGCAGGGAAATAGATATTTTTACAAAATAGGTCCGATTCCGACCTATAAGCTGCTTACGCTGTATTCCACCGGCAGCAAAGCCCGCCAAGCCGGCATAAAACGATCGGTAACACAATCAACTCATCTGGAGATATGGCGATGGAACACTCGACTACAGCAAAAAGAGAAAAGGCAGCAACGGCAACTTCAGGCATACACGATTTTGACTTCATATACGGCCACTGGCACATCGCCAACCGCCGGCTGACTGCACGGCTGCAGGCCTGCACCGAATGGGAAGAGTTTGAAGCTGTGGGCCATGCACGGCCGCTGCCCGCGGGAATAGGCAATTACGATGATTTCGTTGCACGCGGCTGGCGGCCCGATTTTGTCGGCATGTCGCTGCGGGTATTCAATCCAAAAACGGAACTATGGAGTATCTACTGGCTGGAAAATAAAACCGGCGGGCTAAACGCCGCGGGCGCCTTGCTACCGCCGGTAGTAGGCAAGTTCACGGACGGCATCGGCGTCTTTGAAGGCGATGATGAGCACGACGGCAAGGCAATCCGGGTGCGTTATACATGGTCCCACATCACCGAATCCACTGCGCGGTGGGAACAGGCGATGTCGGCAGACGGCGGCAAGAACTGGGAAACCAACTGGGTCATGGAACATACCCGCGCCGCCCTGCAACAATCGGTGTAGCCGTATGAGCCCGAATGCGTTCAGCACGCAGTTAATGATTGCCGCAATGGCGGCCTGCGGCCTATGCGCAAGCGCACAGGCCTCCCCTATCAAAGAAAAACACACTATGGACACGACCAGTATTTTTCCTGCTGCACCGAATATCGCCAATGACTTCCAGGTCATTGAATTTCGCCGCTATACCATCAAGCAAGGCGGCCGCGAACAGTTTGCACTGTATTTTGAAAGCTTTTTCCCGGAAGCCTTCCAGCAGTTGGGCGCCATCGCCTTCGGCCAGTTTTTCGAGCGCGCGCATGCGCAGGGCTTTAGCTGGCTGCGCGGCTTCCCGTCGATGGAGGCGCGCGCGATCGCCAATTCTGCTTTTTACTACGGCCCGGTGTGGAAAGAACATAAGGCCACATTGAACAGCCTGATAGAAGACAGCGATAACGTCTACCTGATGCGGCCACTGAACCCGGAACGCAGGCTGGCCGTGCTGCCTGCAATGGACCCCGTACGCGAGCCTCAGGGCGCGCAAGGCATTCTGGTGGCGCAATTGTTTGCGGTAAAAGCGGGCCAGGCCGATCATTTCGCCAGGCAGGCGGAAACGGTATTTGCCAGCTACCGCAGCGCCGGCTTGATGGAGGCCGGCGTGCTGGTCACGCTGGATGCACTGAATAATTTCCCGCAATTGCCGGTCAGGAGCGATGGGCCTTACCTGCTGTGGCTGGGCATGGCACGGGACCAGCAGATGCTGGACAGCGTGCTGCCGCTGCTGCAGCAACAGTCCGTGCGCCGCCTGGCCGAAACGGGCATGCTGGCACAGACGCCGGAACTGATCATCATGGACCCAACGCAGCGTTCGCGCCTGCGCTGGCCGGCCGATAGCAATCATGCAAAAGGAGACAAGCAATGAACCAATCGGGATTGGCCTTCGTCGAAATACGCTCTTACTCGCTGAAGCCCGGCCAGCGCGAAGCTTTTCACCAGCAGGTGGTGCAGCAGGCCTGGCCGATGCTGCTGCGCTGGGGCGTTGACGTGCTCGCATTCGGCCCGTCGCCGCATGATGAGACTTCGTATTACCTGATCCGCGCCTATGACAGCCTGGAGCACCGGGAAGCAAGCCAGGATGCGTTTTATGGCAGTGCGGAATGGCGTGAAGGTCCGCGCGAGTCCATCGTATCGCGCATCAACAACTATACTTCGGTTGTACTGGAAATGGGTGCTGTTGCCTTGAGCGCTATACGGCAGCCGGCCTTGCAGGCCAAGCTGGCAGGTTAAGCGGTAAAGCCAGGCGCTGCCCCTTGTGCGCCGCCAAACACGGATCGTGGTCAAATCATCATGATCCGGCGCCGCTGGCCGCATTCATTTCTTTCCGTGTTGTATGTCTGTAAATTGGCCGGATTAAGCTTCCCTTATGCACTAAAATGAAGCCTTGGGCCGGCTCATGTGTTTTAGCATGGGCAATCCGCCAATACCAGACAAAAGGAAAGACACTTTGACCCGCGATGACCGCAATGACGTTTTTGGCAAGATGCTACTGCGGTGCCGCTCTGCCCGGAGATGCGCCCTTGCCTGGCTGTTTTTTGGCCTGTCCTTTGGGCTGATGGCCGGCTGCACGAGCCTGCCTACCGTGGACCGGTATGCCAGCGAGGCAGTGCCGCTGTCCACCGCGACCGCCTTGGGCAAAATCGCCCAGGAATCGATTCCATCGCCGGAGCTGTCGGGCTTCCGGCTGATGCCGCTCGGCTCGTTCTCTCTGGATACGCGCCTGCAACTGGCAAGCCGGGCGCAGGCAACGCTGGATCTGCAGTACTACCAGTTCCAGGACGATGAAACCGGCAGGCTGCTGCTGCGCGCACTGGCAGACGCCGCCAAACGCGGCGTGCGCGTGCGCCTGCTGCTGGACGATTTCTACACCAGCGGCAGCGATACGCTGTTCCTTGGCCTGGCGGCCTACCCCAATGTACAGGTGCGGCTGTTCAATCCTTTCTGCTGCGTGCGCAATACCAGTCAGCTGACCCGGTTTGCGGCATCGTTTGGCGACTGGTCACGGGTTAACCACCGCATGCACAACAAGCTGTTCATTGCCGACGGGGCAATGGCCGTCATCGGCGGCCGCAATGTCGCCGATGAATACTTCCAGCGCAGCATGGCGGAAAACTTTGTCGACGTGGACGCCTTCACGGTAGGCTTCATCGTGCCGCCGCTGGCGGAATTGTTTGACCGTTATTGGAATAGCTTCTCTGCCTATCCGCTGGAAAGCATTGCGATGACGAGCATAAACAAAGAGCAACTAATTGCCCAGTTTAACGAAAGAACCGGGCCGAAGACGACACCACAACCGGCCAAGCTGGGGCCCAACGACATACTGGGCTACGGCCCCATCTCCGACGACCTGGACGCCGGCCGCTTGGGCCTGATCTGGGGCGATGCCTATGTCTTTGCCGATTATCCCGACAAGCCTTTCGAAAGCAAGGCCGGCGCCGATCCGCTGGAAACCAGCGTCACCTACAACATCGTCGAAGAAATGCGGAAGGCAAAATCCGAAGTGGTGGCGTCATCGCCCTACTTCGTACCGGGTCCACGCGGCATGAAATTGATGCAAGGGCTGCGCGACAAGGGCGTAAAACTGCAGGTGCTGACCAATTCGCTGGCCGCTACCGATGAATCCATCGTCCATGCAGGCTACAGCCGCTACCGCGAAGACATGCTGAGGATGGGCGTGGACCTGTATGAGCTGAGCCGCTCTCGCCTCAAGGTCAATAACCGGCCTTTCCACTTCGGCTCTTCGCTGGGGAGGCTGCATGCGAAGGTAGTAGTCATCGACAAGCACCTGTCCTTCATCGGCTCGGCCAACCTCGATCCGCGTTCGGCCAGCGTCAACACCGAGCTGGGCGCCATCATAGAAAGCCCTGCGCTTGCGAAAGAGCTGCTGAACATCATCGACATAGACCGCCTGCAAAGCGCCTACCGCGTGCGGCTGGATCCCAGCGGGCACGGCCTGCAATGGCTGACCGCCGATGATGAAAAGGAAATGATACTGAATACCGAGCCGGATTCCACGCCGTGGCTGCGGCTGAAACTGTGGCTGCTGGGGCCGTTGATCCCGGAAGAGTTATTGTAAAACCGACGCGTGCGGCAAGCATGTGGTAATTTAGCAGATATGGCAGCTCCTGCAATGGCGTAACGAGCAAGGAAATCATCATGAAACCAGTTCATCTATTCATTCCTGCAACGATCGCGCTGGCGATGTCCAGCACGGCGAGCTTTGCCGCGCTGGACATAGGCGAGGATGCGCCCAAGTTTGTGGCCAATGTATCGGTCAACGGGCAGGCACAAAACTTCTCGCTTGCAGACGAACTGCGCAAAGGGCCGGTAGTGGTATATTTTTTTCCCTCCTCGTTCTCGGTAGGCTGCAGCATAGAGGCACATAATTTTGCCGACGCCATCGACCAGTTCAAGGCCGCCGGCGCTACCGTGGTGGGCGTGTCGCGCGATGACATGGACACGCAGAAGAAATTTTCCGTCACCGCATGCAACGGCAAGTTTGCCGTGGCCGCCGACCCCGACCTGGCCATCGCCAAATCCTACGATGCCGTGCTGACGACCCGGCCCGACTATGCGAACCGCATTTCCTACGTCATCGCGCCGAACGGCAAGATCAGCTACCGGTACAGCAGCCTGAACCCTTCCAAGCACATCGAGAACACGCTGAATGCGGTAAAGGAACTGCACGTACAGGTGCACTGATCTTGCTCTGAATTTGGCTGTGGAGTATTGCAATCAGCTTTCCGGATTGACGGATACATCATCCGTCCCACCCGCCTCATCCGCCGAGGCCAGAAATTCCCTGACCGCTAGGCCGATGCCGGCATGCTGAGATAGTTGTTCGGCATGCGCCACCTGCCCGCGTCTCAGGGCCAGCACAACGTCCTGCATCTGCCGGAAATGCAGCAGTTGCGCTTCCGCATGCGCCAGCCGCGCAGTGAGTTCCCGGTTGCGCAACTCCAGATCCTGCAAGGTCTGCAGCGACAACGGCACATTCTGCGCCCCTGCGCCCACCGGCTCTTTATGCGAACCCGCTACCAGCAGATAGCGTTGCGCATCTGCCAATACGATACAGAGCCAGTTGGCGGCGGAAATCAGTTGCTCCCGGCGCCCGCCATTGACCGACAGTTTCCCCACAACCGACGTCTCCAGATACAGCGGCAAGGCCATCGTATCGTGCCTCGGCCTGGCGCCCTTACCGAGCAACACCATACCTGCCATGTCCACCACGCCCCAGCGCGCGCCCAGCATTGTCGTCAGCGCGGATTGCACTTTGATCAGGGGCACTGCCGTGAGCAGATCACTGAGACCGACAACACGTCCTGGTTGCTGGACATTCATCCTTGTCACCTCGCTAGGGCCATACAGTTTCATCACTGCGAGTGAGTTCTGCCAGCACAGGTAAACTGCCGAAAAATACGGCACACGTGCCTTGGCAAAGGGAAACTAAGCTCAATTCATCATAGTCCATTTCAAGGCCTTGTCCATTGCCCAAACAGCCCGCAGCACCAGCTTTTGCCAGCACGCAACAGCGATGAACAAATGCCGAGTTTTGCGGCGAGCTGACGCACACGGAGACTGTGACAATTGCATGACATCTGCTACAAGACAACGTCGAATTCACTAAAAATTTTCGTTTGAGAACACAAAATTCGGCGAGATGCATACTGCTCAAAATTAATACTGCGTGGCAAGCTTATTGCATTAAGCATAAGCACAATTCAAAGCGCTGCGTTTGCCACAAGCAAACGGAATAATTTTGTAAGTAGAGGATAGAGGGACAGATGCAAGCAACAATACAGGTGGAAGAATTTTTGCCATATATGCCTGGGGTAGCAAAATGCGAGCGTTCGCTGAGAGAGCTGAACTTTGCATGGCGGTTGATAGAATCGACCGCCAAGATGGTCTGCCCGGCGGAAGCCAAAACCATACTGCCGACGATGAAGGCCACGCGGGAAGGTTTCAACAGCCTGGAGAAGCAGCTGATCACCAATTTGGCGCAGGAGAACATCACCAAATCGGTGCAGGAGATGCAGTTCAAGGCTCAGGTCATTATCGACATCGTCGTGCGCAACCTGTTTGAACGCACGGCCGATGTGGGCTTCCTGGCGATGGATGATGCAATACGTGCGTTCATTCTTGATGAAGACAGGGATGCAGGCACTCTCGTGCCGCGCCTACAGGCCTACCGCGACAAATACACGGTCTATGATGAAATCCTGATCCTCGATACTGGCGGCGAAGTGCTGGCCCATCTGGATGGCGCCAGCGATGTCAGCCATTCCTCCGACGCGCTGATTGCAGCAACGCTCAATTCCGACTCCTACGTGGAAAGCTTCCACCACTCCGACCTGCGGCCGGGGCAGGAACGCAGCCTGATCTATTCGCGCAAGATCGTCCACCCGCGAGACGGCAGCGCCATTGGCGTGCTTTGCCTGTGCTTCCCACATGCAGTGGAGATGGAAGGTGTATTCGACGGCTTGCGCAAGACAGCTGACCGTTCCGTCATGCTGATGCTGGACGCCGACGGCTACGTAATCTCCAGCAGCGACGAGCCGCACATCCCCGTGGGCCGGCAAGTGCCGCTGGCGCTCGATGGCGATTATCAGATTATCTCTTATGCCGGGCGCGACTATTTTGCCAAGACCTGCGCGGCACAGAACTACCAGGGCTACGGCGGCCCCGGCTGGCTCGGCCACGTGATGATCCCCTGTGAAGCTGCTTTCAAGGGACAGGCGCTGGATGCGCTGTCCGCCTACGATGCGGCGACGCTGGCCGGCATCATGGCGCATGCAAAGACCTTCTGTCCGCCGCTGCATGAGGTTTCCGTCAGTGCCGAAGCCATCAACCTGGCCTTGCGCCGTGTAGTGTGGAACGGCAAGAACATGTCTGCCGGCCAGGACAGCGACCTGCTGCGGCTGAAATCGATACTGCAGGAAATCAGCCAGACCGGCGACGAAACCAGCCGCGTCTTCAAGGACTCCATCCACGACCTGTACGGCACTGTCATCTCATCGGGCTTGCAGGATGCGCAATTCATTTCGCGGTTGATGATAGACATCATGGACCGCAACCTGTACGAGCGCGCCAACGATTGCCGCTGGTGGGCGTTGACGCCGGATATCCGCCGCCTGATGGCCGAAAGCCTGCAAACCGGCTCACTGGGCAACGAAGACACGCTGCGCATCGCGCAGATACTGGAAGCCATCAACGCGCTCTACACGGCCTATACCAGGCTGGTGGTATTCGACGCCAGCGGCAGGATAGTGGCCGCCTCCGACCTGCACAAGGACGGACTGGAAACCGCAGGCTGCATGATGGACCCCGCCCTTGTGCGCAAGACGCTGGCGCTGCCAGGCAGCCAGGCCTATTGCGTGTCGGGCTTCGAACCTACCTGGCTGTATGCGGACCGGCCGACCTATATCTACTGCGCCGCAATCTTCCACCCGGATGAAAACCGGGCCGTCGGCGGCATAGGCATCGTATTCGATTCGGAACCGGAATTCAGGAACATCCTGCTGTCGTCCCTGCCCAAGCGCGCCGGCGCCTTTGCCGCATTCACCGACCGCGCAGGAAACGTCATTTCCAGCACGCACGCAGGCTATCCGCCCGGCGCTGAACTGCACCCTTCACAGGCGATCATGCAGGAAAAGACCGGCGTCAGCGCCGCGCAGATCCTGGTGCAGGACGGCCAGTACATGATGGTGGGCCACACCGCCTCTTTCGGATACCGCGAGTTCAAAAACAGCGGCGACTACCACAACGATGTGATCGCCATGGTCTTTGTCCCCATAGGCGAGAAGACGGAGGCGAACGCCGCGGATCAGGGCTGGGCGTATACCGACGATAGCCATGAACCGAAGCAGGATGTTCTGGAATACGCGACCTTCCTGATCGATGGCGACGTCTTTGCGCTACCCACGTCGCATGTGGTGGAAGCCGTGGAAACCGGGCGCATGCATTCCGCCTCCACGCTGAAGCCGCTGATTTCCGGCGTACTGGATTACCAGGACAATAGCGGCGAACCATCCATCTTCGTGCCCGTGGTGGATATGCGCAATCTAATCCGTCCCGGCACGGACAGCACGGGAGAACTAGGCGAAATCATCGTGGTACGGCAAGGAAAACATACGCTGGGCCTGCTGGTAGGCAGCCTGCACGACGTGCTGGAATTCGGCAGCGGCCAGATCGACCCGCCGCTGAACATGTTTCACAACCAGCCGCGTTTCGTCTGCAACCTGATCAAGACCGGCAGCCACAACCGCATGATACAGGTCATCGATTTCGACAGCATCATGCGGCACGTGTATGAAAAAAAATCCGCAGCGGAACAGGATACCTTTATTGCAGGGGCTGCCGGGTCCGTCGAATCTGCCGAGTCCATAGAATCCATCGATCAAGCAGCGGACGGCATGCCGGAAAGCATGCGGGCATAAAAAAAGCGGGGAAGCATCTCACGCTGCTTCCCCACCGGGCTGTACATGCCTGGCTCCAGCGCCAGGCTCCGATACCTCAGGTATCAGCCAAGATCAACAGGTATGAATATCTTGGCGTCCTCCCTTTGCACCAGCAAGGCGATTGTCTTGCCTGCCTTCTGCACCATGCCCTGGAACTGCTTGCCGTCATTGACCGTGACGCCGTTGATCGACAGGATCACGTCTCCCGGTTCTATGCCCGCCTTGGCGGCGGCGCCCGCCACCTGCTCGACCACCAGCCCCTTGCTCAGGCCCGACTGCCTTTGCTCTTCCCTCTCCAGCGGACGCACCGTTACGCCCAGACGGCCCTTGGACAGCTTGGGATCGTCGCTCTGCGCCAGCTTGGTGTTTTTCAGTTCGCCTATCGTCACTGCCAGCTTGATAGGATCGCCTTTGCGTATCACGTCCAGCTTGCCCGTGGTGCCGGGCGCCAGGTCGCCGACGATGCCGGACAGATCGGACGCATGCTCCACAGTCTTGCCGTTAAAGCCGATGATGACGTCACCGGGCAGCAGGCCGGCCTTCTCTGCCGGACTATCCTTCTCGGTGGAGCTGATCAGCGCGCCTTCAGTCTTTTTCAAGCCGAAGGAATTTGCCAGTGCCTGGTCCAGCTCCTGTGTGTACACGCCAAGGTAGCCGCGCGTTACCTTGCCATATTTGATCAGCTGCGCCTGCACCTTGTTGGCGACATCGATAGGGACCGCAAACGACAGGCCCTGATAACCGCCGGTCTGGCTATAGATCTGCGAGTTGATCGCAATCACTTCGCCCTTCAGGTTGAACAGCGGGCCACCGGAATTGCCGGGATTGACAGCCACGTCGGTCTGCATGAAACCCACGCTGGGGTCACCCGGCAAAGTACGCGATTTGGCGCTGACAATACCGGCCGTGGCCGTATTCTCAAACCCGAACGGCGAACCTATTGCCAGCACCGGCTCGCCCACCTTGGTCAATGCTGGATCGCCCAGCACGACAGTCGGCAGATCCTTGGCATCGATCTTGATCACAGCCACGTCGGCGCGTTTATCCGCACCCAGCACCTTAGCCTTGAATTCACGCCTGTCGGTCAGCTTCACCGTCACTTCCTGCGCGCCATCCACGACGTGTGCATTGGTCAGGATCAGGCCGTCATGGCTGACGATAAACCCGGAACCCAGCCCACGCATCATGCCGCCGCCCTGGCCATGCGGCGAATGCGGCATATTCGGCATCAATGGACCGAAACGGCGGAAAAATTCGGATAGAGGATCCTGCTGCTGGCCGCTGTCGTCATCATCGTCGTCATCCTGCGGATCGCGCATGCTGACCTTATGGGTCTTGCCGATGACGCTGATATTGACCACGGCAGCGCCGTAGCGGTCCACGATACCGGAGAAATCCGTTGTCGTGGCAATGCCCGCAGACACGGTATGCGCAACCGGCAGCGTGCTCTCGGCAACATTGGCAGCCTGCACCTTGCTGATGCTGCCGCCCTCCAGGTAGACATACCCGCCGACTGCGGCGGCGACTACGGCGGCGGAGATCAGGCTTTTCGCAAAAACTTGGTTTTTCATGCAACACTCCTTCTGTATCAATAGACTGGACTAGCAATCGTTGAGATAGATATTAGGAGTGAAGATTTAAAATAGACTTAAAGGATGAATTTTTTTTGAAAATTTTGTTTTTGTTCGATGAACGATGACTCCGCTTTCCGTATTTTAGAAGGCGGAAGTGCATGCTTTCTCATCAGTATTGGCATTCCCTTCCCCGCTTGCAGGAGAGAGTTAGGGGGAGGGACGTGCTGCCGTAGAAAGTATTCAGTATCAAAGACTAAGGCTGAACGCCACCCAGGCGAACTGTCACCAGCAAGCCCTTACCCGTGTTGGCCAACACAACCTCCCCCCCCTGCCCCTCTACAATCCTGCGCACAATTGCCAGCCCCAATCCCGTCCCCTTCGCATTCGAACCCGGCACGCGGTAGAAGCGGTCAAACACCCGCGACAAATCCGCCTCCGGTATGCCGGGGCCGTTATCCTGCACGCTGATAACAACGCTGCCGGCATCCGCCAGCAGCGACACATCTACGGTCGAGCCCGGCGGGCTGTAGCGGATTGCATTGTCCAGCAGATTATTCATCAGAATGCGCAGGCTGTCCGGGTTGCCCATCAGTTGCGCCGGCATCTCGGTGCGTATGCCAAGGTCTATATTCTTGTCGGCCGCCGTCATGGCGAAGTCGCCGATCGCGCCATGCACCAGTGCCTGCAGGTCCACCGGCGCGGGCGCCTCTTCCACCGCGCCGGGCTCCTGCCTGGCGAGCGTCAGCAATTGCTGCACCAGATGGATTGCGCGTTCCAGGCCTTGCTTCAGGTCAGCGAATGCTTCCTGGCGCGCGCCATCGTCGGCTGCCCTCTCCGCAAGCAGTATCTGCAGCTTGAGCGCCGTCAACGGCGTTTTCAATTCATGCGCGGCGTCAGCAATAAAGTTGCGCTGGGCCTTGATGGAAGTATCCAGCCTTTGCAGCAGCGCATTGAGCGCCTTTGTCAGCGGCTGCACCTCTTGCGGCACGCCGGCCTCCGAAATCGGCGTCAACGCACCGGCGTCGCGGCTCTGCACATCACTGGCGGCACGCTGGACAGCGGACAGGCTGCGCCCTACCGTCACCCAGATCAACCCGGCCAGGAAAGGCAGGATCAGCAACAGTGGCGCAACGGTCTTTAGCGCCAGCCGGGCAGCAAGCTCCAGCCGGGCGCTGAGCGGCTGCGCCACCTGCACGATGGTGTCGCCCAGCTGCGCGCTATAGATGCGCCAGGTCGTGCCCTGCGCCGAGAAATTGGAGAAACCGAGCTCAGCACGTTGCGGCAGTGCAGAGCTGTCGTGCGAATGGTAGATGCGCAGGCCGTGGGTGTCCCAGATCTGGATGATGATGTCTTCCTGGATATTCGACAACTCCGGCCGCGTGGGGATCAGCGGCGCATACGATTGCGACGGCAGCGATGCCACCAGTTGCTTCATCTGGTAATCGAACAACTGGTTAGCCTGCTCGCGCACCTGCACGTAGATCATGCTGCCGGCAAACACGATGCCGGCCAGGATGCCGATGGACAGCCACAGCAGCAGGCTGCGGCGGACTGAAGAATTTTCAGGGTGGATGAGCTTGTCGGCAGCGCTCATGCGGGCCTCGGAATCATATAGCCTACGCCCCGCACATTCTTGATGAAGTCGGCGCCCAGCTTCTTGCGCAGCGCGTGGATATACACTTCCACGGTATTGCTCTCCACCTGCTCATCCCAGCCATACAGCTTTTCCGCCAGCTGCGCCGGCGAGAACACGACGCCGGGCCGGTCCAGGAAGGCTTCCAGCAGGCTGAACTCGCGGGCGGACAGCGATACAGGCTTGCCCTGCAGGTGAACTTCATGCGTGGCGGGGTTAAGCGTCAGGTTGCCGAAGGTGACCACCGGATCGGCACGGCCGGACTGCCTTCTCAGCAAAGCGCGGATGCGGGCTTCCAATTCTTCCAGATCGAAAGGCTTGACCAGGTAATCGTCAGCGCCGGAGTCCAGGCCCTTGACCCGGTCGGCCACGGCGTCACGCGCGGTCAGTATCAGCACCGGCATGCTGTTGCCCTTCCTGCGCAGCGAACTCAGCACATCCAGCCCGGCCTTGCCGGGCAAACCCAGGTCCAGCAGCAGCAAATCATAGTTTTCCAGCGCCAGTGCATTTTCCACCGCGCCGCCATTTTGCACCCAGTCCACGGTAAAGCCGTCCTGCCGCAGCCCCTTGCGCAAGCCCTCGCCCACCATGGGATCATCTTCGACCAGCAATAATCGCATTCTTTTCACCTTGCCAGAAAATATCGCACAATTCTAGCCGAAGACGGCCTGTTTTAAAGTTCGTTCCTTCACCATGAGCCGCTGCCATCCGGACACTACCGCCTGGCTTGCAGGCCGTTAACAAATTCAGCGTTTTGTCCGACATGGTTCTAAGAATGCGCCTATGCGCGCAAAATGACGCCAGTTTTACCATGAAATCGAACCTCTGATTAACGTTGTTAGCCTGATCCGTGGTCCCCGTCCCCGGCCGTCTGGTATGGCGATGTTGCGAGTGTGTGGAGGCGCACACCTTGGTGAGAGAAGAGCTTTGATGGAGAGCTCGCCGTATCTTTCGCCGCGCATGCAGTCGCCGCACCTTTGTTTCCCCCGGCCCTGGAAGGCATGCCACTGTTAACCGGAGGTTCCCTTATTTAACCGGAGCTTTCCTTATTTAACCGGAGCTTTCCTTATTTCACTGCACGGCGAGCCGGAAGACGCCCGCAAGCTGTTTGCCAGTGGCTCTCTTGCGCTATACTGATTCCCTATTTTTTGCAGACACGCTCTGCGTCCATCAGGGAGATATCATGCCGGGCCATCCAACACTGCAAGAATTATCCAGCGTCCTGCGCCATCTGCACAGAAGCCTGATCGAGGCAGAAAGCCTTAACTTCCCGGAAGCGAGAGGTCCCTTTGACAGGCTGGTGATGGTCGTCGAGCACCCTGCTTTCAACTGGCTGCATGCGTTGTCGGAGCTGATCGTCGAGATTGATGAACTGGCCGATGCCGCAGCAGATACTGCTCACCCTATTACTCCTTGCAAGGAAGTCATAGAAAGACTGCTGGGGCCCGCCCCGGCCCTGCGCGAAGATTTTCGCTCGCGTTATCTGGAACTGATGCAGACCGCACCGGATGTGGCGATCGCTTCAGGCGCAGTCAGAAGGCTGCTGGCCCGGCTATGATGCAGCAAAGTCTGCAGCAAAGCCGTTAATACGGCGAACCGGTCTTAAAACAGGGTTCCGTTCAAATCAGCTGCCGGCTGTTTCACTGCCGGCTTGGGAGCAGGCGCCGCCGCCATCAACTCTACCGGATGGGACTGCAGATACATTCTGGCCAGCTCCGGTTCGCGGCAGTTCAGCCAGTCGTCATAACGGTTCCTGGGAATGACCACGAGGGACCGTTTTTCATCTTCCGGCCGGTGAAAGCGTTTCATCAGCGGATGCCCGTCCGCATTCACCGTCAATTGCGTGAACGAAAACGCGCGGCTGCCGTCTGCCTCTTCCCATGACCTGTACAGTCCTGCGACCGCAAACGGCGCCTCGTCCGACTGCGCGATGCGCCAGCGTACGGCGCTGCCAGTCTCCCAGCTGGGCTCAAAATAGCCATGCATGGGTACCAGGCACAACTGGCCGCGGCGCCATGGCAGTGCATAGCTGGGCCGCTCGGCAATGGTCTCCGCACGCGCATTCATTGTCGAATAATGCTTCACGTCGGCAGCAATGTGCCGCTTAGGGACCATGCCGTAGCTTGCAGGCACGGCAGCACGCCTTCCCGACCTGGTTGCGACAATTACCGGCGCCAGGTAATCCTGGTAAACCTCTTCCGGCCATTCTTCCGGCGAATTGACGACCACGTCAAAATGATCCTGCAAGGTTTGCTTGCCGACAGTCAGGAAATTAATGCACATAGTTAGCGGGGCAAAAATACAGAATTATCTTCCGTAAACAGATTTTCGTCACTTCACCAGACACACCAGACATTCTTCCCAAGGCTCGAACCCAATTCATTATTTTCAAAAAATCACTATTTGCCTGGATCATCCCACTGAATTAGCATCGCCGTATGTCAATACGTCATGCCAATGATTTCTTTATGGCAAGCATTTAGCAAAGTAATTCGCCATTTGAGCAAGGCACCGCTCTAAAAATGTAGTTCTGGATTAACATTGAGGCCAAGCAACGCACTAACCGCTAACAAGCGGTGAATATAAGGAATATCAAGTCTTCATGAAAACACGCATACCAGTAGCCGCGAAGCTGCTGATCGCCCTGCTGATCGCCCCGGCAGCCTGCATCTCTGCCATAGCACAGGCCCAGACCATGCCTTTGCTGATGAGCGAAGAACTGGATGACAGAAACAATATGATTCCGCTGGTGCCGGAGATCATTAATACGCTGCACGCAGTGGAAGTCGCCGGCCAACTGCAATTCGACATCCGCCGCTATCCGTGGAAACGCGCGATGATCAATGCTGAGAGCGGTGAAGGCGTCATCTTCGGCATTTCCAAAACGCCGGAGCGGCTGCGCCGCTTTACCTATTCAGACCCTGTCATGGCAGACGTGGCCTGGCTGGTGGCAGCCTGCGACGCCACCTTCCCCTTCGCAAGCGTCAGCGACCTGAAAGGAAAAACCATAGGTATCGTGCGCGGCACCACTTACGGGGAAGAGTTCGACCGCCAGGCCAATGTCCTGTTCAAGGCGGACGACGACACCAACTCCAATCCGGCGCGCATGAAAAAATTATTGCTGAAGCGCACAGACGCCATCGTCATGTATGGCAACAACGTGGACCGTGAAGCCTATGAAGCATCGGTCAACAAACAATATGCGGAAAGCGCCACAGGCGCCAACGACCATGGCGCCAGGCTGTTTTGCGTGCTGCCGAAACCGATTTCGGTGATGGACGTGCATTTCGCCGTACGCCCGGACCTGGATAAAGGCATCATCCGCAAGCTGAACGCTGCCATTGCGCTGGCGAAGAAACGCATGCAAATGCAAAAACCGACATCGTCCAAAGAAGCAAAATGACTATGCGGGCCGGAGGATAACGCCTCCCGCTCGTCTGGCTCTGTTGATTCAATTCACACGATAAGCTGCGTCCCCATCCTTGCCAATACCGGCACCATGCGCCAGCCGGTAAAGCAAAGGCAGCACCAGCAAGGTCAGCACCGTGGACGATAGTATTCCCCCTATCACCACGGTTGCCAGCGGCCGCTGCACTTCTGCGCCGGTGCCGGTTGCAAGCGCCATTGGAATGAAGCCCAGCGAGGCCACCAGCGCGGTCATCAGTACTGGCCTTAGCCGTGTCAGCGCACCTGTATTGACGGCCTCCTCCAGCTCCATGCCTTCGTCGCGCAGCCCGCGGATAGAAGACAGCATCACCAGTCCGTTCAGCACTGCCACACCAGACAGGGCAATAAACCCCACCGCTGCCGAGATCGACATCGGGATGTCGCGCAGGTAAAGCGCCGCAATACCGCCGGTCAGCGCAAACGGGATGCCGGTAAAGACCAGCACGCCATCCCTGATATTGTTGAACATCATGAACAGCAGTAGCAAAACCATCAGCAGCGCGGCCGGGATGACAATCTGCAGGCGCTGCGTCGCCGACTGCAGCTGTTCAAAGCTGCCGCCCCAGCTGGTCCAGTAGGCCGGAGGAAGTATCAACTCCTTCTGCAACAGGCGCTGCGCTTCCGGCACAAAGCTGCCGATATCACGGCCTCGTACATTGGCGCTGACGACGACGCGGCGCTTGCCGTCTTCGCGGCTGATCTGGTTGGGACCGGGCGCGATGTCGAGTTCAGCCACTTCTGACAGCGGGATGAAAGCGGTTTTACCGTCGGCAGTGCCGGGCAAGGGAATGGGCAGCCTCTTCAGCGCATCCAGATCGCTGCGCAGCTGTTCCGGCAGGCGCACTACTATGTCAAAGCGCCGGTCGCCTTCAAACATCATGCCCGCCGTGCGTCCGCCGATGGCAATGGCGATTGCATCCTGCACGTCGCTGATATTTAGTCCATATCGGGCGGCCTTGCCGCGGTCTATATTTACCGACAACACGGGCAGCCCGCTGGTCTGCTCCACCCTCACCTCGGTTGCGCCGGGCACGCGGCCCAGCAGCAGCGCCGCGCGGGCAGCGTTCGCGTTCAGTACCTCCATGTCGTCGCCGAACAGCTTGACCGCAACGTCGCTGCGTACGCCGGAAATCAATTCATTGAAACGCAGCTGTATGGGCTGTGAAAACTCAAAGCTGTTACCGGGATAAGCGGACGCCTCCTGCTGTATTGCCGCCAGCAGCTGGCTCCGCGATTTTTTTGGAGCCGGCCATTCGCCTTCCGGCTTCAGCATGATATAGCCGTCCGAAATATTCGGCGGCATGGGATCGGAAGCGATTTCTGCCGTGCCGGTACGGGCAAAAATGCGCTCTATCTCTGGAAATTTCTTCTTCAGTCCCTGTTCCAGCTGCATTTGCATCTGCAATGACTGACTGAGACTGGTGCCGGGAATACGCAACGCCTGCATCGCGATATCGCCCTCATCCAGACTGGGAACGAACTCACTGCCCATGCGCGCAGCGAGCAAGCCGGATAACAACACCAGCACAGTGCAGGCCGCCAGCACTGCAGCCTTGTTGCGCATTGTCAATGCCAGCAATGGTGCATACAGGCGCCGCGCGCATTCCATCAGGCGGTTTTCCTGCTCCGATACACGTTTGCCAATAAATAGCGCCACTGCCGCAGGAATAAAGCTCAGGGACAATATCATCGCACCGAGTAAGGCCGCCACGACGGTAAACGCCATGGGGTGGAACATCTTGCCTTCTACTCCCGTCAGCGCAAAAATGGGAATATAGACAATCATGATGATCAGCTGACCGAACAGCAGCGGCCTGCGCGCATCCTTTGCTGCGGCAAACACTTCTTCAAAACGCTCGCTGCGTGTGAGCAGCCTGCCCTGCCTTTGCTGAGCATGCGCCAGGCGGCGTATGCAACTCTCAACGATCACCACCGCACCGTCGATGATGATGCCGAAATCCAGTGCACCCAGGCTCATCAGGTTGGCGCTGACCTTGTAGCTGACCATGCCGGTAAATGTAAACAGCATCGCCAAAGGAATGACCATTGCCGTGATGATCGCCGCCCGCATGTTGCCAAGAAACAGGAACAGCACCGCGATCACCAGCATTGCACCTTCCAGCAGGTTTTTCTTTACCGTCGCGATGGCCTTGTCTACCAGGACGGTGCGATCATACACCGTGACCGCCTGTACTCCCGCCGGCAGCGTACGGTTAATTTCCAGCATTTTTTTGTCTACCGCCTGTGATACCGCGCGGCTGTTCTGCCCTATCAGCATGAAGACCGTACCCAGCACGACCTCACGGCCATCTTCCGTTGCGGCGCCCGTGCGCAGTTCGCGGCCTACACCAACTTGGGCCACATCCCGCACGCGGACTGGCACGCCCTGCACGCTGCGAAGGACGATGTTGCAGATGTCCTCCACTGAACCTGCCTGGCCGGGCACGCGCACCAGCAATTGTTCACCTCTTTTTTCTATATATCCGGCGCCGGCGTTGCTATTATTTTTTTCCAGCGCAGCCACGATATCCTGCAGGCTCAAACCATACGATGCCAGCTTTGCCGGGTCGGGCGCCACGTGGTATTCCTTGGCATAGCCGCCGATGGTATTGATTTCGGTGACGCCGGGCACATTACGCAACTGCGGCTTGACGATCCAGTCCTGAATCTCTCGCAAATCGGTAGGCGTGTAGGTAGATCCATCCACCTTTTTTACCCCTTCTGCCGCTTCCACCGTCCACAGGTAAATTTCCCCCAGGCCGGTGGAGATAGGCCCCATCGCGGGTGTAATGCCGGGCGGCAGGCTTTGCCTGGCTTCCTGCAGGCGCTGGTTCACCAGCTGCCGCGCAAAGTAGATGTCCGTACCATCCTTGAAGATCACGCTGACTTGCGACAGACCATAGCGGGACAACGAACGCGTCTGCTCCAGGCCAGGCAGCCCTGCCATCACGGTTTCTATTGCGAAGCTGATACGCTGCTCCACCTCCAGCGGCGAATAGCCTTCCGCCTGGGTATTGATCTGCACCTGCACATTGGTGATATCGGGCACCGCATCTATCGGCAGTTTTTGGTAGCTGAAAATACCGGCGGCGGCCAGTGCAACCACCGCCAGCATGACCAGCCAGCGCTGATCAATGGAGAAACGGATAATTTTTTCAAACATGATGGTCTCCTTAGTGGGCATGCCCGGCACTGTCCTTGCCCTGCTCCGCCTTGATGACGAAGCTGCCACCGGCGGCATACGAAACCCCCGCCTTCAATCCCTTGCGTACTTCCAGGTATTTGCCGTCACCATCGCCCGTCTGCACCTGCTGTGCAACAAAGCCGCCGTCGGCTTTGACAAAAACCACAGGCTTGCCGTCAAGCGTCTGCAGTGCTTCCGCCAGCACCGCGACCGGCACCTCCCTGTCGCCTGCGCTCAGGTCCACATTTACCAACAAACCAGGCCGCCATGCCATGCCCGGATTGTCCAGCGCGATACGTGCTTTGGCGGTGCGGGTTTGTTCTCCCAGCAAAGAGCCGACATAGGACACGCGGCCATTGGCAACCGTGTCCGTTGATGCCGTTCTGACGGCAGCCTTGCTGCCTACGCGGACAATCTCCAGGTCTTTCGCCGCAACGATCACTTCTGCCCACACCGTAGAAAGGTCGGCGATGGTGAAGACAATGGCATCCTCCTTGACCGATTCACCCAGCGTAATGTGTTTTTCCACAATCAGGCCGTCAAAAGGCGCGCGCAATTCATAAAGGCTCAGCCGGCCGGAGCCGTTCACCAACGCCCCCAGCGCCGCCAGTTTTTGCTGCGCGTTTTGCGTTGCAATGCCGGCTTCCGCCAGGCTTTGCTGCGCCTGCAGGAAATCCTGTTCGGCGGATATTTTCTCCTGCCATAATTTTTTCTCGCGTTCATACGTGAGCTGGGCCAGCGCACGCCGCTTTTGCGCCGCAAGCAATTCGCTGCGCATGTCGGCCAGCTGCGTGCTGGCGATCACTGCCAGCAGCTGTCCTTTTTTTACCTGCTGTCCCAGCTTGCCGGGCACGCTGTCAACCACGCCTGCAAGCCGGGGCACCACGTGTGCGGTGCGATCCTCGTCCAGGATAATTTCACCGGAGAGCTGCACCGTACGTTCCATGCGGACTGGACCGGAGACCGCAATCGCCATGCCGGCCTCGATGATCTGCTGATCGCTGAAGCTTATCTTCTCGCCATCCTTGCTTTCAGCCTTGTGCTCATCACCGTAATTTTCCTGTTCGCCGTGGGATGCCGCAGCATCTGCGCCTTTTCCAGCGGCCGTCTTGTCCTTGCCCGAGGCCAGGATCAGCGCAGCCAACAGCACGCCCGCCGCTACCATGACGGCAATCGCAATGCCCTGTTTTTTATCTATATGGAGGAATTTCATCATGAGTCCTAAAAAGTTTGATCCAGGCCTGTGATGCGGCCTATGTCTGCGTGTGCGCGATAGGATTCGGCCAGCGAGCGCAGGTAGAGTGATTTGCTGCGGAATAGGGTTCTTTGTGCATCCAGCACTTCCAGGAAATTGAATTTCCCCAGCTCAAAACCCTTTATCGCTGCCGTATAGGCGCTTTGCGCACCGGGCAAGACGTCGCTACGCAATACGTGCAACTCAGCCTGGGCCTGCGCATGCCGCCGGAAAGCGATTGCAAGCTCAAGCGCCAGCCGCTGTTCAATCGCTGCCAGTTCGTCGCGCGCCTT
Source organism: Undibacterium sp. TJN25 (assembly GCF_049339885.1). Taxonomy (NCBI): domain Bacteria; kingdom Pseudomonadati; phylum Pseudomonadota; class Betaproteobacteria; order Burkholderiales; family Oxalobacteraceae; genus Undibacterium; species Undibacterium sp. TJN25. The sequence continues at coordinate 99,114 of NZ_JBMPPM010000002.1, read as the reverse complement.
ATCCGCTTTGCGCAAGGCAGTCAGCAGATTGCCCCGGTTGGTATCCAGCAAGGGCAATGGCAAGGACAAGCCGATTACCGTCTGGCTGCGCCCTGCCTGCTCATCCCGCTTGCTGCCCAGACTCAGCGTGAGGTCGGGAATCCGGCGGCTGCGCTCCAGCGCCACCTGCGCGTGCTGCCGCTCAATTTCCAGCCGCGCACGCACCAACTGGGGCGCATTCGCCAAGCCGGCGTTCAGCGCAGCAAGACTTTGTTCCGCAGAAAAAGGTTTGCCGGGCTCGGCAAGTTCCAGAAAATCCACCGAACTGGCGCCACAGCTTGCAGCCAGCCGCCGGCGGGCAATGTCAAGCTCAGCCATCGCCTGGCTCTGCTCCAACCCTGACTCAGCAAGCGCGACGCGGGCCCGCGTCTCTTCCACTGGCGAGATCTTGCCCGCTATGACCCGCCTGGCTGTGACGCCTGCCGCTTGCTGCGACAGCTGCAACGCAGTCTCTGCCAGTTGCAGGCGCTGCTGGGCGACCAACACATCAAAAAACGCGGCAATTACCGCCGCCCGCACTTCGGCGCGGCGGATTGCCAGGTCTGCCACGGCAGCATCCCTGTCGCGCTCGGCGGCGGCAATTCTCAAAGACCGCTTGCCGCCTGTTTCCAATACCTGGTTCAGTTGTACGGTCGTGGTGCGGTTTTCTTTTTGCAGGCCCTCGGCCAGCAGCGCCAGTTCCGGATTGGGCCTGGCGCCGGCCTGCACTATGCCGCCCTCGGCAATGCCCACATCCTGCGCGGCGACCTGGAGATCCGGGTTTGCCAGCAGGGCCTGCTGTATTGCGGTTGCCAGCGTCCGAGCTGGCGCCAGCGGCTGAGTTGGCAAAGGCTGCGCATGAAAAGAATGCACCTCCGCAGGCAGTGCAGGAAGTAAATCTGCTTGCGCAGCAACAGATAAAGGCTGGATACAAACTGCCGCCAGCCCTAGCGGCAAATAAAAAGATCGCATGGAATTCTCCTGAAAATGAAAAGGAAGAATCCGGCGACGGCAAGCCGAGTGGATTTGTCAGCGCATTGATGCGCTATCCAAGGTCAAACCAGAATAAGAAGGATCTGCCTGTCGCCGGACTTAAGCGGCGACCAGCCACTGAGGGCGTTCAGGCATGCCCAGATAGGGCGAAGGGAGATCAGACAGAAGGGAAATAAAACGGTAGACCGGCAGCAAAGGCTGCGCCGGCTTTATGCCCCAGGTGTAAGCAGCCAGCGGGCTATGCGTACACGATGCACAGTCCGGATCGGCGGCCAGCTTTTTGGAAGGGGAACCTTGGTGATCATCGGCGATGGTGGATGCCGCATCAATACCGGAGGTATCAACGCTGGAGGTATCAATCCCAAGTGCATCAACACCAGGTGCATCAGCGGCATGCTGATGCGGGTGATGACCGAAATGCTGCACTGCCTTGCCTGTTTCATGCATGCAATACGCACTTGCCACGCCCCAGCTGATCTGGAGGGTGAAAGCAAGCATCAGCATGTAGATGAATTTTTTCGGCATGGGCGGATTATAAACTGCAAACCGGGCACCGGTGCGAAAAGCCCGCTGCACCAGCGTATACGGTGATGTATGCGGATACAATGATAGCAACTAATGGAAAGCATTCCCGCACATCCATCATCCTCGGTGTCCAATGCATAAAGGCATACTCTACGCTTTGCTGGCGGCGCTGCTGTTTGGCGCCGGCACGCCGTTTGCCAAATTGCTGGCAGAACACGTTGCGCCCTTCGCTTTGGCCGGCATGCTGTATCTGGGCAGCGGCGCAGGCTTGCTGGCAGTCTATGTTGTCCGCGCTGCCAAGTTCCGCGAAGTAAAACAGGCCGGAGCATCCGGAGCATCGCTTGGGCGTGGTGATCTGCCGTGGCTGGCCGGTGCCATCATGGCGGGCGGCATTGCCGGCCCTGTGCTGCTGATGCTGGGCTTGTCGCTGACGCCGGCGTCTTCCACCTCCTTGCTGCTGAATATGGAAGGCGTGCTGACTGCGTTGCTGGCCTGGTGCGTGTTCAGGGAAAATGTAGACCGCCGCATCTTTGCCGGCATGCTGATGATAGTCGCCGCAGGCATCATTTTATCCTGGCAGCAGATGCCGCAGTCCGGCGCGCCGTGGGGGCCGCTGTGCATCATCGGCGCCTGCCTTTGCTGGGCCGTGGACAATAACCTGACGCGCAAGATATCGGCCAGCGATGCGGTGCAAATCGCCGGTCTCAAGGGCCTGGTTGCAGGTTCCGTGAATGTAGCGATTGCACTTGCTTCCGGCCTTACATTCCCGGCAGTGCAGACGGTGCTGGCGGCGGGCCTGCTCGGGTTTTGCAGCTACGGACTCAGCCTGGTGCTGTTTGTACTCGCCCTGCGGCATCTCGGCACTGCGCGCACCGGGGCCTATTTCTCCGTTGCGCCGTTTGCCGGCGCCGCGCTCTCACTGGCATTGCTGGGTGAAAGCGCGGGATGGGCGTTCTGGCTCGCGGCGGCGCTGATGGGCGCCGGCATCTGGCTGCATCTAATGGAGCACCATGCGCATACGCATCAGCATGAAGAAATGGAGCATGCGCATGCGCACAGCCACGATGAGCATCACGGGCACGAGCATGACTTTACGTGGGACGGCAAGGAGCCGCATGTGCATCCGCACCACCATGCCGTGCTGGTGCATGCGCATCCGCACTATCCGGATATTCACCACCGGCACGAACACAAAAAACTGAAGCAGTAGCGTCTGAAGCAAATCGACGATTAGCTACTGGCCAGGCGAAAACCTATCCACGGCCGCGCCGCAAGCTGTACCAGCCGCCTACGGCTACGGGGACACCCAGCGCCAGTGCGGACAGGTAATCCCATACGCCGTCTCCCAGCAAGGCGGAAACCAGTCCAATGATAGTCAGGATGCCGAGCGCAATCGGCCAGCCCCACAGACGCATGAAGGGGCTGTTCACGATGCGTCTCCGCTGCGGACCAGCGCCGGTTTCAGGCCGGAGTTGGCTGCCGCTTCAGCAGCAATGTCATTGCCAGCAACCACGCGCGCGCCGCGCTTCAGCCACAAGTACAGGCCGCTGCCCAGTACAATAATAGTGGCGATATCCAGCAAGGCCCACAGTATCTGCATCAGCACGCCGCCATAATCGCCGAAATGCAGCGGCTGCGAAATCAGCAAGCCCGTCAAATACCAAGGCAGGCTGCGGCTATCCGTTACCTTTGCCGTTTGCGCATCCACCAGCACCGGTTTATACAGGCGCGAAGTCAGCGCCTCCTTGCCGCGCATGAACACGCCGTAATGATGCGGGCTGGTAAACGGCGTGCCCGGCCACGCAATGAAACCGAAGCTCATCGACGGCTCCAGCTTTTGCGCGGCATCCAGCGATTTCTGCATCGACGTCAGCACGGTGGGCACCGGCAGGTTTTTATATGGCGCTACCATATCGGCCATCTCCGTCACCTGCCAGTACTTCAACAGCAGTTCCGCCCACGTGTTGATCATGCCGGTCGCGCCCACCACCAGCGCCCACACCAGGGTGACGATGCCCAGCAGATTGTGCAGGTCCAGCCATTTGGTGCGCGGCGTGCGCTCGCGCCGCACGGTGCCGAACTCCAGCTTGCGCATGAAAGGCGCATACAGCACCACGCCGGACACAATCGCCACCAGCAGCAGCAAGCCCATGAAGCCAAGGAACAGCAAGCCCGGCAGACCGATGAACAGGTCGGTATGCAGACGGAATATGAAGGTCATCAGGGTGCCTTCCGTTTTAGCCTCGGCAATGACCTTGCCCGTGCGCGCATCCACCGCGATGGATTTGTAGTTGATGTCGGTCGGCGTATCGCCCAGCGTCAGGTTCCAGATGCGGTCGTCGCCCGCTTCCTGCGACATGTACATCATTACCTTGCCGGGGTAGAGCGCCCTGCCCGCTGCCAGCACGTCATCCACATTTGCTCTTGTGGATGCCGCCATGCCGGCCGGCAGCTGCGGCGCCTCGATACCATTGCCCAGCAGGTGGTCAATCTCGTGATGGAAAATCAGCGGCAAACCCGTCAGGCACAGCAGCAGCATGAAAACGGTGCAGACCAGGCTGCTCCATTTATGTATCCAGGCCCAGCGGCGTATGGCGATTGGTGTCATGTTCAGTATTTAATCAGTAAAACTTGGCGTAGTGCTAATACCTGTTACTACAGCGGTGCATGCAGCGGGTGATTTACAATCGTTCACGCTTTAAAAGGAGAATATTAATCGGAATCACTCTCATTTACTAGCCAAATACAGGGCGCGACAGATACAATGATAATAATTCGCATTATCATCACAGGCTCAATATCATGCAAAATAATAAATTCAAGCTCTCCCCTGTTGCGCTCGCCGCATTCCTGCTGGTCAATTCCGCAGCGCATGCGCAGACGGCGCCAGCCGCGCCGCAGGCAGATGCAACGCCGGTAGCGCAGGCGCAGACCGTGACCATCAGCGCCTCGGCCGATGCATCCAAGGAAGGTTTGTCTTCCGCCTATTCCGGCGGCCAGGTGGCACGCGGCGGCCGGCTGGGTTTGCTGGGCAATGTCAACGTGATGGATACGCCTTTCAACAGCACCAACTACACGCAGGCCCTGATCCAGGACCAGCAGTCGCACAGTGTGGCCGACGTATTGCAGAATGACCCTTCCGTGCGCGTGGCGCGCGGTTTCGGCAATTTCCAGGAACTGTATGTGATCCGCGGCTTCGCGGTGAACTCGGACGACCTCGCCTACAACGGCCTGTATGGCTTGCTGCCGCGCCAGTATGTATCGTCTGAACTTCTGGAGCGTGTGGAAGTGTTCCGGGGCGCGAACACCTTCATCAACGGCGCAGCACCGGGCGGCGGCGGCATCGGCGGCGCCATCAACCTGTTGCCCAAGCGCGCCACCAACGAGCCGCTGACGCAGATCACCGCCGGCATGGAAAGCGGCGGCCAGGTATATGCCGCGGCCGACATAGGCCGCCGTTTCGGCCCGGACAACAATACCGGCATTCGCATCAATGCCGCACACCGCGATGGCGATACTGCGGTCGACAATGAAAAACGCAAGCTGGACGTCATTTCTGTCGGCCTGGACTACAAAGGCCGCGATTTCCGCCTGTCTGCCGATGTCGGCTACCAGGACCACAGGCTGACTGCCCCGCGCCCCAGCGTCACGGTCGATACCAGCATCGCGCTGCCCAAGGCACCCGATGCCTCCAGTAACTTTGCCGAACCGTGGAGCTATTCAAATGAACGCGACACCTTCGGCACGTTGCGCGGTGAGGCAGACCTGTCAAAAGACATCGTTGCCTGGGCCGCTTTCGGCGCGCGCTCCGGCCGCGAATCCAATGTGCTGGCAGCACCCACCGTCACCAATGTAGACGGCACCGCCAACACCTACCGTTTCGACAATGAACGCAAAGACACCGTGCGCACCGGCGAAGTCGGCCTGCGCGGCAAGCTGCAGACCGGCTCCGTCAGCCACAGCCTGAGCGGCACGCTGTCCGGCTTCTGGCTGGATTCACGCAATGCCTATGCACTGAGCGACTTCATCAACACGCTGCCGACCAATATCTACCGCCCGCTTGCCTCCCCGGAACCGGCGGCTACCTTCTTCACCGGCGGCAAGCTGGCGTCGCCGCTAACAACGCACAAGAGCATCCTCTCCAGCTATGCGATTGCAGACACCATGTCTTTCGCCGGCGACACCGTATTGCTGACCGTGGGTGCGCGTAACCAGACCATCAAGGACTATAGCTACGACTACAGCACCGGCTCAGAGAATGGCAAGTACAACGAGAGTGCCGTTACGCCGGTCGCCGGCCTGGTTTTCAAGCCGATGAAAAATGTGTCCGTGTATGCCAACTACATTGAGGCGCTACAGCAGGGCGCAGTCGCCAGCGGCACGGATATCGTCAACCAGGGCCAGACCTTCTCGCCGTACAAGTCCAAACAAAAGGAAATCGGCGTCAAATATGATGCCGGCACACTGATGATGAGCGCCGCCATCTTCACCACGTCGCAGCCTTCGGCCTATGTGCAGAATAAAGTGTTCGGCGTATTCGGCGAACAGACCAACCGCGGCCTGGAACTGTCACTGTACGGCGTGCCTACCCGCGGCCTGCGCCTGCTGGGCGGCCTGACCCTGCTGGATGCCAAGCAAAACCGCAGCTTCGGCGGCGCCAATGACGGCAAGGACGCCATCGGCGTGCCGGATACCCAACTGAATATGGGCGTGGAATGGGATATACCAGGCCTACGCGGCCTGACGCTGACAGGCCGCACTGTGTACACGTCCTCGCAGTATGCAGACGGCGCCAACAAGCAGGAACTGCCATCTTGGACCCGCCTGGACCTGGGCGCACGCTACACGACGACTATCGCCGACCGTGCAGTCACCTTCCGCGTCCGCGTGGACAACGTCACCGACAAGAGCTACTGGGCATCCGCCGGTGGCTACCCAGGCGCAGGCTACCTGGTGCTGGGCGCACCGCGTACCTTCGTCGTATCAGGATCGGTGGATTTCTAAGCGTATAAAATCTGGCTGGAAGTGAAAATGGGTGAGCCCCTCGGGGCTCACCCATTTTTTATGAAAACAATTTATTATTCATTCGCGATAACGCCTTCATTGGGATTTACGACAAACTGAGCGCCTACAATGGAAATCATATTTACTATCTCTCGTAATAAAGGAAGGTCAATATTTTCTTGACTAGTAGTCTTGACAAAGAGTGCCATAACCTCAGAATTTTTTAACGATTCCCTTCCTATATATCCGGCCTGCGTGGCACAACCTTGTAGAATTTGATCATATCGACCACCTACAGCAGTTCGCAGATATGTTTCTATTTTGTCCTCAAAAACCGCGCATCCACCATAAACGCCTGTAGCTGGAAAATCTGCCGGCTCAACATTTGCTAACCGTAGCAATGCTCGATTTGTATTTACACCCTGGCGAGTTGAAATGTCACCGTCAAAAACAAAATAAGTCGGGATGCCAACCCCTTGAAAAGCGACTACCGCTCTATCTATATTATTTTTCCCTCCAACAGGAAGCACAACTATTCCATTTTCGTCCCATTGCATCTGCATAATTTCTTGCATGGCCCAAATGGCAGCAACGTCGGAATCCCCTTCAACAACCACTACAATTTCTGCAAACAACCCTTCATTTACAATTGAATTTAGAACGGGAGTCGCCCTGGCAACGAATGAGTTGGCAGTATAACTTTCTGGATCGTTTTCGTAGATTTCAGCTAACCTTCTAGCTGCCGCTAGCCTAGTGAAACTTTCAAAGATAGTTTCATGAGGGCGCCCCTCCTCCAAGACTGGCCTTTTACGACACATCCTAACTTCATCAAAATATTTAACATTCACAAAATAAGGAGAGTGAGTTACGGACAATATCTGTGTGCCAGCGCCAGCAACAGGGTCGTTTACCAACGATAGATCGCGCAGTATTTTTGCCATATACCGACTTCGGGCAGGGTGTAAATAAAGCTCTGGTTCTTCAACGGCAAGTATAAGAGCAGGTAGTCTTGGCAACGGCTCCAAGTTGTTTGGATTTAAGCAAGATCAACATCGGGCACCACTGCTCTTAGAACAGTCATTGATAGTTGCTGTAGCAATGCTAGAATTAAGGCACGCTGAAGTCCATGTCCGCTGTAACGAACTGGAACTTTAAAATTATCTTCAAGCACCGAGACTATGGCGTCTGGTAAGGGTATTGACGGTGGTTCTAACGTAGCGAAATCAATCACTAATTCTGCACCTGGAGCATAGCGATTCAATTTTGAAGTTATTAGTCGGCCAAGCTCAGCTAATTCAGGCAGATTTTCTCTTCCATAAAGCTCCCTAGCTCTCGCTTCAAACTCGGTTCGAAACTGCTGAAAGTCGCGCCTGCTACTAATACTACGAGTGACGATCAAGTCAAGAAGCTGCATAATCGCCCCTCGCTTCTCCATCTCAGAAGCAGCATCTCTTACCGCAGGCACGAGGACGAATTTGGTAAATTTATCTAATTTTCCACCGCCGATGTTTTTCGGCCCTAAAAATTGGGTTTCGCGCTCGATCAATTCGGTAAGTTCTGGATGTGCTGCTTCGTAACTCTCCATTGCAGCGTCGATTTCATCTGCTCTTCGTGACAATGGAGCGAATCCTGGAAATTCGTCATTGTCAAGGCGCTGCTTTAAAGCTGCTCTTTTGTCGCTAGCACCTAATTTTCGAAGCTCTGCAAAAGCCGGAATTTGTGCAACCACTCCAAAGTAGCGAGCTCCGCCTTGATTGATTACTTTTGAAATAATCAATGTATCGTTACTAACGTAATTCCCAAATTCTGCTATTTCATCTGGCTGTAAATCTGCAAACGTTACGCGTATTCGAATAGATTTATCAATCTGCTCATGATTGTAGTAGTCGAAATGAGAGTATTGAGCCGAGATATTATAAAAAGACTCCAAAGCATATAAAACCGTAGATTTACCTGCTCCATTACGACCTAAGAAAGTAGTCATTCGATCAAACGACACCTCTGCATTGCGTATCGAACGGAAATTCTCAATATAAAGGCTTTTTATAAACATAAATATCCTATGAGGTTATCTGTCACTACTTGGTTAACTAATCAACGCACTGCATTATTTCTAGCCAACGCAAAGTAGTAGAAGCATTCGCAAAGCTTCTATATTCGTAAAAATTTTGGGGCATTGAATTTCTGTAGGTCTGCTACTAATGTCATCTTGCGATGCGATTCACCAAACCAACCTTTCTCTACACTTTTGTTACGCTAAAATATTAACAACAACCTCAATTGAATTGTCATTATGGCACGCTTGCAGTTCTCGCAATGCTACAATTCCCTACCCGATCCGCGCTGCGCCCGACTTCAGCATCCGGCCTGCATCTGTTTACCGAATTTATACAAAGAGCCGCCATGAGCACAGCCGACCTGCAAACACCCTACGAAAAGGGCAACCGCAACCAGACCACGACCTGGGAAGAATGCATCGCCTTCTACCAGCAGCTGGCGCAACGCTACCCCACGATCCTGAGCTTTAGCCAGGCCGGTATATCGGATGCCGGCATTCCGTTGTATGCGGGCGTCGTCAGCGCAGACGGGGTATTTGACCGTGAGCAGATCAAGCGCGAAGGCCGCCCGGTGTTTTTCAACAACAACGGCATCCATCCCGGCGAACCCGAAGGCGTGGATGCCTGCATGGCCATGGTGCGCGACCTGTGCGTGGAACCGGCGCGGCTGGCGGCGCTGGGGCGCACGGTACTGCTGTTTATTCCCATCTACAATGTAGACGGCTGCCATAACCGCCAAAATACCTCGCGCGTAAACCAGGATGGACCGGAGCTGTTCGGTTTTCGCGGCAACAGCCTGCACCTGGACCTGAACCGCGATTTCATCAAATGCGACAGCCAGACAGCGCGCTTCTTCAACCAGTTCTTCACGGCCTGGGACCCGGATGTGATGGTGGATACCCATACCTCCAACGGCGCCGATTACCCGTACACAATGACGCTGATCCACACGCAGGCAGACAAGCTGGGCAGCGACCTAGGCCCGTTCCTGCGCGACACCATGCTGCCGCATATCTTTGAACAGATGGAAGTGCGCGGCTGGCCGACCTGCCCGTACGTGAACCCCATCAAAGACAGCCCGGATGACGGCATTGCGGAATTCCTCGAAGTACCGCGTTTTTCCACCGGTTTTGCAGCACTGCACCATACGATAGGCTTCATGCCCGAAACCCACATGCTGAAGCCTTTTGCCGACCGCTATGATTCCATGCGCGCGCTGGTGGAAACCGTGATGGCCTTCACCGTCAGCCATGCCGGCCAGATCCAGCGACTGAGGAAAGAAGCGCGCGAGCAAGGCCGGCAGCGCAAGCAATGGCCGGTGAGCTGGGCCATGGATGAAAAAAATCCTTCCACCTTCCGCTTCAAGGGCTACGCCGCCCGCTACAGCGCCAGCCTGCTGGGCAGCTACCAGCGCCTGGCCTACGACCGCAGCCAGCCGTGGGAAAAGGATATCGCCTACTACAACCACTTCACCGAGGACGCCGTCATCGATGCGCCGGTGGCGTATGTGGTGCCGCAAGAATGGCGCCATGTGATAGAGCGCCTGCAGTGGAACGGCGTACAGATGGAGCGCATCGGCGCGGCCAGGACCGTGCAGGCGCAGTACTACACCATCACATCGGTAGCCTCCCGTTCCGGTCCGTATGAGGGCCACATGTTCCATGACGAAGTACAGCTGGAAAAACACAGCGCCACCATGCCATTGCGCACGGGCGATTATTACCTGCCGCTGAACCAGGACAATGCCCGCTATGCGGTGGAAACGCTGGAGCCGCAAGGGCATGACAGCTTTTTCCGCTGGGGTTTCTTCAACAGCGTGCTGGAAAAGAAAGAACATTTTTCCGATTACGTATTTGAAGACCTGGCCCTGCAACTGCTGGAGGAAGAGCGTGCGCTGAAGCAAAAATTCGGGCAATGGAAAGCAGCCAATCCGCAATTGCTGAACAGCCAGGAAGCGGTGCTGAACTTCATCTATGAAAACTGCGAACGCCATGCCGAGCCTGGGTGGCGCCGCTACCCGGTGCTGTCGCTCTTTGCACCTTTAGAAAAATAGCGTCGATGGTAAAGCTGTACGAATACACCAGCCAGCCGCGCTTCTGGGTTGCACACGATGAAGACGGGTATTGGCTGGTGCCCGCCCGCAACGGCGGCTGGGAAGACAGGAGCCCGTTTGTCGGGCACGTGACATCGCTAAGGGAACTGGCAGACCTGGACGGCATCGAACTTGGCATCCCTGACGGCGCCTCCACGCCGGACGTGGCGCCAGGCTAAATCGCGACCCTGTTGCGGCCGCTGTGCTTGGCCCTGTATAAAGCCTGGTCCGCGCGGTTCAATACCACATCCACGCCGGTATCCGCCGCCGACAGTATACTGATGCCTATGCTGACCGTCAGGTAGACATTGTAGGCCTCCTGGATCAGCGGGGTTTCCGCCACCAGCATGCGCAGGCGCTCGGCAACGATCTGCGCCGCCATCAAGTCGGAGCCCGGCAGCAGCAGCGCAAACTCCTCGCCGCCCAGCCTGCCTTTCATGTCCACGTCGCGCGATACTTCACCCAGCGTAACGGCAAACAGCCGCAGCGCCGCATCGCCGGTGGCATGGCCGTAAGTGTCATTGACCTGCTTGAAATAATCGATGTCTATCATCAGCACCGCCGCCTGTGCATGGGGTGCGCGCGCCATGCGGTGCAGCTCTTCCGCCACATGCGCCAGGAAAGAACGGCGGTTCGGCAAGCCCGTCAGCGCATCGGTCGTCGCCAGTTCGCGCAACTGGTCTTCCATCTGCTTGCGCTGTGTGATGTCCAGATGCGCGATCACCGCCCGCTCGCCGTCAGCGGACGGCGAATACAGTATCTTCACCAGGAAAAAACGCGGCACCGGCGTGCAATTGCAGGGGAATTCAAGACTGAAAAACTGCTGCTCACCTTTCAGGACTGCACGCAGCCCCTGCGCAAACCTGCGCGCCGGCTCCCCCCACAGGCCGATCACGGGCTGGCAGACTGCCAGGTAATTGGCGCCTACGCCCAGCTTCAGCGCATTGCCGCCGTTCTCCCGCGCGCATACCTTCCACGCATCATTGACCATCAGGATCGTCGCATTGCCGTCCACCACGCAGACCTGTTCGTCCAGCGCGTTCAGCGTGCTCTGCGCCAGCCTGCGCTCCGCCTCCAGCAACTCCTGCGCGCGGGTGCGCTCGGTGATGTCAGTGGCCACCACCACCAGCGCCTCGATCTTGCCGGTCTTGCTCATTACCGGGTAGTGTGCGTTGGAATACATGCGGCCATCCCTCTCATCTTCATGCGTGATCGGCTCCCCTGTCAGGAAGACATTATCAACGATGGTTTCCCTGTCCCTTGCGAGTTCGGACGGAAACAGTTCGGAAATATTTTTTCCTATCAGTTCCTGCTCGGTCTTTCCCAGGCGCCTGGCGCCGACCGGGTTGACGGCGATCATATTCTTGGCAGTGTCGAACAGGAAGATGCTTTCGGTGATCGACAGCAATATGGTCTGGAACACATCGGTAGATTTGCGCAGGGCGCGCTCGGTCTCCTGCCGCTGGTCTACCAGCAGGTTAAAGCTGAGCAGCAGCTTGCCCACCTCGTCATTGCTGTCCACGGGCAGCCGGTGCAGCAAGGATTTCCCCTTCGCCATGTAGTAAATGGATTTCGTTGCCACTTCCAGCGGCCACAGTGTGGAGCGCACGATCAGCCACATCAGCAAGGTCGCCAGCGCTGCCAGCAGCGCTGCCACGCCGTACGCATACTGCTTCATCTTTTGCACCGGCGCGAACGCTTCCTCTGTCGGCAACACCACCTGCACATACCAGCCGGCAATCGGGATCTGTTTCGCAGACGTCATTATGGGGATGCCTTTGGAGTTGACGGCAATCCCCGACCCCTCGTGGGCACCGGCGGACGGGTCGTCCATCTCGCTGATGCCGCGCGTGACACCCGCGTCCGCTTTCTGCGGCGACTTGCTGGATGTAACAATCAGCCCGTATTTAGGCGCATTGATGACGACATAACCGGACTTGCCGAAGCTGGCCTGCTCTATCAGGCCGAACAGCGATGAGTCCGAGATGGAGGTAAAACCGACCAGCACGGCGACGACAGTTCCAGCTTCATCCTTGATGGGATTGGCAATCGCCACCACCGGCCGCTTGCTGCTCAGGCTGACACGCGGCTTGCCGAATGCCACCTCTCCTGTCGCCACAGCATCCTTGAAATATTCGCGCTCGCCATACGGAAAATTATTGAAGTCGGGATTATGCGGTTCATCGGCGATGCCGGCCCCACTGCGCGCAATAAGCACCAGGCCGGCCTTGAACAAATCCTGCAGCTCTTTATGCTCCCGGAGGAACTGCCGCGTCTTGTCCGTGCTATGCAGCATCTCGGGCGTAATCCCAGCCGCCGCCTTTTTAAGCGTCGCAACGCGGCTCTGCATCTTCAGCTGTATGTCTTCCGCCATATATGACGCCTGCGAAAATTGCTGCGCCGTCAGCAACTCCGTCATATCGTGTTCCAGCCGCCGCGCGACGGAATACGCCAGCACCCAGCAGCTCGCAAAGATAACCAGCAGCACCAGGGCCGATATTTTCAGCTTCAGGCTGGTGCGGATGAAGGCCTTGATCAGGTTCACGTGAGATCCTAAAACTCATATGGATAACAACGCGAAGCGTCGTATTGGTCTGCAAAAACGCAGATATTATTTGTATGGTTTCAGCCTTTTTCTACCTGTCCCGACAACATTTCCCTGCACCAAATACCTCGTTTTATTAGCAGGTAAAAAAGGCAAGACTTGTGATACCAGCATATAGCATGCGGCACGCCGAGGAAGCGAGTGGATTGTCAAACAATGTCACATTTGTTTGCATTGATTGTGAAGATGTTACAGATTTGATTGATGCTGAGGCAATAGCGTCACACTTCTGTGACAAAAATCCAGAAGATGGATTTTTCGAAACTGTAGGGTCTGGTTGCCCTTGCTTTTGAATTTGCAGTTGTTGTTGACCGTCACCCGCTGGCCCTATGTCCGTATGCCGGCCCCCTATGGGTAGGGGCATTGTCTTGCAAGGCATTGCCGTTACGCAGGCGTGCCGCCACAAAACCTATCTCCCCCCAGCCACATCCAAAACCGCCCCCGTGGAATAAGAAGCCCCCTCCGACAATAGCCATGCAATCGCCTGCGCGACTTCCTCCGCCGTGCCGCCGCGCTGCATGGGGATATTCTGCTTTACGCGATCCACGCGCCCCGGTTCGCCGCCACTCGCGTGGATATCGGTATAAATGATGCCGGGCCGCACGCAATTAACGCGTATGCATTCAGCCGCCAGTTCCAGCGCCAGGCCAGTGGTCAAGGTATCCACCGCGCCTTTGGACGCTGCATAATCCACATATTCACCCGGCGAGCCCAGGCGGGAGGCTGCGGAAGATACGTTGACGATGGCGCCGCCCTGGCCGCCGTGGCGGGGCGACATGCGCTTGATTGCTTCGCGGCTGCACAGGAAATAGCCGGTCACATTGGTCGCCAGTATCCTGTTGATGCGCGCGGCATCCATGTCCTCCACCCGCATCTGCGGCGCCAGGATGCCGGCGTTGTTGACCAGCGCGGTAATACGGCCCAGTTGCTCATCAACAGTCCGGAACAGGCGCACGACATCGGCCTCTTGCGACGTATCCGCCTGCACGGCGATGGCGTTCGCACCGGTGGATTTCAGTTGCGCCAGCAATTCCAGCGCAGCGGTTTCGTTGGAGTGGTAATTGATGCACACGTCATAGCCTTGCGCTGCCAGCAGACTGGCAGTGGCGGCACCGATGCCGCGGCTGGAGCCTGTGACGACGGCGATTTTTTTCATGGACATATCCCGGTTATCCTCTGTGCGATGATGAACTGTACAAGATGATGAAATGCATAAGCAGGCGGATATCTTAGCTCAGTAAAAAGGGAAGCTTGCGATCCAAAAAACCAATAAAGCCTACTTGCCCAACGGCGCCAGCAGCGCCTGCAGATCGTCGGCGTTGAACTTGGGCGCCAGCGCGCCGTCGCTGCCCAGCACGCCTTCCGCCAGCGCGGCCTTGCGCGCCTGCAGGTCCAAGATGCGTTCTTCTATGCTGCCCTCTACCACCAGCTTGTAGACCAGCACGGTCTGTTCCTGCCCTATGCGGTGCGCGCGGGCTGCGGCCTGCTCTTCCACTGCGGGGTTCCACCACGGGTCCATGAAAATCACCGTATCGGCAGCAGTCAGGTTCAGGCCCACACCGCCAGCCTTGAGGCTGACCAGCAGGATAGGCACGGTCTTGGCCTGGAACTGCGCGACGACGCCGCCGCGTTGGCTGACTGGCGTCTTCCCCGTCAGCGACAGCCACGGCAATTCCAGCGCGGCCAGTTCTTCTGCGACCAGATCCAGCATTTCGGTGAACTGGGAAAATACCAGCACGCGCCGGCCTTCCGCCACCAGCGCCGGCAGCATGTCGGCCAGCATGTCCAGCTTGGCGCGCTCCATGTCGTCTGCCGCCTTGCCGCCTTTCAGCAGGCGCGGGTCGCAGCAAACCTGGCGCAGCTTCAACAGCGCATCCAGGATGGTGATCTGCGCGCCGGAGAAACCCTTGCGCTGCAGGATGCGGCGCACCTGTTCATCGGCCGCCACGCGCACGCTCTCATACAGGTCGCGCTGCTTGCCCTGCAGCTGCAACCGTTTGATGACTTCCACCCGCGGCGGCAGTTCAGACGCCACGTCCTGCTTGCGGCGGCGCAGGATAAAGGGTCGCACCCTTTGCGCCAGCAGCTGCGCGCGCAAGGTTTCGCCATTCACTTCTATCGGCCTGCGCCACAGGCGCATGAAGCTGCGCATGTCGCCGAGGAAACCCGGCATCAGGAAATCAAATTGCGTCCACAGCTCGCCCAGGTGGTTTTCCAGCGGCGTGCCAGTGATGCACAAGCGGTGTCGCGCACGGATGCGGCGCACTGCGTCCGCGCTGCGGCCGGCGGCGTTTTTCACCGTCTGCGCCTCATCCAGCACCAGCAGGTGGAATTGCTGCCGGGCCAGCGCATCGATATCGCGCCACAGCAATGGATAGGTGGTCAGCACCAGGTCATAAGCGGCCATGTGGCGGAAATCCTGTTCCCGCTCCGGCCCTTGCAAGGTCAGCACGCGCAAACCGGGCGCCATGCGTTTTGCTTCCGCCTGCCAGTTGAAGATCAGCGAGGTTGGCAACACGATCAGCGAAGGCACATCCATGCGGCCCGATTGTTTTTCGATCAGCAGATGCGCCAGCGCCTGCGCG
The DNA here is from genome assembly GCF_049339885.1 of Undibacterium sp. TJN25. Lineage (NCBI taxonomy): Bacteria > Pseudomonadati > Pseudomonadota > Betaproteobacteria > Burkholderiales > Oxalobacteraceae > Undibacterium > Undibacterium sp. TJN25. The sequence continues at coordinate 83,235 of NZ_JBMPPM010000002.1, read as the reverse complement.
GTTTTGCCCAGACCCATGTCGTCCGCCAGGATGCCGGCCAGGTGCTGCTCGCGCAGGTATTGCAGCCACGCGACGCCGTGCAGCTGGTAGGGGCGCAGGCTGATGCCCAGCCCTTCCGGCGGCGCCACGGCCTTCGGCCCGCCTGTATGTTGCAGTCGTTTCGCCAGCAAACGCAGGCCAGCGTCGCCCTGCAACTGCCAGGCGCCGTGCGCGCCGGCGCGTGTCTGCTGGCTGTCCAGCAGGCTCTGGCGCAGCGCTTCCAGCCGGTAGGCATCCCACGCAGACAGCGGCAGCGGCCCTTCTTTTTGCTGGATGTCCGTCAGCAGTTCCAGCATATTGCCGACGATGGCTTTCAGCGGCGCAGCCAGTGCATCTATGCGCTTGCCGCCCGGCGCGCGCAAGGTGATGACGGCCAGGTCGTCGATTGCGGCCACCTGGCTGGCGCTGAGCCAGCGTGCATCGCGTTGCAGCAGGTTGGCCAGCATGGGCACCAGGTCCAGCATCTGGCCGTCTATTTCCACGCCCAGGCTCAGCATCCACGAGCCTTCGCGCACAGGCAAGCCCAGCGCGGTAATTTCCACCGGCCGCCCCTGCATGGCGGCGACGGCCTCCTTGCCCAGCACCTCGCCGGTATCAGGATTGACGATCAGGTGCCAGGCTTCCACCGCCACGCTCTCGTGTGCAAAGCCGGGCCGCACGACTACCGACCAGCCCTGCGCCTGCAAGGCCGGCAATTGCTCGGCCCAAAAATCGGCAAAGAAACCTTCCTGCAACAGGCTCCACAACGGTCCGTGCAGCATGCCGGCTTCTTCTGTGCGCCATTGCAGCGTTTCCGCCGGGACCGGATGCAGGCCCAGCTCCCACACCTTGTCCAGCGCATCCGCTTCGGCACCCAGGTCGCGCACCAGCGTCACGCTGCGGCCCTGGGCATCGCTGAGTTCATGCGTGGAAGTGGGCCTGCGGTTCAGCAAGGCCGTGGGGGCAGGTGTTTCCCAGCGCAAGCCGCTTTTGGTGGTGTACAGCCAGTCTATCTGCGCCACGGTGACACTGCCGCCGCGTGGGCCAAAACCACCGGACGGACGCATTCCCAGCAGGCCATCACCGCGGCCCAGGGTCTGCAGGGTAATGCGCGGACGGAACCGGCCCGGCAATTCGGCAGGATTTTCTTCAGCACCATTCACTTCAGCGCCGCTCACGTCTTCCATTCCGCTCCATGCACCAAGCATCCTCTTATCAATTTAATACTCCGATTATAAGGGCTGGCGGCCACTGCCCGCAGTTGCCGGAGCAAATACCGGCCGGCATTTTGCAAACATCCAGACAAAACCGCTGCTGCCGCTTCGCGGTATTTTCGGGACCAACCCTTGCGGCGAATAACTAGGACTGATATAGTCTTAGTTATCAACCCAAGGAGAACGACATGAAAAAACGCATACTGATCATCGGCGCCGGTTTTGCCGGAGTGTGGAGTGCCCTCGCCGCAGCACGCCGCATCAAACTGGAAGGCAGCCCCGAAGGCGCCATTGAAATTGCCCTGGTTGCGCCCGAGCCGGTGCTGACCATGCGTCCGAGGCTGTATGAAGCCGAACCCGCCACCATGGCAGTGCCGCTGCAAAAACTGTTCGACGATACCAAGGTGCGTTACATCCAGGGCAAGGTGGAAACCATCCACACCGAAGCAGGCGAAGTCGACATCGTGGCTGCCGATGGAGAACGCAGCACCATGCGTTATGACCGTCTGGTGCTGGCCGCCGGCAGCAATCTGTTCCGCCCCGACATTCCCGGCCTGCGCGAGCACGCCTTCAGTATCGACCAGCGCAATGAGGCAGTCTCACTGGATGAGCATTTGCGCCAGCTGGCAAAACAGCCGGCTTCTCCGGCGCGCAATACCGTCATCGTCGCCGGCGGCGGCTTTACCGGAATCGAAGTGGCAACGGAATTACCCGGTCGCCTGCGCACCGTGCTGGGCCAGGATGCGGATGTCAAGGTCATCATCGTGGAGCGTGCCGACGAGATCGGACCGGATCTGGGACCGGGCCCGCGCCCCGTCATCAGCCAGGCGCTGGCCGAACTGGGTGTGGAATGCCGCCTGGGTTCTGCAGTAGCGCGGATAGACGCCAACGGCATCACCACCGCTGCCGGCGAGCGTTTAGAAGCAGCTACTGTGATCTGGACTGCCGGCGTGCGTGCCAGCGCGCTGACAGCGCAAATCCCTGCCTCGCGTGATGCGCTGGGCCGCCTGCAGGTCGGGCAAGACCTGAAAGTGCCGGCGGTGCCGGGCGTATTTGCGACCGGCGACGCTGCCGTTGCGGCAACGGACGACGAAGGCAACCACACGCTGATGAGCTGCCAGCACGCCTTGTATCTGGGACGTTTTGCCGGCGACAATTCCGCAGCCGACCTGTTGGGACTGCCCACCCGCAGCTATCGCCAGCCTTTTTATGTCACCTGCCTCGACCTGGGCGGCTGGGGTGCGGTGGTCACCAAAGGCTGGGAACGCGATATCTGGCTGAAAGGCGACGAAGCGAAAGCCATGAAAATCGCCATCAACAGCCGGGTAATCTATCCGCCTGCCGATAGCGATGAAGCGCTGGCGGCAGCCGATCCCGACTTTGAACTGGTGCTGTAAGCGCGCTTGCCGCCCATAACGTGGAGTGATAAAGTCTTCGTTTTGCATTTTGGGAGAGACTTGCCATGGCACATTATGGAACCGGCACCGAATACGGCTTGCACTGCCTGCTGTTCCTGGCCCGGCCTCTTGCCGAGCCGGCCAGCAGCCGCGACCTGGCGGAACTACAGGGCATCTCCGTCTCTTTCCTGGCCAAGATTTTTCCCAAGCTGGAAAAGGCCGGCATCGTCAAGGCGTCGGAAGGCATACGCGGCGGCTACCAGCTGGCGCGCGCGCCGGACCAGATCAGTGTGCTCGACGTGGTGGACGCCATCGAAGGCCCCAAACCGCTATTCGATTGCCAGCAGATACGCGACCGCTGCACGCTGTACGAAGGCGCCGTGCCGGGATGGATGACCAGCGGCATCTGCGGCATCCACGCACTGATGCTGAGGGCGGAAAAAAGCATGCGCGCAGAACTGGCGCGTACCACGCTGCACGACCTGGCTCAGGGCGTAGGCGGCAATGCGCCGGCAGGCTTTACGGATGATTTGCAGAACTGGTTCAGCGACCGGGTCCAGGTCCGTACCGAGGCGCGCGTAGCGGCCGTCACGGGGCCGAGGTCAAGAAAAAAACCAGGCAACGGCGAGTGATGCAGCAGACCGTGCAAACAGAGTCCCCACTGCGCTGCTGACGCGGGCTGCTTGCACGCGTCCTCTTACCTCCTCTTATTCAATACCCTCGGCAGGCCGATGGCAGGCTGATGCAGGCTAAAGGCTGCATCCCAATTATCAACCTCCCAAAAACCCCAGCAGCTCCATCCTCGCGCCCGCTCTGCAGAACAGACTGCGTTGCCACACTCGCATCAGAAAATATCCCGCTGCTGATCGGACAATTCTTACAAAGTGTAACGGCGCACTCCTGTAGTGGGTGTGCGTGGAGAAATTTATGATGACTCCAGCTTATTTATTTCCGGCTAATGACTTCCGACTACTTCCGAATGCGGGCAAAGGGGCAATCATGAAAAATCTGTTGAATATGGGTTTGACGAGCGACGACGATACTTCACTGAAGCTGGAGGAGCATTTTCGCCAGCAGCGCAAGCTGCAACTGCGTAGCGGCGGCGATGACAACGGCGACAAACCCGCGCGCCGCCCTGCCCGTTTCTTCCGGCAGATCGAAGAGCCGAGGATGAGCCGCCGTACCATGTACGCCAGCTGAACGGAGCGCACCATGTCCAGACCCAAACGCAATGGCCGCTATGCCTATGTCTGCTACGCCTTCTTCATCCTGATCGGTGCGGATATGCTGAGCCTGCTACCGCGCCAGTCCACGTTTTGCAGCGGTCTGCAAAATTGCAGCCTTGCCCCGCTGTACCTGATGTGGACTATCCCGGTTGGCCTGATGGCGTTCGGCATCGCCATGGCCTTGTACAAGGCCAGCGAAGACCTGCACCTGCATGATCGCCTGCAACGCTGGCTGGAGCCTTTGACGCGCCTGGTGCTGCGCCGCCCCGACATCAAATAATTGTCACGAACCAAACGTCCCGGCAGCCCCTGCACAGAAGGCAGAGGTGGCGCTGATTATCCTCAGATAATCCAGGCGCCGTCCTTGTAGACGACTTCCTCGCCCAGATACACCGCCTCCGTCACCGCAAACACATCCACATGGTGGCGCGCGTCGGCGCGGCGGAAATTGGGCTTGGTATAGACGCCGTGCTTGGCGCCCAGCGACAGATGAATACCGCACATCCGTTCATAGGTGCCGATGTCGCTGACCAGCCTGTCCTTGGAAAAGGCCCGGTTCATGCCGAAGCCTAATTCACGCAGCCAGACCTCGCCCTCGTCGGCGCGGATGTTGGCCATTACCTCATCAAAATCGGGCGTACTATCGATGACGTCGCTTACCCTGCCCTTGGTCACGACCAGCGTGATCGGCTTTTCCGGTTTATTGACGGAAAACCGGGTGTCCCCAAAAACAAAGATGCGCACTCGCCCGTTGACGGCCTCCAGATCCTGCGCTTCGGTAAACACTTCACCGATGGGAAACTGGCCGCCGATGTTTTTCATGCCGCTGTAGTCGCCGATATTGAGCTTGGCGGCTTCAAAGGGTGAACCAAACACCAGCCGCTCGCCGCCGCTGTCCACCACGCCGTATTCGGCGCTGTCGATGCGTGCCTTCAGCGCGGCGCCGGTGCCACGGAAATAGGCGGGGTCGTACGCCAATGCCTCTATGTAGTACAAGGCTTCCTGCCCCGGCATGCGCGCCAGATGCGGATGCTCAATCACCTTCAGCGAACGCTTGAACAGCTCTATGCGTATGCGGTAGGCTTCCAGCCGAAAGTTGGTGGACTGCACCAGCACCACCAGATCGCCTGGCGCCAGCGTCTCAAACGCCGCCAGGATATCCCCTTGCGGCACCGCATCGAAATCGATGAAACGCGCGTCCGGCAGGCAGCGCCGGTAGGCTTCAGTCAGCGCAATCGACAGGTCGCAGCGCGCATCCGACACCACCACCGCGCCTTGTCCGGCGGTATGCTCCATCGCCAGCGCCAGGACATCGGCCAGGTGCCTGGCCGCAGTGTCCACCGCTTGCGGCGGCAGTTCCGCGATCGTGACAGGTACGCCTGCGGGCAAAAGGTATATCGGGGAAGGATCTGCTGCGGTCATCATTATCTGGAAAAAAATAGGTAAAAAGCTAACTATACAGGCAATCTGCGTAGTCAATGAGGCGTGCACGTCTCCGGCAGCATTTTACCCTGCCGGGGCAGGCAGGAACGGGATGGCAGCAGGCATCGCAGGGGATAGTAGCGGATAAAAACAAGACAGGCGGCGCGGGACGGCATGACGGTTGCCTCGACGGTTGCCCACGACCGCAGCCAAATATTGCCAAATATCCGCTAAATAATACCTAATTTATACCTAATTAATGCCTATCATGGCCAATCTGGAGCCCTGTCACGTGCACAACAGAGTAAACTACGCCCTTAAGCCCATCGCACAGTGCGATGACGGCAAACCAGCGAGTTATACCATGTCCGAAACACCTATCCCCCTCTTTGCCGACCTTAATCTCAGCGAACCCTTGTTACGCGTGCTGAAGGAAGTCGGCTATGAGACGCCGTCGCCGATCCAGGCCGCCACCATTCCCGTGCTGCTGTCCAACCGCGACGTGCTGGGCCAGGCGCAGACCGGCACCGGCAAGACGGCTGCCTTCGCGCTGCCTATCCTGTCCCGCATCGACCTGAAGCAGACTACGCCGCAGGCGCTGGTGCTGGCGCCTACCCGCGAACTCGCAATCCAGGTGGCAGAAGCCTTCCAGCGCTATGCCACGCACATCCCCGGTTTCCACGTGCTGCCCATCTACGGCGGCCAGAGCTACGGTCCGCAGCTGAGCGCATTGCGCCGCGGCGTGCACGTCGTCGTCGGCACGCCGGGCCGCGTGATCGACCATCTGGACAAGAATTCGCTGGACCTGTCTCACCTGAAAACCCTGGTGCTGGACGAAGCCGACGAAATGCTGCGCATGGGCTTTATCGATGACGTGGAACGCATCCTGCAAGAAACACCAGCCAGCCGCCAGACCGCACTGTTCTCGGCCACCATGCCGTCCGCCATCAAGCGCATCGCACAGACTTACCTGAACAAACCGGCAGAAATCACCGTCGCCGCCAAAACCGGCACGGCCGACAATATCCGCCAGCGCTACTGGCTGGTCAGCGGCATGCACAAGCTGGATGCCCTGACCCGTATCCTGGAAGCCGAAACCTTCGACGGCATGATCATCTTTTCCCGCACCAAGCTGGGCACGGAAGAGCTGGCCGGCAAGCTGCAGGCAAGAGGCTTCTCCGCCGCCGCCATCAACGGCGATATCCAGCAGCAGCAGCGCGAACGCACGATACAGCAGCTGAAAGACGGCAAGATCGACATCCTGGTCGCCACCGACGTGGCTGCCCGCGGGCTGGACGTGGACCGCATCAGCCACGTCATCAACTACGACGTGCCGCATGATCCGGAAAGCTATACCCACCGTATCGGCCGCACCGGCCGCGCCGGACGCAGCGGCGAAGCCATCCTGTTCATCACGCCGCGTGAAAAGAACCTGCTGAAGGCAATTGAGCGCGCCACCCGCCAGCCGGTTGCACCGCTGGAGCTGCCGAGCATACAGGCCGTCAACGACGTGCGCATCGCCAGGTTCAAGGACCAGATCAAAGACACGCTGGCCGAAGGAGAGCTGGAACAGTTCCAGAACATCATTGAAGAATACGAGCGCGAGCACAATGTGCCGGCGATAGAAATTGCCGCGGCGCTGGCCAAAATGGCGCGCGGCGACGTGCCGCTGCTGCTGGACAAGAAACAGCAGCGCGAGCCGCAGGCCACTGCGTCCTGGTCCGACGACAGGCCGGCGCGTGCCGGCAAGTTCGACCGTCCGGAGCGGGCAGACCGTCCAGAACGCATGGAGCGTAACGACAGGTTCGAGCGCCCCGCCTTCGGCAGGAAAGAACGCATAGACCGCCAGCCCGATGCCGGCATGCAAACCTACCGCATCGAAGTCGGCCATGAACACGGCGTCAAACCGGGCAATATCGTCGGCGCTATCGCCAACGAAGCCGGGCTGGATTCCAAGCACATCGGCCGCATAGAAATCTACGACGACTACAGCGTTCTGGACTTGCCAGAAGATTTATCCTCCTCCACGCTGGAACAGCTTCAAACCGTCAGGGTTGCGGGCCAGCAGCTGCGCATACGCGCGGACGGCGCTGCATCCTCTGCACCTTCTTCACCATCGGCGCCTGCAGCCAGGCCGGCAGCAAAAAAAGAACCTGCCGCCAGGAAAGCGCATGAAGACACTTTCGCCGAACCGGCAAAACGCAAGGAGCCGGTAGAACGCAAGGAAACGGCTGAACGCAAACCTAAGCCGGAAGCGCTGGAAGAAGTCGTCCAGGCGGCACTGGCGGAACGTCCCGCTGCGGAGAAAAAAGAAAAGCCTGCAAAAGGCAAAATCCCCATGCAGACCTTCCGCATAGAAGTCGGCCGAGACCATGCGGTGACGCCGGCCAATATCGTCGGCGCCATCGCCAATGAAGCCGGGCTGGAAGCCAAGCACATAGGCCGCATCGACATCTTCGACAGCTACACCGTGCTGGATCTGCCGGACGGCATGCCGAAGGATTTGTTCGAGCACCTGAAAAAAGTCTGGGTCGGCGGCCAGCAGCTGCAGATCAGCCTCGCAGGCGCGCAGGAACGGGCAGCCGTAGACAGCAAACCGGCGCCGAAGAAAGCGCCCCTGGGCGCCGGCAAAAGCGGCGGCGACCGGCGCGTGATGGAAAAATCGGCGCCGTTCAAATCCAAGAGCATGCCAGGCAAGGGAAAGCCGCCACGCAAGGGATAAAGTCTGACCATGGCCCTTCCCTGCCGGGGAAGGGCCCTAGCTAAACGCGGTGGCCGGCGGTACTTTACCGGCCATGCGTTCTTGCATATCATATTCGGGCAAGGCCCGAAAGCAGTCCGCTCCACCCCGGAATAATTCTATAAAAAACAAGCTGCCGCTGGAGAAAGCATGAAAATCGCAAACATCACCATAGGTTCGCGGCTGGCAATAGGCTTCGGCCTGCTGATCGCACTGATGCTGGTCATCGCCGGCATCGGCATCGACCGCCTGGACAGCAACGTGGAGACGACAAAACTGATCGTCCATGACCGCTACGCCAAGGTTGCGCTCAGCAGTGAGATCAAGAGCAACGTCAATACCGGCGCGCGCAGCCTCAGCGGTGCGCTGCTGGCGCCCAACGACCAGATAAAGCAGCAGATGCTGCAGCAGCTTGCCGATTCCTCCAAAGCCAACACGGCGGCGTACGAAAAACTGAAAGAATCCCTCGTGTCCAGTGCCGGGAAAACCCTGCTGCAGGCACAGATGGACGCGAGGGAAAAATACAGCGCCGTACGCAGCGCGACGATCAAGCTTCTGAACGAGGGCAACAAGGATGAAGCCGTCGCGTATATGCTGAAAGAAGTGGTCGCGCCGCAGGCCGACTATTTTGCACAGGTCGATAAAATGGTTGCCTACCAGGCCGACATGATGAGCAAGGACAGCGACAATGCGATGGCCCAGGCCCGCTTTGCCGATATCCTGATGCTGTCGCTGTCGGGCATTGCCGTCTTGCTGGCAGCGGCAATCGGCGTATTCATCACACGCTCCATCACACGCCCTATCAATAACGCGGTGGATGTTGCCGAATCGGTTGCCGGCGGCGACCTGACGCGCCAGATCCATGTCACCAGCACCAACGAAACCGGCCGCCTGCTCGGCGCGCTGAAAAGCATGAACGACAACCTACAGCGCATCGTCAGCCAGGTGCGCGCCGGCACCGATACGATCGCCACCGCCTCGTCTCAAATTGCCGTCGGCAACATGGACCTATCTTCGCGCACCGAAGAACAGGCCAGCTCGCTGGAAGAAACCGCCTCCGCGATGGAAGAACTGACCTCCACCGTCAAGCAGAACGCAGACAATGCGCGCCAGGCCAACCAGCTGGCCGCCAGCGCCTCTGAAGTCGCCATCACCGGTGGTGACGTCGTGGGCCAGGTAATCCAGACAATGAGCTCCATCAACGATTCATCGAAAAAGATCGTGGACATCATCAGCGTTATCGACGGCATTGCCTTCCAGACCAACATCCTGGCGCTGAACGCCGCGGTGGAAGCGGCGCGCGCCGGCGAGCAAGGCCGCGGCTTTGCCGTGGTCGCCAGCGAAGTGCGCAACCTGGCGCAGCGTTCGGCCAGTGCGGCCAAAGAGATCAAGACACTGATCGGCGATTCGGTGGAAAAAGTGGATGCAGGCAGCAGGCTGGTGCAGCATGCCGGCAAGACCATGGATGAGGTGGTGGCCAGCGTGCAGCGCGTCACCGACGTCATCAGCGAAATATCGTCTGCCAGCAATGAGCAGAGCACAGGCATAGAACAGATCAACCTCGCCATCACGCAGATGGATGAGGTTACGCAGCAGAACGCCGCGCTGGTGGAAGAAGCCGCCGCCGCATCACAATCCCTGCAGGATCAGGCGTCTAACCTGGTGGACGTGGTCAGCATCTTCAAGCTGGATGCCGCCCACCACCATGCAACAAGCCCAACAAGCCGGGCGCCGGCCAGGCTGTCCACTGCGCGGCCCGCTGCCGAACTCGCAGTGTCAACAGCGAAACCGGCGCGGCTGACAATGTAACGGAAATAGCCGGCAATGCGGTGCAATAGCCGGGGCTATTGCACCTTGCATCCAAGGTTTTCCCGCGTTTTCCTGCGTGCTTCTACTCTCTACTTGACGATCTGGCCGCGGATTTCACCTCCGGGCTTGGCCGCGCTATGCACATTGATGTAGTAGCCGCCGGCCATCAGCGTGGCAAGCTGCGCATCGGTCAAGGTCACGCTCGCAGTCCAGGTTCCGCTGCCGGCGGGAGACTCGGCCAGGGGAATGATGACGCCGCCGTTAGTCCCGGCCGCGCCCTGGTGGATATGCGCGGCAGTACCGGTGATGCCGGTCGTGGTCACGTTGACCGTCAACGCCTTGGTGGCAGTATCCAGCACCAGCTTGGCATTGCCGGTCGCGGTACTGGTATTGGCCGGCACTTCCGAAGCGCCGTTCAGCGCAACGTTCATGTTTGTCGTCGAAGAGCCTTTGCCCATGAAACCGCCGTTGGCACAGGACACCAGGGCAACAGTCAGACCCGCCATCAACAGGCGGCCTGCAAGACGGGTAAGCTTGCTGGATTGCATATTCATCTTATCTCCTTTTATTTTTGCGAACGGCCGATATCAGGAAGACACAGCCTGCGCCCAGTGTATACCGGTTTTAATGAAAAAAGTTCTACGTGCCGTGGGGCAATGCCTGCTTCCGCCGTCCAACAATACTGCCGGGGCACAGCCCCCCCCGAGATGCAGGCCCGCCCCGGCAAGCCGCCCTATCCGCGCCGCATCACCTGGTGCCGCTGCCAGTAGTGGCCGAAAGCCGCCTTGAAATTGTCCTTCTGCTTGCCCAGGCCTGGCAGCTTGATCTTGGTGGTCTTGGCGCCGAAGAAGCCTTTTTCCGGATGCTCTATGGTCAGCACGTCGCCGCCTATGCCATCCTCATATTTGGTCTTGTGCACGCTGTCCCAGGGAATTTCATCTTGCCCCGGCGCGGTGATGCCGGCGTAGCTGATGATGATCTGCTGTTCGTTTTTCAGGTCGAAGGCGATGGTGGGGAAATATTTGAGCACGATGGCCTGCTCTTCTTCATTCGCCGGTTCATAGCGGTAGGCCTGGCTGTGTTCATGCGCGGCGGCAAACTGCTCTTCGTATGCGGTCCATAAGCGGTGCTCAATGTCGGGCGCGGTGGAAATCGCATCGGCCCAGCTTGTCAGCGGTGTGCTTGTGACGATGCTGCCGTATTCCTGTTCCGGCACCGTGTGCTCCACATTGCGCATGCGGTCTTCCAGCATGGGGTGGGAATCGAAGGGATGCGGCACGCGCGCGCTTTTCATTTCATCGACAAATTCCGGCGACGTAGCGTACGGCGCCAGGCCCGAAGCGACATAGCCGGCAATGCCCAGGCTGCCGCCGTGCTTCTGGTTTTGCTCGAACAGGCCGCGCTCTATCTGCGAACGGTAGCGCGCATACGCAGCGATCTTGATCAGCGACTGCACGATGGCCTTGCCCGAAATGATCTTGGCGGCAATGCGGTCTGCGAGGAACTCGCGCTCTCGGCTGTCGCTCTTCAGCGCAATCTCAAAGATCACGCGGTACAGGTTCATCAGTTGGTACACGACAATGGTCAGGCCGCCGCTCGCCATGGCCCGACAATACTGGTCGTACTGCACCAGCTTGGGACCCAGCGCGGCGCTGCTGGCAGTATCGCCGCCACGCAGATGCGCAAGCTCATGCGTCAGCACCGCATCGGCTTCATACTGGTCCAGCACGCGCAGCAGCGGAATGCTGACGAACAGCGAGCGACCCGTCAGCGTCTTGCCATTGACGGTCAACGGTGCTTCGGTGACAAAGAAATTGGTGTCGATGCCGGCGATGATCTGGCGCGGCGCATCCGTTTTCAGCCTGGTCGCCAGCTCGCGCGCCCTGGCCCATAGCGCAGGCGCGCTGGCTTCATCAACCAGCTCACCATCCACTTCACTATCGTGGCCGGCTTTCTTGAAGATGCTGACCATGGTCAGCAGCACGCCGGCGCCCACCGCCAGGCCGATGACAAGGATCAGCTTGACCGAGTAACGCTCCAGGAAATAGGCCGTCAACCAGAAAGACAGCCATACCAGCATGCCTCCCTGCAGCAGGACTCCAAGTGCGCTGGAAAACCGCAGCAGCTGCCAGCCGGCGATAAAACTGCGGTATTGCGCACTGCGGTCGGCAAAGGCCAGTACGCTGAGCACCAGCACCGCCAACAGGATGACGCCGCCACCCGCGATCGTCCATACCGCCGCCTTTTTCGCCACATGAAACTGCCAGTTCTCGGAATAGAGCGCGCATACGCCTTCCTGGTACCTGATCAGTGCCGGGTCGGTATTGCTGCACATCGTAGACGGCGGATGGCTGCGGAAGAACGTTATGCGGTCCTCCTTTTCCTGCGCCGACATGCGCGCATCGGCGCCGATATCCTTGGCGACCCATTGCTCAAAGGCTTCGTCATCATGCGGCTGCGCGTACTCTACAAAGGCCAGCGTGATTGCCGGCACCAGGAAAAGCGACAACAGCGAATATAGAAAAGCCTTGAACAGGCCTTTGAGAAATTCCGTACTTGGCTTCATGGGCGCATATCAAAAAGCAGGCGGTTGATCGTCAGCCCCTTGCAGATACGCCTGTGGTGCGGGAGCCGGCGACCCTCGGACCTGGATCGCAATGTGTTATCTTTATTTTAATATTATTTTCAGGCAAGCCCATGTTTTTTTGCCATGGTTGTGGTTTTCCCATCCGGGTGCAACGACGCTGGCACCGCTGATGCTTAAGCTGGTAGCTGCTATTCCAGGATAAGCCACCGTCTTGTTGACGCTGAAGGCCGCTGCTAATCTGTAATCCCGTTTTCCACCAGGACCAGCCATGAGCACAGCAGCCACCTATAGCGCCGCCAAATTTACCGCCCGCGCCGCAGAGTATGAAGAGCAAAGCCGCATCGCGCTGGCCGGCTACGATGCCTGCCATGAACTGGCAGCCTGTATGCTGGCAGCCTCGCTCGGCAGCGGCGGCGCGGCGCGCATACTGGTGGCGGGCGCCGGCGGCCCGGCCCGGGAAATCACGCTGGCCGGCAGGCTGGAGCCCGGCTGGCGCTTCACCGCCGTGGACCCATCGCCCGTCATGCTGGAAATCGCCATGGGCAAAGTCGCCGAAGCCGGCATGACACCCAAGGTGGAGGCCATCGCCGGCACAGTCGCAGATTTGCCGCAACAGGCACGTTTTGATGCCGCGACGCTGATAGGTGTACTGCACCACTTGCCCGGCGACGACGCCAAGCGCGCCATCCTGCATGAAATGGCCCGCCGCCTGAAGCCGGGGGCGCCGCTGATCCTGGCGTGCAACCGGTATGCGTATGCAAGCCAGCCGCTACTGTTGGCGGCATGGGGGGAGCGCTGGCGCCAACAAGGAGCAAGCCCGGACGAGGTAAAGGCCAAACTCGGCAAGATCCTACAAGGCGCAGACCCGCCGCATTCAGAACAGGCAGTGGCCGTACTGCTGGCAGAGGCTGGCTTTGATACGCCTTTGCCCTTCTTTTCCAGCCTGTTTTGGGGAGCGTGGATTGCGTATCGGAGGGAATGACCCAGGGGTTTGACGCGTGTGAGCCGATTTTTTAAAGCCAATTTTTTAATTGACGCCGCACTGATGTAAAGGCTGACTTGAAGGCCGATATGAAGGCGCTTGCGGTGCAATGCGCTGCGCTTATTGCACCCTACCTCCCTCGCATGAAGCCCCCGCTAAGGCTCGGCGTACAAGGGCAATATCGCCTTCAGGATAGCCTCTGAACGGCGCTGGCCGTATCCCTTGCCGTAGGCGCTGGACGTGATGGCAACCACCAGATCGAGGCTGGGCACCACGTAGATCTTGTTGCCGCCGTTGCCAGATGCGAAGGAAACCGGCACTTTGACGCCTTTGACATCCTGCACCTTGTAGTACCAGAAATAGCCGTAGCTGTCGGCATAGGGGTCGGTGGCCGAGATGGGGAAGCGCGGCTTCAGGCTTTCTTCTATCCAAGATGCGCTCAGCACCTGGCGGCCCTGGTAGCGGCCCTTGTCCAGCACCATGTGCCCTATTTTCGCCAGGTCCCGTGCCGTCAGCGACAGGTTGCCCTGCCCCTTGGTGTGGCCCTTGGCGTCGCCGGCCCATTGCCATTCCGTGATGCCCAGCGGTGCAAACAGCGCGGAGCCGGCGAAATCGGCCATGGTCTGATGCGCGGCTTTTTCCACAATGATGCCGGCAATATAGGCTGTCAGCGAGTTATAGCGGTAGCGCGTGCCGGGCGGGTCCGCACGTGGAACGGCAAAGGCAAAGGCGAAGGGATCGGCGGCTTCATCCATTTTGTCTTCATTGCCGGGAGAGTCTGGGTCTTCATCAAAAGCTGCCAGGCCGGAGCGCATGGTCAGCACATCCTGCAGGCGTACATCGCCGATTGCCGTGCCGCGCGTTTCGGGCCAGTATTGCTGCACACTGTCCGACACGCTGCGGATTTTGCCCTGGTCCAGCGCAGCGCCGATCAACAGCGAGGTAATGCTCTTGCCGGCGGAACGGATGTCATGCAAGGTAGTAGGCAATTCGCCGTTGTAATACTGCTCGCCGATGACGTTCCCATGGCGCAGCACGATGACAGCCTTCAGGTCCGGGTGTTCATCGCGGTTCCATTGCGCCAGCGTTGTGCTGAGCGCCTGGTCCGTCGCCGCCGTTGCTACCAAAGCTGTCGGAGCTATCGAAGCCGCCGGCGCAATGGCCCAATGTGCCGCAAGAATGATGGCGATACCTAGCCGGCGCTTGTTCATGGAGGAAAGGGCGAAGTTCATGGTCATGGATGGTCAATATTCGGCATCCATACCCGCAGCAGCGAATACAGGCGTTCCAGGTCGATAGGTTTGGCCAGGTAATCCGACATGCCGGCGTTCAGGCATTGCTCCTGGTCGTCTTTCATTGCTTTTGCAGTAATGCCGATGATGGGCAGTTTCTGGAAGCGCGCATCCTTGCGGATATTGCGCGTGGCTTCCAGCCCGTCCATGCCCGGCATCATCACGTCCATCAGCACCATGTCGATGTCGCTGACTTCATCCAGCTTGCGGATGGCCTCGAAACCGTCGCGGCCTATTTCCACCTTGGCGCCCTTTTGCTCCAGCGCACTGGTCAGCGCGAAGATGTTGCGGATGTCGTCATCCACCAGCAGGATGCGGCGGCCTTCCAGTATCTGGTCGCGGTTGCGCACATTCTTCAGCATGGCCTGGCGGTCTGTCGGCAATTCCGATTCCACCTTGTGCAGGAACAGCGTCACCTCGTCCAGCAGGCGTTCCGGCGAACGCGCGCCCTTGATGATGATGGAGCGCGAGTATTTTTGCAGCTCGGCCTCTTCGGAGCGCGTCAGTTGGCGGCCGGTATACACGATCACCGGCGGGAAGGAGAAAATCTCTTCGCTGGCCATGCGCTGCAACAGCTCCTGCCCCTGGATGTCCGGCAGCTTCAGGTCGATGATCATGCAGTCGAAAATGCTGGTGCGCAGAAGCTCCAGCGCTTCATTGCCGTAGCCCACCGCAGTGATCTCCACGTTATCGCTACCGATCAGCTCCATCACACTTTCGCGCTGGCGGTCGTCGTCTTCTACCAGCAGCACACGCTTGGTGGTCTGGCTGAATTTGGATTCCAGTTTCTCAAACACCTGCTTCAGCTGTTCACGCGTCGTCGGTTTGACGGCGTAGCCTACGGCGCCCTGCTGCAAGGCCACCTGCACGCGGTCCGTGGCGGACACGATATGCACCGGGATATGGCGGATGGCGCCCGTCGTCTTCAGTTTTTGCAGCACACTCATGCCGGACGCATCCGGCAGCTTGATATCCAGCAGGATGGCATCCGGCAGGAAATCGGCCGCCATCTGCAGGCCTTCCGACGCCGTCATCGCCACCAGGCACTGGTACTGCATCTCATGCGCCAGATCGTACAGGATGCGGGCAAAATCCGGCTCGTCTTCAATGACCAGCACGGTGCGCTTGTTGCCCGCACCGTGCTGATGCCTATCATCCGGGAAGGCAGGCATCTGGGCACTAGGTGTTTTGAGGATTGCCGGAGCCGGAGCCGCAGCCGGCTGCCGAACCTGGGCGATAAACACTTGCTCCCGCGCAGGAGAGGACGGCGCAGCCAATGGCGCCCCTGCTATTGCCACAGCAGGGGTAGCAGTATCCAGTTGCAGTTTCGGTGGCAGTGTCAGCGTAAAGGTACTGCCCTTGCCGATGGCGCTTTCCACCGTGATCGCGCCGCCCAGCAGGCTGGCCAGTTCACGGGAGATGGACAAGCCCAGGCCGGTGCCGCCGTATTTGCGGCTGGTGGTGCCGTCGGCCTGCTGGAAAGCTTCGAAGATGATTTTCTGCTGCTCGGTTGCGATGCCGATACCAGAATCTTCAACGGCAAACACAATCGCGCCGTGTGCGCCCGACGTCACCGTCATCTTCACCTGCCCTGCCTCGGTAAATTTGACGGCATTGGACAACAGGTTTTTCAGTATCTGCTCCACGCGCTGGCGGTCGGAGAAGATCGCCGCAGGCGCATCGGGCTGGATATCCACGGTGAACGTCAGCGCCTTTTGCGAAGCCAGCGGCGCAAAGGTTGCGCGTATGCTTTCCGCCAGCGAAGCCACTGGTATGTCTTCGGGATCAAGCTCCAGCTTGCCTGCCTCCACCTTGGAAATATCCAGGATGTCGTTGATCAGGTTCAGCAGGTCGTTGCCGGAGGAGTAAATGGTCTGCGCAAACTTGACCTGCTCCGGGCTCAGATTGCCGGGCTGGTTGTCCGCCAGCAGCTTGGACAGGATCAGCGAACTGTTGAGCGGCGTACGCAGCTCATGCGACATATTGGCCAGGAATTCGGATTTGTACTTGCTGGCCCGCTGCAGGTCCAGCGCGCGCTGTTCCAGCTCATGCTGCGCAGTATTGAGGGCGATATTCTTCTGGTCCAGCGCCATCGCCTGTTCCGCCAGCACGTGATTGGTCTGCTGCAGCTCCGCCCGCTGGTTCTCCAGGTTGGCCTGTGACTGCTCCAGTACCCGCGATTGTTCTTCCAGTTCTTCATTCGCCGCGCGCAATTCTTCTTGCTGGGTTTGCAGTTCTTCGTTCAGTTGCTGCGTTTCCGCCAGCGCGTCCTGCAGGCGCAGGCGCGACATCACGGATGCGACGGTAGCGCCGATGCGCGGTGCTACCAGCGTCAAAAATTCAAGATCGCGCGCCGTCAGCGCATGCATGAACCCCAACTCCACCACGCCATACCCATCGCGCTCCTGGTCAATGGGAACCAGCACAATACTCTTCGGCAGAGTGGCGCCCAGCCCGGAATTCACCGTCAGATAGCTGTCGGGGACATTGTCCAGCCGGATCACGCGCTTCGACAGTGCCGCCTGGCCAACCAGGCTCTCTGCATCGCGGAAGGTCTGCGGCATTGCTTCGCTTTCCTTGCTGAATCCATAGGTGGCTGCCCGGGTCAGCGTGCCGGATGCATCCCTGACATACAGCGCACCCACGGCGGCATCCAGATAGGACGCAAGAAAATCCAGCAGGCTGCGGCCCAGTTGCTGCACCGAAGATTCGCCTATGGTTTTTTCCACCAGTTCGTTCTGGCCGCTGCGCTGCCAGGCTTGCTGCTCCAGTATCTTGGCCTGCTCGGTGCTGTGCACCAGCGCATTGTTGTAGGTAGTAGACAAGCCGACCAGCTCGCGCCGGCCGAATATGGCCAGGATAACGCTCAGCACCAGGCTGAAGATAACGAACAGGCCCGCACCGCCGAAAGACACGCTTTTTGCGGAATCGTTGCGCTCCTTGAGCAGTCCCTGCTCATGCTGCACGAAATCGTCGAACTCCTTGCGCATCTCTTCATATTCGGCCCTGCCGCCGCCTACGCGTGCATAAGGCAGCTTGTCGCTTTGACGGCGCAACTCTATGGTGCCGACGGCATAAGCTTCCCATGCACGATGCAGCGCGATGATGCGCTTGACCCGGTCTACCTGGATGGGATTGTCATTGACGAAGTCCGCCAGCGAGGGCAGCGCCGACGCAATCTTCGATTTGGCCAGCATGAAAGGCGCGAGGTAGTTTTCATCGCCGGTGATCAGGAAACCGCGCACGCTGGTCTGCTCATCGGTAACCAGCTTGGACACATCATTCGCATGGGCGATGGCCTCATGCGTATGGTCTACCCAGTCCAGCGTGGAGATCAGGTAGATCATCAGCGCGACGAAGACCAGCGCACTGCCTATGCCGGTGGCTAGCGGGATCGTGACATTGCGGGCGAGGATGCGGCGAAAATCCGCCTGGTCAAGTGTAGAAGAGCCGGCCATTTTGCAATTTTTTTCATTTGGAGAGCATTGAAGTCTATAGTAATTTCCATGTCCGGTCTGAACATATTGCTATCATTCATCGCTATCATTCAGGGCTTGCAAAATAGCCAATGCCCAAAACAAAAACCCACCGCCCGCCAGGGCAATGGGTTTTAAAGGAGTTTTATATTGCATGCTACCGCGCTATTGCGGCTTATGCACCCGGCGGTGCACCCAGTGTAGACTTAATTTGAGCTCAGATAATCCACCGCCAGCGCAGACAAGGCCCGCGCACCGACCGGCAATGCAGACTCATCCACCTGGTATAGCGGCGAGTGGTTGACCGGCGCCGTTTTAGGATCGATGCCCTGCGCAGTCGAGCCTACGAAGAAGAACAGGCCAGGCGCTTTTTTCTGGTATTCCGAAAAATCTTCCGACGCGCTGACCTTCGGCACCATCACCACCCTGCCGTTGGCCGCCTTGCCCAGCGTGGGCAGCATTTTTTGCGTCAGCGCGTCGTTATTGACGGTGGTCGAATAATGCACCGGGCTGACGGCCATGTCCGCCCTGGCGCCGCTGCTTTGTGCAATCGATGTCGCTGTCAGGCTCATGCGGCGCAGGATGTCGTCGCGCATGCCGTCATCGAAGGTACGCACCGTGCCCATCATCTCCACCGAATCCGGCACGATGTTCTCGCGGTTGCCGCCGTGGATGGTGCCCACGGTGACAACTGCCGGCTCCTTGGTCAGGTCGGTCTGCCGGCTGATGATGGTTTGCAGCCCCAGCACGATCTGCGCGGACGACACGATGGGGTCGATGCCGCCCCAGGGGATCGCGCCATGCGTTTGTTTACCCGTAACCTTGATCGTATAGGTATCAGCCGACGCCATCACCGGCCCGCTGCGGTAGCCGATCACACCTGCCGGCAAGCCCGAAGACAGATGCAGGCCGAACACGGCATCCACCTTGGGGTTGTCCATGACGCCCGCATCGATCATCGCCGCCGCGCCTATATGCGCACCCGGCACGGCCTGCTCGGCGGACAAGCCCTCTTCCGCCGGCTGGAAAATCAGCTTTACCGTGCCCGGCAACTGGTCCTTCATGCCCGCCAGAACTTCTGCCACCGCCATCAGGATAGCAGTGTGCCCATCATGTCCGCAGGCATGCGCCACATCCACCTGCTTGCCCATGTGCGTGCCTTTGGCCTTGGAAGCAAACGGCAGATCCACCATCTCCTTTACCGGCAAGGCATCCATATCCGCCCGCAGCGCCACGACCTTGCCGGGCTTGCCGCCTTTGAGTATACCCACCACACCCGTGCCGCCAACGCCGGTCTTGACCTCATACCCCAGCTTTTTCAGATGCGCCGCCACCAGCGCCGATGTGCGCGTCTCCTGGCCGGACAATTCCGGATGCTGGTGGATGTCGCGCCGCCAGCTGATCAGCTGCGGCTCAATCGCCGTCACCCGGCCCGTGATGTTCTGCATGGCAGTATCGTCAATCGCATACGCGCCCGCCGACGCTCCCAGCGCCAATGCCGTTACCACTGCGGACTGCAATAATTTCAAACGCATATCTTCTCCAAGGTTGGTTTCTATTTATTTTCTATTTTTTCAATCAGGGCTTGCTGCCGCGGGATCGCCATGCGGCATGTGGTGCATGGACATTTGGCAAGGGATAGCTCGGCAAATG
Organism: Undibacterium sp. TJN25; assembly: GCF_049339885.1. Lineage (NCBI taxonomy): Bacteria > Pseudomonadati > Pseudomonadota > Betaproteobacteria > Burkholderiales > Oxalobacteraceae > Undibacterium > Undibacterium sp. TJN25. Next base: position 63,419 of record NZ_JBMPPM010000002.1, on the reverse strand, counting down.
AGGGATTCAGTTTGCCATAAGTTGGGATGGGATAGAGTCTGCGTGTTGTTTAACGATGGAATGTTGGCTTGTAGCGACTTGATGAATTATGTTTTGAGATTGCTGGCCTGGGGGTAGCCCTGCCAGCAATTTCAAAATCCAGGCACGTAAAAAGGATAACCAGCCTATGCAGACCTAAAGCCCGCCGTCGCTCGCCGGCTACCCTCCCCTCACATATTCCGAAACAAGGCCATGAATGGCTGGCTGACACTCAGGGTCTCGGGCCGGGTCTTCAACTTCACGATCCCCTTCCCGCTATTATCGCGCGCAATGGAAGCAATCGCCTTCACATTGACGATGGTCGCGCGATGGATCTGTTTGAAGATGTTGGGGTCCAGCACGTCCAGCAGCTCGCGGATAGGCTTGCGCAGGATGGCTTCGCCCTGGGCGGTCATGACGATGGTGTACTTGTTGTCCGACTGGAAGTAGGCGATATCGTCCACCATGATGAGCCGGGTCTCGGTGCCGGCGCTGGCGGTGATCCAGACCAGTGGCTCAGGCACAGGCGTCTTTGGCAGGCCAACACTGAGCCGGGCAAGCAACGCGGCCAGTGCGGAGGCATCGGTAGTGCCGGCGGCGGCGCGTTTTTGCAGGCGCTGCACGGTCGCGGCGAGGCGGTCTTTTTCTATCGGCTTCAGCAGGTAATCGACAGCGCCTTTTTCAAACGCGTCTATTGCATACTGGTTATAGGCGGTGACGAATACGATCTGCGATTGCGGGCTGGCTTCGGCCATGGCGGCGGCTACCTCCAGGCCCGACAGGCCGGGCATGCGGATATCCAGGAAAACCACGTCGGGCTGGTGCTCGGCAATCGCTTCCAGCGCCGCGCCGCCGTCATCGCAGGCAGCCACCACATCCAGTTGCGGCCAGACTTCCGACAGTAGCTGCAGCAGCGAATCGCGCAATAGCGCCTCATCTTCGGCGACAACGCATTTAGGCATGTTCGGCTCCTTCGCCCGATACAGGCACGGTAATCGTGGCGGCAACGCCGTTAGGGAAATTGGCGACAATCGCAAAAGATGCCGCGGCGCCGTAAGCCAGGCGCAAGCGCTCGCGCACATTGCGCAGGCCGATGCCGGTGCCGCCGCCTTCGGCGCTGAAGCCGCGGCCATCGTCGGCCACCGTCACCGCCACCGCGCTATCGGTAGTGCGCGCCAGTATCCATATCGTGCCGCCGCCGGTCTTGGGTTCCAAGCCGTGCTTGATGGCGTTTTCCACCAGCGTCTGCAGCATCATCGTCGGGAAAGGCACAAACTTCAGCGTGTCGGGAATGTCGATTTGCAACTGCAGGCGCGAGCCCATGCGTATCTTCAGGATGTCCAGGTAGGCGCGGGCACGCTCCAGCTCCTCGCCTATGGTGGACAGCGAATCCTCGGTACGCGGCAGCGAATGGCGCAGGTAGGTGATCAGGTTGCCCAGCATTTCGTCGGCACGTGGCGGATCGGTGCGGGTCAGCACCTGCGCGCTGGCCAGGGTGTTGTACAGGAAGTGCGGTTCCACCTGCGCATGCAGCAGGCTGAGCTTGGCGACCGTCAGTTCCTTTTCAGTGACGGTCTGCTTGACGCTGGCCTGCTCGCTGCGGCGGCGCTCGGCCACGCGGCGCGTGATGGCGCGGCTGATGGCTTCGGCATTTTCCAGGTTGGTGCCGTCATCCACCAGGAACCAGTCGCTCCAGGCGGCACGCTCCGGTTCGCAGATCAGTTTGACGCTGCCGGTATCCTGCCCGGGCGTGACGGTGGCGAGGATCTGGTTGCGGCGGGAGCCGAACCAGTTGAAGAAGCTCAGCCGCGCCAGCAGCTGGTTGGTATAGGGATCGATGCGCTTTACCTTGGCGCGCACCTGCAGGCTGTCTCGCGCGCTTTCCACCAGCTCGGTCCCCGGCAGCTCGCGTATCGCGGCATCCACGATATCGAAGGCCTCGCCCGCCTCGCAGGGTATCTCTATCTGGCGGCGCTGGCGGTTGGCCAGCGTACTGGCATTGACCTGATCGGCAATCAGGCGCACCCGCCGCAAGTGGGAAAAACCGCCGCTGATGACAACACAGGCCAGCAGCGCTGCCATTGTCAGGAAGAACTCGGCAGGCGGCGAGTTGTACGGGAACATCACCGTCAGCGAAAAAATCAGGAAGGCAAGGTACACAAATGCCCACGCAAAGACGGTGCGGAGAATAAAAAGAAAGCTCGTCAACATGATCTGTTCCAGGATAGTAGCGTTGGAGCAAGAATAACAGCCCTTCCCACTCCCGGCGCATGATATCCGACGAAACCGCAAAACGACAGACGGGCAAGGGGAAAACCGGTGTAAAACTGGTGTAAAACCGGATAAAAAACAGGCTGGCGGCTGGAACGAACGGTTTATTTCTGCAGCAGCATCATTACGGCAGTAGCCACCAGCACCGAGCAGAACAGCACACGCACCTTCAGCGGCGAAAACTTATGCGCCAGCGCCACGCCCCAGGACACGCTGGTAATGCCGCCGATGGCCAGCGGTATGCCCGTGATCCAGCTGACGTGGCCGGCGTGCGCATAGGTGAACAGCGCGACGATGGAGCCGGGTATCACCAGCGCCAGTGCCATGGCCTGCGCCTGCATCTGCGTGGCGCCGAACAGGCTGACCAGCGCCGGCACCGCCACCAGCCCGCCGCCTACGGTAAACAGGCCGGACATCGCGCCGCTGAGCACGCCGACTGCGGGTATGAATTTTTTAGGGACCGCTGCCTTGGGAGCCGCCGTACTGGCCCTGGCGCGCAGTTGCCACAGGAAATACACGGCCAGCACGATGAGGAAGATGGCAAAGGCAAACTGCAGGCTATGCGCTCCCACCATCGACGCAAAGCGCGCCGAGATGAATGAGGTGATGATGGTGGCCACCGCCAGCCCGCCGGTGGCGCCCATGTCTATCTGGTTGCGCTGGCGGTAACGGATGAAGCCGATCAGCACATTCGGCGTGATCATGACCAGCGCCGTGCCTTGCGCCAGGTGCTGGTCCATGCCGTATAAAAATGTCAGCACGGGGATGGCGATCAGGCCGCCGCCTATGCCCAGCAGGCCGCCGACGGCGCCCAGGCCCACACCCATGATGAGATTGAAGACTACGGTCAGTATCAGGTGCTGGTCGGGCATGGAGGGTTTGCAAAAAAATTACGTAAAACAATAAAAACAGGAAAGCCCGGGCCGGCTAAAACCGGACCGGGCCGTGGCCTGCGGGTCGGCCATAGGCCACCCGGACAGGATACAGCAAACTCAGTGTAATATCTTCATCAGGATGGTGGCAAACACGATCATCGCAGCGCCGCCTATGCGGGTGGAAATCTGAGCAAACGGCATCAGGCCCATGCGGTTGGAGGCAGAGAGGATGGCAACGTCGCCGGTGCCGCCCAGGCCGCTATGGCAGGCAGTGACGATGGCGGATTCCACCGGATACATCTTCAGCCAGCCGCCGACGAAGAAACCGGCTGCCACCATCGCGCCCACCGTCGTGGCGCAGATGACAAAATAGCCGAGCGTAAAAGCCTTGACCAGTTCATTCCATGAACCGAACAGCGTGCCCAGGCCGACCAGGATGGCAAAGGTCAGGTTGGCGGACATGAAGCGGTACATCTGATAAGCGCCCAGCTCCATCCTGGCCGGAATGATCTTGCTGACCTTGAGCAGTGCTGCGCTGATAATCATCAGGATGGGTCCGGGAATGCCGGTCACCGGCGCCAGCAGCGAGCCGAGGATGAAGAATGCACAGCCTATGATCAACCCCGCACCCAGCAGGCCGAGCTCGATGGGGGCTGCCGTACCCTGCTCGCGCAGCAGTTCGCGGTCTTCACCGGACTTGATCAGGATGCCGTCGCCGGTATAGTGCTTGTGGGTTTCGCCCAGGCGCTTCAGCATGCCGCTGGCCAGGATCGCAATGACATTGCCCAGCAACGCGGCCGGCACCAGCATGGCAACCAGTTCCGCCTGCGGCTTGCCCAGTATTTCGCCATAGCCTATCGACAGCGGCAGGATGCCCTCGCCTATGCCGCCGCCAAGTATCGGCATGACAATAAAGAAGAAGGTATGCATGGGGTCGTAGCCGAATAGCAGGCCGACCGAGATGCCGGCCGCAACCGCCGCCGCCGTGCCCACCAGCAGCGGGATGAACATGCGCATGAAACCCTGCACCAGGATGCGGTGGTTCATGCCCAGGATGCTGCCGGCCACCAGGCAGGCGATGTACAGGTATTGCAGGTTCGCCGTTTTCATCGTGGTGGTGATGGCCTTCAGCATTTCAGGATCCATCAGCTTGTAGCCGACCAGCGCCGAGGGGATGAACATGCAGAAGATCGCTGCGCCGCCTATGTGCTTGAACACCGGCAGCCGGTTACCTAGTTCGCCCAGCAGGAAGCCGGACAGCATCAGCACGACAAAGCCGCCTATCATGTCGTTCGGCAGCCTTTTGCACAGTGCGGCAATGATCGTCATCGCGGCAATGACCACGAATACCGGCAAGGGCAGCGGCCCGATCTTGTAATCCATGATCTTCTGCCATGTGCCGGATGGTGCTGGCGCTGTTGCCAGGGCCGGGGCTGTGGATAGATCTGTCATGCTTGCGTCCATATTGTCTCCTTCGTTGAATCCATACGGGATGGATATGCGGCCCGTTTTGGCGGCTGCGCCTTGTGCATGGACTCAGTGTCCATGCAGCGCGCCGCTGTTGTTATCGGCCTAGCTTGTTAAATTGCAGTTTTTATGAATTACCCGGCTGGGAACCCAGCCGGGCTCCCAGTTTTTCGCGTGTCTTTTGCGCCACGCCTTGCAGCCATGGCCGTTGTAGCCAGTGCTCCGCAGCGAAGGCCTGGATTTCTTCCTTATGCGCCAGGGTCGCGCCTATGATGTCCAGCCCTTCCAGGAACATGTGCCGGTGCCGCCCGCTCATCGTGAATGCAGCCTGCACGCTGTGGCTGCGCACCGTCATGCTTTCCACGTCCACCGTCACCTGGTTGGTTTCCGGGCTGGAGACGTCTGCCAGAATGCGCTGCACGTCAGCCTCTTCCAGTATGACCAGCAGCAGGCGGTTGTTCATCGCATTGCTGTAGAAGATTTCGCCGAAGCTGGAGGCAATTACCACCTGGATGCCGTATTGCTGCAACCCCCATACCGCATGTTCGCGGCTGGAGCCGCAGCCGAAGTTGGGGCCGCCGACCAGCACTTTGGTGCGTGCATAACCAGGGCGGTTCAGCACGAAGTCTGCGCGCGCCTGCCCGTTTTCATCAAAGCGCAGGTCATACAGCAGTCCCTTGTCCAGCCCGGCCTTGTTGATGATGCGCAGGAATTGCTTGGGCATGATCTGGTCGGTATCCAGGTTGGAAATCGGCAGCGGCGCGCCCACGCCCTGTATCAGTGCGGATTCAGACATGGGCGGCTCCTGCTGTGCGTTCAGTTGATTTGGCCGATGTTACGGACGTGGTTGCTGTGGCTAAAGTGGCCAGCGTGGCGTCGATCTGCCGGACATCGGTGATATACCCTGTCAGCGCGGCAGCAGCGGCCATTGCCGGGCTCATCAGGTGGGTGATGCCGCCGCGGCCCTGGCGGCCTTCAAAATTACGGTTGGTCGTGGAAGCGCAGCGCTCGCCTGGTGCCAGCATATCGTCGTTCATCGCCAGGCACATGGAGCAGCCGGGGCGGCGCCATTCGAAGCCGCTTGCCATCAGCAAGGCGGCAATACCCTCTTCTTCCGCCTGCAGGCGCACCGCGCCGGAACCCGGCACCACCATGGCGCGCACCGACGGCGCCACCTTGCGGTCCCTGACGATAGCAGCGACCTGGCGCAGATCTTCTATGCGGGCATTGGTGCAGGAACCGATGAATACGCGCTGCACCGCAACGCCTTCCATCGCAGAACCGCTCTTCAGGCCGGTATAGCGAAGCGCCTGCTCCAGTGCGGCATGGTCGTTGACATCAGTGACTGCTTCCGCCATGGGCACGGTACCGGTCACGGGTACGGCCTGGTCCGGACTGGTGCCCCAGGTGACGTAAGGCGCCACGGCAGCTGCATCAAATGTATGTTCCGCATCGAAAGATGCAGCGCGGTCGCTGTGCAAGGCTGCCCAGTCCGCCAGCGCAAGCGCTTTCATTTCGCCGGCAATGTCCGGAGCGCGTTGCAGCACATAGGCCACGGTTTTATCATCCGGCGCAATCAGCGCGCCGCGCGCACCGGCTTCCACGGCCATATTGCACAGCGTCATGCGGGCTTCCACCGACAGTGCTTCAATCGCCGTGCCGCAGAACTCCACCGCATAGCCGCGCGCGCCCTGGGCGCCGATGCGGCTGATGATGGCCATGATCAGGTCTTTGGACGTGGTGCCGGCCGGCAGCAGGCCGTTGACGGTGATGCGCATATCCTGCGCCACGCGGTATACCAGCGTCTGCGTTGCCAGCACGTGCTCGACTTCCGAAGTGCCGATGCCAAAACCTAGCGCGCCCAGCGCGCCGTAGGTCGTGGTGTGGCTGTCGCCGCACAGCACGACCATGCCGGGCCGTATCATGCCGTGCTCGGGGGCAATCACGTGCTCTATGCCTTGCAGCGTGTCATTGGTGTCGAACAGCGTGATGCCATGCTCGGCGCAGTTTTTGGCCAGGTTGGTCGCCTGTATCGCCGATTGCGGCTCCTGGATGATGCGGAAACTGACCGGATGCGTGGGAATGATATGGTCCACCACGGCCATCTGCTGGGCAGGCACGGCAACGCTGCGCCCCTGCTCCTTCAGCCCAGCGAAAGCCTGCGGGCTGGTGTATTCGTTCATGATATGCAGGTCGGCATACAGCAGCACGTTCTGCGCATCCAGCCGCATGACGGTGTGGGTATCCACCAGTTTTTGATATAGGGTGCGGGGCACGTCGTCTCCATCATTTTTAAAGGCGGTTGGGTGAAACCGCTGATGACCCGAAGTGTAGTCCTCGCCTGGATATTTATAATACAATCTCATTTCATCTATTAGTTAATAAAATTTACTAATAGCAGCAACAACGAGCACTAGAACACAATAAGGCGCAGCCATGGACGCGATATCGGATCTGGATTTTTTTGTGCGCCTGGTCAAGCAAGGCAGCCTGGCCTCGCTGGCCAGGGAACTGAACCTGACGCCGCCGGCCATCAGCTCACGGCTCTCGCTGCTGGAAAAGCGGCTCGGCGTCAGACTGCTGAACCGCACCACCCGCCGGCTCAGCGTCACGCATGAAGGGGAAATGTACCTGGCGACCGGTTCGCGCCTGCTGGCAGACCTGCAGGAACTGGAACGAACGATCTCCAGCAGCCGCGCAGTGCCCAGGGGCCTGTTGCGGGTAAATGCGACCTTCGGCTTCGGCAGGCGGCATATCGCACCGGCGATCATCGCCTTTGCACAGCAGTATCCGCAGGTAGAGGTGCAACTGGAGCTGACAGACCGCGCCATCAACCTGGCGGACCAGGCCTATGACGTCGGCATCTGGTTCGGCACCGTGCCCGACTCGCGTATGGTGGCCCGCAAGATCGCCGGCAACCGGCGGATGCTGTGCGCAGCCCCTTCCTACCTGAAAAAAGCTGGCGTGCCGGCCACCCCGCACGAGCTGCAGACGCACCAGTGCATCGTACTGCGCGAGAGCGACGCCGCGTACGGCACCTGGCACATGACACGCGGCAGCAAGCGCGAAACCGTGAAGGTGCGCGGCACGCTGAGCACCAATGACGGCGAAACGGCGCTGCTATGGGCATTGGCCGGCTTCGGCGTGCTGACGCGCTCGGAATGGGATGTGCAGGCGCACCTGCAGGCAGGCCGCCTGAAGCTGGTGCTGGAAGACTGGACGCTGCCGGATGCCGACATCTTTGCGGTCTATCCGGAAAGGATGAACCTGTCGGCCAAGGTCAGCGCCTTTATCGACTTCCTCAGCGACTGGTTTGCCGCAAAGCCTGACTGGACCTGAGTGGTGTGGTGCAGTGCGGCGCACCACCTAAGTCAGCTTACTGTTTGCGGCCGCCCTGGTGATCCAGCATGCGGTTCTTCTCCTGCCGGCTGGCGGCTTCATCCGCCTCGGCTTTTTCCCTTTGTTCCTTGGCCTGCTGGGCATGGTCGGGATAAGCCTGTTCAGGTTTATGCGGGTCCTGGGAAGGGTCTTTGGTTTTTTGGTTCATACGATATCTCCTTGAAATAAGGCGACCAATGTTCGCGCCATACATTCACCATACTCCCGCGCCTGGCAAACACCGTGCGGCAGCTCACATAGATACGCTCGCGGGAATGTAGCCTGGGTGGAGCGCAGCGCAACCCGGGAGCGATCCACCGCTACAGGTACACATCCCGGAGTGCGCTACGTTACAAATAGAATTTCGACCGATCAGTGCAGGCATCGAAGCAACCTGATCTTCACCGGCGGTACGCTGACACACCGACGCCGCTATCCGCCTCCCGCACACTCGTTGAGTTATCCTCCCAACATCCCTGAAAGGCCAGCCATGGATTCCCACGCCACCCCTCCCGTTTCACCCGTCATCTACCAGCCCGGCTTTGAAGTACCCGAAGAAGGCGAGGCAGAAACCCTTGCCGGCATGCTCGATACGCTGAAACATATTTCTGAAATCACCTACAAGGATTCCGGCCATGCGAGCCGCAGCGTGCACGCCAAAAGCCACGGCCTGCTGCGCGGCGAACTGACCGTAGCCGCAGGCTTGGCGCCGGCCTATGCGCAGGGGATTTTCGGCAAGCCGGGCAGCTGGCCGGTGGTGATGCGGCTGTCCACGATCCCCGGCGACATGCTGGACGACAATGTCTCCACGCCGCGCGGCATGGCGGTGAAAGTCGTCGGAGTGGAAGGCCCGCGGCTGGAAGGCAGCGAAGGCGATGCCACGCAGGATTTTGTGCTGGTCAACGGTTCCCCTTCTTTCAGCACGCCCGGGCCGAAAAAATTCCTGGGCAACCTGAAACTGCTGGCGCCAACAACCGACAAAGCCCCCGGACTCAAAAAAGCACTGTCGGCAGTATTGCGCGGCACCGAAAGGGTCATCGAAGCCGCCGGCGGCCAGAGCCCCACCATCATCGCGCTGGGCGGCCATCCGGAAACCAATATCCTCGGTGAAACCTTCTTCAGCCAGGCGCCTATCCTGTTTGGCCCCTATATGGCAAAGATATCCATCGTGCCGGTTTCTCCGGGACTGACAAAGCTGACCAAGGCCCCGGTAGACCTGGACGGCAAGCCGGATGGCCTGCGTGCAGCGGTCGTCGACTTCTTCGCCGGCAATAGCGCCGAATGGGAAGTACGCGCGCAACTGTGTACCGACCTGGAGAAAATGCCGGTGGAAGACGCTTCGGTGCCCTGGCCGGAAGACCTCAGCCCCTATGTCACTGTGGCCCGCATCACCGCGCCGCCGCAACCGGCCTGGAACCAGGCCTTGTCGGCAGCGGTGGATGACGGCATGTCCTTCAGCCCCTGGCACGGCATTGCAGCGCACCGCCCTATCGGCTCCATCATGCGCGTGCGCAAAGCCGCCTACCAGATGTCTTCCCGCTTCCGCGCAGAGCGCAACGGCGCAGTGGTGAAAGAACCTGCCAGCCTGGACGATTTGCCCGGATAAACACCGGCATCACCGCTACACAAAAGGCCGCGCCATCATATGGCGCGGCCTTTCTTTTACCTGTTGCAGCAGATCCGAAGATGCCGCCAATCTGGTGACCCGGATCAAGCCACTGCCCCAGTCAATTACTCCAGTCACCGCGCCGCAACGCCCAGTATGGCGCAAAAAAAAGGTCACGCTGGCTATCCAGCGTGACCTTCCTTTACCTGCCTGCTGTTAGCGCACGAACAGGGCGATCAGGATAATGATGGGAATAGGCACCCCAAGAAACAATAATAAAAGTGAACGCATGATTAATCTCCCTCATTGACATTAAAAATAAAGAACAAACTACTCAACAAATCCAACAGCTTAAAACGCTCAGGCTGGAACGGTAACGCGCTGCGTGTGAACTACGCCGTCACGCTGCTTGCCGCCGAAGGTTGCTGACAGGCTGGCCACAAAAGCGCCGCACAGCAAGGCCACAAACATCCACAGCGCAGAATAAGCGGCCACTTTGCGGGCATTGTCGGCAGCCTGTTTCACGTTTTGCTCTGCGTTGTTGATGGCGGTCTGGGTGTTGGTGAATGCATCGTTGACACGTTTTTCAGCATCGGCTTGCGACAGGCCAGTGCGTTTGGCGATGACCTGGCCCAGATACTGCACGTCTTCCTGTGGCAGTTTCTTGGCGCGTATGCCATTGGCAAAGATGCGCATTGCTTCCATGCGGCTGGCATTATCATTCGGTGCAGCAGCATCGGATGCCTGGTTGGAACGGAACAGCGAATCCACGGCATAACCCATGCCGCCGCTATCCGAAGAACCCGTGCCGGAGGCTGAAGGCAGTGCCTGGCTTCCGGCAGCAACACCGGCTGCACCGACAGCACCAACGGCAGTGCCTGCAACCGTCGCACCGGCAGAAGCCGTATGCGATATCGCACTACCGGCGGCGGAACCTACCAGGGCCACCGTCACCAGCGATGCAACTGCCCACGCCAGGAAGCCATGTGCGGTGTCGCGAAAATAGACTTCATCCGTATGTACGGTAGCCCATTTCACACGTAGCCGTCCGGCAAGGTAGCCGCCGACCCCGGCTGCGGCGATCTGGGTAAACGCCAGCCAGAGGATGGACGACGTGCCCAGCGTGGCGGCACTGATGCCGCTATTGGCCCACGGTGAAACCGAGGAAAAGCCCAAGCCGGCTCCCAGAATCAACAAGATCAGGGAAAGCGCGGCAGCAGCAGCGGCACCGGCAAAAATGGAAGCCCAGGATACGCCGGAAGTGGTAGTGTCGGCCGACGCATCCAAAAAGTTACGGTCTATAGGTGTCATTATTCTCTCCTTTTTGAAAACCATAGATTGGCGGTTTTCAAATACGGCGTATGTGCGCCAGAACACACACCATAACGGTGCATGGCACAGGTGTAGCGTGGATGAGACTTGGCGCACCTATTGGCACGGAAGAGGCCGCGGCATGCTGCAGTGCACGATTAACTTACGGCACTGCCTGCATGGTGTAGACTGCAGCATGGGTTAGCCCGCAGGCGCAACGCGTCTGAATGCCAAAAATGCGATAGGTTTAAGTTTTTCAACTGACGGAGAAAGATCATGAGTAAAAGCCAGGACAATAAAAAAGCCGTAAAGAAACAGCCGCTGAAAACCCCTAAAGAAAAGAAAGAAGAAAAGAAGCAGAAGAAGGCAGGACTTGGCAGGCAGTGATGTAAGGCTGGCGTGTGGTGCGGGATTAGCCAAAGCCTCATTTAAGCTGCGCAGGCTTATACCTTAAATGGCACCTCACGTCAGATGCGATAAAGTCGTGTGACCGTTACGGCCATTTCCAGACGATCATGTCTTCCGATTTACCTCTCAATGTCGATGAAAGTAATAAAGAGTCAGCTTGGAGGAAAATGCTCGCGAACAGTGCGCGATATATTGCGAGAGCGCTGCCCCCCCCCTTGAAAAAAAAAGGAAAGCAAAGCCCTGTCGAAAATTCTTCAGGGATTAAACGAAGAACCAGGCGTTCCGACCTCGAACATCAGGGGTGGCTTTGTAACAAGCACCTTGATGACCCACACTCTGCTACACGCCAAGTACAGTTTCTTCCACTGTTTTTGGACCGCAAAGCCAACAGTACACCAATCCAATTCCCAAGGCATAATGCCTGGCCGGGATTAGTCCCTTTTTTTTAAATTACTAATGTATTAAATGTGGAGCACTGTATGTCTGAAGAAAAGCTTGAACTCGATAGCGACAACGCGGTCTACAGGACCTTGCTGGAATCGACCAAGGCTATCCCCTGGAAGATAGACTGGGTGACAATGAAGTTTGCCTATATTGGCCCGCAGATAGAGCCTTTGCTGGGCTGGAAGCAGGACAGCTGGCTGACGGTAGAAGACTGGGCAACGCGTATGCACCCGGAAGACCGGGATTACGTCGTGAATTTTTGCGTGGCGCAGTCAAAAGCCGGTGTGGATCACGAAGCGGATTACCGCGCGCTGACCAAGAGCGACGGCTATGTATGGATACGCGACGTGGTGCACGTGGTACGCAATGAACAGGGCGAAGTAGATTCACTGATCGGCTTCATGTTCGATATCAGCGAGCGCAAGAAGAGTGAAGAAAAACTGATCATCCTGCAGAAGGAGCTGGAAGCGCTTTCCTTCAAGGATAGCCTGACGGGCGTAGCCAACCGACGCAAGTTTGAGTCGGCGTTAGATACCGAGTGGGCGAGTGCAAGACGCAACGGGCAGCCGCTGTCGCTGATCGTTGTAGACGTGGATTTTTTCAAGCAATACAACGACTACTATGGCCATATCCGAGGCGACGAATGCCTGAAGCAAATCGCGCAGGCACTGGGCCTGTCGGTGACCCGTTCGAGAGACATCGTTGCGCGGTTTGGCGGCGAAGAGTTTGTGCTGGTATTGCCGGAAACCGACGCCAATGCTGCGCTGCATGTCGCCGAGCGTTGCAAGCGCAAGTTGGAAAATCTGCAGATCCCGCATGAGGCTTCTACTATCGGCCGCTTTGTCAGTGCCAGCATGGGTGTAGGAACGATCAAACCCTCAGCCGAGATGGAAGCCAAGGATTTCGTCGAGGCGGTGGACAAATTGCTGTACAAAGCCAAGCAAAATGGCCGTAACCGCATTGAGTGTTCGAACTTGTAGCGTTATAGTGGTTTAGCCGACTGAAATGAATTCCCTTAATGCCGGGGCTCGGCTGCGGATTCAACCGGCCGATGCAACAGCTAGGTGAAATCGTTAAGCGTCTACATTGAAGCACCAGCGCATGCCTTGCCGCATTTGCCGCATGTGCCGTTTTCGCTGCCAGACTCAAGCAGCCCTGGATAACGTAATCGCTTTTTCCGGGCAGGCGCTGACGCATAGGCCGCAGGCCTGGCAGGCATCCGCGTTCGGCGTATAGGCAACCTGCATGCCGTGCGCGCGCAATTTCAGCTTATTCAGCAAGCCCAAGCCTTGATAATCTGCATCGTCTATGCGCCGGACCTCAAAGACGTTTTCCGGACATACGGCGGCACAATCCGCCTTCCCTTCGCAGCGCTTCAGGTTCACCACCGGAACGATGATGCCCGGAGCCTGCTTACAGTTCGCATCGGCCTTCTTTTTCATGACTGATCCCTGCCCCTACCACGAAAACCCATCATGCCTTGCTGGAATTTTTCACGCTCTTCATTACTCATCTGTTCCCAGCGCTGTTGCATGTGCCGGTGACGGCGCCAGCCTCCGCCGTGGCCACGAAAACCGCCGAACAGTATGCGGCACAAGGCCAGCAGGCCCAGCGCGCGCAGGTAATCAATCGTGTGTACGCCGGTGAACAGGGCCGGCATCAGCCAGTTCCACAGCGACATGACTACCCAGGGCACCACGGCCAAGCCAACCAGCGCCAGCACGGCTATTTTGGCAATTTTGTATTTGCGGATCATTTCATTTTTCCTTTTCATTCAATTCATCATTCAATTCATCATTCGAATTCATTGCTCAAATTTATCGTTCGGATTCGTCATTTAAATTCATCATTTAAATTCGTCATTGAACTCGTCATAAATCGTCTGCAGGCGCTGCCGCAGGTGCAGCACCGCATAGCGTTTGCGCGACAGCAGCGTGTTGCGGCTCACGCCGCTTTCCGCCGCCAACTCTTCAAAGCTGCGCCCTTCCAGCTCGTGGGCGATAAACACTTCGCTTTGCTCGGCCGGCAGCTCCGCCAGCGCCCGGGACAGTTCTTCCAGCAGCACCGTCCGTGCATACGCCGCTTCCGGCCCGGCGTCGGAAGACGGCAATACCTCATCCAGCCAGGAGCCGCCTTCGTCCTCCGTTGAAGCCTCCGGCAGCGCCTGCTCCTTCTTCTTGCGAAAGCGGTCGATAATGCGGTAACGCGCCACGCGGAACAGCCAGGCGCCCACCTGCTCTATCGGTTCGGGCAAACGGTAAGCTTCAACAAACTCGTAAAAAACGTCCTGCAGGATGTCTTCCGCCTCGCCGGGATCGGACACCTGCCTGCGGATGAAGTTACCCAGCCGCGCACGCTCGCGCAGGACGGTTTCAGTGATGCGATTTTCTTTTTCGGCCATCGTTTCACCAGGCCCGGCTGGGCCGACAGGGTTCAGCGTCGTTTCCATACCTGTGAAGACGTATCACATTCGGAAATATTGCAGGAAGATGAAAATAAATCGACTTAATCGATTTGGGCAGGATGCGCCGGACCTAAAAACTGTCCAGAATTGAGAGAAGCATGACTAGTTCTTGCCCCGTTGGCAAGCAGCAGGGTCTTGACGAAGATGGCGCGGCGCCATGGCGACGCCGGCTTTATGGCGTATTCTTTTTGTCCAGCGCGCGATACATACGGCGCCGGTTGACGAGCAGGCGGACGAATTCTTCGGCGACCAGCGGGCGGCTGAAGAAGTAGCCTTGCCCTTCTTCGCAATTCTGCGCTTGCAGGAAAGTCAGCTGCGCCTGGTTCTCGACACCCTCCGCAATCACTTTCAGCTTGAGCTTATTCCCCATGCCAACGACGGCGCTGACGATAATGCCGTTGCCGGCGGCGGTAGCAATGTCGTCCACAAAAGATTTATCAATTTTGAGCACGTCGATGGGAAATTTCTTCAGGTAGCTGAGGCTGGAATAGCCGGTGCCGAAATCGTCCACTGCAAGCTGCACGCCCATGTCCTTCAGGTGCTGCAAGATGGCAGTGCTGGTTTCCGCATCGCGCATCAGTACGCTTTCCGTGATTTCCAGTTCCAGCGATGCCGCGTCCAGCCCGCTCTCGCTCAGGATGTCGCGCACGCCGCCGAAAAAATCCTTGTGACGAAATTCCAGCGCAGAGATATTGACGGCAACCGGAACAGGCCCAACCCCGGCATCAATCCACCGCCTGGCCTGCGTGCAGGCTTCACGCAAGACCCAGCGGCCTATCGGCACGATCAGCCCGCACTCTTCCGCAATCGACATGAATCTCGCCGGCAGTACCAGCCCCCACTGCGGATGCTTCCAGCGCAGCAGTGCTTCCGCCCCGGTAATGGCGCCGGTTTCGAGGTTGACCTTGGGCTGGTAGTGCAACACAAATTCCTGTTTTTCCAATGCCATCCGCAGGTTGGACTCTATTGCCTGCCTTTCCATCGCGCGGGCATTCATCGCATCGGAAAAAAACTGGTAGTTATTGCGCCCCTGTTCCTTGGCGTGATACATGGCCGTGTCGGCATTCTTCATCAGGCCTGCCGTATCGATTCCGTCATCCGGAAAAATACTGATGCCTATGCTCACGCTGACATGCAGGTCATATCCGCCTATGTGATGCGCGGGGGTGAGCGCCGCAATCACCTTTTGAGCAGACAATGCCGCATCCTCCGCGTGTTCGATATAGGGAAGCAAGAGCACGAATTCATCGCCGCCCTGGCGGCTGATGGTGTCGGAGTGGCGTACACACGCCACCAAGCAGCGGGCCACCGACTGCAATAGTTCGTCTCCTACGGAATGTCCAAGAGAATCATTGACGTGCTTGAACCTGTCCAGGTCCATGAACATCACCGCCAGCCTCTGGCCCTGGCGGCGGGCACGCTCTATGGCCTGGCCTATGCGGTCTTGCAGCAGCAGGCGGTTGGGCAGATCCGTCAGCACGTCATGGTGTGCCAGGTAATGCAGCTTATCCTTGGCTGTTTCGACCTGCTCTGTCAGCTTATGCGCCTCTATGGAGGCAATGATGAGATGGGTATTGGCTTGCTGCAACAACACCACGTGGTCATTTGCCGACGCCTGGGAAGATTCGGACGCAGAGATTCCCATCTCCCGCATGTGCGCCGCATCTTCCCGCTCGGTGACGCGTTTCTCGCGCAGCAACACTATTGCAGCAGCGTCGATCACGGCGCTTTCCCGGCGCGAGATATTTTTTTCAGCAGATTTCGCGTGATCCAATGGCTGACCTGGCG
Organism: Undibacterium sp. TJN25; assembly: GCF_049339885.1. Classification (NCBI taxonomy): domain Bacteria; kingdom Pseudomonadati; phylum Pseudomonadota; class Betaproteobacteria; order Burkholderiales; family Oxalobacteraceae; genus Undibacterium; species Undibacterium sp. TJN25. The sequence goes on along the minus strand of NZ_JBMPPM010000002.1, from coordinate 47,389 downwards.
CGCCGGCCTGGCCATCGTCATGCCCGGCATTGCCGTCCTGCTGTTTGTTGTTCATTGCGTCTTTCTGCCGATTGGTCACTCTGACTGCAGACTGGCCGTGGTGCGGCCGGACATCTTTTCAGCTTGCTCAATGAGGAATGCCGGCGTGGCCATTTTTTGTTCGTTGTAACGCCGCTGATCGAGAAAACTGACTTGCACCATGGGGCAGATACCTGGAATAGTCGGTTCGGTATCGCACCCCTTGCTTGATTTTTTTAGCCCTTTGTCGGATAACCGGACAAAATACCTTCGTAGCCTGTCAACGGCTCACCGATTTCAATGCCGCTTTGCGAAATATCGAAGAAGCAGATATCGTTGCTATGCGCGCTGGCGCGTACCTTCACCACGGACATCACACGCTTCAATTGCCCTTCTACCTCTACATAACGCTGCATCAAGATGGCATCCGCCAGGAAGGCATTGCCGTAAGAACTGAAACGCAGGGACGTGTACTGGTCTTCCAGTTCCGCCACCATCAGTACCGTCACCCCCATGCCGGTCAGTACCGCAACCAGCCGGTACAGCGCTTCGCGGAAGTCTTCGCGGAACACCGACGCCAGCGCCAGCTCAAAGCCGGAGAGGGAATCGATCACCACCCGCTTCGCCTTGGTATGGTTGATCATCTCCACCAGGTCGTGCAATATCTCATCCAGCGATAAATCCAGCGTGCGGGTATTGATCAGGCCGACATCGCCGTTTTTGACCAGTTTGTCCAACTGCAGGCTGAGCAACTGGTTGGGGCTTTTCTCGAATGAGGCAATGACGCCGCGCTCGCCTATACGCGCCCCCTCCGCCAAGAATTGTGTCGCCAGCACCGTTTTTCCTGATCCGGAAGGTCCCACTACCAGCAGGGAATAGGCAGCGGGCAAGCCGCCGCCCATCATTTTGTCGAGCATGGGTATGCCCATCGACAAACGCTTGTCTCCCGATATCTCGAAATCCTCTTCTATATGGTTCTTGAGCACCGCCCGAGGGAACACCCGCAAGCCGTCGTCGCTGATGCGGAAAGTGTGTACGCCCGGGCTCTGGGCCTGGCCGCGCATCTTGACGACCTGTATCTTGCGTATCATGGCATCGCGGTGCACCAGTTGCGACATCCAGATAATGCCGTCCGCCACGGTAAATACCGGGCTGGATTCGGCCTCCGGCGCCAGGTATTCACCGATCAGGAAAGTCGTTGCCTGCCAGCCCGTCATCTGCATGCCGAGCTGCTGCACAAAATGCTGCAGGCCGGCGACGCCGGAATCCATGGCCTGGGCCGACTGCACCACCGAGCGGAAAGAGTCGACAAAGACCAGGCTGGGTGAAAAATTTTGCACTTCCTCGCTGATGCGGGCCAGCACGCGGTCGAAATCGCCTTTCAGCAAATCGGCGGCAAGGTTGACGAATTTGATCGAATGGTTGACCTTGTCGACGTCGAAGAAAGGGAACTGCTGCTGGTAGCGCAGCATCTTCAACGGCGATTCGCCCAGCACCGTAAAGAACAGGGCCTTGCGCTCCGGGTTGGCCAGCGAAAACATCATCTGGTGCGCCAGCGTCGTCTTGCCGCTACCGGGCGTGCCCGCCAGCAGGTTGAACGAAAATTCCGGCAGGCCGCCGCCCAGCAGATCGTCCAGCCCCGGAACGCCTGTCGCCAGGCGGCGTATTGTCACTTTATTGCTCATTATGGAGTTTCCTTTGCTGCTGCATTCAGTGCGTCATCACCCCAGGCCGAACGTAATATGCTGGACGTCAAGGACTCGCCGATTAAAGCGCTCAATATATCGATGAAGGTGGCCAGCAAGGCAACGCTTGCCTCCCCGGCTGCTGTGGCATCTTGCCCTTCAAGGCAGGTTCTTAAACCTGCGAACCGGGAATCTGAGGCTTGCGCTGGAGGACTGTTCGCCATCCATGAAAAGCTTGCGCTCGTAAGATGAAGGCTTCTTGAATAGAGCGACTCGAAGCCGCCGTCTCCAATGATTAAAATGAGTTCGGCGGCCAGCCGTTCCCACAGGTGTATCGTCACATCCACGACAGCATCGGGGCGTTGCGTCACGGCCCTTGCTATCATTCGGTGGCGTTGATCGTCGTTGGTTGCCATAAATTAATGTATTCCCGCTATACAACGGAAAGGGTGAAGGGCAAATTTATCCGCCGGAATTAAGGTGCAAGCATGGGCGCAAGATGGAAAAAAGCAAAGTGTAGCCATGTGCGCGTCAGTAGGGGACACAGGATGAGACAAGGTTCGTCAGGACGTCTATGGCGATGGGCTTTACCAGGTAATGGTCAAACCCCGCCTCCCTGGCCAGATTCCTGTTTTCCGCCTGGCTATACCCTGTGAGAGCGATATAGCAAGGCAAAGGCGGGACCGCATCCAGACGCAGTTGTTTGACGACGGCATAACCGTCCATGCCCGGCAGGCCTATATCGCACAGGACGATGTCGTAGTCATTGTCTTTTGCCAACGCAATGCCGGCCATGCCGTCATACGCGGACGTGGTGGCATGCCCTTCCAGCGTCAGGAAATCGCTCAGCGTGGCATTGACATCGGTATTGTCTTCGATGATCAGGATTTTAAACGCGCGGAATGAAAGGTTTTTTAACGGCGGCTGGTCGATCTTCACCGGCATTTCTGCCGAGACCGGCAGCGTCACGATGAATTCGCTGCCGAAGCCGGCGCCGGCGCTTTTCACCGTCACTGTCCCGCCATGCATTTCCACAATAGCGCGCACCAGCGACAAGCCTATACCCAGCCCGCCTTGCGAACGGTCCAGCGCGTGCGGTCCCTGCTTGAACAGGTCAAAGATGAAGGGCTGGATATCCGGAGCGATGCCGACGCCCTTATCTTTGACGGAAATGACGACGGAACCGTCCGCCAGGTGGGTGGAAAGCGTAATTTCCCCACGTTCCGGCATGAATTTGGTGGCATTGATCAGCAGGTTGGAGAACACCTGCGCCAGACGGACAAGGTCACCGTCTACGGCGACGGCTTCCGCCGGCATTTGTAGGGTAAGAAGCTGCTTGCGCTTATCGATGAAGGGCTGGCTGGTCTCTACCGCGTTTTCAATCACTTCCGACAGCAGCAGCACGCGCTTTTGCAAGGTGATCTTGCCGCTGCTGACGCGCGAAGCATCCAGGAGGTCATCCACCAGGCGGGTCAGGTGATTGACCTGGCGGCAAATGATGGCATGCAGCCTGGGTAGCTGCGGATGAGATATCGTGACTTTGCCCATCAACTCGGCCGCCATCATGATAGGCGCCAGCGGGTTGCGCAACTCGTGCGCCAGCATTGCCAGGAACTCATCCTGCCGGTGCGCGGCGGCTTCGGCCATCGCCTGCAAATCCTGGGCGCTGAAAGTGGCAATGATCAGGTTATGGTTGGCATCGCGCAGCTTCAGCACCAGGTCTTCCAGCGCATCCTTGCCTTTTGCGGCTTCGCGCAACTGGCCCACCGAGGCCACAAGGCCGGCGATCCTGAGACGGACCAGTTCTGCTTCTTCGTCTGCCTGCGTCAGCAGATCGACGACCTTCACCCGCAGCTGTTTCGCATCTTGCGATTGCAGCAACGAAGCATCATCCCTGTTGTGAACGGAAGGCACATACTGCGCCTCGTTTATATCGGTCATGTTGGCTGGAACGGCCCTGTTGATTTGCTTGATTCTGTCGAGTTGCCAGACCGGAAGCTATTGCTTTTACTAGATTGTTACACAGTACTCTTTTTGTTCTACAAACGATATCTATTTAGTTATTAAGCATGTAGGACGATACCGCGCGTCATCAACCTGCAGGTAGTTTCTTTTCATACACACCATCACAAAGGGATGCAGCACGGGAATTCATCAGACCCGGGCTGGCCTGAACCGGGCCAGCGTGCCGGTTCAGGCCAGCTGCATGCGCGGGAGGCGCACTGTAAATATGGTGCCTGCAGCGTCGGTGGAGGCGGCCGCAATGCTGCCGCCATGTGCCTCGGTAATTTCGCGCGCAATGAATAGCCCCAGGCCTATGCTGGTGGAGGGCCGGTCTGCCTCATGCCCATCCATGGAAAGCTGGACCAGTGGATTGAAGATGGTCTGCAAGGAATGCGGAGGAATCACAGGCCCGCGGTTGCTGATATGCACGAATACCGCATCGGGCTCGCCGACCGCAAGTATGGTAATGGGGAAAGTCTTGGAACTATATTGCGCCGCATTGTTGAGCAGGTTGGCGAATACCTGGTGCAGGCGCGCGCTATCAAAATAGCCGGCCAGTTCACCTGAGATTTCCATCCTGAACTCGCAATTCGGGTGGGCTGCACTGGCATCATTCATCGCCGACTGGCAAATGTCGCGCATATTGGACAGGCTCGGCGTCACCGGCATCTCGCCGCCCAGCTGGGTGCGCGCATATTCCAGCAGATCATTGACCATCGTCGTCATTGTCGCGGCGCTGCGCTTGATGCGCGCGCCCACCTTCAGCGTGCGCTCATTACCCACTTCGGCGCGGGACAGGAAATCGCCGGCCATCGTGATGGTCGTCAACGGGCTGCGCAGGTCATGGCCGAGGATGGCGAGAAAAGTATCGCGCGTGCGGGTCGCCCGCTCCGAGTAGGTCACCGCGGATTCAGCCAGCGCCTGGTCTATGGTTTCATTGAACCGTATCATGTCGTTGGTGGTGGCTTCGGTCACGCGTTCTATTTTGGGCAGCCACAGCCGCAGCACGGTGGCCCGCAATGCACGGTATTCGGCCGTCAGTTGCACCAGCGTGAAACCGTTGACCTGCCGCTGGGTGCCATGGATGGACGCCGCGCTTTCCGCGCCGATGCGTGCCGGCGCCATGCCTTTGGATTTTTCGTATTGCTGTGCGGGATTTTCTGCGGTATCGATATCCAGCGCGATCGCCGCCAGCATCTGCCGCGCATGGTCTTCCAGCGCCAGCATGGACATGCCCTTTGCTGCGGGCTGCAAGGTGCGGGCAAAAGAGTCCCATTCAACGAGGATTTCTTCGATGTGTTCGTTGATGAAATGAGAGAGTTTCATTATGCGCCTTATCCACTATGCGGATAAGGCTTGTACCCCGGAAAGGTGACCTGTAACCGCCCCATTGTATCGCTTTAACGTCTGGAAAAACCTTATAGGTGAATATCTTTCCTAAACCGGGTTTTTTGGGCGAATATGTGCCTGCGGTGGCAGGTAAAACGACATTTCTCACACCCCGACGGCTGGCCCCCGATTAAAATTGACAAATAAACAGTCCACAGCGTATCTTTGTGCACGATTTATAGGCCGATTTACAGATCGGCTCATCGACTTATTTGCGGCCCTACCGGGCCGCTGCAAACCGGCCTGCCACCCTGGGCCTGACGGACGGCTTTACCCTGCTACCAACACCAGAAGACTAAACAGATATTCCAACAGGTATCCGATATAACCGGACAAAACAGGACGAGACAAATGCCGAACACCAAGCGCAGAAATTTTCTGTCGAATGCATCCACACTGACACTGGGCGCCCTCGCCTCCGCCACCGGCCTTGCCAGCGGTAGCGCCTTTGCCCAAAGCGCGGAATTCAACCTGAAATTCGCCAGCAACCTGCCCATTACCCATCCGCTGAACGTGCGCGCGAAAGAAGCCGCGGACGCCATCCGCAAGGAAACCAATGGCCGTGTCAGCATACAGATTTTCCCCAGCAGCCAGCTGGGCACCGATACCGACATGCTGTCGCAGGTACGTTCCGGCGCGATAGATTTCTTTACCTTGTCCGGCCTGATCCTGTCCACGCTGGTGCCGGTGGCCTCCATCAACGGCATCGGCTTTGCGTTCAAGGATTACCAGCAGGTATGGCCGGCCATGGATGGCGAGCTCGGCGCCTTCATCCGCAGCAATATAGAAAAAGCCAACCTGCACCCCTTTGAAAAAATCTGGGACAACGGCTTTCGCCAGATCACCAGTTCGTCCAAACCCATCAACACCCCTGCCGACCTGAAGGGCATGAAGATACGCGTGCCGGTCAGCCCCTTGTGGACATCGATGTTCAAGGCCTTTGACGCGGCGCCGGCCAGCATCAATTTCGGTGAAGTCTATTCGGCGCTGCAAACCAGGATTGTAGACGGCGAAGAAAATCCATTGGCCGTGATCCAGACCGCCAAACTGTATGAAGTGCAGAAATACTGCTCGCAGACCAACCACATGTGGGACGGTTTCTGGCTGCTGGCCAGCGGCAAGAACTGGGCCAAGCTGCCGAAAGACATCCAGGCCATCGTCACCAAACATTTCAACAATGCCGCCATCAACGAGCGCGACGACGTGCGCCGGCTGAACAACACGCTGGAAGTGGAACTGAAGACCAAGGGCCTGACCTTTAATGCAGTGAACCCGGACCTGTTCCGCGCAGCGCTGAAAAAATCCGGCTTCTATGCGGAATGGAAGAAGAAGTACGGCGCCGATGCCTGGGCCTTGCTGGAAAAATACACCGGCAAACTGGAATAAAGAAACAGCCTCATGCATACCAGCCAACCACTCGCCGGCGCAGCGGACGCCGGTGTTTCCTTTGCGCCCTCGCCTTATCCAATCCTGAACAAGCTGGACAGGCTGCTCGCCTGGGCCAGCGAAGTGCCGGCCGCCATCCTGGTGGCGCTGGAAATCCTGATCCTGCTGGCCGGCGTCACCTCGCGCTATGTGTTCAATGCACCGATCACCTGGTCGGATGAACTGGCGTCCATCCTCTTTTTGTGGCTGGCGATGCTGGGCGCAGTGATTGCCCTGCGGCGCGGTGAACACATGCGGCTGACCACGCTGGTCAGCCGGCTGCGGCCCGGTGCCAGGCACTGGGTGCAGCTTGCCGCGCAACTGGTGGTGGCGACCTTTGTGCTGGAAATCATCCTGCCGGCGTATGAGTATTTCCAGGACCAGTGGATGATCACGTCACCGGCGCTGGAAATCCATGACGGCCTGCGCGTGGCAGCGATAGGCGTCGGCGCGGTGATGATGATGGCGATCGTGCTGATACGGCTGCTGCAGCAAGCCCGCGGACGGCAACTGCTGATTGCATTGGCCTGCTTCGGTCTGTTGTGCGGTGCATTGTGGGCGGCGCAGCCGCTGTTCTTCAAGCTGGGCAATATCAACCTGCTGATCTTTTTCGTCGGCGTGGTGGCGGTGTGCGTAGGCTGCGGCGTGCCGATTGCCTTTGCCTTCGGCGTGGCGACGCTGTCCTATCTGGCGTTGACGACGCAAACCCCGCTGACCATCGTCGTCAGCCGCATGGATGAGGGCATGTCGGCATTGATCCTGTTGTCGGTGCCGCTGTTCGTCTTCCTCGGCCTGCTGATAGAGATGACCGGGCTGGCCAGGGCGATGGTCGATTTTCTCGCCTCGCTGCTGGGCCATGTGCGCGGCGGCCTCGCTTATGTATTGCTGGGTGCGATGTACTTGGTGTCCGGCATATCCGGCTCCAAAGCAGCGGATATGGCTGCAGTGGCGCCGGCCCTGCTGCCGGAAATGAAAAGGCGCGGCGCCGAAGACGGCCGCATGATTGCGCTGCTGTCCTCCTCCGGCGCGATGTCGGAAACCATACCGCCCAGCCTAGTGCTGATTACGATAGGTTCGGTCACCGGCGTGTCGATTGCGGCGCTGTTTGCCGGCGGCCTGCTGCCGGCGCTGATCGGCGCACTGGCGCTCGCCGTGGTGGTCTTTTTCCACACGCGCAGTGAAGACCTGTCCAGCGTAAAGCGGGCGACCATGGGCCAGATCATCAAGCTGTTCTTCATTGCACTGCCGGCGCTTGCGCTGCCCTTTGTCATCCGCACCGTAGTGGCCGAGGGCATCGCTACCGCAACGGAAGTATCCACCGTGGGCATCGCCTATACCTTCGTGGTCGGCCTACTGATATACCGCCGGTTTGACTGGAAGCGCCTGTACCCGATGCTGGTGGAGACGGCCTCGCTGTCCGGCGCCATCCTGTTCATCATCGGCTGCGCCACCGCCATGGCCTGGGGGTTGACGCAATCCGGCTTCTCCCACCTGCTGGCGGAGAGCATGTCCCTGGTGCCCGGCGGCAAGGCGGGTTTCATGGTGATCTCGGTCTTCGCCTTCGTGATACTGGGCAGCGTGCTGGAAGGCATACCGGCCATCGTATTGTTCGGCCCGCTGTTGTTTCCGGTCGCGCGTGCGGTCGGCATCCATGAAGTGCATTATGCAATGGTAGTAGTGTTTGCAATGGGCCTGGGCCTGTTCGCACCGCCCTTCGGCGTCGGCTTTTATGCCGCCTGCGCGATAGGCCGCGTGAACCCCGACCATGCGATGAAATATGTATGGCCTTACCTGGGCGCGCTGTTTATCGCGCTGATACTGATTGCGGCGGTGCCGTGGATATCGACGGGATTTTTGTGATGGAGAGGATGAGCGTCGTGCCCAAACAGGAAGACCGGCACGTATGAGCAGCCTCGCCGCCCTGCTCGCCGAAGTCCGCGCCTGCACGCTGTGTGCAGAACACCTGCCGCTGGGACCGCGGCCGGTGCTGCAGATGCATGCGTCCGCCCGCATTCTCATCGCCAGCCAGGCGCCGGGCCGCAAAGTACACGAGACCGGCATACCGTTCAATGATGTCAGCGGCGACAGGCTGCGCGAGTGGCTGGGCATGACGCCGGATGTATTTTACGATGCCAGGAAGGTCGCGCTGATGGGGATGGGCTTCTGCTTTCCCGGCAGTTCCAAAGCCGGCGACCTGCCGCCGCGGCCGGAGTGCGCGCCGGCCTGGCGGCAATCCCTGCTGGCCCACCTGCCGAATGTCCGGCTGACGCTGGTCATCGGCCAGTATGCGCAGGCCTATCATTTCCCCGGACCCAAGGCCTCGGTTACCGAAACAGTACAAGCCTGGCGCAAAGGCTGGCCGCATACCGTGCCGCTACCCCACCCCAGCCCACGCAACAGGCTGTGGCTGAAACGCAATCCCTGGTTTGAGGAAGAATTGCTGCCGGAGTTGCGGGTGCTGGTGCGGGAAGTGCTTGCGTGAGGTTCGATTACCCATAAGTAGCCTGGATGGAACGTAGCGTAATCCGGGGTTCAGCCTCAATCCATCTGCAAAGTATGAATTTGGCTTACCCTATGTTTGAATTGTTTTCGTGGACTGCTCCCGGATTGCGCTGCGCTCCATCCAGGCTACCTACTTGTGGTTTTTTTAATCGTCGGTGAGGCGAATATTGACGAGTGAGTGGCGTCTTATCTCCAAGGCCGTAGCACACCATAAGTAGCCTGGATGGAGCGTAGCGTAATCCGGGGTTCAGCCTCAACCATCCTGCAAAGTATGAATTTGGCTCGCACCACGTTTGAATCGTTTTCGTGGACTGCTCCCGGATTGCGCTGCGCTCCATCCAGGCTACCTACTTGTGGTTTTTTTAATCGTCGGTGAGGCGAATATTGACGAGTGAATGGCGTCTTATCTCCAAGGCCGAAGCACACCATAAGTAGCCTGGATGGAGCGTAGCGTAATCCGGGGTTCAGCCTCAATCCATCCTGCAAGGTATGAATTTGACTTGCCCTACGTTTGAATCGTTTTCGTGGAGCGCTCCCGGATTGCGCTGCGCTCCATCCAGGCTACCTATTTAGGATTTTTTTATCGCCGGTGAGGCGAATATTGGCGGGTGAGTGGCATCTTATTTCCAAGGCCGTAGCACACCATAAGTAGCCTGGATGGAGCGCAGCGTAATCCGGGGTTCAGCCTCAACCATCCTGCAAAGTATGAATTTGGCTCGCACCACGTTTGAATCGTTTTAGTGGATCGCTCCCGGATTGCGCTGCGCTCCATCCAGGCTACCTACCCCGGGATTTTTATCGCCGGTGAGGTGAATATTGACGGGTGAGTGTCGTCTTATTTCCAAGGTCGTAGCACACCATACGTAGCCTGGATGGAGCGTAGCGCAATCCGGGGTTCAGCCTTAACCATCCTGCAAAGTATGAATTTGACTTACCCTGCGTTTAAATCGTTTTCGTGGACTGCTCCCGGATTGCGCTTCGTTCCATCCAGGCTACCTACTTGAGATTTTTTAATCGCCGGTGAGGCCAATATTGGCGAGTGAAGTGGCATCTTATTTCCAAGGCCGTAGCACACCATACGTAGCCTGGATGGAGCGTAGCGTAATCCGGGGCTCAGCCTCAATCCATCCTGCAAAGTATGAATTTGGCTTCCCCTACGTTTGAATTGTTTTCGTGGAGCGCTCCCGGATTGCGCTGCGCTCCATCCAGGCTACCTACCCCGCGATTTTTATCGCCGGTGAGGCGAATATTGGCGAGTGAAGTGGCGTCTTATTTCCAAGGTCGTAGCACACCATACGTAGCCTGGATGGAGCGTAGCGCAATCCGGGATTCAGCCTCAATCCGTCCTGCAAGGTATGAATTTGACTTGCCCTACGTTTGAATCGTTTTCGTGGAGCGCTCCCGGATTGCGCTGCGCTCCATCCAGGCTACCTATTTAGGATTTTTTTATCGCCGGTGAGGCGAATATTGGCGGGTGAGTGGCATCTTATTTCCAAGGTCGTAGCACACCATACGTAGCCTGGATGGAGCGTAGCGTAATCCGGGGCTCAGCCTCAATCCATCCTGCAAGGTATGAATTTGGCTCGCACCAAGTTTGAATTATTTTCGTGGACTGCTCCCGGATTGCGCTTCGCTCCATCCAGGCTACCTACTCTGGGATTTTGTATTCGCCAGCTAGTTTAATATTGTCGGCACCGCTGCTGCCACCCCAGTTCAAGGGTAATAAGCCGTCCCGGACAAAACGGTGGAATGAGGAATACGGCCACGCCGAGACTTCGGTGACAAGGCCGTGCTTCACCGGGTTGAAATGGATGTAGTCCACGTGCCTTTGCAAATCCATGTCATCCGTAATTGTGTGTTCCCAATAACGTCGCTGCCATAAATCATACTCGCCCCTTTTGTTCTTCGTCGGGGCAACTCCATTCTGAATCAGGGCATGGGTAAAGTCGCGTTTTATCTTTTTCCAACGCGTGGCATAGTCCGCATCGCCCTCCGGCAAAGTCCAGATGGTATGCAAATGTTCGGGCAATATGACGATGGCATCAATATGAAATGGCTTTGCAATCTGCACGCCTTGAAGCGCTTGCCTCAATAATTCAACGTGGTCCGTCAAATAAGAGGCAAGGCGATTTGTAGAGTGGCTGTAAAGAAGTAGGTACCGCCCGATACAAGGCTTCTCCTGTAGTTGACCATTTCCAGGTGCTAAGTGCTGCAGTACTACCTCAATACATAACCATCTTTACCAATGACCGTCAGCTCAATAAAGCTGATGCCGTCGCGGCTCTTGGGGCCGTAGTTCAAGGTCAAGCCACCCAGATCGTATCCGCCCATGCTTTCCAGCGCAGTAACCAGGCCTTCACGCGTGGGCTTGGCGCCGGCGCGTTTCAGGCCTTCCACCAGTACCTTGGCGGAGATGTAGCCTTCCAGTGTGGGATAGGAATCAGACAGTTCGGAACGGTTCTTCAGCGCCGTGAGGAATTCCTTGGAAATATGCACGCTGGCGCTGCGTGGGTTGGGGAATACCTGCGTCATGCCGAGGCCGCGCGAATCCTTGCCCAGGCCTTGCAGGAACACCTGCGAACTGACATTGGACAAAGTGACCAGCTGCTGACCGCCACCCGCTTCGCGGTATTGCTTGATGAACGCAGCGCATGGCTTGGCGGTACAGAACAGCAGCACGGCCTGCGGCTTGGCCTCAAATATCTTTTTCACCGCGCCTTCCACGGCGACGGTATTGCGTTCGTAATTGGCGATCAGCGGTTCTGGCAGCTTGTTTTTCTTGATGGCTTCTTTCAAGCCTTCCAGCGCATCCAGGCCGAAGGAGTCATTCGACGCCAGCACGGCAAACTGCTTCAGCCCCATGCCGGCCAGTTGGGCAACGGCGGAATGCACCTCATCGCGGTATTTGGTGCGTACGTTAAACAGGTAATGCTGGGCCGGCTCATGCAGCGAGGAGGCGCCGCTGACGGGGGCAATCAGCGGGATCTTTGCTTCGTCGATCAGCGGCAGCACGGCTTCCGTGGTCGGCGTGCCTCGGTACAGGAACAGCGCGAAGGCTTTCTTGTCGGCGATCAGCTTGCGGGTGTTTTCTGCGGTGCGCTTGGGCTCAAAGCCGTCATCCAACGATTCCAGCACGATCTTCCTGCCGAATAAGCCGCCCTGCTTGTTGATGATGTCGAAATACAGCTGCGCGCCGGCGGTCGCCTGCTTCACTTCTTCGGCTGCGGTGCCGGTAAAGCCGGCGGACTGCCCTATCGTGATGGTGTCGGAGGTGATGCCGGGTTCCGCGCGTGCCACGCCGCTTGCCAGCAATGAAGCCAGGCCAAGGCTGACGCCTGCAGCCCAGACCAGTTTTTGATGTACTTTCATTTTGTCCCCATTATTGAAATTGTTAGGCTCAACGTCGTACTGGATCTGTCAGCCTGGAATCCTGCTGCCGTGGCAAGCTGATGCGTGCATCAGCCTGGCGCGTAATATAAAAATTATAATTGCCGTAAGGTATTTTTCTGATGGTATATGTTACCGCTCAGCAATGCAAGGCCATATTGCGCTCACTCCGCGTCAAGCGCTTTGCCGCGGGCGAGAAAGCCTGCATATTCATCCTCGGGCACGAACAGGCCGCCGGTCGTCCACAGGATGTGGTTGGCATTCCCCATCAGAGGCTCCAGCCCGTTTTGTTGTAAATATGCCCTCCCTGCATCCGTCTGCAACAGCATGCCGGGGCCGGCAAAACCGGCGGCGGCGGATGGCTCTATGCGTATGCCTTCGCTGGTCTGCAACTGATATAGATGGCGGAACAACGCATCGTCCTCCACGGTAAATACGCCGGACAGCAGAGGCCGCATGACGTCCACCGCCAGTTCGGAGGCGACCGGCACCGCGAGACCGTCTGCATCGGTGCGGTTATCCAGGCCGATGTCGTAGATGGAGATGCCGGGCCTGTCTGGATACAGCATGCGTAGTAGCACGCAGGGAGACGCCACCGGCTCGGCAAAGAAGCAATGCACGTGCGCGCCGAATACCTGCTTCAGGCCAAAGCTGACGCCGGCCGGTGCGCCACCCACGCCGCAAGGCAGATAAACAAATAAAGGATGCTGCGCGTCCACGACAATGCCTTGCGCATGCAGCTGGGCCTGTAGCCGCGACGCCGCCACCGCATAGCCGAGAAACAGCGACAGCGAATGCTCGTCATCGACAAAATAGCTGTATGGATCGGCCTGCGCTTCGCTGCGGCCGGCCGCCACTGCTTTTTCATAATCGCCCTGGTGCTCCACTACCTGCACGCCGCGCTTGCGCAGGCGCTCTTTTTTCCATTCCTTGGCATCGGCCGACATGTGCACGGCTGCCTTGAAGCCCAGCGCGGAAGCGATTACGCCTATGCTCAGCCCGAGGTTGCCGGTGGAACCCACCGCCACCGTGTATCGGCCAAACAGGCTGCGCGCCTGCGGCCCCGCCAGCTCCAGGTAATCCGATCCGGCATGGATCAGCCCTTGCTCGGTCGCCAGACGTTCGGCAAACTCCAGCACCTCATGGATGCCGCCGCGCGCCTTGATGGAGCCGGCAATCGGCAATGCATGATCGCCCTTGATCCAGATGCGGCCGGCACTGTTGACAGTGTCGGCGCTGCCGCCACCGAGCAGGATATCCTGCAGCCGGGGGACAGCCATCAGTTCCGATTCGATGATGCCGCCGCTGGCAGCGACCTCGGGAAACAGCTGCGCCAACAAAGGCGCGAAACGCTGCAGGCGGTTAGCGGCCTGCTGGATATCTTGCGGATGAGGCTGGCCTCCGGCGTGAGGGACGCTGCCGTGGCCGGGATTCGTCCACAGGAAAGGGGTTTTATTTTGCAGGCTGGCCAATGCATGGCCTTGGTCCTGGCTGGAAATGAGATTCATGCCGCTTTCTTCCGATGTAGATTCCGTGTTGTGGATTTTACACCTTGGGCAATCGGGCAGCTTGTACGCCAGCCATCGTGCTTACTGCCCGGACAAGACCCGCGGCCCCTGCGGCGTATCAATGTGCGCTACCAGGTAGCGCACTTCTCCGGCGGCCAATGCAGAGACGGAAAGCAGTCCGTCCGTTTCCAGCGAACGCAGCAGCGCCGCGATCCGTTGCGGTTCGGGGTGGAATAGTTCCAGCCGGGTCAGCGTCAGGCCCAGGTCAGGCATGCGGCTGGGCGGCAGCGCTTCGGTTTCCCACTGTATCAGCGCCGGGGCCATGCCGCCCAGCGGCGGTGTGCCGTCTTGCGGCACGCTGATCTGCCAGTTCAATGCACCGCGGCTCATCGGCTCTATGTTGCCCAGCGCTTCGGTACTTGCTGCATGGCTGGCATGGATATCTGCTGTTCTTGCGATCCAGGTAGCCAGCCGGGGCGGCGACTCCGGCGTCAAGGCATCCAGCCCGAACCAGCGCGGTCTGGCGGGGGCCTCCGCAGCGGGATTGATGGCGATTACTTCCAGGTATACCGTCTCGCCAAGCCGCAGCAGCATATTGTGCGTGCCCATGCGCGGATGTTCGCCGCCGGGCAACGGTGACACACCCAACGCGCGGTATACATAATCGGCGCCGGCTTCCAAAGTCGGTGCGGTAATGGCGATATGGTCGAGGAAGCAGCGTGGCATAGAGGCGCTTTCGGGGCAGGTTTCAGTCAAAAAGAGTGCCGCAGGTGGTAGTCCGGCTTTGTACGCCACGCTGCATCTGGTCAAAGCCTGCGTCGTGGCCGACGTTGTCAGTCGTCACGCAGTAGCTGTAGCCGGGGCCGCTGATCTTGGTAACCCTGCGCCCGTCCGGGCTGATTCTTTCCTGCATCGTGCGCTCCTGCGAGACACCGGCCGCGGCGATACCTTTCGCCAGCTTTGATTGCATGGTTTCCGGCTGCGCGCGGGCAATGGTAGGGAATTCCTTGCGCAATTCCCTGTCCAGCTTGCCGACACTGCGCATCGCGGTGGCAGTGATGTCGCTGCTAGCCGTGATGGGCGTGGTTTGCGGCGTTTGCGGTGTTTGATCAATGGCTGTTGCCGGCGTTGCTGTGATGCGCGGCGTATTGTCGGGTTGCGCCAGCGGCGGCAAGGGGATATTCACCGGCTGCGGCTTCAATTCATGCACCGGCGGCACAGGTGCAGGACGCGTAGTTTCCAGCGGTTCAGGTGCGGGCGAAAAGAAGCTCAGCACTAGCGGCATGCTGGCATGCCCCTGCACTGCCGCCTGATGCCTTGCCCCTATCCACAGGTAAACGAACAGGATATGCAGCGCGATGATCGCCGGCAATGCCATGCGCCGCAGCGTGCTTTGATGCGTTACGGGTGCCGCGTACAAAGAGAGATATCCGGTCATTGGTTTCCTGTATTGACTTCATGCGACGTTACGCTGCCGGGGCGTTGTTCCGATGCCGGACGCCGGCGAGCAATGATATGACGCTTTCGGCAGCCGTACCAAATCTCTTTTAAGACATTTTCCATTTCACTGCTGCGATCGGCCTGTGTCGCTGCTGTATTGACAGCAGGCGTTTCAGAATAGTTTCAAAAATTTTTACCATTCTTCGAAAAAATCCCTATAATTACTTAACCACTTATATAATTAGCGATATATCTTGATGAAACCAGGACTTGGAACCTTGCTAAGGCATCTGACAGAGCTGCTGGACGGCGCAGTGGAAGCGGCTTATGAGGAAGCGGGTATAGACTACCGTCCGCGCTACACGCCGGTGATGCGCGCGCTGATGCAGCAGTCGCCAGCCACCATAGGACATATTGCTGCAACGGCAGGCATGACGCAGCCGGCGGCAACGCAGACTGTTGCGCTGATGATCAAGAAGGGTCTGGTGTCGGCCGAGGCTGGCGCAGAAGATGGCAGGCAACGGCTGATACAGTTGACGAAACAAGGGCAGGCACTGCTGCCGCTGCTGCAGGAGTGCTGGCGAGCCACCGCCATGGCCGCAGACAGCCTGGAAGCCGACCTGCCCTACTCGCTGCAACAAACACTGGAAGATACGATAAGCGCGCTGGAAGCCAAAAGCTACGGTGCGCGCATCCGCGAAGCCAGGGGAACAATAAAAAAAGACAATGTAGAGGCCGGCACTAAAACACGTACTGCATCCGGCAAAGCGACGAAGCAGGCCGCCGGCCGCAAAAAATCCACGTCATCGTAAATACTCCCAAGGAGCAGCAATGATCGCAGCAAGCCTCGTCACACCCCCTACCCGCAGTGTGGGAAAGCGCATCCTGTATTTTCCGCTGACCAGGATCATCCTGGGCATCCTCGCCACCATGCTGCCGGTGGCGTTGACATTCGGGATAGTGCAGGCAGTGGTCGAAAAATCGATGCGCATCGTCTGGCCCTACCTGCTGGCCACGGCGCTTTGTATCGGCGCCTACCTACTGTATGTGCGGCTGATGGAAAAACGCAGCGCACAGGAGCTGTCGCTGGCGGGCGCCGGCAAGGAACTGGGCGCCGGCCTGCTGTCCGGCACGCTGCTGCTGGCCGTGACGATGGGCGCGCTTGCCCTTGCAGGAGCCTACTCCATCACCGGCAGCAACAATAACGGCACGGCGGTGCTGATTGCGCTGGCAGAACCGGTGATGGTGGGCTTCTTTGAAGAGATACTGTTTCGCGGCGTGATTTTCCGGATACTGGAAAAATCCCTGGGAACCCGTATCGCGCTGATCTTGTCCGGCGTCATTTTTGCGCTGTCGCATGCGCCCAACGCCGGCGTCACTTTGCTTGCCATCGCCATCACCTTTGTGGCGGGCATCATGTTTACGGCTGCCTATATGGCTACCCGCCGCCTGTGGCTGGCGATAGGCATCCATATTGCATGGAACTTCTGCCTGGGCGACATCTTCTCTGTCGCGGTATCCGGACATCCGGCCAAAGGACTGCTTCAAGGACAGCTGAGCGGCCCGCAATGGCTGACCGGCGGAGACTACGGCGTGGAAGGCTCGATTGCCGCGCTGCTCACCGTGACGCTGGCAAGTATCTACCTGCTGGTGCGCGCCGGACGCCGGGAGGATTACATCCGCCCTTTCTGGGCACAGAAACCCGTCGGTTAAAGACTAAAATAAGGACTAAAATAAGGACTAAAAAAAAGTAGGGTGCGTTAGCGAAGCGTAACGTACCGAATTCCGGGCAATCCTTTACCATCAACTTTCAACGATAAAGCTGATTCAACGGCACTGGATTATCCTATGCATTACGCGTCCAGTATGCGTCCATTAAGAGTACATTAGGCGTCCATTAGGCGTCCATTAAGCGTCCCTTAAGCATTCGCTAACCCCACAGAGAAACCGGCATGCTGGCGCAGGCCGTTCTTTCCATTTGCTGGCAACGCGCGTTACAAATTGTTTCAGCATTAACACGATACCGGTCATCGTTAAGACCGTTCATTGCGTTCTAGCTCCTATACTGAAGCAATTCTGAACCAATAACAGCCGTAATCACCTTTGAGGCACCCTAATATGCCTGCTCCTCCCGCGCTGAAACCCCACTTCGCTCTCGCCTTCACCACTGGCTGCGGCCTATTGCTGCCCATGCTGCTGCTTGCCGGCTGTGCATCCACTGGTACAGGGCAAGCGTCCGGCCAACCGCTGAAGCAGGCCGAGCTGACCAATGCGCTCAACCGCATCAGCTGGGGTGTCACCTCCTCCGCCGAACAGCAGGCGCAGGCGCTTGGCTACGACCGCTATCTGGAACAGCAGCTGCACCCTGCCGCCGCAACGTTGCCACCCCAGGTGCAGGCGCAGATCGCGGCAATGACCATATCGCAGCGGCCGGTAGAGCAACTGAACCTGGAACTGGAGCAGCGCCGCAAGGATGCCGACGCCATTACCAGCGATGATGAAAAAAAGGCGGCCCAACAAGCCTACCAGCAGGAGCTGAACCGGCTGGCGCGAGAATCGGCCACCCGCTCATTGCTGCGCGACCTGTATTCATCCAACCAGCTGCAGGAACAGATGACCTGGTTCTGGATGAACCATTTCAACGTCCACCAGGGGAAAAGCAATATCCGCCTGCTGGTCGGCGATTATGAAGAGAAGGCGATACGCCCGCATGCATTAGGCAAGTTCCGCGATCTGCTGGCCGCCACGCTGCACCATCCGGCGATGATACGCTACCTGGATAATGAGCAGAACGCCGTCAACCGCATCAATGAAAACTATGCGCGCGAGCTGATGGAGCTGCACACGCTGGGCGTCAACGGCGGCTACAGCCAGCGCGATGTGCAGGAAATGGCGCGCATCCTGACCGGCGTCGGCGTCAACATGGGCAACAATACGCCGAACGTCAAAAAGGAGTTGCAGGGCCAGTATGTGCACCAGGGCATGTTTGAATTCAACCCCAATCGCCACGACTACGGCAACAAGCAGTTCCTGGGGCAGACAGTGCGCGGCCGCGGCCTGACGGAAGTGGACGAAGCGATCGCAAAGCTGAGCAGCAGCCCTGCCACCGCGCACTTCATCAGCCGCAAGCTGGCGGTCTATTTCGTCGCGGACGAACCGCCACCGGCGCTGGTGGAAAGCATGGCGCAGACTTTCCTTAAAACCGATGGCGACATTGCCGCCACGCTGCGAACCATGTTCACCTCGCCAGAATTCACGCAGTCGCTGGCGCATAAATTCAAGGACCCGGTGCATTATGTGGTTTCCGCCGTGCGCCTGGCCTACGACGACAAGGCCATCCTGAACGCCGGCCCTATGCTGAACTGGCTCAACCGCATGGGCGAGCCGCTGTATGGCCGCCAGACGCCGGACGGCTATCCGCTGACGGAAGCATCGTGGGCCAGCCCCGGCCAGATGAATACCCGGTTTGAGATCGCCAAGGCCATAGGTTCCGGCAATGCCGGCCTGTTCAAGACCGACGGCCCGCAGCCGCAGGAACGCGCCGCCTTCCCGCAGCTGGCCAATGCGCTGTATTACCAGTCGCTGCAAAAAACGCTGAGCCCGGCCACACGCCAGGTGCTGGACCAGGCGAGTTCGCCGCAGGAATGGAATACCTTCCTGCTGTCGTCGCCTGAATTGATGCACCGCTAAGGTGTTGTTGAGAACGGAGAACATGATGAAACGCCGCACCTTGCTGAAGTCCCTGACCTCCCTTGCCATGCTGCCTGCCGCCTCGTTTGCCGGCAAGCTGTGGGCCGCGCCGGCGACCAAGACCCGGCTGCTGTTTGTCTTCATGCGCGGCGGCTATGATGCCGCCAACCTGCTGGTGCCGATTTCCAGCCAGTTCTATTACCAGGCACGGCCCAACATCGCCGTGCCCAAACCCGGCGCCGACCTGAATTCGGCACTGCCCATCAACGCAGACTGGGGCCTGCACCCGGCGCTACGCGAGAGCATTTACCCGCTGTTCACCGCCGGCCAGGCAGCCTTTGTGCCGTTTGCCGGTACCGAGGATGTGTCGCGCAGCCATTTTGAAACCCAGGACAGCATAGAGCTGGGTCAGCCGCTGGACCGCAGCCGCGATTACCGCTCCGGTTTCCTGAACCGGCTGGCAGGCATCCTCAATGTGGACACCACGGCGGCCATTTCCTTTACCGACCAGTTGCCGCTGATCATGCAGGGTGGCGTGCAGATTCCGAATACGGCTTTGCGCTCCGTTGGCAAACCCGCCGTGGATGCGCGCCAGAGCAAGCTGATCGCTTCCATGTACCAGGGCACGCCGTTGGCGCAGCAGGTCAATGAAGGTTTTACCGTGCGCGACGACGTCATGAAGGAAATGATAGGCGAGATGGATGCCGCCAACCGCAATGCCATTACCGCCAAAGGCTTTGAACTGGAAGCCCGCCGCATCGCCAAGCTGATGAAGGATAAATACAACATCGGCTTCGTCGATGTCGGCGGCTGGGATACCCATGTCGGCGAAGGCGGCGCCACCGGCTACCTGGCCGGCAGGCTGGATGAACTGGGGCGTGGCCTGGCAGGCTTTGCGCAGGAGATGGGCAGCGACTGGAAGGATACGGTCGTCATCGTTGTCAGCGAATTCGGCCGCACCTTCCGCGAAAACGGCAACCGCGGCACCGACCACGGCCACGGCAGCGTCTACTGGGTGCTAGGCGGCGGCATACACGGCGGCCAGGTCATGGGTGAACAGATACGGGTGGAACAGGCAACGCTGTTCCAGAACCGCGATTATCCTGTGCTGAATGAATATCGCGCCATGTTCGGCGGCATGTTTGCACGCATGTACGGGCTCAATGCAGGCCAGGTGGAACGCGTGTTCGGCGTCAGGGGCAAGGATATCGGACTGATATAGCACGCGGAGCGCTTTGCATCACGTCAATGCAGCTGCGCTTTCTCCGTCTCGCTGAGTTCGCGGTGGCCGTAGCTGACGACCCGGCTGATGCGCCAGCGGCCTTCCTTGTTCTCCCAGATCATCAGGAACTTTGCCGCGCCTTCGCATCGCCCGTTTTCAGTCTGGCAAAAAATATGCTCCCCCTCTTCCACCGCGCCAAAATCCTTGATCGGATAAATCCTAAGACTCTCGCCCAGCAGCTGCCTGCGCACTTTATTGCAGATATATTGACGTGTGCTGGCAATGACACTGGCGCGGTCAAAGGTTGCGCCGCCGTTGTCATGATAAAACTCGACATCGGGGGTAAACAGGCTTTCGAATTTCTCCATGTCGCAGCGGTTGTAGGCGTCGAAGACCTCGGCGTCCAGCTCCGCAATTTTCCGGCTTAGGGCGGCATTGTCTTGCTGCGGCGCGGCAAAACTTTGCGGCGCTACTGCCAATAGCAAAGCAGTAGCTGCCATGATGCTGAGCAGGGAATGATATTTTTTGCGCGCCATTTTTACTCCCCTACGTGTTTTCACTGCCGTATAGTAAATTTACCCGCACCACCGCGCCAGCGGCATCGGATAAACGGCATGATGGGAAGGTCGAACAGCAGCATGCGGGGATGAACGGTGCGCCCTTGCCTGCATCGGCGCCGGCGTTTTTCAGTTACAAATTCCTCATTGTTTTTTTATACTCCGCCCACATCTTCAGTATCAGTATGAATTCGGGTCAGCAGACCTATTTGCAATGGAGTATTACGATGACGCCAGTAAGGACATCGTCTTTGGACAAGACAAGTTACGATCCCAACCGTTTGTTAAACACCATCAAAGAAAGATTGAAGTTACGCGACGATGCCGCACTTTCCCGCGTACTTGCCGTTTCCCGCCCCATCATCCACCTGATACGACAGCATTCCGTGCCGGTAGGCGCGTGGCTGTTGATGCGCATGCAGGAAGTCAGCCAGATCAGCGTTGAGGAATTGCGCAGCCTGATGGGCGACCGCCGGCAAAGAATCAGGGTTGCCATTCTGCAGAGAAATACCATCCCGGCATAGGCCTCCGCAGTTGCGCGCTCTTTCCCCGCGTGATCGGTTAAAATCGTGCACTTTCCCGCGCCGCTGCTGAGCGGGCGAGGGAAATCCGATTCCTATTTTACGGGAAACCGATATGCTGAAAAACCTGGGTTGCGCTACCTTGCTGGCCGCTTCCGCCGTCGCTGTGGGCACGGCGGCTGCTGCACCGATGAGTCTGAAAAACTACATGGACCTGCAGGGGCCGGAGCCGGATGTGCACCTCGCCTACGGCACCCAGCCCTCGCAATTCGTGGAGCTGTTCAAACCCGAGGGACATGGCCCTTTTCCTGTCGCCATCGTCATCCACGGCGGTTGCTGGACAGTTGAGTTCGGCGGTATAAAGCAGATGCATAACGTCGCCGGCGACCTCGCCCGGCGCGGCATTGCAGTGTGGAACGTGGAGTACCGGCGCGTGGATGAAGAAGGCGGCGGTTATCCCGGCACCTACCAGGACATCAGCGCGGCACTCAACCTGCTGCAAGCCAGCGCCGGCAAATATGGACTGGACGCCAACCGCGTCGTTGCCATCGGCCATTCCGCCGGCGGCCAGCTGGCCCAGTGGGCAGCGGCCAGAAAAAAACTGCCGGTATCCAGCCCGCTGTACCAGCCTGATCCGCTGCCGATTCCCGTAGTGATCAGCCTGGGAGGCCTGGCGGATTTGCGACGCGAAGAAAAACTGATCAAGTCCAGCTGCGACCGCGACATGGTGCAGCTGACCGGCACGCCCAGCACCATGCGACCCGACGTTTTCTCCGACACCTCGTCGGCAGAAATGCTGCCTGTCGGCGGCAGCACGATACTGATCAACGGCGAACTGGATACGGTGTCGCCGCCGCGCGTCGGCGAAGATTATGCGAAGCGGGCCAGGGAGGCCGGCGACCATGCAGAAGCCATCATCCTCACCGGCGCCAGCCACTACGATGAAATAGCCGCGACCTCGCCGTCATGGAAGATCGTGCTGGCCCACATCCTGAAAGCACTCGGCATGCCGCAGGCGGCGGAAAAATAAGCAAGCGGCGGAAAAATAAGCAGGTGTCGGGAAAATAAAAAAGGCGGCCCGCGTAAGCAGGGCCGCCTTTTTCATCGTTGCTTGCAGTGCTCCGCTGGAGCACCATGAGTGCAATAGAAGTGCACCATTGCTGCCGCTAAAGCTATATTCGCCCGGTCAGCAAAAGCACAATCAGGATAATCACAATCAGCCCCGTTGCACCGCTGGGACCGTAACCCCAGCTGCGGCTATGCGGCCACGCGGGGAATGCGCCTACCAGTATCAAAATCAAGATAATCAATAAAATCAGTCCGAGGCTCATTGCATTCTCCTTATCATTGTCTATCGGCATCGCGCGTGCCCCGGTATTGGGGTGTGCAGTAAAAATGTGCTGCACAAAGCCGCGACGTACGACTGAAGATATAGGCAATGGCAAAGCCCGTCGGTGGGGCAGCACACTTAAGTGCAAGCTTTTTATGCCGCCCCGCCAGTCCCTCACCGGCGTGAGGGACTGGCGGGCTGAAATTCAGACTGTCAGACTGCAACAGGCGAAGGATTACGCTCTGCAAATCCGCGTTGGTGCCAGTAAGGATAAGGCGGAATAAACGCGCTGGCGGCATCCAGGCGCTTGATATGTTCGGCTGACAGCGTCCAGCCGACGGCGCCAAGATTATCCCTCAGTTGCGCCTCGTCGCGTGCGCCGATGATGACGGAAGCGACCGTAGGCCGTTGCAACAGCCAGTTCAGCGCGATCTGCGGCAGCGTCTTGCCGGTTTCCTGCGCAACGGCGTCCAGCGCATCGACAACACGGAACAGGATCTCGTCGCTGACCGGCGGCCCGAATTCGGCCGTCTTGTGCAGCCGGCTTTGTTCCGGCAAGCCGGTGCCGCGGCGGATCTTGCCGGTGAGCCGGCCCCAGCCCAGCGGGCTCCACACGACAGCGGACACGCCCTGGTCTATGCCGAGCGGCATCAGCTCCGATTCATAATCGCGGCCTATCAGCGAATAATAAGCCTGGTGTGCGACATAGCGCGTCAGGCCGTTCTTTTCGGAGGCGGCCAGCGATTTCATCAAATGCCAGCCCGAGAAATTGGATACGCCGATATACCGTATTTTGCCGGCCTGCACCAGGTCGTCCAGCGTGCGCAGCACTTCTTCCACCGGCGTCAGCGCGTCGAAACCATGCAGCTGGAACAGGTCAATATAATCGGTATCCAGCCGGCGCAATGCGCCTTCCACTGAACGTATCAGGTGGTGCCGCGACGAGCCCACATTGTTGGGCTCCTTTCCCATGCGGAAGGTGGCCTTGGTGGACACGATCACCTTGTCGCGCCGCCCCTGTATCGCCTTGCCGAGTATCTCTTCGGCCAGGCCGGCCGAATACACATCGGCGCTGTCGAACATGTTCACGCCGGACTCCAGGCAGATATCCACCAGGCGCCGCGCACCCTCGACGTCGGTGGAACCCCAGGCACGGAACAGCTCGCCACCGCCGCCGAAAGTACCGGTACCCATGCTCAATGCCGGCACCATGAAGCCGGAGGCTCCCAGTCTTCGATTTTCCATATGCGTTTTCCTTGAATAGATGAAAGCCGGATACCGGCAAAAAGATGCATTTCAGTCACTGCACGGCTATCTTAACCGGGTTGCGGTTCCCGTGATGCCAAGGGCAGAATTCCGTTCCATGACAAGCCCGGAGATGATGGCGATAGAGAGTAAAAAAGCGCATTCGTCATGCTTTACCGGCAATATTTGATGCATTTCATTACAATTCTGGAAGCTCCCGGCTGGCTCCCGGAGCGTGCGCTTTGGGGTATCATCCATCCCTAAACTTTTACCTTGCTGTAAGTACAAGTGAGTATCCGATATCGGCCTTGGCGGACACGCCAACACGGGCCTCGGGTACTGTTCAATCATTTGGGAATGGATTTTGAAAAAAACGAATAAAACCGCGGTCTTTACCATTGTTTCTCTGAATTACGGCGCATTTGCCAGGACGCTGATGGAAAGCCTCAGCACCACGCACCCGGAATGGGACAGGCATGTGCTGCTGGTGGACCGCTGTGAAGACCCGGCGAGTGTCGGCGGCGACCTGTTTTCTGCGATGACGGTGGAGCAGTTGCCGTTGCCGAAAATGCGCGAATTCCTGTTCCGCTACGGCATCATGGAGTTGAACACAGCGGCCAAGCCCTATATGTTCGCCCGCTTGCGCCGCCAGGGTTACGAGCGCGTTGTGTATATTGACCCGGACATCCTGGTGCTGGACCGCCTGGAGGATGTGGAACGCCTGCTGGACGAAGGCGCAGCCGCCGTGGTCACACCGCACCTGACCGCCCCGCTGGACGATGGCCTGGAGCCGAGCGAACTCGACATCATGCGCGCAGGTTCCTACAACCTGGGGTTCCTGGCGCTGGGCAGCCTGCCGGCATCGGATGCTTTCATCAAGTGGTGGGAAGACAAGCTGGAATACGGCGCCGTCTCCGATCCGGCGCGCGGCTTGTTTACCGACCAGAAATGGGTAGACATGGCGCCCGGCATGTTCGGCGGCTTTGCCGTGCTGCGCGACCCCGGCTACAACGTCGCTTACTGGAACCTGCCGCACCGCCCTGTTACCCGCCAGGGCAATGCATGGCTGGCCGGCGGACGTCCTTTGCGCTTCTTCCATTTCAGCGGCTTCGATCCGCAGAACCCTCAGCCATTTTCCAAGCACCAGAACCGCCTTCGGCTGGATACGATAGGCGAAGCGCGCGAACTGGCGCTGGAATACGCCAGGCGCGTGCTGAGCCACGGTTTTGCCGAATTCAGGAAGCATCCCTATGCATTCGGCGGCTTTTCGGAAGGTACGCCTATTCCACCGGCTATACGCCTGCTGTACCGTGAGGATGCCGACGTACGCTTCCAGGCGGGAGAAAACCCGTTCGATAGTGCCGATTACTTCGTGTACGGCAATGCCGGCAACCTGCCGCCCGTGCTGCGCGGCCTATGGCTGGAGCACCAGCACCTCCAGCGGATGTTTCCAGACCCCCTGGGTAGCAGCCGCGTCGCGTTTTATCACTGGTTTACCGAATCCGGCGGCGTCGAAGCCGGTATCTCCGACATCTATATTCTGCCGGTGCGCCGCGCACTGGCAGGCATGCGCGCCAGCGGGGACAAGGCCATAGGTCCTGACGACCAGCCCTCGGTCTGGACGAAGAGCCTGGTGTATCTGCACAAAAAGGCAACCGGCGGCAAGCTGGGTGCCGCACGGCTGCAACAATACCAAAAAATTACCGGGCCGGTCGCCTTTGCACAATTGGCCTTTGGACAATTTCGCGGTTCGCGCTGGGCCAGCAAGGTGGGGCTGGCACTGCCGGATACCGCGAGACTGGATCCGCTGCAGGCCGCGGCAGCCTACGGCGACCGCAGCAGCGGAGTTCCTTTGGTCAGCCCGTCACGCCGTATCAGCCGCTTTTCCGGCCTGTACGCAGAGCCCGGAAAGAACGCCTGGTGGGTAGGCCGCCAGGCACGGTTTGTTATTCTAGACAGCCCTGCCTCCGGCACGCTCAGGCTGCAAGGCATACACCACCCGGACATGCACCAGCGCGCGCACGGCAATCCTGTCCTATCCATGTCGCTCGGGCTGGACGATGGCGACCGCAGCACCGTGAAGATCTCCGACGCTGGCCCATTCGACATCAGCATCGACCTGAAACAGCTTCCGCAAACCTGGCCGGCAACGCTGCACCTGAGGCCGGAAACCAGCTTTGTGCCTAACGCACTGGGCGACAGCGACGATGTCCGCCATCTGTCCTTGCAGATTGCCAGCATCAGCATAGGCGGCATACACGTATTCAATGCCGCACAACAGCCGCCTGCCAATCTGCCGCAGGCACGCGGCGCACCTGGCGTCAACGTCATCGGCTATGCCCGTTCCGAGCATGGCGTAGGCCAGTCGCTGCGCCAGTTTACCGGGGCGCTGGATGCGGCAGCGATTCCCAGCGCCATCATCGACTTCAACAATAACAACAACAGCCGCGTGGAAGACCGCAGCCTGGAAAGCCGCCTTGTCACGGAGCCGGTACACGCGATCAATGTGTTCCACATCAATGCAGACCAGATGACGGAAGCGGAGATGAATCTGCCGGCCCACCTTTTCTCCCGCTATAACATCGGCTTCTGGCACTGGGAGCTGCCCAATATGCTGGATGAACACCTGGCCGGTTTCAACAGCCTGAACGAAATCTGGGTACCGACCGGTTTTGTGCAGGAAGCCGTCGCCAAACGCTCGCCGGTGCCGGTGGTGCGCATGCCGCATGCGATACACTTCAGTATTTCGCCGGATGCCAGCCGCGCCCGTTTCAATCTGCCGGAAGACACCTTCCTGTTCCTGATGATGTACGACTTCTCGTCATACCAGGAGCGCAAGAATCCGCAAGCCGCGCTGGACGCTTTCGACCAGGCTTTTGGCAAAGGCAACGACAACGCAGGCAACAAAGCCGCACTGGTCATCAAGACCCAGAATGCGCAGTTCCACAACGCCGATGTGGCTGCGCTGCGCGACAGGCTGGCGGGCCGCAGCGATGTCATCTGGATCAATGAAACGATGACGCGGCAGGAAGTGTATGACCTGCAATCCGTCTGTGACGCACTGGTATCGCTGCACCGCTCGGAAGGCTATGGCCTGGGGCCGGCAGAAGCCATGTTCCTCGGCAAGCCGGTTATTGCCACCAACTGGTCCGGCAATACCGAGTTCATGCGCCCGCAAAATTCGCTGCCGGTCAATTACACGCTGGTCCAAATAGAAAAAGACGTGGGTGTATACAAAGCCGGCCAGACCTGGGCAAATGCCGATGTTGGGCACGCTGCAGAGCTGATGCGCCGCATCGTCGAAGACGGCGAGCTGCGCGCCCGCATCTCCGCCGAAGCCAGGCGGACGATGGCGGAGGAATACAGCCCCGCCGTCATAGGCAGGCGCATCCTCGACCGCCTGGAATACATCCAGGCAGCATTGCAGAAGTAGCAGACCAACGCAAAGCCACATGGCGGCCCATCACGGGCCGCTTTTTTTTGCACCGGGATTCGGCATCCTGGCAGCTAGCAGAAACCGCAGGGCCAGCTAACAATCGTTTGCAAACGCAAGGCGATCTGTGCTTTAAATTGTTGCCTTCAGCCAATACAATGCAGGCACAGAGCAACCAGCCACCAGTCCACCAGCGAGCAGCCATGTTCACCGAAGCCCGATTCAATACCAGGCAATTTGAAGTCACCTCCTTCCGCGCGCACGGCTATCTGGACGCGCGCTTCGACGGCAATGTGGCCTATCATGAGGCGAGCGGTCCGTTCAACCTGGAGTTTGTGCAGACGCTGAAAAAAACCCTGCATGCGCTGCACACGGTTGTCAAACCGGTGGGCCGCTGGGCGGAAATCCTGGTTGTCCGCGGCAATGCCATCATGTCGCTGGAAGCCTATGAAGCGATGGACAAGATGATAGGCTGCCTGCTGAAGCAGGGCCGCGCGGCATCCGCCTTTGCGCATGTTACGGACGACAGCGTCGAGGGCCGCACCATCATGGCCATCCGCTACGAGAAACTGTTCAGGAAGCATAACCTTCCCTACCGGACTTTTGACAATACCAAGGATGCGGAAAGCTGGGTGGCCGATATGCTGCAAGCCTAGCCGTTCGCCCTGAAACAAAAACGGCGGCCTGCATATCGCGGCCGCCGTTTTACTTTGTCTGCCCGATTTGCTACAGGGCGTGCTCTATATTGTTCACTATTTTGCTCACCATTTCCGGCGCGGCGTCATGCTCGCGCCCCTGCACTTCCACCGTGGAATGGTCCAGCGTGGCCAGGCAATGCCAAAAATGCACGTGCACGCTCTCATATTCCCCGGCCGCGCTGGACTGCAGAAAAGCGGACGGCAGCGCCATGATGGGGCCGTAGACCAAGGGATCAAAACGCTTCAGCTCGTCCAGGGACTTGGCGGACAGCGCATCGATGACCGTGTTTTTCAGCAGCGTCTTTGCTACCTTCTCGTCCTGGAAGCGCTCGGGGTCGTGTTTTGCCACGAGCCATGCGGCTTCGTCCCAATTACCGATCTCGAAATAGTATTTTCTTTCCATCGCCGGCCTCTTGATCCAAAAAGACATGCTGTTCAGGGTAAGCGCCGTATTGCCACGGCACAGATCCATGTAACAGTTAATGTTTCCACATGGAAATTATATCTCAGCTTCGCGAAAGCCGGAAGAGCGGACCGGCTTTCATTATTGGCAATATTACATTGTCTTACAAATTAGCACGAACGCTCACTTCTTCTTACTGGAGCATCTGCCCAAACAGGCATAAGCTGATTCCAGAAAACAATGATTTTGCCAGTGCGTCTGCTTGAAAAACTTCCTGCTTTCAGCGTTAGCTGGCGTACGGAATTCCGTTTTCAACAGGACGATATTAGTAACACGAGATCATTTAGCATCAACCGACCAGAGAGTCGCCTCACTTTCTGGATTCAAGGCGGGAATGGACGCTTATATCGGGTGCTTCAGATGAATCACGGGTGACACTATTTTTTGTTGAGGCAAGATCATGGATGCGATTAAAGCGATTGCGCTGCCAATGCTGTTACTGCTGCTTACCGTGTTCGTCAGCCCCCTGGCGCTGGCGGACAAGCTTTCGGCTAACGTTTCCAGCGGCCCGTCCGCTCCTGTGCCCCCTGATGCGGCAAGACCTTCGGCGCTACGCATGGATGTTCCGCGCGCGAGCACGCAAGCCTATGCCGACCGTAGCAGCATGAGCATGGCTTCCTCGGGCGTTTATGCCCCTGCATCGGCAGACCAGGGCAGGACGATGGACATCCCCATGGATAGCCGCGACGGCCTGCACATGATGACCGATGGAGAACGCCCTGCGCTCGAATACAAGCTCAGCGAAACCAACGCCATGCGGGTACGCACAATGCGGCGGGGGGCCAAAGTCGTGATGGCCTGGCAATTCAGATAAACAATTCGGGCAGGCAATTCAAGACGCCCACGCCAAATACCTCCCGCCTGCCTTATACTTGCGGCTGCAAGCCCGCATCCATCGCCCTCACCGGCTCTCATTCCAAGCACCGTGCCATTTTCCTCCCTGGGCCTGATCCCTCCGCTGCTGCGTGCAGTCAGCGAAAAATCCTATACCGCGCCGACCGCCATCCAGTCTGCCGCCATTCCGGCCATCCTGCGTGGCGAGGATGTGCTGGGCCTGGCCCAGACCGGCTCCGGCAAGACTGCCGCATTTGCCCTGCCGCTGCTGCAATTGCTGCAGCAGGCCCCCAACGAAAAGCCGAAGCCGGTACGGATAGTGATCCTGGCGCCCACCCGCGAGCTGGCGGCGCAGACCGGCGCCTCGCTGCGCGCCTATGCGCAGCACCTGCCGCAGCAGCCGAAAATCGCCATCGTCTTCGGCGGCGTGTCCATCAACCCGCAGATGCTGCACCTGCGCGGCGGCGCCGACATCGTCGTCGCCACACCGGGCCGCCTGCTGGACCTGATAGACCATAACGCCGTCAACATTTCACGCGCGTCCACGCTGGTGCTGGACGAGGCAGACCGCCTGCTGGATCTGGGCTTTGCCGAAGAGATCAAGCGCATCCTGGCGCTGCTGCCGGCGCAAAGGCAAAACCTGTTTTTTTCCGCCACCTTTCCACCTGCGGTGGACGCGCTGGCCGCTGCGCTACTGCAGCAGCCGCTGCGCATCGAAGTGGAAGCCACCGACGCCGGCAAACCCGATATCGCACAGACCGCCATTGCCGTGGACGAGGGCCGGCGCACGCAATTGCTGCGCCATCTGATCCAGCAACAGCAATGGAGCAGGGTCATGGTTTTTGTCGCCACCAAATACGCCGCTGGCCATGTGGCCGACAAGCTGCGCCGCAACGGCATCCATGCCGAAGCCTTCCACGGCGAACTGAGCCAGGGCAAGCGCACGCAAGTGCTGGCAGATTTCAAGGCGGCGCGGCTGCAGGTGCTGGTCGCCACCGATGTGGCCGCGCGCGGCATCGATATTGCCCAGTTGCCTGCCGTGGTGAACTACGACCTGCCCCGCTCGGTGAGCGACTACACCCACCGCATAGGCCGCACCGGCCGCGCAGGCCAGAGCGGCGCTGCGGTCAGCTTTTACAGTGCCGCAACGGAAGCCCATTTGAGGCTGATAGAAAACCGGCTGCAACTGAAACTGCCACGCGAACAGGTTCCCGGCTTCGAGCCTGCAGAAAAGCAGCAGGCGATGACTGAAGAAGCGGCCGCGCTGGCCACCGAGCAGCTCAACGGCGGCATCAAGGGGAAAAGAAAGAGCAAGAAGGACAAATTGCGCGAGGCGGCGGCCAAAAGCGGCGACGGAACTCCACCGCAATAGCGAGAAAGAAGACAAGCGCAGCTTGAGGTGCAATATCACCTGGCATTTGGATACACAAGCTTAATTGCCGGGATTGCAAGCTTCGGTTATGCTCGCTATATTCTCGGGCTTGCGTGTTTCAGGCCTGTTTTTGAATCTTTTTTGAAACCATTCCCAACCAGCGTAAAGCTGCATCTTTCAAGAGCCCCATGACACCTCGCCGCCTTACCCAGTTTTGCCGCAGCAGCCTGATCATTCTTGCCTGCGCATCCCCCGCCCTGTTCGCCCTGCCTGTGCACGCCGCACCGCAAACAGCCGACGACGGCGTGGCAACCCTGCCGGTGCCTACGGTTCCCCCGTTGACGCCCGCACCTGCAACTTCCGCCCCCGCAGCCGCGACACCTGTTACAGTGCCAGCCTCGCCTCATCTGGAAAACGCCGTCGTCAAGATTTTTTCGACGATACGCGCACCCGACCCTTTCCGGCCATGGAACAAGGCCACTCCAGTGGAAGTCAGCGGCTCCGGCGTCGTCATTGAGGGCAACCGCATCCTGACCAATGCGCATGTGGTCGGCTACGCCAGCCAGGTACAGGTGCAGGCCAAGCAGGGCGGCGACAAGATTTCCGCCACGGTGGTGGCCATTGCGCGCGGCATCGACCTGGCCGTGCTGAAGCTGGATGATGAATCCTTCTTCGCCAGCCACAAGCCGCCGGTACGCGCCAATGTGCTGCCGGACATCAAGGATGCCGTGCTGGCCTACGGCTACCCTACCGGCGGTACATCGCTGTCCATCACCAAGGGTATCGTCTCCCGCATCGAGTTCGTGCCCTACAACTACCAGACCTCCGGCCTCCGGATACAGATCGATGCCGCCATCAACCCCGGCAACAGCGGCGGCCCGGTCATTGCCGGCGACAAGATGATAGGCCTGGCCTTTTCCGGCGCGATCAATACGCAGAATATCGGCTACATCATCCCCAATGAAGAAATCGAACTGTTCCTCAAGGACATCGCCGATGGCCGTTACGACGGCAAGCCCGCCATGTTCGATGCCCTGCAGACTCTGGAAAACCCGGTGCTGCGCACCTACCTGAAGCTGGATAAATCCGTGCACGGCATGGTGGTGCAGCATCCGGCACAATCCAGCGCTTCCTATCCGCTGAAGGAATGGGACGTGGTCACGCAGATCGGCGAATTTCCTGTCGATAACCAGGGCATGGTGAAATTGAATGCAGACCTGAATGTGCGCTTCCAGTACCGCATACAGCAGCTGGCCAAGGACGGCAAACTGCCGTTGACGCTGATCCGCAATGGCAAGACGATGACGATACAGCTGCCCGTCAGCGCCACCCGTCCGCAACTGGTACCGCCGCTGCTGGGCAGCTATCCTTCTTACTTCGTTGCAGGCCCTATCGTGTTTTCTCGCGCCTCGCTGGAATTCCGCGCGCTGATCGCCAACAACCCCGTGGCACTGAATGCCTATGCCTACAACAACAGCCCGCTGGTGACGCAGCTTGGGGACGAGCCCAGCGCAGAGCGCGAAGAACTGGTCGTAGTCAGCGCACCATTTTTCCCGCATAAGCTGGTCAAGGGCTACGACAACCGCTTCGGTTCGGTACTGTATTCCGTCAACGGCACGCCGGTACGCAGCCTCAAACACCTGGTCACGCTGCTGCGCGATTCCAAGGATGAGCTGATCGTGCTGAAGTTCGACCAGCGCATAGGCGAAAACATCGTGTTGCCACGTAAGGAGCTGATGGCCGCCACTGACGAAATCCTGACCGACAACGGCATACGCTCGCAAGGCTCGCAGGACATGATGGATGTGTGGCAGGGCAAGGCAGGCAAATAAGCTAAATAAGCGCCTGGTTTTCAATCCGGTATCCGCCTCGCTAAATCCCCGCGCCATGCGGGGATTTTTGCAAGCGCCTCTTCCTGCCTCTTCCTGCCTCTTCCTCGCTGCAAGCAAATGCAGGCACCGCAGTTCAGCGTCAGTAATTCTCAACCGGTCCGCACTGCATACCGGTTAAAATATCCATGAAAAACAACCTCTCCTTTACGTGAGCGAAATGCGCGGCTTTAGCCTTGGTGTCAGCTTCTTCCTTCTGGCTTGCGGAATATCGCTGGCGCTGAAGATGGATAGCCGCAGCGAAGCGGTCACTGCACAGCTGCATCCGGCACTGGCGCAGCTGCCTTCAGAACTGGTATGGGCCTGGGAAAGACCGGAAGACCTGCGCTGGCTGCCCGCCGGTATCGGCGTTGCCTATGTCGCCTCGTCCATCACCTTGCAGGGTGATGAAGCCCTGGTGCACCCGCGCGCCATGCCGCTGCTGGTCAATGAATCCACGCCGCTGGTGCCGGTGCTGCATGTTGATGCTTCCTGGCGCATGCCGCCTACGCTCAGCCTGCCACAACAGGCGCGCATCACGCGAGAGCTGCTGCGCGTGGCGCAGCGCAGCAACAGCCGCGTGGTGCAGCTGGATTTTGAAGTGCGCCGCTCGCAGCGCGCTTTCCTGGCTGCCTCCATCGCTGCCATCCGGCAGCAACTGGACCCGCGCATTGCGCTGTCCGTGACCGCACTGGCTTCCTGGTGTCTGGACGACAACTGGATGCAGCAAAGCCGCGCCGACGAAATCGTGCCCATGGCTTTCCGCATGGGGCCGGATCAGCAGGCGCTACGCCAGAGACTGTTGCAGCAGCAGGGCTTTACACCAGCGCACTGCCGCTCGGCGATAGGTTTTTCCAGCGACGAACCGAGGATGCGTGTGCATGCCCATCGGCGCTACTACTTTTCACCCCGCCCCTGGACTGCCGCCAGCTGGCAGAACCTCGCGGCGGCCACCCCGTCATCCCCGCACACTCCATGATTGCCACTCCATGACCAAGCACCTTTCCATGCGCACAACGAAGCTCCACTCCCTGCTGGCCAGCGCCCTGCCGCTGGCTTTTTCCACCTCTGTCCTTGCCAGCGGCGGGGAGGGATTTACCGAAAACCGCTTCGCCTCCGAATACCAGGTTGCGCCAGCACAGTTACCCGCGTTTGCAACGGGTAACGTCGGTGTACTGCCGGGTAGTTACTGGCGCATCTATCAATACCTGACCTTCCAGGCTGCACGCGGCAAGCCGCTGACACCGGCCCAGCTGGAATCGCTGCACCTGGACCGCTGGCATATCGGCGGCGTCCCGGGCGACGCGGCTGACAGCTCTAATGCCAGCGCCAACACCAGCGTCAAGGCCAGCGATGCCCAGAGCGATGGCGACGACTGGCCCAAGGCCCGCGCAGAGTTCGCCAAATTATGGGGGCTGCCGCCGGGTGCACCGGTGGAAATGAGCGCGCAAAGCGAATCCGGGGAAGACTATCTGAATTGCCATCCGGATGCCTTTACCCAGGCCGTCACCACGCTGAAAGCACGCGCCAGGCTGGGCGCGGGCGGCAAGCCGGATGCCTGGCACAAGGTGTGGCTGCAAGGGCAGGATGCGGTGTTTGCGAACTGCGCAGAGCCGCCGCGCCAATACGGCAAACCCATCGTCAAACGTACGCTGCAGTTGCCGCCGCCCCTCCCGGCCAACGCGCCGGACTGGCTGAAATACGATCAGGCCTACCAGACCTCTGCCGCCAACTTCTACGCACGTAATTTCGATGCCGCCCATGCGCAATTCCAGGCAATTGCCGCCAACGGCAAATCGCCGTGGCAAAAGCTGGGCGGCTATCTGGCGGCCCGCAGCCTGATCCGCAAGGCGCTGCTGAACTATCCGCTGCAAAACGGCCAGCCACCAGCCCGCGAACGTAACGAAACGCTGTTGCAGGCAAAAAAAGAACTGGAAGCAATCCTTCCATCCTTCCCCGTTGCCAAACAGATGCTGTCGCTGGTGGATGCGCGCATCAACCCCGCCGAACGCGTCGCCGTGCTGGCCCGCACACTGGAAAAAGCACCGTTCAATGAAGAAACGGCCGGCCTGCTGAGCGACTACCTGGTCTTGCTGGACAATCAGCCGCGCACTGCCATGATAGAAGCCAAGGAACCGCTGACCGCCTGGATAGGCAGCATGCAGGCGGAAAGCAGTTCGACTTACTGGGACGCCCCTTCCGAAGAGGAGATTCAGAAACAGCACAAGATCGCCATCGACACCCTGCGCCAACGCTGGCTCAAACAGGCCGATCCGCTGTGGATGGCGCCGTTGCTGTCGCTGGCGCGTGCCAATGAACTGAACCCGGCAGAAAGAAAAGCCGCAGCCGCCGTGCCCGCCACGCATCCGCTGTACCAGACAGTGCAATACCATCTCGCCCGCCTGGCTATCCTGGAAGGCCATCCGGCGCAGGCCGACAAAGACCTGGACCGTGTATTGGCCGCCTATGGCAAGACCATGTCTGTAGCGACAAGAAACCGCTATCTGGCGCTGAAAATGCTGTCCGCCGGTTCACAGGATGAATTCCTGAAAGCTGCCGTGCGCCAGCCCGATGCACTGGATTCCGGCACGCCGATCGACAGCAATGCAGCAAAACAGCCGGAAACAGATGATGATTTCGAACGTACGGTCTTTCGTTTCCTGCCCCTGCCGGAATTAAAGACACTGGCGCAAAATCCGCTGCTGCCGGCCGCATGGAAACCGAAACTGCAAGAAACCATGCTGGCCCGTGCCCTGGTGCTGGGCGATGAACAGACTGCGCTGGATATGCTGGACAGCGTCGCCAAACCCCGCGCCACCACCAGGCAGCTTTATGCACGCTACCGCGCCGCCAAGCCGGGGCAGGAAAGAAAACTTGCCGGCAGCCTGATCCTCGTCAACACGCCCGAACTGAGCCCCTCCATTTTTGACCAGCAAAACCAGGCAAAATACTGGGGCTGCAAAACCTTCGACCACACGCCCTCCCCCGCGGACAGGCAGGCAACCAGCGCCTCGCCGCGCTACCTGAGCCAGGCCCAGGCGGAAGCCGCTGTCAAGGAGCAGAAAATTTTCCTCAGCCTGCCGCTGCGCACTGAATACATTGCGCCGCCGCTGTTGGAATGGGCAAAACAAAAGCCGAAAGATGAAGAAGCGCCAAAAGCGCTGCACTTCCTGGTTGCCTCCACCCGCATGGAATGTCCGTACGGCGCCAGCAAACCGGAAAAAGACCAGCTGCGCGGCGTGTATTCACGCGAAGCCTTCGACCTGCTGCACAAGCTGTATCCGAACAGCGTGTGGGCCAAGGACACGAAATATTATTTCTAAGACAAGGTAAAGCTAATGCAGATTTGCACCGTAGGCTCGGACCTGCGCAGAATGGTAGGTTGGGCTGACGCTTTATCAGCCCAACATCTTCGCAAACCTGGAAATCACTAATGCGAACACCGGGTGTTGAGCTGAGAACGCCTTCGCCCAACACCCATACAACTTAAACGGCTTACTTCAACAGCTCTAGTTCCGTCACTACCATACCCGCATCCGCCTTCTCCACTCTGAAGGCAATCTTGTCGCCCACCTTCAGCTTGTCCAGCATGGCGGGACTTTTCACGCGAAAGACCATGGTCATGCCGGGCATGTCCATGTCGGCGATATCACCGTGTTTCAGCGTGATCTTGCCGGCTCCGGCATCGATCTTGCGTACTTCGCCTTCCGTCAGGCCGCGAGACGCCGCCTTGGCGACAACAGGTTCCTGGCTTGCCGATTCGGCGGCGCTCGCTACATGAGTCGCTGTAACCAACAGGCTCGCCAGCATCAGTGTCTTGAAGATATTCATCGTGTTTTCTTTCATTTTTAGTGTTCCATCTTGCCGGTGGGTTTGCGTACCTGCACTTCCACTTCCGGCTGGTGTTTTTGTTTGAGCGGCATGCTGTTGCCAGCCGCCGCTTCCGGCGTGGCGCGCACCGGCTCGGTGGTGCCGCCTGTCCATTCATGCGCGACGGTGCCGGGCGGATGCTTGTACCAGCCAGGATCTTTATAGTCCCCCGGCTTCTGGTCCTTACGAATTTTGACGACGGTGAACATGCCGCCCATTTCCACGCCGCCGAACGGGCCTTCGCCGGTCATCATCGGCGCGGTATTGTCGGGGATGGGCATTTCCATTTCCGCCATGTCGGCCATGCCTCGCTCGCCCATGACCATGTAATCCGGGATCAGGTTGTTGATCTGCTTGGCGACGCCACTATGGTCAACGCCGATCAAATTGGGAACGTCATGCCCCATTGCATTCATCGTATGGTGCGATTTGTGGCAATGGAAGGACCAGTCGCCCTCTTCGTCCGCCAGGAACTCGATCTGCCGCATCTGCCCCACGGCGATATCGGTCGTCACCTCGGGCCAGCGGGCCGAACGCGGCACCGGGCCACCGTCGGTGCCGGTGACCTGGAATTCGTGGCCGTGGATATGGATGGGGTGGTTGGTCATCGTCAGGTTGCCGACGCGGATGCGCACCTTGTCGTTCTTGCGCACCACCAGCGGATCGATGCCGGGAAACACGCGGCTGTTCCAGCTCCACAGGTTAAAGTCCAGCATCGTCGTCACCTTGGGCGTGTAGGCACCGGGGTCGATGTCGTAGGAATTGAGCAGGAACACAAAATCCCTGTCCACTTCTTCTATCTGCGGATGTTTGCCTTTAGGGTGCGTGACCCAGAAACCCATCATGCCCATCGCCATCTGCACCATTTCATCCGCATGCGGGTGGTACATGAAGGTGCCGGGCCGGCGTGCCACAAATTCATAGACGAAAGTCTTGCCGGGCTGGATGGATTTCTGCGTCAGGCCGGAAACGCCGTCCATGCCATTGGGCAGGCGCTGCCCATGCCAGTGCACGCTGGTATGTTCCGGCAGCCGGTTGGTAACGAAGATGCGCACGCGGTCGCCCTCCACCACTTCTATCGTCGGCCCGGGAGACTGGCCGTTATAGCCCCACAGGTGGGCCTTGAAACCGGGCGCCATCTCACGCACTACCGGCTCCGCCACCAGATGAAACTCCTTGACGCCCTTATTCAAGCGCCAGGGCAGCGTCCAGCCGTTCAGCGTCACCACCGGATTATAGGGGCGGCCGGACTGCGGCACCAGAGGCGGCATCGTGTCCGGTGTAGTTTGCGTTACAGGCTCAGGCAGTGCCGCCATGGCCACCTTGCTGACCGAAGCCGCCGCGGCAGCGGCCGTGACCGCCCCCAGGCCACTGAGGAAATGTCTTCTTGAACTCATTGGTAATCCTTATCCATATATTGTGATCATTGCCCGACCTCGGCTTCCGCCTGCAAGGAAGCTGATATGCCGGCCCCACCGCCCAATGCAGGCTTGCCGACCAGGCTCATGTCCAGGTCTGCCTGGGCCAGCCAGAAAGCGCGCTTGGCCTCGATGGCGCCGTTGACGCTGAGGATTTGCGAGCGGGCATCGGCCAGCAGGTCGAACACGCCGATCAGCATGCCGTTGTAGCGCAGCTGGTTTTCTTCGGAGATGCGCTTTTTCAGCGGCAGGATTTCATCGCGGTAGTGGCGCGCGATGTCATAGCTGGAGCGATAGACCAGATACGCTTCGCGGACCTCGGAACGGGCATTGACGGCGATCTCTGCAGTACGGTTCAGCGCCTGCATGTACAGGGCTTCTGCCTTGGCCACCCGCGCGCCGCCCCAGTCAAACAGCGGCAACTCCAGCGTGACTTGGTAGCCGCGTTCCACCGGCTGATCCCGGTAGCTGTTGCGCACGGCGCCTATGTCCAGCACATTGACGAAACGCGTCGCCTGCGACAGACCCAGGTTTTTTGACAGCTGCTCGGTGCCCAGTCGCGCGGCCTGCACATCCAGCCTTTGCGTCATGGCCTGCTGTTCAAGATCGGCCATGTCGCCGGGTGCCTGCGGCAGCTCCGGCAATTTCACCGGCAGCACAAATGCCGTTTGCCCACCCCACAGGCCCAGCAGCCGGGTCAGCTTTTCGCGTGCGCGCGTCTGCGCCTGCTCGGCCCTGGCCAGCATCAGCGCCGCGTCCGCATAAAAGCCTTGCTCACGCGCCTGCTGCAGCTTATTGAAGTTGCCCGCCTGCTGCATGCGCCGCGCCAGTTCTGCGCCAGCATCCGCCGCTTTTTTCACCTGCTGCAGGTACAGCATGGATTCGTCGGCGGCCACCGCTACGTAATACGCCTTGCGGGTTTCAGACGCCAGCGACAGCACCTGCATCGCCGTATTCCGCTTGGTCTGCTCAAAGCGTTGCCGTTCCATCTGCTGCACGTAAGGCATGGTCAGCAGTTGGACAATATTGAACTGCAGCCCGCGGTCTATTTCCAGATCGCTGCCCTGGCGCAAACGGCCGAAACTGAAGCCGGGATTGGCGATGCGGCCGGATTGCACAAACTCCCCCTCCGAAATGCGCAGTTCGTAGAACGCTGCCTGCAAGCCGCGGTTATTCAGCAGCGCAAGCTGCACCGCATCGTCGGCGCTGAGGGGCGACGCCAGCAAGGTCTCTACCCTTTTAGCGGCGACATCGCGTTCAGTGTCGCTGCGCTGCCAGCTGACGTCCTTGCCGGCCTTTTCCTTTGCGACCTGCTCCACGCTGGCAAAGCCGCCGTCCGCGCTGAACGACGCACAGCCACCCAGCAGCAGCGGCAATAAAACGGCCGGCGCGGCTGCTTTCAGCGTTTTCCTGATATTTGCTATATGCATGCGCTTCATTGGCCGTGCTCCGCATGCTGGTGGGAGTGGCCTTGCTGGCCGCCCTCCTCTTTCATTGCTGCCGGGGACTTCTTGCCGCCGGCATTGAGTTCCGCGGCGTCAGGCTCGCGAGCCTGGCGTGCATAAGTGCGCCAGCCGCCGATCTTGCCGACGGCATCGTTCTGCGCCCTCCAGTTGCCAACTTCCTCGTCGGCAAAGGGCCGGTAGGTCTGCAAGCTGGACTGGTACTGCAAGGCAGGCACAGGCGCCCGCGCCTCCAGCGGATCGGGCCGCTTTTCAGGCTGTGCAGGCTGTACCGTTTGCGCCATGGCAAAGGGCGGCAAAGCCGACGTAGCCAGCAGCGCGCAACAGGCAAGCGCCTGCCGCCGCAAGGCCGCCAAAATTGATGGATTCATACAATCCCTGTGTAAAAATGTGAGAGACCGCGACCAGGCAAGCGTATTAAAAGCAAGGTCGCAACAACAGCTGCCGTATCTGGATCTGCAATCCAAGACCCGCAAACAGAGCGCAGGTTCAGCAAGGCAGTACCAACAGGACTAACGGAGTTTAGGCTCTGGGCGGCCGTTCAAGGCTGTCGCTGATATGACCGGCGGAAGAAGAAAAAATCAGGTCGATTTTTTCAGAGGAAGGGCGGGATAAGGTGGGATCGGCAAAGGCCGTCAGCAGCACGGCGCCCACGCAGCAGGCAGCGCAGGAACTGCATTTATCCTTTGCCGCAGCGGCAAAGGATTGGTGATGATCAGAAGCATTGCCTGCGGAAGCGGCGGCATGGTGATGATGCTCATGGCCCTGCGGCATTGCCATCGCAGCATATTCAACATTAGCAACGCCGGCAACATCGGCCGCCATCTGGTGATGCCCGGCGCCGCAAAACAGCATCGTACCTGCCGCGATGCCCTGCAAGGGTATCGCCAGCATCAGCATGCACAGCAGGAAAAATCGGGCCAGCTTTTTCATGTCGGCAATTATAGCCGAATTTAAATTTGGCCGTGAGCGACCCTCCCCCTCCATCTGCTCCCCACAGGCCCTACA
The DNA here is from genome assembly GCF_049339885.1 of Undibacterium sp. TJN25. Lineage (NCBI taxonomy): Bacteria > Pseudomonadati > Pseudomonadota > Betaproteobacteria > Burkholderiales > Oxalobacteraceae > Undibacterium > Undibacterium sp. TJN25. Next base: position 7,039 of record NZ_JBMPPM010000002.1, on the reverse strand, counting down.
AATCTGCAGCCCCCTGCGTGGGCCTCTCCATTTTTTGATTTGTCCTCGCAGGCGCCGGAATAGTATCGGCGCGGCCTGCTGCAAATGCAGCCTTGCCAAGTGGTGTGAGCCCAACCGAGATGCTGCGGATCTTTTTCACTTGGACGACCGTGGCCGGACTACCCTGGTTACCCCAGCTGGTCTGGATAAAGCTGACCACCTGGGCCACCTGCTCGTCATTGAGCAGGCTGGAATACGGCGCCATGGCCAGTGCAGATGGGGCGCTGACGGTAGCAGGCACCCTGCCGCCGGACAGCACCACATTGATTGCGGAGGTAGGGTCCGCGCTTTGCAGCACGGCGTTGCCGGCCAGCGCCGGGAAGGCATTGCTGTAGCCCTTGCCGTCGGAGCGATGGCAGCCTGCGCAACGGTCCAGGTAAATTTGCGCGCCGGCAGAAGTGACTACGCCGCGAAACAGCTCTTTGCCTATCTTGTCATCGGCAACAAAGGGAGCCGCTACCGGCGTGCTGGCCGACAGGGATTTCAGATAGCCGGCAATGCTCGCCAGATCCTCATCGCTCATATACTGCATCGAATGCGCGACCACATCATTCATCGCGCCGAATGATGCGCTGTGGGTATTGCGCCCGGTTTTCAGGAAGGCGGCAATATCCGCCGCGCTCCAGCGAGCCAGGCCACCGCCATGCTCATTGCGCAGCGAAGGCACGGACCAGCCGTCTATTGCCGTACCACCGGCCAGATAATCCTCATTGCCGACTTCGGTCAGCGCTTTTTCCTGCATGCCGAGGCCGCGCGCAGTATGGCAGGCGCCGCAATGGCCCAGGCCTTGCACCAGGTAGGCGCCGCGCAGCAGTTGCGCGCTGGCGCTGCTCGTGCCGCCTGTGCTGCCTGCGCTGCCCGCTGTGGCCGGCTGATAGGGTTCGGGCCGGGGCGCAAACGCCCAGCGCCACCAAGTCAGCGGAAAGCGCATCGACAAGGGCCAGGGAATATCGGCTTTTTTGTTGGGCGCCGGGTCCGGCTGCACGCCCTGCATGAAATACGCATACAAGGCCTGCATGTCGGCTACGCTTAGCCGTGAGTAAGACGGATAAGGCATGGCAGGATATACGGTATAGCCGCGCTTGCTGACGCCGGTGCGCATCAGCTTGTCAAAATCCTCGAAACTCCAGCTCCCTATGCCCTGCTCCTTGTCCGGTGTGATATTGCTGGAATAAACCTTGCCGACCGGCGTCGCCATTGCAAGGCCGCCGGCAAACGGCTTGCCGCCTGCGCTGCTGTGGCAGGCAACGCAATCGCCGGCCCTGGCCAGGTATTCGCCCTGCTTGATTAACTGAGCCTGCGGGTTGCCGCGCTCCGGCATCGCGGCATCCGCCGCATGCGCTGGCAAACCTGCCGAAAAGGCGATACATGAAACCAGCGCGTGCAGCCAGCGTAAAGAGCTGCTTCTCATCTGCGTCGTTGTCATCATACATCCACCAGAGGCCGGGGGTTCTTCAGGTATTGCTCGCGTATCGCCTTGGCGGACCAGTAGGTGAGCGCCGCTGCCAGGCCGGTCGGGTTGTAGCCGATGCCGACGGGGAAGACACCGGAGCCGACCGCAAACACGTTGTGCACATCCCAGCTTTGCAGGTAGCGGTTGACCACGCTCGTCTTGCGGTCTGCGCCCATCGGGGTACCGCCGGCCCAATGCGTGGTCTGGTAATTGCGCAGATCTAGATGGTCGCCGAATTTTTTGACACTGACATTGATCGATTTTGGATTCATTGCATGTGCAACATCCATCATCTTGTCGGTGACATAGCGGCTCATCTTGATGTCATTGTCTTTCCAGTCGAAGGTAAACCGAAGCAGTTGCTGGCCGAACTTGTCGGTATAGGTGGGGTCCAGGTCCACATAACAATCGCGGTACACCATGTTGGCGCCGTGGATGTCGAAGGACACGGTGTTGACGTAGTTATCCTTTACCGCTTTCTTCCAGGCACTGCCCCAGGCCGGTGTTCCCGTCGGCACCGGGATACCGGCTATCGGCTTGACACCGGCCGGGTTGCACCAGGACGGCGCGCCGCCGACAAACCCGAGCGGGCCATGGTCAAAATTGTCGCCGTTATAATCGTCCACCGCGACACTGACGCCACCGGAACCGATGAAAGGATTGGTATTGGTGTCCAGCCCATAAAACAGCTGTATCGTGGACATGGTCTGGTAGGCGATGTTGCGCCCCACCACACCCTCGCCGCTGACGGGGTCGTAAGGCTTGCCTATGCCGGACAACAGGAACAGCCGGGCATTGTTGTAGGCAAACGTGCTGGCGATGACCAGGTCCGCCGGCTGCTCCACTGTCTTGCCGGCGGCATCGACATAAGTGACGCCGGTTGCCATGGTCTTGCTGTCATCCAGGTTGATGCGCAGCACATTGCTGTTGGGCCGCAACTCAAAATTGGCGGCCAGGCGCAGCGCCGGCATGATATTCACATTGGGCGAAGCCTTGGAATAGTTGTAGCAGGCGAACCCGGAACAGAAGCCGCAGAAATTGCACGGACCCATCTGGCAACCGTAGGGATTGGTATACGGCTGCGACGCATTGGAAGAAGCGCCGATAAACGGGTGCAGCCCAACCTGCAACGCCGCCTTGCGGAACAGGTCCGACGTGTACGGCACCTTCTGCGGCGGCAGCGCATAGTGGTCGGAACGGTCTGCCTCGAACGGGTTGCCGTCACCGACCACCTTGCCGTTGACGCGGTAAGCCTGGCCGGACGTGCCGAAGACTTTTTCAACAAAATCGAAATGCGGTTCAAGCTCCGCATAGCTGACGCCGAAATCCTGTATCGTCATGCCTTCCGGGATGAACCTCTTGCCATAGCGGCGTTCGTAATGGCTTTTGATCTCCAGCTCTTCCGGCAATACCCGCCAGTGCTGGCCGGACCAGTGCAGGCCGGCACCGCCCACACCTTCTCCCGGCTTGAACGCGCCAATCTGGCGGTAAGGCACGGCAACATCGCCGGTTTTCTGGCGGAAGGTGAACGAGCTTTTGGACATATCCTGAAACAGCTTGGTGCGCTGGATATGGCTTAATTCATCGATAGAATTCGGATAAGCGCCGTCCGGATAGGTGTCGCGGTATTCGCCGCGCTCCAGCGCAACGACATTCAGGCCTGCCTCGGTCAGCTCCTTTGCCATGATCGCGCCCGTCCAGCCAAAGCCGACGATGACCGCATCCACTGGTTTCATTTTTATATCGGCCATGCCGGTTTCCTGTTCTTCTTGTTCTTTACCAATCCAAGCGACGGGTGCTGGTTTGTATTTATGCGATGGAAACGGGGGGCAGCGGATATCGTTTGCCGTACTGTTCCACCCAATCCATGTAATCCGCGCGCGCACCGGGGAAATTGATCATCTTCCATGCGGCCATGCCTTTATTGCCGCCGTGCTTGGGATCGCAAAAATAGCCTTCGCGGGTGTTTTGCAGCAGCTGTGCAAAAAAAGTCTTGGGCGGCACCTCCCCTATCTCCAGCGCACCTTTTTCCAGGTCGGCAATGAGGGCGTCCTTACCTGCAGCGTCCAGCTGGTCAAAAGGCTTGCCGGTTTTTTTTTGCACCGCCTGGGCCAGGCCGGCGAGCGCGCTGCGGTAAAGCTGGCGCGGGTTCATGGCCAGCTGGTAGCCGAACTCGTCCGGCGACGGCACAAACGGCCCTTGCATGAACCACAGCGCACCGTAGGCATAGGGCGTATTCATCTGCATGTCGATAAACTCATGCACACCGGCTTCCAGCGCGCCCGGCCCTTCCGCGTCCGCGGGAATCATGCGGTCCACCAGCGCGCACAGCAGCACCCATTCCGCTTCGCTGAAATAGGCAGGCTTATAGTCCCACCCTGAAGAACCGGAAGAAACCACCGCGGCGGCGCCACCTGCCATCAAAACAACTGCGGGCGCCATGGCAACCGACTTGCGCAGAAAATTGCGCCGGCCAGGCGAGATACCGATGATTTTCATGAACAACTCCTGAAGTAAGCAACATGCAATGCCAGGCAGCCAGGCAGATCGGCGTCAGCAACCCAGCTACCCGGGAAAACCTGCGCCGGCCTGGCAAACGTCGCTCTTGATGAAAGCGATCATCCCTGGGGACAGGATGGCGAAGTTGCCGTCCGCAATGGCAGAATCGAGTCCTTGCGCATAGACATCAAACGGCACATTGCAATTCAGCACGCGCTGCTCAAACACGTCTATCGGCACGGCCGAAGTGACGCCGTTGTCCAGTTCGGCATAGCAGCTGACGAGCAACTCTCTTATTTCCATTGTTGTTTTCCATGTTAGATGCGGCAGCCTTGCGATATGGCCAGACTATGGCTGCATGAGTGATGTGCAAGCTTAATGCCCACGACAAAACGACTCCGTTCGCTGGCTAACATTGGAAAATGGCAATACGTGTGCCGCAAGCAATGTGGGACAGGCTTAAGTGTGAATGAGCCTTGTCCGCCAGCAGGAGCCCGCTGGTGAACCAGATACGGCGCAGGGTTTTGCACCTACTCAGTTAAACAGGTGCTCTCGTCAGGCATTGGGGGCATGCTGATTGCAGGGTGAGGGGAACAGGCACGCGTGGCAAAACGTGTGACACCGCCGAATCGCTTCCGTTTGCAGACACTCGCGGCATTACGAAGTGATTTTCCCCCTATTGTTCCGGGCGGCCATAAAGTTCTTCCGTCAGCTACGGCGACGGGGCCGGTAATCAAACAGATCCCGGTGAAGTTCGATCTGTGGAATCGAGAAACCGTAAGAATTTTTGAAAATCATCATTTTCCCCTGACGGCCTCGCTCGCCGTGACAAGCGCTGCGCGCCGCGGTTCGTCCGTAAGGTGAGCAATTGCCAGCAATTGCTGAAAATAGGCCTGTGCCGTTACGACATCGTCTGAACTTTTTGCTGCCTGCGCTGCGCCATAGACCGACCAAAACCGGTTGGGATGTCTGGCAAGGGTCATCTTGAATTGCACCAGCGCCTGCGCCGGCTGCGAGTTGTCCAGCAGCAATTCACCCAGCATTTCCCGGGCCGGCACGAACGGCCCCGGTGTGATCGAAGCGAGCTCAGTCACGTCTTCCATCTCCACGGCGCGGGTAAGCGTCGCCAGTGCCTGAGCGGTATCTCCCTGCGCGATGCTCAGCTGCGCCGCCACTTCCCGCCGCTGAATCTCAGTCTGATCAGCCCAGAAATTGTCTTTTTTTGCGGTCAGCCGGTCGCGTATATCGGCCAGGTCAGCGATTGATTTTTGCGCCACTGCGGCGTTTTTCAAGTGGGCGGCACCCAAGCCCTTGGTAAAAATCGTGATGGCGTCGGCGTAGGGAAACGGGCTTTCGTACGGCGTCAGCGCCATCGCGGCCGCCCAGTCGCGTCGTTCAAGGCAATAGCGCGCCGGAATGGCTGCATTGGCAAAAAATGCCGTCGTCGGGGGCGCCGCTCCGGTTGCATTGGCAGGATCAAAACGACGGAATGTTTCCGCAGACGCCAGCACGAGTTTCCTGGCGGCCTCGTCCTGTGCGGTCTGCAGGTAGGCATAGACCATGTAGTCGCTGGCATGCAGCTCGTCTGCCGGTTGACCCGCCTTGCGGGCCGACGCTGCCGACGCCATATTCGTAGCTATTGATGCCTGCCAGTCGCCGATGCGCGTGAAGGTATGCGACGGCATGTGCAGGGCGTGCGGCGTGGACGGCGCAATGTTGCCATAGCGGCGCGCAGCCTCTGCTGCGCGCGAGGCAAGTTCGGGCTCGTCATACGCATGGATGATGTAGTGCGCCAGCCCGGGGTGATCGGGATATAGAACGAACAGCGCCTCCAGCATCGCGCCGGCCTTGAGCTGTTTTGCATAGGTCTTGTCCGCCGGATCAGCCGCTGACGCCAGGGCCAGGGCATAGAAGATACGCGCCTCGATATCGTCCGGATAGCCGGCGCTGACCCTGGCCATCGCCGTATCATAGGCGTTGAGACGGACTGACTGGTCTATGCGCGCACTATCCGCATACAGCTGCGCGACTGCGTCGATATAGGCCCGTTCCCGCGCCGTTTTCGGGGCAATTGCCCGCCCGGCCTCGGCTGCCTTCCATCCTTGCGCCAGTTGCGCTGGGGACCTGAAGCCTGCGAACGGATTGCCCCAGCTGCTAAGAGCAATACCCCAATAGGCAATGGCACACTCAGGATCGCGGTCGAATATCCCGCGAAAGCTGTTGATCGCCGGGCCGAACTGGAACGAATGCATCAAGGCAACCGCGCGATTAAAGTCAGGCTGAACGGTGGGCTTGCATGAGGTGCTGAAGCTGACGGTGCCGAGCGTCTCCGTCATCGTTTCCGTCATTGCGTGGCTATGGTCATGCTCTCCGGCAATTGCATCCCCAGTATCCCCGCGATTATGCCCCTGGGCCGAGGCATCAAGAGGCGCGGCCAGCATCATGAGGCAGCCCGCAGCAACAGCAAATAGTCGCATGGATATACTCCCGTATGGCTTCGGCTAATCCTCCGCCCGGATGGATACCGATAGTTGTCGATGCTACCACACCATAGCGACCGCAGCGATTGATACTGATGATTAAATGGGAGGTGTGCACCTACGTGGAGGTTGCATGAGGAACAAGCCAATTGCAATACGGTCACCCGATACGTATGTGATGCCAGGCTATTGCGCCATGCCGTTTAGCTCTGAATTGGCGGCATTAGTCCGCAGGAGTCAAGTAGTGGGCCAGGTCATCTGCAGGGACCCGCAACCGTTGCACCAATCGTGCGGGGATCGCGCTCAGCCGTTTGTGAAGGAAAATTCATGCGGTGAGGAAGCGATGACAGTCTTTAATTTGCAGCGTTACAAATTCGTTTTAGCTAGCTGGTTGTGTATGTCCGCTAACTGTTGATTTGCACTGAAAACTGACCCACTTTGTGGACTGAACCCCTTGGGCTGGACCAATCGGGTTTCCAGATTTAAGCCGCTTGCCGAGCGAGTTGTGCTTCGAATTTATTGGGTGATTGATAGCCTAGCGCCGAATGCATTCGCCGTTCGTTATAAA